>JBKHIY010000083.1:0-18898 GCA_046538415.1 Candidatus Brocadiia bacterium | reverse complement strand
GGCTCGGCCCCGAGGAGCGGGAAGCGGCCTGCGAGGCCGTCCGCAAGCGCTGGCAGGAACGACGCGAGGAGGGCGGGCCGCGGCGGCTCGAGCGCCCCGGCCGTCCCGGCGCCGGCCAGGGCCGTCCCTTCGGCCGCCGGCGCGGCGGCCCCCGCGGCCCCCGAGCCGACTAGTCGGGCCGAGGGGCGCGCTGGAGTCCCGGAAGGGCGACGCGGAGGGGAGCTTCCTGCCAGGAAGTTCCCCCCCGTTCTCTATCCCCACTGAGGAGGGGGGGTGTTCGATAGGTCCTATAGGTCCTATAGGACCTATCGCGCAGCCGAGGCGGCCAGCTACTCGGGCGGCCCCTCGGCCTCGAGGCCCTCGACGAGCTTCCTGGCCTCGGGGAGGAACTCGCTTTCGGGGAACTGCTCGGCGAGCTGCTTGTGGTAGTAGCGCACGCGCTCGGCATTGCCCAGCTTGGCGTGGCACTCCATGACCTTGAGGAGGGAGGCGGCCCGCCATTTGTCATACGCGTAGGTGATCTCGACGGCGAGGAACTTGGCGATGGCCTCCTTGGTGTCGCCCTCGAGGAAGTCGCACTCGCCCAGGCCGTACTGGGCCCGGGCGGCCAGCTCGCTCTTGGTGGCGGCGATGACTTGCTGGTAGGCCTCCCGGGCGTCGACGTAGGCCCCCAGGTGCTGGGAGGCGAGGCCCACGCCGTAGGTGGCGTCGAGGCGGAGCTTGCGCTCGGGGTGGTCCTCGAGCACGGCCTGGTAGCTGTTGAGGGCCTCGGCCCACTGGCCGAGGGCCTGGTGGGACTGGCCGGTCTGGTAGAGAGCCTTCTCGTGGTATTCGGGGCTGGGGCCGGCCCCGAGGGCCTTGGCGAAGCGCGCCAGGGCGTCTTCGTGGCGGTCCTGGCGCTGGCGGATGAGGCCTACGACGTAGTGGGCTTCGGCGGCGAAGGCGCTGCGGGGCGCGGCCTCCAGCAGTCGGTCGAAGGCTTGGGCGGCGTCGTCGAGTCGGTCGCCCAGGTAGTGTGCCCAGGCGAGCTTGTAGAGGGCTTTTTCGAGCTGGTCGCCCTCGGCGCCCTCGGCGCAGGCGGCGTAGTGGGTGGCGGCCTCGGCGTACTTCTCCTGGGCGTAGAGGCGCTCGCCGAGCAGGAAGTGGGCTCCGGGGACCCAGGGGCTGTCGGGGAACTTCTCGAGCAGGCGGTCGAGGGCGGCGGCCATGGCGTCGGCCTCGCCCAGCTCGCGGCGTGCCCAGGCGAGGTCGTAGAGGGCGTCGTCGGCGAATTCGCTGTCCCCGTGCTCCTCGAGGAAGTCGGCGAGGGCCTTGGCGGCCTGGGCCTGCGCTCCCGCGTTGTAGAGGGCGCTGGCGGCGCTGTAGGTGGCCTCGGTGGCCAGCTCGTGGTCGGGATAGTCGGCGGCCACGCGGGCGAAGAGCTCGGAGGCGGCCTGGTGCTGGTCCTGCTCGGTCCGCACGGTGGCCGCGGTGAAGAGGGCCTTGGGGGCGAGCTCGCTGCGGGGATGCTCCTCGACGAGGGCGAGGAACTGGGCCACGGCCTGGTCGCGCTGGTCGAGGGCGCGATGGGTCCAGGCGAGGCCGTCGCGGGCCCGCGCGGCCAGCGGGTGGTCGGGCGCCTTCTCCAGGAAGGCGGTGAAGCGCTGGAGGGCCTGGTCGTAGTCCTTGGTCTCGTAGAGGGCCTCGGCGAGGTGGAGGAGGGCCTCGGGGAAGCTCTCGTGGTCGGGGTGGTCGCGGACGAATGCGGCGAGGTGGGTGGCCGCCTCCTGGAAGCTCTTGCGGTTGAACTCCAGGAGCCCGAGGTCGAAGCGGGCCACGGCGGCGTAGGGGTGGTCGGGATAGGTCTCGATGCACTGGGCGTAGTGGGCGGCGGCCTGGTCGGGCTGGCCCTGTTTCTCGGCCACCCGTGCCAGGAGGCACAGCCCCTCGGGGGCCAGGTCGGAGCGGGGGTGCTGTCGGACGAGTTTGCGGGCCGCGGCGGCCGCGGCGTCCAGCTCCTCGAGGTTCCAGTGGGTCCAGGCCAGGCGGTAGAGGGTCCAGTCGGCCTTCCTCTCGGGCGGTCCGAGCTCGAGCAGGCGGGTGAAGGTGGCCTTGGCGTCCTTGTAGCGTTCGGCGGCGAACTGGAATTCGCCGAGGGCGAAGAGGGTGGTCTTGTAGAGCGGGTGGTCGGGCTCGTAGCGCTCGACGAACCGGGTGGCGGCGTCGATGGCTTGTGCCAGGTTTCCCTGCTCGCGGCGGCAGAAGGCCAGGGCGCTGAGGGCCTCGGCGGCGACGGGCTCGCGGGGGTAGTTCTCCAGCACGGCGTTGTAGGCCTCGGCGGCGTCGTCGTAGCGCTGGGCGGCGAAGTAGGCCTCGGCCAGGCTGAAGGCCACGCGGGGGCGATTGGGCTCCAGGGCGGGGGCCTCGAGGGAGGCGGCGAAGGCCTCGACGGCGCGCTCCGGCTCGCCGGTCTGGAGGTAGCAATGGCCGCGGGCGTAGCGGGTCTTGGCGGCCAGGGCGGGCCCGGGCTCCAGCTCCAGCACCTGGTCGAACAGGGGCTTGGCCTTGGCCGGCTGGCCGGCGTGGAACAGGCTGTTGCCCGCGTCGTAGAGGGCGCGGGGCCGCTGGGGGCTGTCGGGGAAGCGGGTGGCCACGCTCTGGAAGGTCTCGGCGGCCTGGGCGAACTTCTCTTGCTCGAAGTGGGCGCGGCCTATGCCGAGGAGGGCGTCGTCGGCGTAATCGCTGTCCGCGAAGTCGTCGAGGGTCCTCTGGAAGGCGGCGATGGCCTCGGCGTAGGCATCGAGGTCGAGGTGGCACTCGCCCACCTTGTATTGCGATTCGGCGGCGTAGGGCGAGCGGGGGAAGTCGGCCACCACCTGGCCGAACGCGGCCAGGGCGCCCTCGTAGTCCTTGGCCTGGTAGCGGCTCCAGCCCAGGGAGTAGTGGGCGTAGGCGGCCTGGTCGTAGTCGGGGTGCTTCTCGACGAGGGTGCTGTAGGCGGCCGCGGCATCCTTGTATCGGCGTAGCTCGTAGAGGGTGTCGCCGGCCAGGTGGAGTGCCTGGGGGGTCTGGGCGTAGTCGGGGAATCGCTCGGCGAGGTCGAGGAGGGCTTCGGCGGCCTGCGCTTTCTTCTGCTTTCGCACCTCCGGCTGGCCCTCGGCCTTCTGGGCCTGCTTGAGGCAGGCGTCGGCGAGGAGGAAGAGGGCCTTGGGGGCGTTCTCGCTCCTGGGGAACTGGTCGAGGAGCTTCCGGAACAGGGGCTCGGCCTGGGCGTAGCGGGCGCTGTCGTAGTAGCAGCGGGCCTGGTAGTAGAGCGCGGCGTGGGCTTTGGGGAAGTCGGGATGGTTTTCGAGGAGTTTCTGGTAGGTCTCGATGGCCAGGTCGTATTCCTTGCGGATGAAGAAGCCGTTGGCCAGGTTGAACAGCGCGTCGGCCTCGGCGGCGAGGCCGGCCGCGGGCGTGGCCAGGGCGAGGCTCAGCAGCGCAGCGTGCAGACGGGAAGCCATGGCACCTCCTTTCGGGGCAGTTCGGAGCTATTCTACTCGTCTGGGGATGGAGATTCAACGGTTGCAACGGAGCCGGTTTCGCCTATAATGCCCGCGTGGTCGCCGCGGGTCGGTGCTGCGCCGCGATGATGACATGGGGGGCGGCCTTGGGCGGCTTCCGGCGGGCGGCAGCGGCGGCGGCAGACGCCGCGTGTGGAAGCGTAACGGGGCGTAAAACTTTGTAAGGGGAGGCCTTGGGGGAGCGCCGCCCATGCGCCTGCCCGTGGGAAAGCTGCCCAGCGCCTGCCTCCGGCGCCTGCTGCGGCTCTGTCCCAGCTCCCCGCGCGTGCTCGTGCCCCCGGCCATCGGCCAGGACGCCGCGGCGCTGGACTTCGCCGGCCGCGTGGTGGTGGCCAAGACCGACCCCATCACCTTCGCCACCGACCGCATCGGGTGGTACGCGGTGAACATCAACGCCAACGACGTGGCCTGCCTGGGGGCTGCTCCCCGCTTCTTCCTGGCCACCGTGCTGCTGCCCGAGGGCGAGGCCACCGAGGCCATGGCGGAGAGCATCTTCCGCGACCTGGCCGACTCCGCCGAGGCCCTGGGAGTGGCCCTCTGCGGGGGCCACACCGAGATCACCTACGGCCTCGGCCGTCCCATCGTGGTGGGCCACATGCTCGGCGAGACCACCCGCGAGGGCCTGGTCTCGAACGACGCCGGCCGGGCCGGCGACGAGGTGGTGCTGACCAAGGGCATCGCCATCGAGGGGGCCGCCATCCTCGCTCGCGAGCGGGGCCGGGAGGTGGAGGACCGCGAGCTGGTGGCCCGCGCCCGCCGGTTCCTCGACGACCCGGGCCTCAGCGTGGTGCCCGACGCGGCGGCCATCTGCCAGGCCGTCCACCCCCACGCCCTCCACGACCCCACGGAGGGGGGCCTGGCCACCGGCCTGCACGAGCTGGCCGACGCCGCGGGCCTGGGCGTGGCCGTGGAGGCCGAGGCCATCCCCGTCCTGCCCGAGGCCGAGGCCCTGTGCCGCCGGTGGGGCCTCGACCCCATGGGGCTCATCGCCTCGGGAGCCCTGCTGGCCGTCACCGCGCCCGAGGACACCGAGGCGGCCCTGGAGGCCCTCCGGGACGCGGGCGTGCCCGCCCGGCGGATCGGGCGGATGGTCCCCCGCTCGGAGGGGGTGAGCGTGTGCCGGGCGGGGCGTCGGGAGCCCTTGCCGCGGTTCGATTCCGACGAGCTGGCCAGAGTGTTCGGCTGAGGAGAGCGCTGGTGAAGTTCTGCATCAACGAGATCACCTTCGGGGAGGTGGATTTCCCGACCGCGGTGGAGGCCTGTGCTCGCGGCGGCCTGGGCGCCATGGAGCTGTGGCTGCCGCACGTCGAGACGTTCCTCGAGGCCGGCCACTCGCCGGCCGAGGCCCGGGAGCGGCTCGACGACCGCGGGCTGCGGGCCACGGGGGCGTGCTTCGTGGCCGGGCTGCTCGCCGCGGAGGGGGAGGCGAAGGCGGCGGCCTTCGACGCGGCCAAGCGCCGCTTCGAGCTGGCCCAGGAGCTGGGCGCCGACACCGTGGTGTGCGTGGGCGAGGGGCCCGACGAGCCCAGCGACGCCGACTACGCCCACGCGGCCGAGCGCCTGGGCGAGGTGGCCGACCTGGCGGCCAGCTTCGAGCTCACCGTGGCCCTCGAGTTCATCGCCGCCTCCCCCTTCCTGGGCACCCTGGCCTCGGCGGCGCGCCTGGTGGCCCAGGCCGACCACGCCCACCTGGGCGTGCTTTTCGACGTCTACCACTTCTGCGCGGGGCATAGCAAGATGTCGGGCTTCGAGGGGCTGGCCGGCGCTCCCATCGCCTTCGTCCACCTCGCCGACCTGCCGCCCGGGCCCCGCGAGCGCCTGGCCCAGGCCCCGCGCCTGCTGCCCGGGCAGGGCGCCTTGCCCCTGCCCCAGCTCCTCGCCCACGTCCAGGCCGCCGGCTACCAGGGCTACTTCTCGGTCGAGCTGTTCAACGAGGAGCTGTGGGCCCAGGACCCGACCGCCGTGGCCCGCCGCACCCGCGAGGCCTGCGAGCGGCTGGCGGCGGCGTGTGCCCAGGCGCCCCAGGGCGCCGCGTGGCCCCCCGACGCCTAGGCGAGGGGGCCCGGAGCCGAGGCCCAAGCGCTTGGCCGTCCGAGCCTTACGAAATCCACGTCACGTCGGTACGGCGGGAAGCGAATTGACACACAGGGAGAGACTCTGCTTGAATGTCGCGGGACGGGCCGATGAGGACCCGGGGCCGTTCGCCGAGGGCTTGCCGTGCGCACGAAGGTGCTGGTGTTCCTGGCCGCTTCGCTGGCCTTCGCCCTGGCCCTGGCCGCGTGGCTGTGGCCTGCCGAGGGGCTGAGCCTGCGGTGGGCGGGCCTCTACGGCTTCCTGGTGTGCGCTCACCTGTTCTACGTCTACAACGGGGTGTTCCACATCAGCCTGACTTCGCGTCGGGCCTTGGCGGCGTATGTCGGGTGGTACGTGGTGCTGGTGGTGTTTTTCGCGGCGGTGGCCGCGGGGCCGCCCTCGGAGCGGCTCACGTTCGGGGGGCTGCATCGCCAGCTCCATTTCGGGCTGTTCCTGCTGGTCACCAGTGCGTTCTTCCACATCCCCGTGCTGTTCGGCTTCCTGGCGGTGGTGCTGGTGGCGTACTTCGTGCTTCCGTTCTACGCGGAGGCGGCGCTGCTGGTGCTCACGGCCTTCTACCTGGTGGTGCTGGCCGAGGTGCGGCAGGCGCGGGAGCGGCACAGCTACCTTCTGGTGGCGTGCTTCG
This sequence comes from Candidatus Brocadiia bacterium, assembly GCA_046538415.1. Lineage (GTDB taxonomy): Bacteria > Planctomycetota > PUPC01 > DSUN01 > DSUN01 > JBKHIY01. The sequence continues at coordinate 12,634 of JBKHIY010000083.1, read as the reverse complement.
CGCTGGGCTTCGTGGTGCTGGTGGTGGTGCTCTTTCCGCTGGTGCACCTGAGCACCCAGCGCTCGCCCCAGGACCTGAAGGTGATCGTGACGGGCTCGGGCGACGTGACGGCTCCGCGGAGCCCCGAGGGGCGCCCCCGGCGGGCCCCCACCCAGGTGGAGATGGCGCCGGCGGAGACCCGTCGGGCCATCTGGATGAGCCTCAAGACGGCCACCACGGCCACCGCCCTGGTGCTGCTCTTCGGGGTGCCGCTGGCCTACTTCCTGGTGCGTAGCGACTTCCCGGGCCGGGGCGTGGTCGACGCGCTGGTGGACCTGCCCATCGTGCTGCCGCCGCCCGCCGCGGGGCTCGCACTGGTCTTCCTGGTGGGCCAGGAGCCGGGGCTGGGCACCTGGCTGCGGGAGACGCTGGGCCTGGAGCTGGTGGACAACTGGAAGGGCATCGTGCTCGCCCAGATGTTCGTCAGTTGCCCCTTCCTCATCCGCTCCGCCCAGGCCGCCTTCCGCTCCGTGGACGCCAAGCTGGAGAACGTCTCGCGGACCCTGGGGGCCAGCCCGGCCCGCACCCTGTGGCGGGTGACCCTGCCCCTGGGGGCGCGGGGCATCTTCATGGGGTGCATCCTGACCTGGGGCCGGGCGGTGGGCGAGTTCGGCTCGGTGAGCTTCATCGCCGAGCATCCCGAGACCGTGCCCGTGCGCATCTACAAGCAGTTCCTCCGCTCGGGAGTCAAGGGCCCCAGCCTGAACCTGGCGATCCTCATGATCCTGCTGTGCGTGCTGGTCTTCGCCGGGCTCCACCTGCTGGCCTCCCGCACCGTGTGGCGGAACGTGACGACCATCTGGAGCGGCTTCCGTGGTTCGAGTCGTCGGACTCCACAAGCGGCTGGGTGACTTCGCCCTCCGCGACATCAGCTTCGAGGTCCCGCGGGGGCGCTACGCCGTGCTCCTGGGGCCCACCGCCTCGGGCAAGACCGTGCTCCTGGAGACCGTGGCGGGCATCAACCGCCCGGACCGCGGCGAGGTGTGGCTGGCGGGCCGCGAGGTGACCCGCGTGGCCCCCGAGCGGCGGGGCATCGGCTTCGTCTACCAGTTCTCCATGCTCTTCCCCCACCTCTCGGTGCGGAGCAACATCGCCTACGGCCTGCGCTACCACGGGGTGGGGCGGGGCGAGTACGGCCGGCGGATCGGGAAGCTGGCCGCGCTGCTGGGCCTCGAGCCCCTGCTCGAGCGCGACATCGAGGGTCTCTCCGGCGGCGAGCGCCAGAAGGTGGCCCTGGCCCGCGCCCTGGCCATCGAGCCGCCCGTGCTGCTGCTCGACGAGCCCCTGGCCGCCCTCGACCCCGTGGCCAAGGAGGCCCTGCGGGGCGAAATCCGCAGCATGCACCGCCAGACCGCGGTCACCATCGTCCACGTGACCCACGACCAGGAGACGGCGCGGGTGCTGGGCCAGTCGATCGGCGTGATGCGCGAGGGGCGGCTCCTCCAGTTCGGCCTCAAGGACGAGGTGTTCGACCGCCCCAACTCCGCCTTCGTCGCCCGGTTCGTGGGGATGGAGAACGTCTTCGCGGCCACCGCCCGCCCCGACGGCGAGCTGGCCCGCCTCGAGCTGGGCTGCGGCACCGTGCTCGCCGCCACCGAGCGCACGGGCCGCGTGGGGGTCTGCGTGCGGCCCGAGTTCATCGCCCTCCGGCCCCACGACGAGGCCCCGCAGGAGGGCCGCAGCCGGCTCCAGGGGGTGGTCGACGCGGTGTCCGACCGCGGGCCGCTGGTCCGCTACCGGGTGGTCACTCGCCAGGAGGCGTTCGTGGTGCTCCAGACGAAGCGCGAGTATGCCAGCCGGGGCGCGGCGGTGGGCCAGCGGGTGAGCCTGAGCTTCGCCCCCTCGGCGGTCCACGTGTTTTCCTGGGACGGAGAGTAGCCGTGGTCGCGGGCTTCCAATGGCCGTTCGACATGGAAGGCGACCGCCTGGTGATCCGCAAGGCGGTGCGCGAGGCGTGGGTGCCGCTGGGGAACACGGCGCTGGACCTCACGCCCTTCCTGGTGATGGCCGGGCTGTCGCTGCTGGCGGCGCTGCTCCTGCGCCGCAAGTTCCCCCATCGCCAGTGGGCCCGGCGGGGGGTCCAGACCCTCTCCGCGGCGGCCTTCATCGCCGGCGTGCATCCCTGCGCCTGCATGACCCGCGACCTGATCCTGGGGGCCAACGCCCTGGGGCGCGACGACCTCCAGGCGTTCAAGTACTTCATCGTCTTCGCCACCGTGATCGCCTTCACCATGGTGGTGGGACGGGTCTTCTGCGGCTGGCTGTGCCCCCTGGGCTACACCCAGGAGCTGTTGGCCAAGCTCTCGTCGTGGACGCGGCGGCTGAAGCGCCAGGACATCGTGCTGCACGTGAAGTACGGGCTCACGGTGGCCTTCCTGGGCGTCATCTTCTACAGCTCCTACAAGACCAAGCCGGCCACCTTCTCGTTCATCGAGCACGCCATGGTCTTCTACACCATCGCCCTCGCCCTGCTCCTGCTCTTCGTGCTCACCGACCGGGGCAAGGACTACACGTTCAAGAGCCGGGTGCGCTACGTGGGCCTGGCCACCATCTTCGGCGTCTACATCTATGGCGTTTACGCCAACGGCCCCTTCTGCGTCTTCTTCACCGCCTACGTCGAATGGGCCTCCCTCATCTCCTGCTTCGGCATCCTCCTGCTCTCCGTGATCGTGATGAACGGCTGGTGCCGCTACCTGTGCCCCGAGGGCGCCACCCTCGGCCTCATGTGCCAGCACGGAGCCTGGCAGATCAACCGCAACGAGAAGTGCATCCAGTGCCGCAAGTGCGAGAGCGTCTGCCCCGTCGAGTGCATCACCCTGGGCATCCGCGACCGCAGGACGTGCCTCTTCTGCGCCCGCTGCGTGGACGTGTGCCCCGTCGACGCCCTCGAGGTGGTCAACGAGCTTCGGCCAGAGAAGCGCCAGACCATCCGCTACACCCCGCGCCACGCGCCCGGCGAGGCCTGAGCCCCCGGGCCGGCCCTGGCGGCGGACGGGGACGCGACATGCCCCTTGGCGAAGGAAGCCCCTTGGACGCCGCGACGAGACATAGCCCCGCTGCCGCCGGCCTGGCCCTGCTCCTGGCGCTCGGCGCCGCGGGCGCGGCGGGCGGCGGGGCCGACTGGCCCATGGCCGGCGGCGGCCCGGGCCGGCGGGGCCGCGCCGCGGCCCGGTTCCCCTCTCCCACCCTGGGCCGCGCCTGGTCCCACGCCTCGTCGGGCCCGGCCGTGGCGGCCACGACGCAGTGGGGGCCGATGGTCTTCGTCGCCGGCCCCGATGGGGCGTTGTGCGCCCTCGACGGCGCCTCGGGCGAAGAGCTGTGGCGCGACGCCGCCGGGCCGCCGCTCGCCGCCGCACCGGCCTACGCTGTAATGGGGGGCAGGGTCCTGGTGTTCGCCGCCCGCACCGACGGCTCGATAGCGGCCCTGGACCCGCGCCCCGCGTTGCCCCAGGGGGCGGCGCGGCGGGCGTGGCGTGCGGCGAGCGGCCCCGCGGCGTCGGGCGCCGAGGCGGTGGGCTTCGCCGACCTCGCGGTCGGCCAGGCCGGCGGCGAGCCCCGGGTCTTCTGCGCCGCCTGGCCCCGGGGCGGTGGCCGCGCCGAGCTGATGGCCCTGGACGGGCGGTCGGGCGCGGTGCGCTGGCGGCGGCCGCTGGGCTCCGGGCCGGTCGCCGGCCTGTGCCTGGGCGCCGCGGGAGAGACGCCGGCGGCGTTCGTGGCCTTCGAGCACGAGGTGGGGCGCGGGGCCCGCGCCCTGCTGGCCGTCTCGGCCGGCGACGGGGAGCCGCTGTGGGACGGGCCGCTGCCCCTGGTCGAGGGTGCGGCGGGAGGCCCGTCGGTGGCCGAGGCCGGAGGCCGCCGGCTCGTGGTCCTGGGCGGGGGCGGGGGATGGGTGCACGCCCTCGACGCCCGGACCGGCGAGCGGGCCTGGCGGGCGGACGCGGGGGCCGCCGTGGAGGCGGCGCCGGCCGTCGCCGAGCTGGACGGCGAGCCCCACGTCGTCTTCGGCACGGCGAACTACGAGGTCGTGGCGTGCCGCGCGGCGACGGGCGAGGAGGTCTGGCGCTACCGCACGGGGGGTCGCGTGCGGGCGTCGCCCGTGGTGGTCGCCGTGGGGGGCGAGGCGGCGGTGTGCGCGGTCTGCGACGACGGCCACGCCTACTTGCTGGCGGCCCGCGACGGACGCTTCCTGGCCCGCTATCGGATGGGCGAGGCGCGGCGCGAGGCGAGCGGAGCCCCGGCGGCCCCCGCCGCGGCGGTCCTGGGCCGCCGCCCGACGCTCCTGGTGCCCTGGGAAGGGCGGCTGGCCGCCCTGGGGCCCACCGGGCGCGACGCCCGGGCCGAGCCCCCATCGCCGTGGGCCGACTGGGCGATGTTCGGCGGCGGGCCGGCCCGCCGCGGCCAGTCCGCGGTCGCACTGCCCTCGCAGACCCTCGGCGTGGCGTGGGCCACGCCGCCGCCGACCACGCTGTTCACCTACATCGAGGGCACGCCCTACTTCTCCAGCCCCTCCGCCGCCACGGTGGAGGGCCAGCCGATGGTCTTCATCGGGGCCTACTACAACACCGTCCACGCCTTCGACGGGCTGAGCGGCGAGGAGCTGTGGTCGCTGAACACCGGCGACGCGGTGAGCGCCACCCCCACCTACGGCCTGGTGGACGGGCGGCCCATGCTCTTCGTGGCCTCCGCCGACCGGTCCATCTACGCCCTCGACCCCCGGCCCGGCCTGCCCGCCGACGCCGACCGCCGCATCTGGCAGCTCCAGACCTTCCCCTGGCGCCAGACCACCAACCCGGCCCGGATGGCCAACCCCCTGCTGGCCCGCGTCGGGGGCCGCCCGAGGCTTTTCTGCGGGGTGTGGAACAACGACCAGAGCGGCCCGCGCAACGTCCAGCGCGGCGAGGTGATCGCCATCGAGCCCGCCAGCGGCCTCGTCCTCTGGCGCCACGTGCTGGGCACGGGCGCCGTGAACACCCCCTGCCTGGGCACGGTGGGCGGCGAGCCGGCCCTCTTCGTGCCCTACGAGCCGGGGGCCGTCCACGCCCTCTCCGCACGCGACGGCCGCGAGCTGTGGCCCCGGCCCTACGCCGCCGGCGAGGAGATCCACGGCGGACTCTCCGTGGCCCGCGTCGGCGGCCGCCAGCTCATCTTCCTCGGCGGCCGCACCGCCTGGGCCTACTGCCTGGACGCCGAGACCGGCGAGACCGCCTGGGAGACCAACGTGGGCACGTGGGTGGACAGCACGCCGGCCTTCGCCGTGGTCGACGGGCGGCCCATGGTCTTCTTCGGCACCTACACCTACTTCGTCTACGCCTGCGACGCCGCCACCGGCGAGGTGCTGTGGCGCTACCGCACGCGGGGCATCGTGCAGGGCTCGCCGGTGGTGGCCCGGATGGGCGGCGAGCCCGTGGTGTGCGTGAACTCGCTGGACGACCACCTCTACGTGCTGGGGGCCGGCGACGGGCGGTTCATCTTCCGCTACCACCTGGGCAGGTTCCCCTGGACCCACTACCTGAAGGGCAGGACCATCTGGTCGTCGTGCGTCGCGGCGACCTTCGAGGGGCGGCCCATGATCATCGCCCCGTCCTACAGCGGGGTGGTGCACGCCTTCGCCGTGACCGGCGAGGACGCCAACGTGGGGCCGCCGCGGGAGAGCTTCTGGGATGCCCTGGGCGAGGCCTACACCGTGCCCCTGGTGCTGGCCGTGCTGGTGGTGCTCTTCTTCACCTTCCGCCGCCTCCGCCGCTCCGCCCGGCGGCAGGCCCGCGGCCCGGCCGAGGCGTGAGCCCGCCTCCCCCGTCAGAGCATGGAGATGGGATCGACGTCCAGGGCCACCTGGGTCTTGCCCCTGGCGCCCGCGTGGGGGCGGAGGGCCTGGGCGGCCACGTGCACGGCCCCCCGGCGGGAGGCCTTGACCAGGAGCTGCCAGCGGCTGCGCCCCTGGAGCATGGGCAGGGGACACTCGACGGGCCCGAGGAGATGGAAGCGGCCGGCCTCGGGCAGGCCCCGCAGCAGCTCGGCGAGGGCCTGGCAGCGCCGCTGCGCCGCCTCCCGCTGGCCGCTGGAGACGACCACCCGCAGGAGGTGGCCGAAGGGGGGATAGCCGAGCTCGCGGCGGAGATCCAGCTCGGTGTCGGCGAAGCCCTTGTAGTCGTGCTTCGCGGCACACACCACGCTCAGGTGGTGGGGCAGGGTGGTCTGGACCACCACCCGGCCGCCCCGCAGGCCGCGGCCCGCCCGCCCCGCCACCTGCTCGACGAGCTGGAACGTGCGCTCGGAGGCCCGGAAATCGGGCAGGTAGAGCACCGTGTCGGCGGAGACCACGCCCACCAGGGTCACCTCCGGGAAGTCCAGCCCCTTGGCCACCATCTGGGTGCCCACCAGGATGCGGGCCTCCCCGGAGCGGAAGCGGGCCAGCAGCTCCTGGTGGGCGGCCCGCCCGCGGGTGGTATCGCTGTCCATCCGGACCACGGGATAGACGGGGAACTTGCGGGCGATCTCGTCCTCCACCCGCTCCGTGCCCGCCCCGAAGTGGAGCATCTCGGCTCCTCGACACGCCGGGCACACCCCCGTGGGCTCCGCCCGAGCCCCGCAGTAGTGGCACAGGGCGATGCGGCGGCGGCGGTGGTAGACCATGGGCACCTGGCAGCGGGGGCAGCGCAGGGCGTGGCGGCAGCGGGGACAGAAGATGAGGGTGGAGAAGCCCCGGCGGTTGAGGAACAGCAGCACCTGGGAGTCGGCCTCCAGGCTCTGGCGCATCAGGGCCTCCAGGCGGCGGGAGAGGAAGTGGCGGCCCCGCCGCTCCCCCAGCTCCTCGGTCATGTCCACCACCTCCACCGGGGGCATCCGCAGGCCGAGCACCCGCCGGGGCAGGCGGACGTAGGCGTAGCGCCCCCGCCGCGCGTTGTGGTAGCTCTCCAGCGAGGGGGTGGCCGAGCCCAGGACGACCACCGCGCCGGCCCGCTGGGCACGCACGATGCCCACGTCGCGGGCGTGGTAGCGGGGCACCGACTCCTGCTTGAAGGTGCTCTCGTACTCCTCGTCCACGACCACCAGGCCGAGGCGGCGCACGGGCGCGAAGACCGCCGAGCGGGGGCCGATCACCACGTCCGCCCGACCCTCGCGGATGGCCCGCCACTGCTCGTAGCGCTGCCCCGCGGTCAGGTGGCTGTGGAGCACGGCCACGCGGTCGAACCGGGCCTTGAAGCGGCGGATGGTCTGCGGCGTGAGCGAAATCTCGGGCACCAGCACGATGGCCTGGGCCCCCGCCGCCACCACGTCGGCGATGGCCCGCAGGTAGACCTCCGTCTTGCCGCTGCCCGTCACCCCGTGGACCAGCACCACGCCGAAGCCCCCGGCCCGCGTCCGGGCGATGGCCTCCAGGGCCCTCTCCTGCTCGGGGGTGAGCTCGATGCGCTTGGGCGCCTCGGCCTCCACGTCGCGCACGGGATGCTCGGCCAGCGGCTTGTGGCGGTAGCGCACCAGCCCCGCCCGCCGAGCGGCGTCCACGGTGGACGGCGCGCAGCCGGCGAGCTGGGCCAGCTCCTCGCGCGTGAGGTCCTCGCCCTCCGCCGCGAGGAGGGCCTCCAGGATGGCGGCCCGCTTGGGGGCCCGGGAGCGCACCTCCCGCGCCCGGGCCTCGAGCTCGGCCCCCTCGAGCACCGGCTCCACCACGCGGAAGGTCCGCGAGGTGATGCCCTGGCGCACGCCGGCGGGCAGCGCGGCGTGGAGGGCCTCGCCCCAGCCACAGGCGTAGTAGTCGGCGATCCAGCGGGTGAGCTCGAGCATCTCCTCGCTCACCAGCGGCTCCGCGTCCACCACGTCGAGCAGGGGCTTGACCCGCCGGGGCTCGATGCTCGGCTCGGAGGCCAGGCCCACGCAGTAGCCCACCAGGCGGCGGGGGCCGAAGGGCACCCGCACCCGCATGCCCCGCCGCAGGCGGTCGCGCAGGGCGGCGGGCACCGCGTAGTCGAAGACGCCGGCCAGCGGCAAGTTGAGGGCCACTTGGGCGTAGGGGGCGGACATCGCGGGCCGTCCGATGGCCGTGGGGTGTCGGGAGCGGGAGGGCCGCCGCTCAGCGGATCGTCACGTCCAGGGCCTGGCCTTCGCGGAGCACCAGCTCCTCGGCCAGGGAGAGGCTCAGGCGCTGGCCCTCGAGGGCGTGCGTGGCCTCGACCGCCTCGCCGTCCACGGCCACCGCGACCCGGGAGGGCGTGAGCCCCTGGGGCAGGGCGAAGGCCAGCGACCTGAGGCGCAGGCGCCCCCAGCGCACCTCGATGCGCTCGCGCTGGCCCCCCGCGTCGCGCCTCTGGGCGAACGAGCCCCATCCCTCCGGTGCGGTGAAGGCGGCCTGGAACTTCGCCGGCGAGATGCGGGGGGCGAAGCCCAGGTGGCCGCCCGGCCCGTGCACCTCGTAGCCGGCGAGGGCCGTATAGACCCCCCAACTGGCCAGCGCGCGGGCGTAGTGGTCGCCGCACTCCACCTCGTTGTAGGGATTGTGCTTCGCCGGGTGGTAGCGCTCGTGGATGCCCCGGCAGATGGCCAGCGCCTGCTCGACCCTGCCTTCCCACACCATGTGCCCGGCGACCTGGTACTCGATGCCCGTCCACACCTCGTTCTTGTAGCGCACGCCCTGGGCCAGGTAGGGGCTCTTGGGCCAGGTGCACGTGAAGAGGCCCGCCTCGCCGGGCCGGGCGAACACGCGGCCCGGGCGGTGGGCCTGGTTGTAAGGCCCCACGTCGGGCGCCCAGTTGTACTGCCACACCGCCTGGAGGGCGGAGCGGACCTGCTCGGGCGGGTAGAGGTAGCCCAGGGCGAGCTGGTGTGCCCAGCCCTGGCCGAAGAGCTGGTCGGAGAGACAGCCCCTGCCGTACTGGTGCTTGGGGTGCTTCTCCAGGTCGACGAGCTGGATGAAGTACTCGCCGTCGAAGAGCCGCTCGGCGGATGCCTCGCGCCCCCGCTCGAAGATGGTGCGGCACCGCCGGGCGAAGGGCTCCTCGCCCATCTCGCGGGCCATCTGCTCACCGGCCCGCAGGGCCGCCAGGTAGAGGGAGCCCACGAAGGTGTTCGGCCCGTGGAAGCTGATGTCGAAGGTGTTGTGCTGGCCGCCCTCGATCAGCCCGTCGCCGTCGCCGTCCTGGCGGATGGCGAACTCCAGAGCCTTGCGGATGCGCGGCCAGGTGCGCCGCAGGAACGCCTCGTCGGGGCTCATGGTGTGCTCGCGGTAGGCCTTGAGCACGGTGCCGCATTGCCCGTCGGCGGCGTAGGCGCGGTTGGAGCGGAAGCCCACCAGGCCGGTCCGGGGGTCGAACCCGGCCCCGAAGTCCTGCATCTCGCGAGCCGAGCGCTCGAGCTGGGGGAACAGGCGGGCGAGGGTGTGCGCGTAGTTCCACACGTGGGTGCACGTGCCGGGGCAGCAGCCCACGCCCTCCCAGGCCCAGAAGCGCCCGCTCGCCCACCACTGGCAGGTGTTGGTGGCCAGGTTGCTCGCCGTGGAGTGGAGGCGGAAGAGCAGCCAGCGGGGCAGCGTGCTGTCCTCGTAGTAGGTCCTGTGCCACAGGCGGGTGTGGGCGGCCAGGCGGTCGTGGTGGTCGAGCACGTAGTGGGCCACCTGGGCCGCGTCGTCGAAGCGGGTGGCGTACTCGCGGCCGTGAGGGTGATTGGGGAAGTGCCAGGCGAGCACGACCGTGAAGGTCGCCGCCTCGTCGCCCGCCACCTGCTCGGGCTCGAGGACCACGCGGGCCCGGCGCCGCTCGAGCGCGGGGAAGGCCGCGTCGGCGCCGCTCGTCGCCTCACCTTCCGCCGAGATGGGCTCGACGGTCATCGCGGCCCGGGCCGTCGGCCGCCCGGCGAAGGCGAGGACCAGCGAGCCGTAGTCGGGCAGCTCCTCCAGGGGCGCGCCGGGCGCCTCCCGCACGGTGTCGGTCAGCTCGATGTGATCGATGTTGATGTGGCCCCAGCCGCCCGACGCCCGGTCCACGATGCGGATGCGGGCCTCCTTGCCCTCCAGCGGCCCCACGTTCCAGAAGTGCCAGAGCAGCTTCTCGTCGTTCCGCCCCACCGCGGTGCGGACCACCTGGCCGTCGACCAGGAGCTGGATGCACGTCGTCCCCTCGTGCTTCCCCCCGCCGATGAGGAACTGGATGAACCTGCGGCGGATAGTGAACGGCGGGGACGTGAGGGTGCCGTGCGGCGGGTCCTTGCCCAGGTAGGTGTTCACCAGGCCCTTGCCCAGGAAGCCACTGACCTCTTGCTGCTCGGGCAAGGTGCCCCGGGCGGGGCCTTCGCCGAAGGCCTCCCCCTCCACCTTCCAGTCCCCGTAGTCCTCGCCCTCGAAGTCGGCCAGGACGATGGTCGGCCTGGGCTTCTCGGGACCCTCGGGCGGGGGGGCCTTCTCGGCGGTGTGGACCAGCAGCGTGCGGCCCTTCTCGCCCACCAGGCGGCAGCGGCGCACGGCGCGGACCGCGGCGCGGGAGTGGATGAGCACGGCGTTCTCCAGCCAGCCCTCCAAGCCTACGGCCATCGGCTCTCGCGAGGGATTGGCCACCCGGATGTGGAAGAGCGTGGCGGGCAGCGCCGAGTCCCCGGGGTTCAGCGGGATGAACGGCGAGAAGGCCTCCATCTCCACGTCCGCGGGGAAGTCGTCGGCCTCGTAGCGGACCACCGCGAGGGGATACTCGCCCACGAACGCCACCCCGGGAAAATCCTCCTGGCACAGCCGCCGCCGGTGCGTCTTCCCGCCGGCCCGCACGGTGAGGGCGAAGCCCGACTCCACGGGCGACGGGGGGCGTTCGGTGCGGTAGCACTTGCTGCCGTAGCCCGTGTTCTCGTGCTTGTTGAAGATTCGCCAGGCGGCCAGCGTACCGTCGCCCCGCAGGTAGAGCTGCCCCGCGGCGACGCCCCCGCAGGGCATGCCGACGGTGGTCAGCGCCTCGCCTCGCCACACTTCCGGGCCGCCGCGCTCGAACAGCGCGCGCACCCATTCGGCCGACAGCCCCTTGTCGGCGGGCACCAGGTGCTCCTGCTTCTCAGCCGCTGCACCGGCCGCGGGCGGAGGGCCGAGCACCGCGGCCAGGAGGCCGGCCGCCGCACACCGCCAGGCGCCGGGCCGCGGGCCACCGTCTCGAAGTCTCATGGCGCTCTCCTCGCTTCCCCGGCCTCCCCGCTGTCCCGCGGGCATTCTATCCCCCGGCCGGCGCGAGGCGCAAGCGCCGCGTCTTGAACGGGCCGGCCCGGGGCGCTAGAATCGCCCTCGCTTCCGCCGCTCTTCCAGGAGCTCGCTCAGCATGTGCCCACGAACCGCCTTCGGCCTGCTGGCCGCGCTGGCCCTCGCCATGCCGGCCGCCGGGGCCCAACGCGAGGAAGCCCAGATGCCAGCCCACTCCACCATGCCCCCCGGCTACACCATCCCGCTCGTGGACCTGGCGGGCGAGAGCCATCGCCAGGTGGTCGTGGACCGCGAGCCCGGCCAGTACCTCGGCCATCCCAGCACGGTGCTGCTCGAGGACCACAAGACCCTGTTCGCCGTCTACCCCAAGGGCCACGGGCGCGGCGCCCTGGTGCTCAAGAAAAGCGCCGACGCAGGCCTGACCTGGAGCGACCGGCTGCCCACGCCCCAGAACTGGGCCACCTCGAAGGAAACGCCCATCCTCTACCGCACCGTCGACCCCCGGGGCGTCCGCCGCCTGATCCTCTTCTCCGGGCTCTACCCCATCCGCATGGCGGTCTCGGAGGACGACGGGGCGACGTGGACGCCGCTTCGGCCCATCGGCGACTTTGGCGGCGTGGTCGCCATGGCCTCCTGCCTCCGCCTGCGCGACGGCCGCTACATGGCCCTCTTCCACGACGACGGCCGCTTCCTGCGGGGCAAGGGCACCCGCTCCGGACGCTTCATCGTCTACAAGACCCTCTCCGAGGACGGCGGCCTGAGCTGGAGCGAGCCCCAGGCCATCGCCACCCACCCCCACGCTCACCTGTGCGAGCCGGGGGCCGTGCGCTCGCCCGACGGGAGGCAGCTCGCCGTCCTGCTGCGCGAAAACTCCCGCCGCTTCAACTCCTTCGTCATCTTCAGCGAGGACGAAGGCGAGAGCTGGAGCCAGCCCCGCGAACTGCCCGCGGCGCTCACCGGCGACCGCCACCAGGGCGCCTACGCCCCCGACGGACGCCTCGTCCTCTCCTTCCGCGATACCACCCGCAAGAGCCCCACCAAGGGCGACTGGGCCGCCTGGGTGGGCACCTACGACGATATCGTGGCCGGCCGCGAGGGACAGTACCGCGTGCGCCTCATGGACAACCACCGCGGCGCCGACTGCGCCTACCCCGCCGTCGAGCGCCTGCCCGACGGCACATTCGTCCTCACCACCTACGGCCACTGGACCCCGGGGGAGGCGCCCTACATCGTCAGCGTCCGCTTCACCGTCGAAGAGCTCGATGCCAAGGCCGCAAAGCTCGACCCCCGATAAGCCCCTCGCGGCATCCAGGGGTTAGCCGCGAGGCCAGGGCGGAAAGCCCCGCGACGCCCCTGGATGCCCCGGGGGGCCAGGACCCGAATTGTCAAAGAACCCGTGCGGCGGCTGCTACTGGGCTTTAAGACCTGCTA
>JBKHIY010000082.1:0-19036 GCA_046538415.1 Candidatus Brocadiia bacterium | reverse complement strand
CCACTCGTCCTTCCCTGCCCTCGCCGCTGCAATAGCCGCGCCGAACGGTATTGGTTCCTCCCCCAGGTCCTCACTCCGCTGAGGGGTTACAAACCCGGAATCCGGAACCTCGAACCCGCCACCGATCGCGCGGGGGTGTGAAAAAAACTTTTGCGGTCATAGGTGCTTGCCCGTGCGACGGTTATGCCCCGCGCGGCGGGTTTTCGGCCGAAGATTAACAAATTTTACTGGCCGGTTTCAGGGGGGGCTTCGGTTTGTAGGGGTGGAGGGGAAGGCGCCGGGTGGCCGGCGGGCGATGGGCGCGCGCCGGCTGCCCGGGGGGTGGGGCTGCGGGGGGCTCAGTCGAAGAGTCCCGCGAGGGCGTGGGCGGCGGTGTAGACGCTGCCGGCGCCGCTGACGTAGCCGGCGACGCGGAGGGTCTCGGCCAGCTCCTGGCGGCTGGCCCCGGCCTGGAGGGCCTGTTGGGCGAGGGCGCGGACGCCGCCCTGGGCGCCGTGGGCGGCATCGAGGGCCATGGCGATGAGGAGCTTGGTCTTGCGGGGCAGGGCGCCGTCGGCGAGGGCGAAGTCGGCGCCCTGGCGCACGCGCTCGAGGAGCTGGGGGTCGAGCTGTTCGAAGACGGCCAGGGGGTCGGCGGGCATGGCGTCTCCTCGGGGGGCTGGGGGGTGTGGGGCTCGGGGGCCGGGGCTAGTGGCCGAGGACGTCGATTTTGCTCATCACGCCGATGCCGGCGTCGGTGAGTGCCTGGATGGCGGCCTGGCTGTCCTCGAATCGGAAGATGAGGGCGGCGCGCTGGGTCTTGACGGAGGAGAAGGCGTACATGTACTCGACGTTGATGGCGTTTTTTTCGAGGACGGCGAGGATGGCGGCGAGGCCCCCCGGCTTGTCCTCGACTTCGACGGCCAGGACGTCGTTGGTGACCACGGTGAAGCCTGCGTCGCGGAGGGCCTGGCGGCCGGCCTGGGGGTCGCTGACGATGAGTCGGAGGACCCCGAAGTCGGCGGTATCGGCGAGGCTGAGGGCGAGGATATTGATGTCCTGGTCGGCCAGGGCGCGGGTGGCGGCGGCGAGGCGTCCGGAGCGGTTTTCGATGAAGATGGAGAGCTGGGTGACGACCATTGGGGGGGCCTCCTCAGGGGGCTTTTCGCTTGTCGATCACGCGCTTGGCCTTGCCCATGGAGCGCTGGATGGAGCCCGGCTCCATGAGTCGGACGTGGACTCGGAGTCCGAGGACGTTTTCGATCTTGGTGGCCACCTGTCGGCCGAAGTTCTCCAGCTCGCGCACCTTGTCGGAGAAGAAGCTTTCCTCGACCTCGACCTGGATTTCCATGTCGTCGAGGGTGCCCTTTCGGTCGACGACGATCTGGTAGTGGGGCTCGGTGCCCTCGATGCCCAGGAGGATGGACTCGATCTGGGAGGGGAAGACGTTCACGCCCCGGACGATGAGCATGTCGTCGGTGCGCCCCGAGACCCGTTCCATGCGCACCGTGGTGCGGCCGCAGGGGCAGGGCTGGCGGTGGATGCGGGTGATGTCGCGGGTGCGGAATCGGAGGACGGGCATGGCCTGCTTGGAGAGGGTGGTGAGGACCAGCTCGCCCTCGCCGTCGCCCTCGATGGGCTCGAGGGTCTGGGGGTCGATGATTTCGGGGTAGAAGTGGTCTTCGAAGAGGTGGAGGCCGTCCTGGGCTTCGCACTCGCTGGACACGCCGGGGCCGATGATTTCGGTGAGGCCGTAGATGTCGTAGGCCTTGACTCCCATGCGCTCCTCGATTTCGGCGCGCATCTGCTCGGTCCAGGGCTCGGCCCCGAAGATGCCCACGCGGAGGCTGGTCTGGCGGAGGTCCACGCCCATCTGGTCGGCGACTTCGAGCAGGTAGAGACAGTAGCTGGGCGTGCCCATCCAGGCGGTGACCCCGAAGTCCTGGATGAGCATCACCTGGCGCTCGGTGTTTCCCCCGGAGACGGGGATCACGGTGGCCCCCAGGCGCTCGAGGCCGTAGTGGGCGCCGAGGCCGCCGGTGAACAGCCCGTAGCCCCAGGCGCACTGAGCGATGTCCTCGTGGGACAGGCCGATGAGGTGGAAGGTGCGGGCCATCACCTCGCTCCAGGTATCGATGTCGGCGCGGGTGTAGCCGGCGACGATGGGCTTTCCCGTGGTGCCGCTGGAGCAGTGGGTGCGGACCACCTGGTCGAGGGGCAGGGCGAAGAGGCCGAAGGGGTAGTGGTCGCGGAGGTCGTCCTTGACGGTGAAGGGCAGCTTTCGGATGTCGTCGGGCGACTGGAGGCTCTGTTCGCTCAGGCCGCGCTGGTCGAGGGCTTCCTGGTAGAAGGGCACGCTGCGTCGGACCCTGGCCACCACGTCGCGCAGCCGCTGGAGCTGGACTTCGGCGAGGCGGTCGCGGGCCATGGTGTCCTTGTCCCACAGCTCCTGCATCTCGGGGCTCCTACGGGGCGGTGTCGGGCTTGCGGCCCCCGCGGCAGTAGTCCACGTAGGCCGGGTCCATGGGCCTGGTGAGGGCGGAGACGATGATCACGGTGAGGATGGCCAGGGGCAGGGCGACCACCAGGGGGTCGACCACCGGCCAGTTGTGGTAGCCGGCCAGGATGCTGTCCTTCCCGCCGGTGAGCTTCTGGACGAGGCCGATGGCCCTCGCCTCCTTGGCCTTGACGAAGACCAGCCAGAAGGCGGTGACCACGAAGCCCACGACCATGGAGGCGATGGCCCCCGCCCGCGTGATGCGGCGGGAGAAGAGACCCCCGATGAAGGCCGGGAGGAAGGCCGAGGCGCACAGGCCGAAGAAGATCGCCGTGGCCCGGGCGATGATGTAGCCGCCCCGGGCCGAGTAGCTGATGATCACCGCCACGATGATCCCGACGACGATGCCCACCCGCGTGGCGCCGTAGCTGGTGCGACGGGTGTGGGCCACCTGGTCGTAGACGTCGCGCCCGATGCTCGTGCCGATGGCGTGGAACTGGCTGGACAGGGTGCTCATGGCCGCGGCCAGGAGGGTGAGCAGGAAGAGCAGGCCGAACCACTTGGGCAGGGCCACGGTCAGGTAGGTGGGGATGATCTGGTCGGGGTTGCCCTTGGCGTAGACGATGGAGATGCTCCGCCCCTGGGCCACGGGCACCCGCTGGGCGGCCCCCTGGCCCGCCTCGTTTTTCGCGGCCACCTCGACGGTTTCGTCCAGGTAGGGGCTCTGGGCGTCGAGCACCACGGGGGCGGCCTTGGGCTTGCCCGCCTCGTCGGTGAGCAGGGTCCACGTGCCGTCCTCGCCCTTTCGGGCCACCTGGAGGAGGGCGTGCTGTTTCTCCTCGTCGATCATCTTGAGCACGCGGCCCTTGAGCAGCGGCCCGTGCTTGGCGAAGTAGGCGTTGGAGAGGCTTCCGATGGTGAAGGCCACGCCGGTCATCACCAGGATGAACACCCCGCCGACGAGCACCGCGCGGTTGAGCTGCTTGCGGCTGCGCACGGTCATGAACCGGACCACGAGCTGGGGCTGGGCGAGCACCCCGATGCCCACGCCCAGGGTGATGGTGGAGACCACGATCCACCACAGGTTGTGCCTCAGGGCGCCCCATCCGAAGGGCGGCATGGCCGTCCACCCCGCGTGGCCGATGGCCTTGAGCTTGCCCGGCACCAGGTCGGCCAGGTCGGTCAGCTCCTGGTGCCCCGCCGTCACCCCGCCCACCTTGGCGTAGGTGTAGACCAGCAGCGTGGCCATGCCCAGGAACATCAGGGAGCCCTGGAGGGCGTCGGTGTACATCACGCCCTTGAGGCCCCCCATCACCACGTAGGCGGCGATGATCACCCCGAAGACGAACACCGCCACCTCGTAGTCGACCTTCAGCTGCGTGGAGATGAACTCCGAGCCCCCGATGAGCACCGCGGCCGAGTAGAGGGGCATGAAGAGGAAGATCACCAGGCCGGCGAAGACCTGGATGAACCGGCTGTCGAACCGCCGGCCCAGGAGCTCGGGAAACGTGTGGGCGTCCAGGTGGTGCCCCATCCGCCGGGCGGGGCCGCCGAGGAACACGAAGGCGATGAAGATGCCCACGAAGATGTTCAGGAACGTCAGCCACAGCAGGCTCATCCCGAACAGGCCGGCCACGCCCCCGAAGCCCACGATGGCCGAGGTGGAGATGAACGTGGCTCCGTAGGAGAGGGCCATGATCGCGGGGTGGATGCTGCGGCCCGCCACCAGGTAGTCGGCCGCCGTCTTCGTGTGGCGATAGCCCCGGTAGCCCAGGTAGCCCACGGCCATCAGGTAGGCGATGACCACGATGATGCTCAGGAGATCCATCCGTCAGCTCCTCCAGCGGGGGGACCGTCGCGGACCGGGTCAGGTGCGGGCGCCCGTAGCCCTCCGGGGGGCTACAGGGCCTCCTCCACCTCCTCCTTCTCCTCCTTCGCCCAGTCCACGTCCTCCTGTTCCACCGGCTCGTCGCCCCGGGTCCAGTTCACGATCCCGTAGACCACGCACAGGATCGTGCTGGCGATGCACAGCCCGTAGGCGAGGACCACCCATTGGTCTTCGATGCCCAGCACCGTCCTCTCCTTTCCCTGTGGCGCCTCCCCCGTCGCCGCGGTTCGTCCTTTGCGGCCCGTTTGCGGCCTGTGAGGCGAGGCCATTATTTAGGCCGCCCCCGCTGCTGTCAAGGCCCGGCGGGGCGTTTTGCCCCGGGCGGCAAAAAAAACCGCACGCCATGCTTGCAAACGGCCCCGACTTTTGGTACATAGAGCCCGTTCGCGGGCCCCCCGTCCCGCGCTCGACCCGCACGGGAGGACGCAAGGGTCGCTACAAGAAGCACTTGAGCACGGGGCCGGGCCTCGAGCCCTGCCCCCGTATCGCCGCACCCCATGGTCGTGAACGGCACGCCCTGTGCCGAGGAAGACCGGACCGACGGGCGGGATCCTAGAATCGGAGGGCAGGCAGGTGACTCGCACTGTGCGCGTAGTGGGAAGTGTGCTTCTCGGGCTCGCCCTGGCGTGGCCCGCGGCCTGGGGCGGCGAAGCCCCCGCCCCCGAGGCCCCGCCGCCCAGGAACTGGCGCGAGGAGCTGAAAAACCCCGTGCCCTGGTTCTCCTGGGGGGCCGACGAGCGCCTCCGCCAGGTCTACATCGAAAACCCCCTCGACCTGCTCGACGAGGTCGACGACACCTACCACTTCTTCCGCATCCGCACCCGCTTGTGGGGCACCCTGGGGCCCTTCTTCCGCGACGAGGCCCTCGACCAGCCCAACGGCCTGAGCCTCTACGCCCGCCTGGCCTACGAGCCCCGGCCCGTCGTCCGCTTCCCCGGCGACGACCACGTCGGGCCCCAGTGGAGCGAGGTCTTCTGGGACAACCTCTATCTCGACTGGAAGCGCATCGGCGGCCTGCCCGTCTCCCTCCGCATCGGCCGCCAGGACCTGGCCTACGGGCGCTACTGGGTGATCCTGGACGGCACGCCGCTGGACGGCTCCCGCTCCATCTACTCCGACGCGGCCAAGCTCACCATCCACCTCGACGACATCCAGTCGGCCCTCGACCTCTTCGTGGTGGACAACGCGGGGGACCAGAAGCGCCTGACGCCCTGGGACGACGACGACCGCCTGGTCTGCGAGTACGACACCCGCCTCTACGGCGCCTACTTCACCTCCAACTACTTCGACGGCCACAAGCTCGGGGCCTACTACATCTACAAGAACGACGACGGGATCGGGAAGGGCGGCGACCTCCCGGGGCGCATCGTCCACACCGTGGGCATCCCCGTGGAGGGCCGGATCACCGACGCCCTCGACTACTACGCCGAGCTCGGCCACCAGTGGGGCAGCGAGGACAAGGTGACCCGCAAGGGCTGGGGCTTCAACAGCGAGCTCGGCTACCGATTCCACGACGTCGCCTGGGTCCCCCGCCTCTTCGGAGGCTACGAGTACCTCTCCGGCGACGACCCCGGACGCCGGCATTTCGGCGGGTGGGACCCCGTGCTCGCACGCTGGCCCCACTGGAGCGAGCTCTACGTCTACCGCTGGGCACTGGAGTGCGGCCTGCCCGGCAACTACACCAACCTCCACCGCATCACGGCCGGCGTCGAGGCCCAGCCCACCGAGAAGCTCCGCCTGGTCTTCGACCTCAGCCACCTCATGGCCGACGAGCACGCCGCGGGGCGCGACTTCCCCTACAGCGACGGACTCAACCGCGGCCAGCTGGCCACCGCCAAGCTCTTCTACGAGTTCACCGACTGGGCCTCCATGCACCTGTGGGCCGAATACCTCGAGCCCGGGGGCTACTACGACGACGTCACCGACGACGCCTTCTTCCTCCGCTGGCAGGTGACCTTCCGCTTCTGAGGCCCCACCGGGCCTCCCCACGCGAGCCCGCGCCGACCCCTCCCGCGGCGCGGGCTCGTCCGCGCCAGGAGGGCGGCGGGCACAGGGGGGGGCGTCAGAGCAGTGCGGTGCTGAAGTAGCGCTCGGCCCGGTCGGGCAGCACGGTGGCCACGTTGCCCTCGATGCGGCGGGCGAGCTGGCGGGCGGCCCACACGTTGGCCCCCGAGGAGATACCCACCAGGAGCCCATGGTCGCGGCCCAGCTCGCGGGTGGTCGCGATGGCGTCCTCGTCGCTCACCTCCACCACCTCGTCGACCAGGGCCACGTCGAGGATGTCGGGCACGAAGCCGTCGCCGATGCCCTGGATCTGGTGGAGGCCCGGCTCGTGGCCCAGGAGGGCGGAGACGTTCTTGGGCTCCACGGCCACGATGCGGGCGTCGGGCTTGTGCTCCTTGAGGAAGGTGCCGATGCCCTGGAGGGTGCCCCCGCTGCCCACCCCGGCCACGAAGCAGGCCACCTCGCCGCTCATCTGGCGCCACAGCTCGCGGGCCGTCTCCTCGTAGTGGATGCGGGGGTTGTCGGGGTTCTCGAACTGCTGGGGCACGTAGATGCGGGGGTCGGCGGCGGCCATCTGGCGCACCCGCTCCACGGCGCCCGCGATGCCCGCCTCGTCGGGGGTGAGCACCAGCTCGGCGCCCAGGGCGTGGATGAGCTTCTTGCGCTCCTCGCTCATTCCCTCGGGCATCACGATGCTCACCCGGTAGCCCTTCTGGCGGCCCACCAGGGCCACCCCGATGCCCGTGTTGCCCGAGCTGGGCTCCACGATCACCGAGCCGGGCCCGAGGCGCCCGTCCCGCTCCGCCCCCTCCAGCATGGCCAGGGCCACCCGGTCCTTGATGCTGCCCCCGGGGTTGAGGAACTCCGCCTTGGCGAACACCCGCTCCTCGCCCAGCCGGATCAGCGGCGTGTTCCCGATCAGGTCCAGCACGTTGTCCGTGAGCATAGCCTTCCCTCGCACGGCCTGCCGCTCGGGGAGGCCATATCATAGCATGGGCGGGCCGCCGAGTCATCCCCCGCAAGCCCGACGAGCGGCCCGGCCCGGGCGCTTGAAGCGGTCGGCGTCGCCGGGTACAGTAGACCCCGGGCCGCATCCTCAGCGTGAAAGGACCCCCCCGCGATGCCAGAGCCCTGGACCCCCGACGACGTGCTGGCCCTGTCCGGCGGCTTCCAGGAGCCGTGCGTGGTCGCGGCCGCCGCTCAGCTCCAGGTCTTCGACGCCCTCGCCGGCGGCCCCGCCGCGGCCCCCGACCTGGCGGCCCGCCTGGGCACCGACCGGCGAGCCACCGCCGTGCTCGCCGACGCCCTCGCGGCCATGGGCCTGCTCGTCAAGGAGGGCGAGAGCTACGCCCTCGCCCCGGGAGTGGCCGACACCCTCACCGAGGCGGGCCCGCACAGCGTGCTCCGCATGGTCCAGCACCGGGCCAACTGCCTGCGAAGCTGGGCCCGGCTCGCCGAGGTGGTGCGCAGCGGCGAGCGGGCCGAGCGGGGCCCTAGCGTGCTGGGCGAGGAGGGCGATCGCGCGGCCTTCATCGGGGCCATGGCCGACATCGCGGCCCGCACCGCCCCGGGGCTGGTCGCGGCCCTCGGCCCGCCCCCCTTCACGCATCTGCTCGACGTGGGCGGGGCCTCCGGCTCCTACACCATCGCCTTCCTCCGCGCCCAGCCCCAGGCCAGGGCCACGCTCTTCGACCTCCCGGCGGTGATCCCCATGGCCCGTCGCCGCCTGCGCCAGGAGGGCCTGCTCCACCGCGTGGGCCTGGCGGCCGGCGACTACCACGCCGACCCCCTGCCCTCTGGCGTCGACCTGGCATGGGTGAGCGCCATCATCCACCAGAACAGCGCCGAGGAGAATCGCCGGCTGGCACGCAAGGTCCACGCCGCCCTCGACCACGGCGGCCGGGTGCTGGTCCGCGACGTGGTCATGGAGCCGGGCCGCGCCCGGCCGGCGGCGGGCGCCCTGTTCGCCGTCAACATGCTGGTGAACACCCCCGCGGGAGGGACCTACACCTTCGACGAGATTCGCGGATGGCTCGAGGACGCCGGCTTCGCCGACGTCCGTCTCCTGCGCCGCCACGAGGCCATGGACTCCGTGGTCGGGGCCCGCAAGCCGTGAGGCGGGGCGAGGTCAGGCCTGCTCCTCGCGCACGGCCTGGGGCGGGGCGTGGCGCTGGCGGTATTCCTGGAGGCTCTTGACGGCGATGCCGCTCTTGCGGAGGGCCTCGATGCCGCCGACGAAGGCCCCCGCCGCACTGATGGTGCTGATCAGGGGAATGTTGTTGGCCAGGGCCTGGCTGCGGATGTAAACCTCGTCCCTGCGGGGGTTCTTGCCGCTCACGGTGTTGATGATCAGCTTGATCTCGCGGTTCTTGATGAGGTCGAGGACGTTGGGCCGTCCCACGGAGATGCGCTGGAGGGTGCGCACGCTCACGCCGTTGCGGCGGAGGGCCGCGGCGGTGCCCTCGGTGGCCACCAGGTCGAAGCCCAGGTCCTCGAGCTTCTTGGCGATGAAGATGATGTCCCGCTTGTCGCTGTTGCGCACGGAGACGAACACGGTGCCCTCGAGGGGGAGGACGTGGCCCGCTCCCTGCTGGCTCTTGGCGAAGGCCAGGCCGAAGGTCTCGTCGATGCCCATCACCTCGCCCGTGGAGCGCATCTCGGGGCCCAGCACGGCGTCCACGCCGGGGAAGCGGACGAAGGGGAATACGGCCTGCTTGACGGCCACGTGGTCGATGGCCACCTCCTGGGTGAAGCCCAGCTCCTGGAGGCTGTGGCCGAGCATCGCCTTGGTCGCGATGTTGGCCAGGGGCACGCCGATGGCCTTGGAGACGAAGGGCACGGTGCGGGAGGCCCGGGGGTTGACCTCCAGGACGTAGATGGTGTCGTCGCGGATGGCGTACTGGACGTTCATCAGGCCCCGTACGTCGAGCTCGCGGGCCAGGGCCTTGGTCTGCCGGCAGAGGGCCTCCACCACCTCGTCGGTGAGGGTGATGGGGGGCATGGCGCAGGCGGAGTCGCCGCTGTGCACGCCGGCCTCCTCGATGTGCTCCATCACCCCGCCCACCACGCAGCGCTGGCCGTCGGCCACCGCGTCCACGTCCACCTCGATGGCGTGCTCCAGGAACTTGTCGATGAGGATGGGATGCTCGGTGAGGGTGTCGGAGGCCAGGCGGGCCTCGGCCATGAAGCCCTCCAGCTCCTCCTCGTCGAACACGATCTGCATGGCCCTCCCGCCCAGGACGTAGGAGGGACGGACGAGCACGGGGTAGCCGATCTCGCCGGCCACCTCCTTGGCCTCCTGGTAGGAGAAGGCGGTGCCGCTGGGGGCCTGGACGAGGCCCAGGGTGGCCAGCAGCTCGCGGAAGCGGTGGCGGTCCTCGGCCCGGTCGATGCTGTCGGGGCTGGTGCCCAGGATCCGCACCCCCGCCTGCTCCAGGGGCACGGCCAGGTTGAGGGGGGTCTGGCCGCCGAGCTGGACGATCACGCCGTGGGGCCGCTCGGCCTCGATGATCTCCAGCACGTCCTCCCGGGTGAGGGGCTCGAAGTAGAGCTTGTCCGACGTGTCGTAGTCGGTGCTCACCGTCTCGGGATTGGAGTTGACGATGATGGCCTCGTAGCCCAGCTCCTTGACGGCGAAGCTGGCGTGGCAGCAGCAGTAGTCGAACTCGATGCCTTGTCCGATGCGGTTGGGGCCCCCGCCGAGGATGAGGATTTTCTCTCGCTCGCTCACGCGGTTCTCGTCCCGCCGCTCGTAGGTGGAGTAGAAGTAGGGCCGGGCGGGGCTGAACTCCCCGGCGCAGGTGTCGACGAGCTTGTAGGCGGGGCGGATGCCCCGGGCCTTGCGGGCCTCCCAGACGGCCAGCTCGTCGGTGCCCGTGAGGTGGGCGAGCTGGACGTCGGAGAAGCCGGCTCCCTTGGCCCGCCACCACAGCTCGTCGGGCAGGCGGGCCAGTCCCTCGGGGCCTTGGTAGGGGGCCAGCTCGGCAGCGAGGTCGATGATCTGGCGGATGTTGCGGATGAACCAGGGGTCGATGCGGGTCTGCTGGGCGACCTCCTCGACGCTCATGCCCCGCTCCAGGGCGAGCTTGATGAAGAAGTGGCGCTTGTCGTTGGGCACCACCAGGCGGTGAGTGAGGTCCTCCTCGCCGCGGAGCTCGGCCTCGACCAGGGGGTCCTTGCCGTCGAAGCCCAGGCCGTAGCGCCCTATCTCCAGGCTGCGGATGCCCTTCTGGAGGCTTTCCTTGAACGTGCGGCCTATGGCCATGGCCTCGCCCACCGACTTCATCGAGGTGTTCACCGTGCGGTCGGCCTGGGGGAACTTCTTGAAGGTGAAGCGGGCGATCTTGAACACGCAGTAGTCGACCGTGGGCTCGAAGAAGGCCGTGGTGCGGCCCGTCACGTCGTTGCGAATCTCGTCCAGGGTGAGGCCCACCGCCAGCTTGGTGGCCACCCGGGCGATGGGGAAGCCGGTGGCCTTGCTGGCCAGGGCGCTGGAGCGGGAGAGGCGGGGGTTGACCTCGATGACCACGATCTCGCCGGTCCGCGGGTTGCCCGCGTACTGGATGTTCACCCCCCCGCCGGTGACGTCGATCTTGCGGATGATCCGCTTGGAGAGGGCCACGTACTGGGCATACTCGCGGGCCGTGAGGGTCTGGGAGGGGGCGACCACGATGGAATCCCCGGTGTGCACGCCCATGGGATCGACGTTTTCCATGGAGGTGATCATGATGACGTTGTCGGCGCAGTCGCGCATCACCTCGAACTCGATTTCCTTCCAGCCCAGGACGCTCTGCTCGACGAGCACCTGGCCCACGGGGCTGGTGGTGATGCCCTTGAGAAGGGCCTCCTCCAGCTCCTCGACGTTGTAGGCCGTGGAGCCGCCCGAGCCGCCGAGGGTGAAGGCGGGCCGGAGGATGAGGGGGAAGCCGATGCGCTGGCCGATGGCCATCCCCTCCTCCACCGTGGTGGCCACGGCGCTCTCGGGGATGGTGAGCCCGATGTCCAGCATGGCCTGGCGGAACAGCTCGCGGTCCTCGGCCCGGCTGATGGCCTCGGGGCTGGCCCCCAGCACCTCGACGCCGTATCGGTCGTAGACCCCTTGTCGGGCGAGGAAGACGGCCACGTTGAGTCCCGTCTGGCCGCCCAGGGTGGGGAGGATGGCGTCGGGCTGCTCCTTGGCGATGATCTTCTCCACCACCTCGGCGGTGATGGGCTCCACGTAGGTGCGGTCGGCCATCCGGGGGTCGGTCATGATGGTGGCCGGGTTGGAGTTGATGAGCACGATCTCGTAGCCCTCCTCCCGGAGGGCCTTGCAGGCCTGGGAGCCGGAATAGTCGAACTCGCAGGCCTGGCCGATGATGATGGGGCCGGAGCCGATGATGAGGATGCGGCGAATGTCGGTGCGCTTGGGCACGGCGGCCTTCCTCTCAGGAGGCGGCGGTCAGAGCCTCTCCACGAACTGGACCAGCTCGGGGCTGGGACGCCCCATCTCGTCGGGAGCGGGGTGGAACTGCACGCCCCAGGCGGGATGCTCGCGGCTGCGCAGGCCCTCCACGCTCCCGTCGTTGACGTTCTCGTGAGTCACCTCCACCCCTTCGGGCAGCGACTCGCCGTCGACCACGAAGCTGTGGTGCTGGACGGTGATCCGCGAGGTGCCCTCGCCCAGGTGGCGCACCGCGTAGTTGAGCCCGTGGTGGCCGGGCCGCAGGCGCTCGATGCCGCAGCCCAGGGCGAGGGCCAGCACCTGGTGGCCGAGGCCGATGCCCAGGAGGGGCACCTTGCCCAGCAGGCCCGCGGCGGTGGTCGCCGCGTAGTCGGGCACCCGGGGGTCGCCGGGCCCTCCCGCCAGGACCACGCCCTGCGGGTCGCTGGCGAGCACCGCCTCGGCGCCCGCGTCGGCGGGCACGATGGTCAGGGCGGCCTGGAGGGCGGCGAGCTGGTCGAGCAGGCTGCGGGCCGCACCCAGGTCGAGCACGGCCAGCTTGTGCCGGGCCGGCCCCTGGGTCGGCGGGGCCTGGGCGGGCCCCAGCTCGGCCACCAGGTCGGCGGCGAAGGGCTCAGGGCCCTCGGCCAGTGCCTGGCGGAGGGCCGCCTCGTCGGCCCCGTCGGAGGCCACCAGGCCCTTCATCTCGCCGTGCTCGCGGAGGTGGACGGCCAGGGCGCGGGTGTCGACCTGGCAGATGCCCACGATGCCCCGCTCGGCGAGGAAGGGCTCGAGGGGGCCGGTGGCCCGGAAGTTGGAGTAGAAGGCGCTGTACTCCTTGACCACCACGGCGCGGGCGTGTGCCTGGGCCGACTCGTTGTCCTCGGCGTTGGCCCCGTAGCTGCCGATGATGGGATAGGTGAGGGCCAGGACGGTGGCGCGGTAGGAGGGAGCGGTGAGCACCTCCTGGTAGCCCACCACGCCGGTGTAGAAGACGGCCTCGCCGACGGCCTGGCCGCGGGCTCCGAAGGGCCGGCCCTCGAAGACGGTGCCGTCGTCCAGCAGGAGCAGTGCTCGCTCGGCGCTCATCGCGTGTGGCGGCCCTCCTTGTGCCCCGCCCGCGGTGCTCAGATGTACTCGATGGTGCTGGGGGGCTTGGGCGTGAGGTCGTAGAGCACCTTGCTCACGGTGGGGCATTCCTCGAGGATGCGGTTGCGGATCCTGGCCAGCTTCTGCCAGGAGAGCCTGGACGGGCTGGCGGTCATGGCGTTTTCGGACTCCACGCATCGCACGGCGACCATGTCGGCGAAGGTCCTGCGGCCCTCCTCGTCGAGGCCCGTGGCCCGGTCGGCCATGAGCACGGCGAAGGCCTGGAAGGGGGCCTGGCGGCGCGTCTCCTCCTCCACGATCTTGCACGCCCGGCGCACCACCTCCACCCGCTCGGGGGTCACCTCGCCCAGGCAGCGGGTGGCCAGGCCGGGGCCGGGGAAGGGCATTCGCTGGTAGAGGATGGCGGGCAGGCCGAGGGCCTTGCCCACCCGCCGCACGTCGGGCTTGTAGAGGGTCTTCAGCGGCTCGATCACCCGGAAGCCGTAGCCCGCGTGGGAGTCGATGCCGATCTGCTCGAGCACGTTGTGCTGGGTCTTCACCCCGCGGCGGGTCTCCACCACGTCGGCCGCGATGGTGCCCTGCACCAGGTGGCTCGCCCCCGTGGCCTTCACCTGCTCGCCCAGCACGCGGTAGAAGATGTGGCGGAAGGCCTTGCGCTTGTCCTCCGGATCGGTCTGCCCCGCCAGGGCCTCGAAGAAGCGCTGGCGGGCGTCGACCACCTGGACCTCGATGCCCAGCTCGGCGAAGCCCTCCTCGACCTCCCGGGGCTCGTCCTCGCGCATCAGCCCGTCGTCGATGAACACCACGGCCAGGCGCTCGCCCAGCGCCCGATGGGCCAGCGCCGTGGCCACCGAGCTATCCACCCCGCCCGACAGGGCACTGAGGGCCGTGCCCTCCTGGACCGTCCGCTGGATGGCCTCGACCTGCTCGGCGATGAAACGCTTGGGGTCCAATCGCTTCCTCCTCGGCTCGGCAAGCGGTACGTGGCGGGAGCACTTCGCCCCGGCCAACGGTGGCGCAGAGGATAGCGGACCGGCGGCCCGATTGCAAGCCCCCATGGGCCATCCCCGTCAAGCCGTCCGAGGGCGGTTGACTCCAGCCCCCGGACCGGGCACCATAGGCGAGCCGAGGACCCGCGGCACGCCTTTCCAGAGGAGACCGAGCTCATGGCCGAGACCTTCCGGGGCACCGACCTCGACCACAACCCGGCCTTCCGCGCCCTGGCTCGCCTGGCCCGCCAGCCGGTCGACCTGACGGCCCCCGGCGCCCTCTCGCCCCGGCGGATCGAGCGTCTGCGGGCCTCCGCCGCAGGCTTCGACCTGCTCTACGCCACCCAGCGGGTCACCGACGACGTGGTCGACGCCCTGGGCCAGCTCGCCGAGGAAAGCCAGGCGGTCGACCAGTTCGCCGCGATGATGGGCGGCGCCGTGATGAACCATATCGAGGGCTGGGACTCCGAGCAGCGCCAGGTGCTCCACACGGCCAGCCGCGACCTGTTCGCCGACCTGCCCTGTCCCCATGACGACGAGGCCGCGGCCGCCAACGCCGGCCAGCAGCTCGACCGCCTCGAGGCCTTCCTCGCGGCCCTCGATGGCGAGCACGTGACCGACCTGGTGCAGGTGGGCATCGGCGGCTCCGACCTGGGGCCGCGAGCCCTCTACATGGCCCTCCCCCAGTGCCGCCTGCCCGGCCGCCGCGTCCATTTCGTCTCCAACGTCGACCCCGACGACGCGGCCTACGTCCTCGAGGGGCTCGACCTGGGGCGGACCCTGGTGGCCGTGGTCTCCAAGAGCGGCACCACGCAGGAGACGGTGACCAACGAGGCCCTCGTCGCCCAGCGGTTTCGCCAGCAGGGCCTCGAGCCGGCGGCCCACTTCGTGGCCGTCACGGGCGAGGGCAGCCCCATGGACGACCGCTCGAAGTACCGCGAGGTCTTCCACATGTACGACTACATCGGCGGGCGCTACAGCGCCACCTCCATGGTGGGCGGCGTCTGCCTGGGCTTCGGTCTGGGCATCGAGGCCTTCCGACAGATCCTCCGGGGCGCCCGCGAGATGGACCTGGCGGCCCTGGAGCCCGACCCCAGGGCCAACCCCCCGCTGCTCGCCGCACTGCTGGGAATCTGGAACCGCAATTTCCTGGGCTGCGAGACCCTCGCCATCCTGCCCTACAGCCAGGCCCTGGCCCGCTTCGTCGCCCACCTCCAGCAGCTCGACATGGAGAGCAACGGCAAGCGGGTCAACCGCCGCGGCGAGGCCCTCGCCACCCCCACAGGCCCCATCGTGTGGGGCGAGCCGGGCACCAACGGCCAGCACGCCTTCTACCAGCTGCTCCACCAGGGCGCGACCGTGGTCCCCTGCGAGTTCATCGGCTTCCGCAAGTCCCAGTCGGGCTTCGACCTGGAGGTCGAGGGCACCACCTCGCAGGAGAAGCTCCTGGCCAACCTCCTGGCCCAGACGCGAGCCCTGGCCGAGGGCCGGGACGACGACAATCCCAACCGCTGCTTCCCCGGCAATCGTCCCAGCTCGCTGCTCATCGCCGAACAGCTCGATCCCCGGACCCTCGGCGCCCTGCTCGCCTTCTACGAGGCCAAGGTCGCCTTCCAGGGGTTCCTCTGGAACATCAATTCCTTCGACCAGGAGGGAGTCCAGCTCGGCAAGCGCCTGGCCGGCGACTTCCTCCGCCGCCTCAAGGCCCGCAAGGCCCACCCCGCCTGCCCCCGCGACGACGACCCCACGGGCTGGGCGATGATCGACGCCGCGGGAGTGTGAGCCCGCGGCCACGCCCGACAGAAGAGAAGGGAGCCCGCGATGCATCGATGCCCGTCCCGGCGCCGCATGGCCGCCGCCCTGGCGGCCGCCGCGCTCGCCATAGGTCTGGCCGCCTGCTCCTCCGGAGAGCAGGAGGAGAAGGGCTCATCCAGCGACGCCGAGAGCCGCGAGGAGGCCGAGGAGAAGGCCGCCAGAGACCTCGCCCGCGGCGACTGCTCGTTCGATTCCGAACTGCCCCTCGACGTCTACGTCCTGAGATCGTTCGAGCGCGGGCCCGAGCACCTGGGCTCGACCCTCTCGGAGGAGCCCCTCGAGGTGCCCCACTGCCTCGCCTGGTGGGTACAGCCCGTGGGCGAGGTGGACATGGCGAGGCTCCGCGAGGAGATCGAGGCCAAGGACATCCCGGCAGTGGCCCTGCCCGACGCCACCGACGCCGACCTCGCCCACCTGGAGGGCCTGAGCCACCTGGTCACGCTCCTGCTCGACGGCACGAAGGTGACCGACGCGGGCCTCGTCCACCTGGAGGGCCTCAGCGGCCTGGGAGGGCTGGGCCTCAGCTCCACGGCGGTCACGGACGCCGGCCTGGCCCACCTGGCGAAGCTCAAGGGCCTGCACTACCTGTGGCTGAGCGGCACGAAGGTGACCGACGCGGGCCTCGCCCACCTGGAAGGGCTGACGCGGCTCCAGGAGCTGCACCTCCGCGGCACCGGGGTCACCGACCCGGGGGTCGAGCGCCTCCGGGAGGCCCTGCCGGACACCAAGATCGTGCACTGAGCGGCCGGCGAAGAGAGAATCGGGAGACCCCATGGGCGAGATGGCGCGGGTGGTCCAGGACGCCCTCTACATGCTGGCCCTGCTGAACCCGGTGAGCAAGATCGCCGTGCTCACCGCGTTCGCCTCGGAGTACGAGAAGCGGGGGCTGGTGCGGGCCGCGGCGCGCTCGAGCGCCATCGCGGCGGGCATCCTGGCCCTCTCGCTGGTGTTCGGGGAGTTCGTGCTTCGCCAGGTCTTCCACGTCGAGATCCACTCCTTGCAGGTGGCCGGGGGGATGGTGCTCTGGTGGGTGGGCTTCGGGGCCCTGCGCAAGGGCGTGTTCTTCGAGCGGGAGGCCCACGAGCGGTTCGCGGACATCTCGGTGGTGCCGCTGGCCTGTCCGATGATCGCCGGCCCGGCGTCGATCACGGCGTGCATCGCCCTCAGTGCGGACCGGGGCACGGCCCTGGCGGGGGCCGCGGTGGTGCTCGCCCTGGGGGCCAACCTGGCGCTCATGCTGCTGTCCAGGCCCATCGGCGCGGCCCTCAGCCGGTTCAACGTCCTGGGCGCCCTGATCCGCATCACCGGCCTCATCGTGCTCACCATGGGGGTCCAGATGGTCCTCGAGGGGCTTCGGGCCTGGGCGGCCAGCCTGCCCTAGGCCGCCTTGACGGGTGGCCCCGACGGCCCCTATCATCGCCGCCCCGCGGGGCGGAAAGCTGCGAGGAGAGGCCCGTGTCCACGACGACGAACACGCGGCGAAGCTTTCTGAGGTCCCTCGGCCTGGGGGCCGCGGCGCTGGCCGCGCCCCGGCCCGCCACGGCCGCCGGCGAGGCGCGGCGGCCCAACGTCGTGGTCCTGCTCACCGACGACCAGGGCTGGGGCGACGTGCACGGCCACGGCAACGAGAAGCTCGATACCCCGGTCATGGACCGCCTGGCCGCCGAGGGGGCGAGCTTCGACCGCTTCTTCGTCAGCCCCGTGTGCGCCCCCACCCGCGCCGCATTCCTCACCGGCCGATATCCGCGCCGAACGGGGGTGAGCGGGGTGTCGCGGGGCTTCGAGACCCTGCGGGCCGACGAGGTGACCATCGCCGAGGCCCTCCAGGCCGGGGGCTACGCCACCGCCTGCTTCGGCAAGTGGCACAACGGAGCCCACTACCCCCACCATCCCAATGGCCAGGGCTTCGGGGAATACCTGGGCATCTGCTGCGGGCATTGGAACAACTATTTCGACATCGCCATGGACCACAACGGCGTGCCCGTCCAGACCTCGGGCTACGTCAACGACGTGCTCACGGACGCGGCGATGGACTTCATGGCCCGGCACCGCCGCCGCCCCTTCTTCGTCACCCTGGCCTACAACACCCCGCACTCGCCCATGCAGGTGCCCGACCGCTTCTTCGCCAAGTACAAGCAGCGGGGCCTCGACGACCGCCTGGCCGCCGTCTACGGCATGGTGGAGAGCCTCGACGAGTGCTTCGGCCGCCTGCTCGCCCACCTCGGGCGCCTGGGCCTCGACCGCGACACCATCGTCCTCTTCTTCACCGACAACGGGCCCAACGGGAGCCGCTACAACGGCGGGATGCGAGGCCACAAGGGCAGCGTGCACGAGGGCGGCGTGCGGGTCCCCCTGTTCGTCCGCTGGCCGGGCCGCATCCCCGCGGGGCTGAGGGTCGAGCCCATCGCCGCCCACATTGACCTGTGGCCCACCCTGGTCGAGCTGACCGGCGTGCCCCGGCCGGAGACGAAGCCGCTCGACGGCCGCAGCCTGGCTCCCCTGCTGCGCGGCGAGGAGGTCGCCTGGCCGGACCGCATGATCTTCACCGAGCGGGGCCGACGCGGCGCCGTGCGCACCCAGCGCTACCGACTCGTCGTCCAGGGCAAGAAAGCCCAGCTCTACGACATGACCGCCGACCCCGGGGAGACCACCGACGTGGCCGACCGCCACCCTGACGTCACGCGCCGCCTCCACCAGGCCTACCAGCGCTGGTGGAAGGAGGTGAGCGCGGCCGACGCCGGCCGCCCTCCCATCCCCGTGGGCTACGAGCAGAGCAAGGTGGTCGAGATGCCCACCCCCGAGGGCACCTGGGGCGGAGGCCTGAAGTTCGGAGGCCGCTTCGCCAACAACAACTGGCTCACCGGATGGACCAGCACCGACGCCTTCGTGGCCTGGCACATCGATGTCGTCCACCCCGGCCCCTACGAGGTGGTGCTCAAGTACATTTGCCCCGCCGCCGACCTGGGCTCCCGCATCCGGGCCGAGGCCGACGGCCGCACCATCGAGGGCACGCTCGAGAAGGCCCAGGAGCCGAACGTCGTGCCCAGCCCCGACCGCGTGCCCCGCAAGGAGGTGCCCGCCCGACGCTGGGCACTGTGGAGCCTGGGCACCCTCGAGCTGCCCGAGGGCCGCACTCGGCTCACTGTGAAGGCGAGCCACATCCCCGGCAAGGCCGCCATGGACCTCAAGGCCGTGCTCCTCCGCCGGCTTCCTTGACCCTCGATGCTGGATGCTAGATGCTCGATGCTAGATGAAGGAGGAAACGCCCGCACTCGCGAGCATCCAGCATCCAGCATCTAGCATCCAGCATCCAGCATCCAGCATCCAGCATC
>JBKHIY010000198.1:0-4313 GCA_046538415.1 Candidatus Brocadiia bacterium | reverse complement strand
CCGCCTGTGGCCGCCCAATGACCCGCCCCCGGGCCGGCCGCTCACCTAGGCCCGGCCCTCTTTCGTTTGGAGTTCTCGCCTTTAGGCGAGCCGGGGGGCGGATGGGCGGCCTGAAGGCCGCACTCCGAACGCCGGGGGGCACGGCCTGAAGGCCGCACTCCAAGCGCCCGGGCCCCCTGCCACTCGTCACCCGTCACGGGTCACTCCCCAAGAAGGGACAAGGGACCAGGGACAAGGCGAGGGCGCTCAGGCGCTCTGGGCCTGTTCCTTGCGGGAGGCGTCCGCGCCTTCGCCCTGGTCGCGCGGCACGGAGTGGCCGGCGCCGCAGCGGGGACAGCGCACCTGGGGGCGGGAGTAGCTGGGCGGGACCTTCAGGTTAGCGCCGCAGGAGCAGGTGAGGAACAGGAAGCCCCCCAGGCGGCGCACCATGTCGAGCGCCTCGTGGGCTCGGGCCAGCCGCTCCTGGGAGCTCTGCTCGGAGGTGGGCTTTTCGGCGGGCTGGCGGACCGGGGCGGGCTGGCTGGCCTCCTGGATGCCCGCTTCGGAGGCGAGCTGCTTGCCCCCGTGGTAGCGCTGCCAGGCGCGCTGGTAGTCGGCCATGGACGCGCTGGTGCCGATGCTGCGGAGGATGGCCACCCGCTCGTCGATGGGCGGATGGGTGCTGGTGAGGGCGTGGGCCTTTTGCTGGAGGGACTTGACGGGGTTGACGATGTACATGGGGGCGGTAGCCCGGTTGGCGGCTTCCAGCACCTCGCGGTCGCTGCTCAGCTTCTCCAGGGCCCTGGCCAGGCCTTCGGGATAGCGGGTGAGCTGGGCCGCGGAGGCGTCGGCCAGGTACTCCCGCCGGCGCGAGCAGGCCAGGTAGAGGAGCGTGGCCACGATGGGGGCCAGCACGGCGGCCACGATGGCCAGCACCACCAGGATGCCACCGCCCTGGCGCGAGGACCGCCGCCGGCGGCGGGTGCCCCCCGAGTACCACAGGCCGCGCACGAAGGCGTCGGAGAGCAGGGCCACGGAGCCCACCAGGATGCCCGCCAGGGTCATGAACAGGATGTCGCGGTTGCGGATGTGCGACATCTCGTGGGCCACCACGCCCTGGAGCTCGTCGCGGTTGAGCTTCATCAGGAGGCCCTTGGTGATGGCGACGGATGCGTTCTCGGGCTTGCGGCCGGTGGCGAAGGCGTTGAGCGCCGTGTCGTCGATGATGTAGACCTTGGGCATGGGCAGGCCGGCGGCGATGGACATCTCCTCGACGACGTTGAACAGCTGGGGGCTGTCCTTCTTCTCGATGCGCCGTGCCCCGCTCATGGCCAGCACCGCCCTGTCGCCGGCCAGGAAGGCCCCGCCGCTGAGGAACAGGGCGACTACCGCCGCCACCATCACCCCCGCCAGCCCCCCTCCGGGCACCAGCGCCCGGCCGAGGATGTAGCCCAGCACCACCAGGATGGCCGAGAGGGTGGCGATGAGCAGCCACGACTTGAGCTTGTTGGCCCGAATGAGCTCGAACATGGGGCGTCGCTCGGCGGCGCATGGCCGGGCCTAGCGGAGGTCCACCTGGGGCACCGCCTTCTCTTCCTCGGGGGTCTCGAAGAACTCCCGCTGGCGGAAGTTGCCGATACTGGCCACGATATTGGTGGGGATGGTCTGGGTCTTGGTGTTGTAGCGCATCACGCTGTCGTTGTAGTACTGGCGGGCGAAGGCGATCTTGTTCTCCGTCGAGGTCAGCTCCTCCTGGAGCTGCGAGACGTTCTGGTTGGCCTTCAGGTCGGGGTAGTTCTCCATCACGGCGAAGAGATTCCCCAGGGCCCCCGAGAGGCGTGCCTCGGCCCGTCCCGCTTCCGCCGGGGTGTTGGCCTGCATGGCCAGGTTGCGGGCCTGGGTGACGTTCTGGAGCACGTCCTGCTCGTAGCCCATGTAGTCCTTGACCACCTCGACCAGGTTGGGGATGAGGTCGTGGCGGCGCTTGAGCTGGACGTCGATCTGGGACCAGGCGTTGTCCACCTCGTTGCGGCGGCGCACCAGGGCGTTGAAGGCGAGGACGAAGCCCACGACGAGCACGCCGAGGACGGCGATGAGGATCCACATGCCGGTCGTCATGGTCGCTCTCCTAGTAGGCGGGACGTCCCTGTCCCATTGTAGGCGGGACGTCCCTGTCCCATTGTAGGCGGGACGTCCCTGTCCCGCGAATTGAAGAACGCGGGGCGGAGACGCCCCGCCTACAAGCGCTCGTCGCCGGCTTCGGGCTGTTGGGCCTGCGGCTTCTGGCCTTCGAAGAAGCGGGCGAGTGCCCGCGCCGCCTCCTGGTCCGCGGCGTCGGCGTCCGCGGGCGGCTGGGGCCCGGCGGCCAGGATGCTCTCCAGCTCGCCGCGGTCGAGCCAGATGCCGTCGCCGTGGGGACATCGGTCGACCACCACGCCGCTGGGGCTGTGGCGGTCCTTGGCCAGCTTGTCCACGCAGATGGGGCAGTCGAGCTGCGGCGGGCCGAGCTCGGGGTCGGGGCCTTCGAGCGGGGGCACGTGGGAGCCGAGGAGGGCCTCCAGCTCGCCGCCGTCGAGCCACAGGCCGCCGCACGCGGCGCAGCTATCGACCTCGATGAGTTCGTACTCGGCGACGACCAGCGGCTCGCCGCATCTGGGGCACTCGAGCGTGCGCACGGGCATCTCTCCGCTGCTGGGTCGAGCTTATCCTATCCCCGGCCTCCCGGCCTGTCAAGGGACCCGGCCGGCTGGCCCGGGATGCTAGCTCAGGGGCCGGAGGGTGGCTCGTTCGGCCAGGCGGCGGGCCTGTCCGGCATCGAGCTGGCCCGCGGCCTCGGCCAGGGCGCTGGCCGCTCCGCAGCCGAGGGCCAGGCGAAGCCGCTCCTCCGGACCCTGTCCCCGCCACAGCGCGGCCAGGTAGCCGGCGAGGAACGCGTCGCCGCAGCCCACGGTGTTGCGAGGCCGCTCCACCGTGGCGCGGCCCGCTGTCGTTCCGTCCCGGCTCACGGCGAGCGCCCCGTCGGCGCCGCGGGTCACGAGCACCGTGCCGACACGGTCCAGAAGGCCCCGCGCCGCCTCGACGAGCTGGCCCTCGGCCGCCGCCTCGAGCTCGCGCCCCAGCAGCTCGCCCAGCTCCAGGACGTTGGGCGTGATGAGCCCGGCCCGGGCGGCCACGGCCACGGCGAGCTCCTGGCCGCCGAGGTCGGCGCCCACGCGGGCCCCCGCCTCCTGGCACGCGGCGAGCAGGCGACGGAGCGCCGCGGCGTCGATGCCCGGGGGCAGGCTGCCGCAGAAGACCACCAGGGCGCCGGCCCCGGCGAGGCCGCGCAGGCGGCGCTCGAGGGCGGCGAGCTCGGGGGGAGCCACCTGGAAGCCGCGCTCGCGGATGTGCGTGTCCGTGCCCCGCTCGGGGTCGAGGAGGGTCGTGTTGACGCGGGTGGCGTCGGCGACGGGCGTGAGCTGGAGGTCGACCCGCGTCCCCTCGAAGCTCTCGCGGAAGAGGGGCTCTTCCCGCCGGCCGACCAGGCCCGCCACCACGGAGGGCACGCCCAGCGCGTCGAGGCATCGAGCCACGTTCACCCCCTTGCCCGCCGGCTGGGCGGCGAGCAAGCGGCCTCGGAGGTGGCCGCCCACCTCGAAGCCGGGCACCTCGAGCGTGCGGTCCACCGAGGTATTGAGGGTGACGGTGATGATGACCACGGAGGGGCCTCCCGGGGCAGGGAGGGGCGAGCGGGGGGCTACTCCTCCTCGGTCTTCTCGGGGGCCTCCTCCCCGTGGGCGGGAAGGCCTACTGCGGGCCGGGCCCGGGAGCGGAACTGCTCGGCTCGATGGAGTAGCCCGCTCTTGAGGGCCTCTTTCTCGGCGTCGCTGAGCTGGGCCTTCGACTCCTCCTTCTGGAGGGCGAAGGCGTAGCGATGGATGTCCTTGATCGTCCAGGGAATAATGCAGTCGGCGAAGAAGTCGATGGGGAAGTGCTCGTACCACGGCGGGCGCAGGTGGGCGATCTCGATCTGCCGCTGATAGCCCTCCTTGGTCACCACCAGCTCGTGCGTGCCGTACCACCAGAAGGGCAGGCGCACGGGGGTCGCCTCCTCGAGCACCACGCCGTCGATCTCCACCGTCGCTCCCGGAGGCGTGGTGTCGATCTGGAGTTCGCGACGCACGCAACCCGTGCCCACGCCCACGAGCACGAGCGCCATGCAGATTCTGGCGAGGACGCGCATTCGGGAATCCCCTCAAGCGCCGCAGGGAACACGGGGAAGGGACAGCCGCCCCTGTCTTCGCGGCGGCCAGATGCTACCACCCTCGCCGCCGCCTGTCAAGGCCGAGTTCCCC
>JBKHIY010000197.1:0-4349 GCA_046538415.1 Candidatus Brocadiia bacterium | reverse complement strand
CCCGGAACCTGGAATCCGAAACCTGGAACCCGGAACCCCCGCCCGCGGAAGAGGGACGCAGGAGCGTCCAGGACAGGGCGTGCCCACGCGGGAGCGTGGGGACGAGAAGGAATGCACGGCCTGAAGGCCGCACTCCGAACGCATGGCGCCGGGCCCCTCAGCGCTCGGCCTGCCAGGCGAGCACCCGCATGGCGAAGGGGGGCATGGGGAAGCGGATGCCGCTGCGGAAGTCCTCCAGGGTCTGCTCCCGCAGCTCGACCTGCGGCTCGCCCACCTCGTACTCGTTGTTGGCGGTGATGCGGTCGGCCGTCAGCTCCCAGCACGTCGCGGTGGCGCCCTCCACCCCGCCGTCGAACTCGATGGCCACGGGATGGCGCTGCGCGGTGTCGAGGCTCACCAGGATGAGCCCCCGCCTGCGGCCATCGCGGAAGGCGTAGCTCCAGAGGACGGGCAGGTCTTCGATGGTCTGCGGCGGCTTTCGCCGTTGGAAGACCCCGGTGGCGTCGAAGGTGGGGTGGGCGCCGGTGTGTGTGGTCTCGACCAGGTCGCCGCCGAGCACGCGGTTGGCGGCGGCGGCGGCGAGGAAGGTGGGGCGGTAGCGCTCGCGGCCCTGGCGCATGCACAGGGCGGTGCCCCACAGCCGCACGGGGCCCACGCCGCGTGCGTTGTAGCTGTGCTGGGCGAGAGCGAAGAGGCACTGGAAGCGCAGGCCGTGGTCCTTGAGCATCAGGAGCATGGCGTTGGCCACGTTGAGCCCGCCGCCGATGGAGGTGACGATCCGGTTGCGCGGCTCGAGCGGCCCGTCGCCGCCGGTGATGTGGTGGTTGACCTCGTAGACCGACAGCTCCATCCCCGCCTTGCGGGCCAGCTGGTGGTTGCGGAACATGGCGCCGTCCTCGTGGCGGGAGCGCCAGATGGGGAAGGCGAAGACCCAGCGGAAGAGCTTCGCGTCGGTGTCCAGCGCCCGGGCCTGCTCGCGGGAGAAGTGGTGGAGGATGTAGGGGGCGAGGGAGAAGCAGTCGGCGTTGGGCACCCGCTCGATGATGGCCCGGTTGAGCCACGGGTTGGCGGCCTGGCCGCCGGCGTGGAAGACGATGGTGGGCTTGTAGTGTGGCGAGGCCTTGGCCCTGGCGATGAGGCCCTCCCAGTAGTCGCGCCCGTTGAAGCCGCCGCACTGGTAGGGCCCGGCGTTGTTCCACGCCTCGTTGCCGAACTCCACGTGGATGTGGTCGAAGACCTCGGTCCAGGGCCGGGGGTGGCCGAGCTCGGCCCGCAGGGCGCCGAGGCCCACCTCGGGCGGGGCGCCGAGATACTCCATGAACCGCTCGATCTCCTCGGCGTGGAGGGTGCCGGGCAGGCAGTACCAGGGCTCGCAGCCCAGCCGCTCGCACAGCCGGTAGAGCTGGTGGAGGCCGTAGGGGTCGCGGCGGTGGCGGGCGTAGGGCGTGGCGTCGTCGCCGTTGCGGCTGGTGTAGGCGTGGGAGCGGAGGGGCGGGAGGATGGTGTTGCGGGCCGTGCTGCCGCCCATCTGGAGGTAGCGCACCACGCCCGGGCGGTAGCGTCGGAGCATGGCCACGCAGTCGTCGCGGAAGGCGGTGGGGTTGGCCTCGCCCTCCATCCAGGTCTCCACGTCGTCGAGGAGCACGGAGCCGCCGGCGACCTCGAAGCGGAAGAGCAGGTGGGGGTTGTCGCGGGGCTCCTGGGGCTCGGGCACCTTGTCGGCCACGAGGGTCACGTGGTGGTGCTTCCACTGGGGGGTGAGGGGCACGGTCTTCTCGCTGCCCCACTCCTCGCGGTCGCAGGTCACGCGCAGGCGCGGCTCGCCCTCGGCGCCCCGGGCCCAGAAGCGCAGGTGCCAGGTGCCGTTGGTCTGGCCGTAGCGCTGGTAGTGGGTGGCGAAGCGCAGGTGGGCTCGCTCGCCGGGCACGCCGCCGATGGCCCGGGGCAGGGCGGCCTCGAGCAGCAGGCGGTCGAGCTGGCGCTCCTGGGCGGGCGAGCGCTCGGCCTGGATGAGCCGCCGGGCCTCGCGGGGCAGGCGGGCGCCCTCGACCGCCTCCCGGTCGTGGAGCGAGGGGCCGCGAATGATGGCGTTGAGGGCCTCCAGCAGCCGCCGCTCGAGGGTCTCGGGCACCACGCGCCGCTCGCCCGCCCGGGCCACCGCCTGGCGCAGCTCGGGCTCCAGGCGGTCCCACGCCCGCTTGCCGATGCTGGGCTTCGCGGCGGCGCCCGCGGCGGCGAGCCCGCGGCACAGCGCCACCCAGTGGGTCACGTCGTCGGGGGCGAGGGTCCAGGCCGGCTCCTGGCCCTCGGGCAGGGCACGGAGGCAGGCGGCGGCGCAGCCGAAGGAGCCGGGCGGGGCGTCGCCGACGGCGATGCGGTTGCCCCGCGAGCACCAGTAGCCGTCGAGGTCGCGAAGCTGGCCCTCGCGGAGGCGGAAGGTCTCGACCAGGAGCCCCATGTTGGGCTCCGCGGGGGGCACCTCGCGGTCGTAGACGAAGTAGCGGAACTCCTTGAGCTCGCCCCGGTGCTCGACCCGGCGCGTCTCGATGGCCTGGATGGTGCCCGTGGTGCCCCTGGCGGGTCCGGAGAGGATGGTGTAGGAGCCTCCGACGAGAATCTCGTTCCAGCTCCCCCAGTCGCCGAACCAGCTGGTGGCGCCGCGCGCGTCGTTCATCGGCCCGAAGTGGCACTGGCGGTAGGACGTGCCCTCGAAGTTGTGCCTGGCCCGCTTCTTGACCAGGGCGGCGCCCGAGTAGTAGGCGTCGCCGCCCAGGTTGATGCCGAACCGCTGGGTGTCCTCGACCAGCACGCGGTCGGTGATGCGGATGGTCGTGAGCCGGGGCTCGGCGGCGACGGCCGCGGCGGCCAGGGCGAGGGCGGCGAGGGCGGTGCGCATGGAAAAACCTCCGAGGAAGGGCCGAGGGGGCACGACACGGCGCCACAGTCTACCGTCCCCCGACCCCCGTCGCAAGAGGGGGAAGGCGGCGTGCGGAGTGTGCGGGGCGCCTTCTTGCCGAGCAGGTGCCCCCCGGCGGCTCCCGGAGCCTTGACATTTGGGTGGGGATGGACTACGTTCGGGCTCTAGGGTTCGAGGGCGGCTTGCGACCCATGGCGGGCGGCGTGCCCGCCGTTGCACAGGAGGCGAAGAGCGATGCGAAGGCACCTCGCGGGAATCGGCGTGGCGTTGCTCGCGGCGGGGCTGATGGCGGGCTGCGCCAAGCCCGAGGAGGAAGAGCAAGAGCAGGCGCGCGAGCGCCAGGGGCCCATCGTGGTGGGCTTCAGCCAGATCGGCGCCGAGAGCGCCTGGCGCACCGCGGAGACGCGGTCCATCAAGGCCGAGGCGGAGAAGCGGGGGGTGGAGCTGAAGTTCGCGGGGGGCCAGCAGAAGCAGGAGAACCAGATTCAGGCCATCCGCTCGTTCATCGCCCAGAAGGTCGACGCCATCATCCTGGCGCCCATCGTCAAGACCGGCTGGGACCCCGTGCTGCGCGAGGCCCGGGACGCGGGGATTCCCGTGGTCCTGGTGGACCGGGGCATCGAGGTCTCCCAGCCGGGCCTCTACGAGGTGCTCATCGCCTCCGACTTCGTGGAGGAGGGGCGGATGGCCGGCCGCTGGCTGGCCGAGCACACCGAGGGGACGGCGAAGATCGTGGAGATCACCGGCACCCCCGGCTCCGACCCCGCCATCGACCGCCACAAGGGCTTCCAGGAGATCATCGACGAGCATCCGCAGATGGAGATCATCGCCTCCCAGACCGCCAACTTCCGCAGGGCCGAGGGCAAGGACGTGATGGCCAACATCGTCAACGCCAAGGGCGAGGACATCGAGGCGGTCTATGCCCACAACGACGACATGGCCCTGGGCGCCATCCAGGCCCTCGAGGACGGGGGCATGAAGCCCGGCGACCGGGTGCTGGTGGTCTCCATCGACGGCATCAAGGACGCCCTCCAGGCCATCATCGACGGCCAGCTCAACTGCTCCGTGGAGTGCAACCCCCTCCTCGGGCCCAAGGCCTTCGACGCCGTCGAGCACGCCCTCTTCCGGCGAATCACCATCCAGGACCGGCTCTTCGACAAGAGCAACGCCGCCGACTACATCGACCAGCGCAAGTACTGAGCCCCCAGGCCGCCGCACGCCACGCCCCGCCACGCCCATGAGCCCATGGCCGACGACGCGGACCAGCCACTGCTCGAGATGCGGGGGATCACCAAGACCTTCCCCGGGGTGCGCGCCCTGGACGGGGTGGACTTCTCGCTCCCCCGCGGCGAGGTCCACGCCCTGATGGGCGAGAACGGCGCCGGCAAGTCCACCCTCATCAAGGTCCTCACCGGCGTCTACCCCCGCGACG
>JBKHIY010000196.1:0-4361 GCA_046538415.1 Candidatus Brocadiia bacterium | reverse complement strand
GGGGCCGACGGCAAGGTCTACCTCATCAGCAAGGGCGGCGACGCCTGCGTGCTGGCGGCCGGCGACGCCTTCCGCGTGCTCTCCACGCCCAAGATGGGCGAGGGGCCCTGCCGGGCCAGCATCTCCGCGGCCGGCGGCAGGCTGTTCATTCGCACGGGCAAGCATCTCTACTGCGTCGCCGAGCCCTAGCCGCCAGCCCCGGCGGGCCATCACACAGGAGAATCCGCCGTGAGAAGCCGCCCCATCGCCCCCTTCGTCCTGCTGGCCTGCATGGGCGTCGCCGGCGCCGCCGCCTGGGAGGTGGCGCCCACCGACGACGCCGCGGTGGTGGTCCGCTGCCGCCACGCCCCCGTGGTCCAGGCCCACTACGTCTTCTGGGGACCCGAGTGGAAGTGGGCGGGTGCACGCACGGCGCTCACCGAGGCCGGGCCGGAGGGCTACGCCTTCGAGGGCACCGTCGAGCGGCTGGGCCTCACCCTCCGAGGCACCCTGTCGAAGCCCTCGCCCAATGTCCTGAAGTTCACCTACATCCTCGATGCGGCGCAGCCCCTGAAGGGGATCATCGGCGGGGGCCTGGAGTGGCGGCTGGTCCTGGACTCGCCGGCCCTGGGCCGCGGGGCCGCCGAGCCCGTGCTGCTGGAGGGCGACCGGGGCTGGCGCTGGCCGGTGGGCGAGGGCCGGGCGGTGAGCGTGGTCTTCGAGCCCGCCGCGGCCAAGGTCTACTTCGAGCGGGGCAACAAGGCCCAGATCCGCACCTTCCTGGTGGGCGAGGCCCTGGCCCAGGGCCGCACCACGGTGGCCATGACCGTGAGCCTGCCCGAGGGCGGCGTCGTGGCCCGGCCCCTGCTCGAACGCTACGGCGGCCAGGACACCGAGGGCTGGGTGCCCGACGCCCTGCGGTGGGACGCGGCGCCCGTGGACCTCGCGTTCCTCAACCACCGCCCTGCGGGCAAGCACGGCTTCGTGCGCGCCGAGGGCGACCGCCTGGTCTTCGAGGACGGCACGCCGGCGCGCTTCTGGGGCGGGAACATCGCGGCCTACGCCATCTTCGCCGACAAGGACCACATCGCCCGCCACGCACGCCGCATCGCACAACTGGGCTACAACCTGATGCGCATCCACCACCACGACTCCATGCGATGGGTCAGCCCCACCGCCATCGACAAGTCCCGCGACGACTCCCAACACCTCGACCCCCAGGCCATGGACCGCCTGGACTGGTGGATCAAGTGCCTCAAAGACCAGGGCGTCTACGTGTGGCTCGACCTCCACGTGGGACGCGTGCTCAAGGACGGCGACGGCGTCGCCCCCGGCTGGGCCGAGATCAAGCGACGCGGCGGAAGCCTCAAGGGCTTCTGCTACTTCAACCCCAGCATCCAAGAGCTGATGAAGGACTTCAACCGCAAATACCTCGCCCACAAGAATCCCTACACCGGCCTCGCCTACAAGGACGACCCCGCCATCATGGGGCTCCTGGTGACCAATGAGAACGACCTCACCCACCACTTCGGCAACCTCATGCTGCCGGACAAGAATAACCCCGTGCACAACGGGATCTTCGAGAAGGCCGTGCGCGCCTTCTGCGCCCGCACCGGCCTGCCCTACGACCCCACGTGGCGCACCTGGGAGGACGGCCCGAGCAAGATCTTCCTCGCCCAGCGCGAGCACC
This sequence comes from Candidatus Brocadiia bacterium, assembly GCA_046538415.1. Taxonomy (GTDB): domain Bacteria; phylum Planctomycetota; class PUPC01; order DSUN01; family DSUN01; genus JBKHIY01. Next base: position 2,692 of record JBKHIY010000196.1, on the reverse strand, counting down.
TGTTCAATGCCAACCTCCTGGGCCACCTGGCCGAGACGGGCGCCCGCGTGCCCGCCGCCACCACCAACACCTGGGGCCGCATGGGCCTCTGCGGCCTGCCCTCGCTCGCCGACGGGGGGCTCATCGACGCCCATGCCTACGGCGAGGCCGAGTTCCTCAGCCTCAACCCCCGGGCCCAGGCCAGCTTCATCCACTGGCTGGCCGCCGCACAGGTCCACGGCAAGCCGCTGAGCATCTCGGAATGGAACGTGCCCCATCCCCATCGCGACCGCTTCGCCGCGCCCCTCTACGTGGCCAGCGTGGCCGCGCTCCAGGGCTGGGACGCCCCCATGGTCTACAACTACTCCCAGCGGCCCTTCGGCAAGCCCGGACGGCCCTACCGCTGGTCGACATTTTCCGACCCCGCCATCACCGCCGTCATGCCCGCCGCCGCCATCGCTTTCCGACGGCGCCACGTCCAGCCCGCACGCACCACCGTGTGTCTCCAGCTCGACCGCCAGCAGCTATATTATCAGGGCCTCGACCCCACCAACGCCGCGGCCATCCGCACCCTCGCCGAGCGCAGCCGCCTGACCATCGGACTGTCCGACGTCGAGGAGCTCGAGTGGGACCGCCAGACCCGGCCCGGCGAGGCCGCCGTCGTGCTCACCGACCCGCACAAGGACGCCATTCCCCCCGGCCAGAGCTTCGTGGCCTCCGACACCGGCGAGCTGCGCCGCGACTGGGCCAGGGGCGTCCAGACCATCGACACGGCCCGCACCCAGGCGGCCCAGGGCTGGCTGGGCGGCGAGGACATCGAGCTTTCGACCGTGCGGTTCCGCATCGCCACGCCGAAGGCCGTGGTGGCGGTCACCAGCCTGGACGGCCGGCCCCTCGCCGCCTCCCGCCGCCTGCTGGTCACCACCGTGGCCCGGGCCGTGGCCCCCGAGGGGCGGATGCCCTTCCTCTCCGAGCCGGTGCGCGGCACGCTCGAGGTGAAATCGGAGATTGACGATATGGAGCTGGTGCCCAAGGCCCCCGACGGCTCCGACCTGCCCCCCGTCGCGCCCCGCCGGGCCGACGGGGCCTACGCCCTCGCCCTGCCCGCGGGCCAGGGCACCCACTGGTACGAGCTCCGAGCCCCCGCCAGGTAGCGCGCCCACCCCTCCGCTCCGTCCTATACGACCTATCCGCCCTATCCCGGCTCCCAACAGCCCCCGGCCCCGCCCGGGGGGCGGTTACTTCCTGCCGAAGTGCTTGTCGGCGAAGGTCATGTACTGCTGCCAGTCGTAGCGGGTGAGGTCGTGTCCCCCGCTTCGGATGTGGTAGCCGAGGGTGCCGTGGACCGGCTGGTCGACCTCGGGCATCTCCTCGGCGGGCAGCCCCTCGGTGCCCAGCAGGCGGTAGACGGGGCTGGCGTGCTTGACGGCGAGGAACTCCCCGCGGGGGTCCGCCCACCGGTCCTTCTGGGCGCTGGCCACGTAGGCCGGGCGGGGGGCGATGAGGGCCACCAGCATGTGCTGGTCGACCGGCAGCGCGTCCTCGTTGTTGTTGTAGCGCTTGAAGTTGGCGCAGAACCAGTGGGGGAAGCTGGAGTTGATGCGGGCCACGGTCTCGCCGAAGCGCCGGCGGCTGAGCGCCGCACCCCCGCAGCCAGAGTCGTTGGAGATCACGATGGCGAACCGCTGGTCCCGGGCCCCCGCCCACAGCGCGGTCTTGCCCAGCCGCGAATGGCCGAGCACGGCCACGCGGCGGTGGTCCACGTCGTCGTCGGTCTCGAAGTAGTCCATGGCCCGTGCCAGGCCCCAGGCCCAGGCTCCGATGGCGCCCCAGGCGTCGGCGGGCCGCTGGTCCGGCGGCCAGCGGTCGAAGGCCCCGTGGACGCCGTTCTTGAACCCGTCGTGGTAGTCGGGATCGATGTCGCCGTAGTAGGCGGTGGCCAGGGCGTAGCCCCGGGCCAGGATGTCGTCGACGGGGAAGCGGGAGCGCTTGTGGCCCCGTCCCGCGTCGGTGGCCTTGTGGTCCTCGACGCCGGGGCCTTTTCCCCGCATCCAGCTGGTGGGCAGTCGGATGGCGGGGTCGGGGTGGACGGAGTGATTTCCGGAGAAGTTGAGGAGCACGAAGACGGGCACGGGGCGTTTCGCCTCGTTGGGCAGGTAGAGCAGGAGGTCCATGGTCGGCCCGTCCTCGGTGCCCTTGAGTCGCACCTCGACCTGCTTGCGGGTGGCCTTGCCGCCCAGGGCCTCCGGCTCGCGGTCGAAGACGTGGAAGGTCATGCTCTCCGGGCGGCCGGGGGCCCTGCCGTAGACGTGGGTGCGGAAGAGCTCGAGGATTTCGGCCCGCCGCGTCTCCCGCCACGTCTCGGCGTCGGTGACCTTTTTCCCGTCGGCCGTCACCAGGGGGTCGGGCAGGGTGTAGTCGGGCACCTTCGACTCGTCGTAGTTCGCTCCCGCCTCCGCGTCGTCGGCCGCCGCGGCGAGCACCAGCGGCGCCAGGGCCAGGGCGAGCAGGAGCACGGGACTCTCGGCCAGGTGCAGCAGCGTGCGTTCCATCGCAACCTTCTCCTCGTCAGGCAGGCACGGGACGGCGAGAGCGCGAGCCCCCGCGCGGAGCGATCATAGGCAGGCGCCGCGCCGCCTGTCAAGCCGCGGGCGCGAAGGCCCATCCCCTTGATAGGGGTAGGGAAGGCCAGTTGCCTGGCCTCCCCTCCCTC
>JBKHIY010000014.1:0-61775 GCA_046538415.1 Candidatus Brocadiia bacterium | reverse complement strand
CATTCGCCCGGCTTGACTCCTCCCTGTGCCGGGAGCTACAATGCGCCGGCTTCGGGCAGACACATCGCTCAGCGAGAGGCTCCATGAAGATCACCTACTTCGGCCACGCCTTCTTCCTGGTGGAGGGCGAGGACGGGCCGGCCATCGCCATCGACCCCTTCGACGACTCGCTCGGCTACCAGGTGCCCCAGGTCAAGGCCGACCTCGTGCTGGCCAGCCACGAGCACTTCGACCACGCCAACCTCCAGGCCATCCAGGGCCAGCCCAAGCACCTGGTGGGACGCGCCGGCGAGGGCGACCACGAGGTCTGCGGCGTGGCCATCCGCGGCGTGCCCACCAAGCACTTCCGCGAGGCCGCCGACTCCGCTCGCGGCGACAACACGGTGTTCGTGATCGCTCTCGACGGCATTCGCCTCTGCCACCTCGGCGACCTGGGCCATGCGCTCAGCAAAGAGACGGTCGAGCAGCTGGGCCGCGTGGACATCCTCATGGTGCCCATCGGCGGCTTCTACACCCTCGACGTCCAGAGGGTCGACCAGGTGGTGGAGAGCGTCGATCCCCGGGTGGTCATCCCCATGCACTACCGCACCCCCGCGGCCACCAGCCCCGCCGTCCGCAAGATCGAGCCCGCAGCCGTCTATCTCGGCGGCAAGGACAACGTCCGAGAGAAGCAAGCCGCCGTCCGGGTGATGCCCGACGACCTGCCCCAGGAACGCGAGATATGGAAGATGCGATACGCGGAATGGCCCGTCTTCGGGGGCTGAGAGCAGCGATGAGAGCCGCCGCCACGACCATTCTGTGCCTTGCCGCCCTCGTCGCCTCCGCCGCCGAGCGGCCCGCCTGGCACGCGACCTTCCAGGAAACCCTCGAGGCGGCCAGGGCGGGCGACCGCCTGGCCATGGTCGTCCTCGTGGCCCCCTCCAGGGATGCCCGGGGACGCGACGTGTGCGAGATGCTGCGCACCGAGACCCTCGCCCATCCCCCCATTGCCCGGCTCGTGGCCGAGCACTTCGAGCCGGTGGTGCTCGACCTGGCGGACTTCCAGCGCCGGGGCCGTCCGCTGCCCCGCCCCGTGCGGGAGGCCATCGAGCCCGCAGGGGCGGCGGTCACCGTGCCCCAGGTGCTCTTCTTCGACGCCCAGGGCAGGCTGGTGGACAGGATCGAGCGCTACGCGCCTCCCGAGCAGTACCTGCCCCAGGTCCGCAAGGTGGCCGAGCGGGCCGGCGCCGCACCTCCGCCCGAGGACATGGAGAAGGTAGCCGAGCGAGTCGAGCGCGGCGGGAAGAGCGCCGAGGACTACGAGGACCTGCGCATCGCCATGAAAGCCCTCGATGCCGCCCTCGGAGGCATGGCCGGCAAAGCCCCCCCAGAGGAGAAAGGCCCGGACGCCGATAGCGCCGAGGGCCGCGCCCGGGAAAAGCTGCGCGAGGGCCAGGAGTTCGAGCGCATCGGCCGACTCGGCTTCGCCATCAAGGCCTACAGCGAATGCCTCCGCCAGTACCCCGATACCCCCGCCGCTCGCGTCGCGCGCCGCCGCCTGGAGGCCCTCCGCGACCACCCCGCCATCCGGGAGACGTATCGCCAGTTCAGGGCGGAGAAGCTGCTCGCCCGCGCCCGGGAGGCCATCGAGAAAGGCCAGCTCGCCGTCGCCGATGAGGCCCTCGACACCATCCTCGACGACCTCGCCGACACCGACGCCGCGGAGGCCGCACGAAAGCTCCGCCAGAAGCTCGACGCCGGGCCCGCCGCCGCCGAGACCATCCGCCAGCAGCGCGCCGAGAGGGACGCCCGTCGCCTGCTCGCCCTGGCACGCAGCTACCGCCTGAACGGCCTGCGCCGGAAGGCCATCGCCCACTACCGAAAGGTCGTCGAGAAATACCCCGGCACCCCCTTCGCCAAGGCCGCCCGCGAGGCCATCGAGGAGCTCGCCGAGCGTTGAGCTCACCCGCCTCCGCCGTGATGGGCGAGCGACCGCCTCGCCGCGTCCCATGAATAGCCCCCGCGGCCAGCGAAGCCGATAGGCCGACCCCAGCTCATGGACAGCCATTCCCTCGACATCCTGGAATACGAGAAGGTCAAGAGCATGCTGGCCGGCTACGCCGCCTGCTCGCTGGGCCGGGCCGCCATCGAGCGGCTCCAGCCCATGGGCCGCGCCGACGCCATCCGCACCGCCGTCCAGGAGACCACCGAGCTGCGCGAGCTGCTGGGTCGCAAGGGCCGCCTGCCCGTGGGAGGAATGACCGACGTGCGGCCCGCCGTCGCCGCCACCGCGGAAGCCCATGCCCCCCTCGAGCCCCAGGCCCTGCTGGACATCAAGAACACCCTCCTGGCGGCCCGCAGCTTCAAGCGCCTGTTCGAGGAGGAGGCAGAGCTGTGCCCCGCCCTCGCGGCACTGGGCCACGGGCTGGACGATTTCCGGGACCTGTGCGAGCTGGTCGCGACCGTCGTGGCCAAGGACGCCACGGTGGCCGACGACGCCAGCCCCCGGCTGGCCGACGTGCGCCGCCAGATGGCCGCGCTCGCCGAGCGCCTGCGCCAGAAGGCCTATGCCCTCGCCCAGTCGGCCGCCGTGCGGCCCCTCCTCCAGTCCGAGGCCGTGGGCATCCGCCGCGACCGCTACGTGCTCGCCGTCAAGGCGGCGTGCAAGCACCAGCTCGATGGCATCATCCACGACCGCTCCCAGACCGGGGCCACGGTGTACATCGAGCCCCGCCAGCTCGTGGTCCTGGCCAACGAGCTGGACGACCTGCGGTTCGAGGAGCGCCGCGAGGTGGAGCGGCTGCTCTGGGAACTCACCCTCGCGATTCGCGAGCAGCGGGGGGCCGTCCTGGCCACCCTCGACACCCTGGCCCGCATCGACGGCGCCTACGCCAAGGCCCGGTTCAGCATCGACTTCGATATGTCCGCGCCCGTCATCAGCGACGCCGGCCGCCTCGACGTCCGCCGGGCCCGTCATCCCATCCTGGTGCGCGTGCTGGAGCGGGCGGAGGGCGACGGGGAAGGGCGCCGCGTGGTGCCCATCGACTACCGGCTGGGCGAGGACTTCGACCTCCTGGTGATCACCGGGCCGAACACGGGGGGCAAGACGGTATCGCTGAAGACCATCGGCCTCCTCGCCCTCATGGCCCAGAGCGGGCTCCACGTGCCCGCCGAGCCGGGCTCCACCTTCCCCGTCTACGCCGACGTCCTGGCCGACATCGGCGACGAGCAGAGCATCGAGCAGAGCCTGAGCACCTTCTCCAGCCATATGACCCACATCGTCCATATCCTGGCCGGGGCCGCGGCCCACACCCTGGTGCTGCTCGACGAGCTGGGCGCGGGCACCGACCCCGTGGAGGGCGCCGCCCTGGGCACCGCGGTGCTCGACTTCCTGCGCTCGAAGCGGGCCAAGACCGTGGTCACCACCCACATCGGCGACCTCAAGGCCTACGCCTACCGCCGCCCGGGCACGGCCAACGCCGCCTGCGAGTTCGACCAGCGCTCCCTCCAGCCCACCTATCGACTGCTCATCGGCCAGCCGGGCAACTCCAATGCCCTGTCCATCGCCCATCGCCTGGGCCTGCCCGAGGGCATCATCCGCGAGGCCAACGGCATCCTGGAGCGGCGGAAGGGGCGCGACGCCGACATCATCGCCGACCTCCAGCGCTCCCGACAGGCCATCGAGGACGACCGCGAGGCCGCCCACCGACTCCGCAAGGAAGCCCAGGCCCTCCGCCAGCAGGCCAATGCCGAGCTGCGAGCGGCCAAGGCCAAGGCCCACGCCAGCCGGCGCGAGGCCGAACAGGAGATCCACCGACAGCTCCGAGCGGTGCGCGACCGCGTGCTCGGCGCCTTGCGAAAGCTCCGCAACGCCCCCGCGCCCTTCGCCGACCGGGCGAGGGAGGCCGAGGCCGAACTCGAGGCCGCCGTTCAGCACACCCCCCTGGCCACCAAGCGCCAGGAGTTCGCCAGAGGGCTCAAGCGCGACGACTACGTCTACGTCGTGCCCTTCGGCGAGACCTGTCGCGTGCGGTCCGTCAACAAGAGCAAGCAACGCCTCCAAGTGGTCCTCGGCCACAACGTCGTCGAGGTCTCCTTCGACGACGTGAGCTGGCTCGAGGCCCCCGCCGACATCCCGTGAACCCCAGGAGCATGGCCCATGGCCCTCCGCATCGCCGTCGTGGGACTGGGCGTGGGCAAGACCCACGCCGAGCTCCTCCGCGAAACCCCCGGCGCCCAGCTCGTCGCCGTCTGCGACGTCGACCAGGCCAAGGCGGCCGAGCAGGCCGAGAAGCACGGAGTCGAGGCCTACACCTCCTACGACGCGCTGCTCGAGGGCGAGCGGCTCGATGCGGTGAGCCTGTGCACCCCGCCGCGCCTCCACGCCCCCATGGCCGAGCAGGCCGCGGCCCGCGGCCTCCACGTCCTGTGCGAGAAGCCCATGGCCCCCTCCGTGGCCGATTGCCAGCGGATGATCGACGCCTGCCAGAAGGCGGGGGTGACGCTGATGATCGCCCTCAAGAAGCGCTTCGCACCCCACTACCTGACCATCAAGCGCCTGTGCGAGCGGACGGAGGCCCCCCTGTGGGCCTGCGCCCGCTTCGCCCTCGGCCGCGTGACCCACGACTGGTTCTGGGACGAGGAGGACGGCGGCGGGCCGCTGCTCGAGAACTCCGTCCACATGGTCGATGTCCTCCGCTTCCTGATGGGCGACGTGGTGCGGGTGAACGCCGAGGGGGGCACGCTGTTCATGGCCGAGCGGGCGCCCGTGCCCGACGCCGCGGCCGCGACCTTGCGGTTCGCCTCCGGGGGCGTGGCCGTCCTGGGCATCGGCTACGGCTGCGAGTGGCCCATGGCCCGCGAGGAGGTGCTGCTGGCCACGCCGCGAATGGTCTTCGAGCTCCAGGGCGGCTTCGACCGCGCCGACCAGCTCCGCTACTGCTATCGCGAGAATCCCGGGGAGGTGACCACCGAGCAGGCCGAGGCCCCCTACCGCGGCGGCTTCCCCGAGGAGATGGAGCATTTCGTCCACTGCGCGACCACCGGCGCCAGGCCCCGGGCCGACGGCGTCGCGGGCCGGGAGGCGGTGCGCATCTGCCTGGCGGTCAAGGAATCCATTCGCACCGGGGCGCCGGTGGAGCTGGGCTAAGGGGTCTCGCGAAAGTTTCTGAGCGCCGGTAGGCGCGGTCATTACGACGCCTAGGTCGCTCGGCCCGTTTTTTTTCGCCACTTTTACAATTTTTCACCGCGCATGGGAGGGGGGGCTTCGGTTTGTAGGGGTAGAGAGGAGCGCGCCGGGTGGCCGGTCCGCTCGCGGCTCCCGCTGGTCATCAGGCCGGAGCGTGGGGTCGGGTGGGCTGCGGGCTCAGCCTCGGTGGCGGTGCCAGAAGCGGAGGGCCTCGTCGCGGGTCGGCAGCGCGGGGATGGCGCCCACGCGGGTGGCGGTGAGGGCGCCCACGGCGTTGGCGAAGTCGCAGGCCTCGGCCAGGCTGGCGCGGGGCAGGCGGGCCAGGTCGGCGGGGCCGTCGACCGCGGCGAGCAGGCTGGCCAGGAGAGCGGCCACGAAGCCGTCGCCGGCCCCCGTGGTCTCGGCGACCTCCACCTGGTAGCCGGGCAGGGCGCCGCTATCCGACCCCGTGGTGAAGAAGCAGCCCCTGGCCCCCCGCGAGACCACGAGCAGCTTCACCCCCCGGTCGAGGACCACGTGCGAGCCGGCCTCGAGGTCCGCGGTGCCGGTGATGAACTCCCATTCCTCGTCGCTGACCTTGGCCACGTGGGCGTGCTCGAAGGCCGCGAGGATCTCGCGGCGAGCGGCCCCGGGCGAGGGCCACAGCGCGGGGCGGTAGTTGGGGTCGTAGGAGACGAGCTGGTCGGCCTCGCGGGCGATGTCCAGGGCCTTCAGGGTCGCGGCCTTGGCCTCGGGGCTGGCGAGGCTGATGGAGCCGAAGTGGAAGGCCCGGGCCTCCCGGTGATAGGCCTCGTCGATGTCGTCCTTGCCCAGGAGCGCGTCGGCGCCGCGGTAGAAGGCGAAGTCGGGGCTGCCGTCGGGCTTGAGGGCGACGAAGGCGAGGGTGGTTCGTGCTTCGCTGGTCATGGCCAGGCGGGCGACGTCGACGCCCTGGGCGCTGAGGGTATCGCGGAGGAAGGCCCCGAAGGCGTCGTTGCCCACCTTGCCCACGAAGCCGCTGCGGAGCCCCAGCTTGGCCAGCCCCACGGCCACGTTGGCGGGGGCTCCGCCCGCTTTCTTGGCGAAGCCCGGGCTCTCGGCCAGGGACAGGCCCTTGTGGGTGGACACGAAGTCGATCAGCAGCTCCCCGAGCGCGACCACGTCCACCATGGCAAGCCCCGTCCCCTAGAAGGCGGGCTCGAGCTCCATGCCTCCGGGGATCCGCCAGCCCTCGCGCAGTCCCACGGCCAGCCCTCCCACGGCGGCGACGAGCACGATGGTCCAGAGCAGCCCGAGGAGGATGCCGGCCACGGCCAGGCCTCTGCCCCGCGTGCCCGGTCCGCGGGTGGTCACCAGGGCCACCACGCCCATCACCACGGCCGCCGGGCCGGGCAGGCACAGGAAGAGGGGGCTGAGCAGGCCCAGCACCAGCGAGGCCACGGCCAGGCGCGAGGTGCGCGGCGGCTGCTTGGCCGCCGCCAGCACGGGGTCCAGGACCTCCTGGCAGTGGGGGCACTTGCGGGCGTTCTGGCGAATGAGCTCCAGGCAGAACGGGCAGGGGCGCCTGGGCGGCGGCTTCGCCGCGGTCGCCCCATCCGCGGTGGAGCCCGTCGCGGAGGGGGTAGCGGCCGCTGCCGCGGCGGCCTGTTCGTCTTCCATGGCGGTCTCCTGGCGGGCCAGGACGTGAAGCGAGGGCAACTTGCGACGGTCGATCATTCTAGCAGCGGCTCCCGGCCGGCGCAAGCTCGATGCCTGCCCAGCGGATTGACGGGGCAGCGGCCAGCGGCTATGCTCGGGACGCCCCTCGGGGCGTCCCATGCCGCGAACCCCCGCTTGCGGAGCGGCCCGCCTTGAGTTCCCGTCGCGCCCTGGCCCTCGCCGCCGTCCTGGCCGTCGCGGCCGCGGCGCGCCTCCACTGGCTCACCGACACCTTCAACGTCAACGAGCCCGACGAGCTGGTCCACGTCCGCGTGGCCGAGAACTTCGCGCGCGGCTGCTGGTACCCCCGCTACGAGCCGACGGCTTATGCCGACGGGCTGCACGCTCTGCCCCCCGTGCCGCTCTACGCGGGGGCGGTGGTTTACCGGCTCTTCGGCGTCTCGCTGCTCGGCCTGCGTGCCACGGTGGCGGCGTTCGGGGTAGGCGCGGTGGCCGCCTTCTGGGCCTTCGCCCGGCTCTACCTGCGGGGGCCGGGGCTGTGGGTGGGGGCCTTGCTCTTCGCCCTCTCGCCGCTGGCCCTCTACGACTCGACTCTGGCCATGCTGAGCACCCCGGCGCTGGTGTTCCTGCTGGTGTGCCTGTGGGCCTACGTGCGGTACCTGCGGCAGCGCCGGGGCGTGCACCTGTGGGTTTTCGCGGTGTCGCTGGGCCTGACGGCGGCCTGCAAGCAGTATGGGGTGCTGCTGGGGGGCCTGGTGGTGGTGCACTGGTGCTGGCTGCGGGCCGCCGGCGATGGCCCCCCGCTTCGGCGCCTGGCGGTGGCTCTGGGCGTGGGGGTGGCGACGTTCCTGGTGCTCTCGCCGTGGTTTTTCTGGCGTCCTCGCGATTCTGTGCACCTCTACCTGGTTCGCTCGCTGGTGGTCCACGCGGTGGCGTTCCTGGGGGGCGAGCGGGGCGGGGGCACGCTGTTCAGCCTGCCCTATCCGTGGCTGGCTCTCGCCCAGGGGCTGGTGGGCCTGCTGGGGCTGGGGGTGTTCCTGGCCACCTGGCGTCGGCGGTGGGACGTGGCGGCGTTCTACGGCGTGCTGCTGGCCCTGCCGCTGGCGGCGGTGCGGGAGGTGCGCTACCTGGGGCTGGCCTTGCCCGCGATGTGCCTTTTCGTCGGCTACCTGGTGGATGCGGTCGAGGAGCGGGCGGGCCGGCGGTGGCGCCTGGCGCGGGCGGCGAACGTGGTGCTGGTGGCGGCGCTGCTGGGCTCCTCGGCGGCAGTCGCGGCACTGCCCTGGCGGCCGCGGCCGGGGCTCGAGCGGGCCTGCGAGTTCGTGGCCCGGCACACCCGGCCCGACGACCTGGTGCTCACCAACTACTGGCGCCCGGTGGTCGAGCGGCTGACCGGTCGCCCGGCCCCGCACCACTGGCTCGACGCCGAGGGGCGGCGGTGGATCGAGCGCGGCGAGGTGGCCTACGTGATCCTCGACCACTCGCCCTACACCCGCCAGGTGCTCCACACCCCGGAGCGGGAACGGGCGGCGGCGTGGGTGCGCGCCACGTTCCCCAGGGTGTGGCTGTCGGCGGACGGGCTCACGGAGGTCTACTGCACGCGGGGCGGGCCGCCGGGAGCTCAGCGGCCGAGCAGCTCTGCCACCTCGCGGAGGCGCTTCGGGATGTCGATGCCCGCGGGACACTTCTCCACGCACTCGCGGCACTCGGTGCAGTCGTCGGCGGTGTGGTCCTGGGCCTCGTAGAGCTCGCGTCCCATGTGCTTGAGCTCGTCGGGATAGTCCCTGGCCATGGCCGCGGCCTGGAAGACGGCGGGGATGTCGATTCCCTCGGGGCAGGGCTGGCAATAGCCGCAGCGCAGGCACTGCTGGCCGTATCGGTAGGACTTGCGGAGGGAGGCGACGGCGTCGATGACCTCCTGGCGCTCGCCCTCGGCCAACGGGCCTTTCTCCACCGCGGCCACGTTGTCCTCCACCTGCTGGGCGGAGACCATCCCGGGGATGACGGAGGTGACGCTGGGGTGGGCGATGACCCATCGCAGTGCCCCCTCGACCACGGGGTCGGGCGAGAGGGGCGTGCCGTCGGGCCGCGGGGGGCTGGCGAGCTGGCCGCCGCTTAGCGGCTTCATCACCACGGTGCCCATCCCCGCCTCCTGGGCGACGGGCAGGAGCTCGCCGGCGCCCTCGGGGTCGAGCACGGAGTAGGCGGCCATCAGCGCCGCGTAGTCGCCGCTGGCGATGGCCTGGCGCATGGTCTCGAGGTCGCGGTGGATGGAGATGGCGATGTGGCGGGCCTTGCCCTGTTCCCTGGCCTTGCGGGCGCCCTCGAGGGCCCCGCCCTCGGCGGTGACCTCGCGGTAGGTCTCGGGGTCGCTCACGGTATGGAGGAAGAACAGGTCGACGGCCTCGGTGCGGAGGTTGCGCAGGCTGGTCTCCAGCTCGTCGAGGATGCCCGCTGCGTGGCGGGCCGTGCTCTTGGTGGCCAGCACGTAGTCGTCCCGGCGAGAGCCGATGGCCCGGCCCAGCTTCTCCTCGCTGTCGGCGTAGCCGCGGGCGGTGTCGAAGAAATTGATGCCCAGGTCCAGGGCCCGGTGCAGCGCGGCCGTCACGTCGTCCTGGGTGCAGTGGCGGAACTTGATGCACCCGAAGCCCAGCCTGGAGACGTCCAGGCCGGTGGCCCCTAAGGTTCGGTACTCCAAGGCGGTATCCTTTCGCTGGCAGAGGGCTCCCCTGGGCGGTGGATTATAGTCCTGCGGGGCGGCCGGGTCAACACCGCGCCGCTTCGGGCGGCGCCTCCGCGACCGTAAGTGTATATGCGCCAAGCTATTGCGTATTCAGGAGGCGGCGCCGCCACCGCTGGACGCCCTGGCTTGGATGTATCATGCTGGTATGGCGATACTTACGGCCATGGGGCAGATCCGCACGATGCCCGCTGCTTGACACGCCCTGCCTTCCCATGCTACAGTCCCGCTCGAAGCACCGCGCCGGCGAGCAGGCCGGCAACCGCCCCTTTGGAGGGATGCCGTGGCCAAGACCAAGGCGGCCCGAGGCAAAAGGCGCCCCGGGCGGGCGAAGAGCGGCCGCTCGGCCAGCGCCAAGCTGGCCCTGCTGGGAGGCCGCAAGACCGTGACCCGACGGCTGCCGCCGTGGCCCCACATCGACGACAACGTGGTCAAGGCCGTCACCGAGGCCCTGCGCAAGGAGTCGCTGAGCCCCCTGGTCGACGGCGTGCCCGGGCGCTTCGAGGCCCGCTTCGCCAACTACCACAGCCGCAAGTACGCCCTGATGGTCAACAGCGGCACCGCGGCCCTCCACCTGGCCCTGGCCGGCTGCGGGGTGGAGCCGGGGGACGAGGTGATCACCACCCCCTATACCTGGGGGGCCACGGTGGGCGCCATCCTCCACCACAACGCCGTGCCCGTCTTCGCCGACATCGATCCCGACACCCTGTGCCTCGACCCGGAGAAGCTCGAGGAGCGGGTGACCGAGCGCACCCGGGCCATCCTGCCCGTCCACATCTACGGGATGCCCGCCGACATGGGGCCCATCGGCAAGATCGCGCGAAAGCACGGCCTGGCCGTGGTCGAGGACTGCTCCCAGGCCGCCGGGGCGCAGTACCGCAGCAAGCTGGTGGGCACGTGGAGCGACGCCGGGGCGTTCAGCCTCCAGGCCTCCAAGAACCTCACGGGCGGCGAGGGCGGCATCCTCATCACCAACCGCCGAAAGCTCTACCAGCGGGCCCTCGCCTTCGGCGCCCACCCGGTGCGCCAGCGCCAGGAGCTGAAGGGCTCCGAGCTGCGAGCCTACATCGACAGCCTGGGCTTCAGCTTCCGCCCCCACCCCCTGGCCGCGGCCATCGCCGACGCCCAACTGGGCAAGCTCAAGGGCTGGACCGAGCAGAAGGGCCGCAACTTCGCTCAGCTCTTCAAGCGCGTGGGGGGCATCGCCGAGCCCCACGGGGCCGACTACATGGGCCACCACAAGGGCGTCGTCCACGGCTACCACATGGTGGCCCTCAAGGTGGTGCATCCCGAGCTGGCCCGCCTGCCCCGCTGGGCCATCCGCGAGGCCCTGCACGCCGAGGGAATGAGCGTGGGCACCTACGTGGGCAGGCCCATCCCGCTGCGCAGGCGCTTCCGCGACCTCTTCTTCTACGGCCGGCGCGGCTGTCCCTGGACCTGTCGCCACGCCAGCCGCCTGCCCGACTACTCCCAGGGCAGCTGGCCGGTGGCCGAACGCCTGTGCCGCAGGGGCGAGATCATCCTCCTCGGAAACCACTACGTCCGCGATACCCAGCTCATGGACCAGTACGCCCGGGCCATCGAGAAGCTCGCCGGAAACGTCGAGGAGCTCAAGACCTACGTCCGCAGGAAGCGAGGCAGGCAGCGCACGTAGCGTGCCCCAGCCCCCACAGCCGCCCGCCATCTGGACCGTCGGCCATTCCACCCGCTCGCGCCAGGCCCTGGCCGAGCTGCTCGCGGCCCACGGCATCCGCTGCCTGATCGACGTCCGCCGCTTCCCACGCTCCCGCAAGAACCCCCAGTTCGACCGCCCCGAGCTGGGGGCCGCGTTGCCCCGGGCCGGCATCCGCTATCTGTGGATGGGAGAGGAGCTGGGCGGCTTTCGCAAGGGCGGCTACCGGGCGTACATGGGCACGGGGGCCTTCGCCGCCGCCCTCTCGCGGCTCGAGGCCCTCGCCTCCCAGGCCCCCACGGCCGTGATGTGCGCCGAGAAGCTCTTCTTCCGCTGCCACCGCCGCTTCATCGCCGACGTCCTGGCCCGCCGCGGCTGGCGGGTCGTCCACATCATCGAGCCGGACCGCTGGCAGGTGCACAGGCTGCGGCCCGAGGACCCCGAGCTTCCCTTCGACCGGCCCCCGCAGGAGCGGCGGTAGCCGCCCGGCGGCCCGGGGCTCAGCCCACCAGCTTCTCCCACAGCGCCCGCTGCTTGCGGAGGAAGTCCGTGGGGTCCTCCTTGGTGTGGGTCTCCAGCATGGTGAAGCCGTCGAAGTCCATCCCCTTGAGCAGGGCGAAGAGCTCGTCGTAGGGGTAGCGGCCGGCGAGGTCGTGGATGTGGACGTGGCGCACCCAGGGCTTGCACTGCTCGAAGTAGGTGCGGATGGAGCCCTTGTGGAAGTCCACGCCCCGGTTGCAGTTCCAGCACAGCCCCACCCAGGGGTGGTCGCAGAGCTCCATGATGCGGGCCATGCGGGGCGGATGGGCGGTGCCGCTGCCGTGGCACTCGACGAAGAGCACGATGCCCTTCTCGGCGGCGGCCTCGCCGCACTCGCGGAGGGCCTCGGCGATCTGGCGCAGCGTGGTCTCCTCGGGCACGCCGCGGGGCAGGCCGTTGGGCCGCACCTTGACCCCCCACGCCCCCACGTCGGCGGCGAGCTGGACGAAGCGCTGGGTCTGCTCGACGTTGCGGCGCACCACCTCGGGCTTGGGCGAGTGGTACTCGCACGCCGAGCCCAGGCCCACCAGCCGCACCTCGGTCTGGGCGAAGGCCTGGCGGACCGCGGCCCGGGCCTCGGCGTCGATGCGCGGCTCCACCCCGTGCCTGTGGGTCGAGCGCAGCTCGACGCCCTCCATGCCGCTTTGCTCGCAGGTGCGGAGCAGCGTGGGGAGGTCCATCCGGGCCCCCACCATGTAGGTCACCAGGCCCAGGTGGATGCCCTTGGCCGAGGGCTTCGGCGTCGGGGGCTCGGCGGCCGGGGCGGCCCGCGGCGCGGTGCCCAGGGTGGCCGCCGCGGTCGCGGCCAGCCCGCGGCGGAGGAACTGCCTGCGAGATGGGCTCGTGGCCATCGCCTTTCTCCTCGTCTCTGGGGGTCGCTCAGGACCTTCTGTGGACGGATCATAGCGCTGCCGGCCCGCACGTCAACCGCGGGTCGGGCCTGGGCGCGCGGCGGGGAGCCGGGCGACGGCTCCCCGCCGGAAGTTGGCGTGTCGAGGTGAAGACCCGCTCAGCGGCGGCGGCGCCTCCTGCGGGCCAGGGCGGCGAGCCCGAGGCCCAGGACAGCGGCGGTGGCGGGCTCGGGCACCTGGGTGCCCCACCAGGCGAGGCCGTAGTACTCCTGCTGGGCGTCGCCGAGCTCGTCGAAGACCTCGCCAGCCCACACCACGCGGACCATGTAGTCGCCGGTGGCGGGGAGGTCGAAGGCCAGGTGCTCGACGTTGTTGTAGACGCTGTTGGACGTGGCCACCAGGTTGGCCGGGGCGCCGCCCAGGACCGACCAGATCTCCAGGTTCAGGTCGTCCATGCTCACGTCGGTGGCCTGCTGCTGGTCGACGTCGAGGATGCGGTCGCGGAACCAGGTGAGCGAGGCCCGGAAGTCGGTGTCGTCGAGGAGGGGCTTAGTGATGTAGTAGTCGTTGGGGCCTGCGGCGCCCCCGCCCACCATGGCGTAGTCCCAGCCCACGGGCTCGACGTTGGCGGAGCCGCCGCCGAAGAGCCCGGGCACGTCGGTGGTGCCCGCGGCCCCGCCGCTGGCCGGCGGGAGGTACTGGTCGAAGGTGCGGTCGAGGTCCATCCTCCCTGCCCCGGTCTCCCAGTCCAGCGACTGGCTGGTGGCGATGATGCCGCCGGGCAGCACCTGCTGGCCGTTGTCCCAGAAGGCGTCCTTCGCCGCGGCGTTCTGGAGCACGGCCTTGACCACGCGAGCGTCCCGCGCGTTGGCGTTGGCGGGGAAGACGGCGCGGGCGGCGTCGTCCACCAGGGCGACTCCCCCGGCCACGATGGGAGCGGAGAAACTGGTGCCGCGGAGCTGGCCGGTGTACCAGTTGGCGCCCCCGGCCGGCCCCGCGGGGCCTCCGATGAGCGGGGAGTTGCCGCCCGTGGCGCCCCCGTAGTAGGCCGCGGTGAGGTCCGTGCCCGGGGCCGCGATGTCCACCGCGGCGCGCACCTCGTAGACGAAGCCATTGACGGGGTCCCAGTAGTCGTTGGGCGAGCGGCTGCTGAAGGGGGCCACGAAGTCGTAGGGCGGGGCCGAGGTGTCGCTGGTGAGGGCGGCGACGGCGATGACGTTGTAGCCCGCGGCGCAGCCGTGCACGGTGTTGGGCGGGTCGCCCTCGTTGCCCGCCGAGGCCACGAAGGTGGTCAGGGGGTTGGAGTTGCTCAGGGCGTCGGTGGCCATCTGCCAGGAGTGGCCGCCGGCCTCCACCACGCGGCCGCTGTCGTCGAAGCCCCAGCTGCTGTTCACCGCGTCCGCTGTCTGGCCGCCCACCCCGCCCTGGAAGAAGGCCACGTAGGGGTCGAGGAAGGTCGTGGTGTTGGCCTGGAACGTCCCGGAGTAAGCGGGAGCCACCCACGAGGTGGCGATGGCCCCCGACCACAGGGTGGCGCCGGGGGCGATGCCCGTCTGCCAGTTGCCCTGCACCCGGCCGCCGTTGCGGCCCCCCAGGTGCATGCCCACCCAGGTGGCGTGGCGGTCCACCTCGCCCGTCTGGGGCCCGGCCTGTGGGTCGGCGGGGTTGAGGTTCTGGGTCACGGCCAGGTGGCCGAGGGTCTCGTGGCCCGCCCAGATATGGCCCGCCTCGGCGTTGGCCAGCACGGAGGCGGCGCCGTTGTAGCCGGCGCCGGTGAAACGGTTGGCGCCCAGGAAGTTGTTGATGTGCACGGTGGAGGCGGGGGCTGGGGGCGTGGACCAGTGGCCTGCGGGGCTGCCGCTCACCAGGTCGGCGGTGCCCGTCACCTCGGCGTCCAGCGGCACGGTGTAGGGTGCGGCGCCCAGGGGCGCGGCCAGCGCCGCTACGGCCAAGGCCGCCACGAGTCGCGCGTGGAAACGCATGGGTCCCCCTCCACAAGGGTAGGGCCAATCGGATACATTGGGTGCAATTCCCATGCCGCCCGGGCCGCGCCCCGCGCGGGCGCGGCTCCTGGGCCGTTAATCTCTTACGGGTAAGCACATGCGTCGGTTCGTCGGGGAGCTTCGTCGGGGCTGGCGCCGGGGCCGGGGAGTGGGGCATGATGCCGATCGGCAACATGCCTTCGCCGTGATCGGCCTATCGCTCGTCGCCCCAACGAGTTAGGCATGTTGCCGTTCGGCAACACCCCGTGCGGCGCATCTACGTCCCTCTGGCCGCCTGCGGCCCCTGGGAAGGGGCGTGCTCCCGCTCGTGGCGCAGGAGACGGCGCTTGAGGTCCAGGCCGGAGCCGAAGCCGCCCAGGGCGCCCGAGGCGCGGACCACCCGGTGGCAGGGCACCACGATCACCGCGGGGTTCGAGCCCGCGGCCTGGCCCACCGCCCGGGCCCCGCGGGGCGAGCCCACGCTGCGGGCCACGGCGCCGTAGCTGCGGGCCTCGCCGAAGGGGATGCGGCGCAGAGCCCGCCATACCCGCTGCTGGAAGGGCGTGCCCGCGCGGAGGTCGAGCGGGGTGGCGAAGGGGTCGGGCTCGCCGCGGAAGTAGCGGGCCAGCTCGTCGGCGAGCTGGCGCACCGCGGGGTCCGTGCGGGCGCTGGCGCGCCCGGCGTCCCCGCCCAGCATCTCGAGGAACGCGCCTTCCGGGAGCCGGCGTCCGAAGACCAGCCGGACGAGGCCCCGCGGGCCGAAGGCGGCGTAGAGCCGGCCCAGGGGCGAGGGGATGGCGGCGTAGCGCAGGGACATGCTCATCGCAACGGCCCTCACTTCTGGTCCATCAGGCGGTGCACCTGGGGGATCACGCGGACGTCGCGGAGGCGCCGCCCCAGCACCTCCTGCATCCCCAGCACGGCCTCCGGGGAGGGGCGTGCGACGCTGCCCCCGCGGGGCGTCACGGGCTGGAGCACGACGGGGATGGCGGGGTCGACGCCCGCCACCAGGTCGGCCACGCGCGCCAGCTCCGCCTCCGTGGTCTGGGCGGTGGCCACGAGCTTGACCTGGGCGTCGCGCCGCGCGGCGAGCCCCAGGAAGCGGCGATGGGCCTCCCACGGCGTGGGCTCGCCGGTGGCCGAGCGAAGCTTGACGTCCATGGCCACGTGGTCGAGCCATCCGGCCACGCGCTCCAGGGCCTCGGGCAGGGTGGCGTTGGTCTCCAGGTAGGTGCCCAGGCCGGCCTCGTGGAGGCGGGGGCAGAGGGCCGCGAGGAAGTCGGGATGGAGCAGCGGCTCCCCGCCCGTGAGGCTCGCCCAGCGGTGGAGGCCGAGGCGCGGCTGGAGGCGGGCCACCGCCTCCAGCGCCCGGTCGACCGACAGGGGGTTGGGCACCTGGTCGAAGCGGCGGGAGCCGGCCTCCCGCTCGATGGCGCACGCCGCCGCGGGCCGGCGGGCCTCGGGAGTGTCGCAGAAGCGGCAGTGGCGGTTGCAGCCGCACAGGCGCACGAACACCTGGCGTACCCCCACCATCAGCCCTTCGCCCTGGATGCCCGAGAAGATCTCGAAGAGGGCCGCGGTCGGCTCGCTCACGGCTCGTCCTCCCGAGGCTCACGCGCCTTCCGCCGGCGGCGCGTCACCCAGTCGTAGAGCCGCACCAGCAGGGAGCGGCGGAGCGCCACGGCCCCGTGGGGGCACAGCTCGTGGCAGCAGAAGCAGCGGATGCAGGCCCCGCGGTCGATGACCAGCGGCTCCCCGTCGCCGCCGGCGATGGCCTGCGCGGGACAGCTGCGCTGGCACAGCCCGCATCGGCGGCACTCGGACTGGACGATCTGCGGCTCCACCCGCACGGCCCCGCCCACCAGGCGGGCCAGCCAGGCGGGGATGAGCTCGTAGAAGAGGTTGGAGGCCCGGGCGAAGTCGGGCACGCGGCAGGCCTCCAGCGGCTCGCCCACCACCTCGATACGCTCGATGCTGCCCACGCCGAGGCCCCGCTGCTCGGCCTGGCCGAGGATGTGGATGCTGCGGGCCGGGTAGCCGACCAGGTGGGAGGCCACGGCGTCGGCGGCCACCCCGTCGGTGCTGGCCACCAGGAGGCCCAGGTGGCGGGGGTCGCCGAGGTTCGGCCCGTTGCCCTCCATGGCGAGGATGCCGTCGATGAGGGCCAGGCCGGGCCGCACCACGGCGTAGATATCGAGCAGGGCGGCGGCCAGCTGGTGGCTCTTGGTGGCGAGCTGGTGGACCCGCAGCTTGCCGCCGCCGGGCACGCAGCCCAGCATGTTCTTCACCGCCCCCGTGTAGAGGGCCTGGCCGTGGGTCTTGAGCTTGGCCAGGGAGACCACCAGGTCGGCCTCGCGGGCCGCGCGGGCGATGGCGAAGCGGCGGAGGATGGCCCCGTCGGGCAGATCGGCGAAGTGGCGGCCTCCGCCCTCGAAGTCCTGGACCTCCGCCCCCGCCTCCCGGGCGGCTGGCCCGATGCCGCTGACCTCCAGGGCGCGGTCCGTGATGTTCCACTCCACCCCGCCCGGCGAGTCGCCCACCCAGACCTCGGCTCCCGCCTCCCGCAGGAGGGCGACCAGGGCGCGCACCACCTCGGGATGGGTGGTCACCGCCCGCTCGGGCGGCGCCGCGGCCAGGAGGTTGGGCTTGACCAGCACCCGCTGGCCGGGCCACACGAGCTGGCCGATGCCGCCGAGCAGGTCGAGGGCCCGCCGGCAGGCCTCGAGCACTCGCCGGCGATCGTAGTCCTGGCAGCGAACGAGGGCCACGCGGCTCATCGGCGTCCTCTCGCTCCCTCACCAGCGGGCGGTCACGGCGAGCGTTTGCCCCTGGGGCACGGTGGTTCTGGCCTCGAGGGTGATGGTGAGCTGGCGGCCCTCGCGGCTGTGCGCCGCCGCGAGCTGTCGCTGGCCCACCGTCACGGACACCGCCTGGGGCTCCGCGTCCTCGGGCAGCTCGAAGACCAGGGTCCTGGGCCGCAGCCTGCCGTAGCGGACCTCGAGGATGTCCGTCTGGCCGTCGGGCGTGCGCGTCTGGCGGAAGAGGCCCCAGCCCTCGGCGGCGGTGAAGAACGAGGCGTGGTCGTCGGGCTTCCAGGCGGGGCGGAAGCCGATGAGGCCCGCCGGGCCGTCGGCGACGTAGCCCTGGCAGGCCAGGAGCACCGACCAGATGCTCATGGGGCGGGCGTAGAACTTCCCGCACTCGTCGTCGCCGAAGGGGTTGCCGCTGTAGCCCCACGCGGCGCCCGCCAGCCCCGTGCGCAGGCGGCCGTCGTAGCGCTCCGCCGCGGCGCGGAGCACCACGAAACCCCTTCGCATCAGCCCCGCGTAGACCATGGTGGCCGCGGCGGAGTATTCGAAGCCCGACATCACCTCGTCGGCGTAGCGCATGTGGTGGGGCGGGCGCTCGCCCCGCGGCCAGGTGATCATCTGCATCCCCGCGTCCGCCTCGTCCACGAACTTGCGGGGAGCCTGGTGGACGCCCCGGAAGTCGGTGCGGAAGTTGTGGCGGAACAGCGAGCCCAGCGCCGTCCGCACGTGGTCGAGGGGGTAGAACGTGCCCAGGTCGAGCTGCCACGCCCACCACTGGCCGAGGAGCTGGTCGATGTGGCAGCCGTCGGCGTAGTCCTGCTGGGGCTCGGGGTCGGGGATCTGGATGTAGTAGTGGCCGTTGAAGAGCGTCTCGTCCTGGCGCTGGCCCCCCGCCTGGCGGATGGCCCGGTAGCGGTCGGCGGCGTCGTCGTCGCCCTGGAGGCGGGCCATCTGTTCGGCGGCAGCCAGGGCGGCGAGGTAGAGGGTGCCCAGCCACGACGTGCTCCCGCCCAGGTTGCCGTCCAGGGTGTTCCACTGCGGTCCCGCCAGCACCCCGTCGTGGTCGGCGTCCCAGCGGGTCACGAGGTAGTCGGTGGCCTTCTTCACGCGGGGCCAGTGTCGAGCGAGCCAGGCGCCGTCGGGCGACACGAGGTGCTCGCGGTAGGCGCCCAGGATGGTGCCGCACTGGCCGTCGAAGGCGGGGTGGGAGCTGGGCTGACGATGGGGCACGGCGCCGTCGTCGGCCTGGTGGGCAAGCTCCTGCTCGCGCATCCGGCGTGCGATGGCGGGGAACAGGCGGGCGTGGGCCTGGGCGTAGTGCCACACGTGATTGCAGTTCCCGTAGCAGCAGCCCTGGTTGCGGGAGCAGCCCTCCCAGCCGCCGAAGTAGCCGTCGCGGGTCCAGAAGGTGGTGGGGCAGCGGAGCACCACCACCTGGGAGGCGATGCGGTCGAGCAGCCAGTGGGGCAGGTTGCTGGCGTAGAAGGTGTCGTGGTAGAGGCGGGTGAGGCGGCCCAGCTCGTCGAAGCGCCCCACCACTTCGTCGGCCACGGCGGCGGCGTCGGGCCACCAGTTGGCGTACATGTTGCCCTCGCCGCCCCACGCGCCCTTGCCGTGGCGGCCCTGGGGGAAATGCCAGGCGAGCGCGAACGACACCGTGCGGCTGGCCCCCGGCTGGAGGGTGAACCCGGCGGCCAGGGCGCCGTCGAGGCTCCTGCCCTCGGGCGTGGGCCCGGCGTCCTGGGGGCCCCCCAGGGCACCGTCGCGGAAGTCGGCGGCCAGCTCCTCGAGGCTCGCCCACCGGGCCGAGGCGCTCGCTCCCTCATCGAGGGCGGCCAGGGTCATGCTCCCCGCCGAGCCGCCGGCCATGTCCAGGAACGTGGCGCCGAGGGCGCGGCGGACGCGATTGCGGTTGCCCCCGTAGCCGGGGAAGCGGCGGCCCTCGATGGCTCCCTCGCCGGTGAAGCCCACGGCGTTCTGCTGGCTGGCGAGCACAGAGACCTCGGCGACCTCCGGCCCGGGGTTCGCCACGGTCACGCGGGTGATGGCGCAGGGGATGGCCGAGCTGCGCACGTCGAGGGGGACGAGCGGGTTGAAGGTCTCCAGGCTCACCCGCACGGGCAGGGCGGGGTCCTCGAACTGGAACCAGCCGAAGGGATACTCGCCCTGGAAGCTCAAGCCCTCGATGGCGGGGAACGGGCCGACCGCCTCGCTCTGGAGGGCGCGAAGCACCGGCTCCCCGTCGCCGCTGGCGACCCGCACGGCGAAGAAGCTGTGGGGCACATGGGCCTGAGTCATGTTGTTGAAAACCTGCCACACCGCCCACGCCGCCCGGCCGTCGACGTGCACCGAGCCGGTGCCGATGCCCCCCACGGGCAGGCGGATGGCCTCCAGGGCCTCGGCGCGGTAGACCCGCTTCTGGCCCGGTGCGAAGAGCACGTCGTCGCTCATCCGCTCGGCGAGCCAGCGCTTGCGGCGCTGCTCCCGCTCGCGGCGGGCCTGTTCCTGGCGTGCGGCCAGCTCCTCGGCGGTGATCCGCTTCTTGGCGTCCATGGCGTCCATATGCTCCTCGATCTCCTGGGCGGCGAGGGGGCGGGAGTAGACGGCCAGCTCGTCGACCGCGCCCTCGAAGGGCTCGAACCCCTTGGTACCGGCGGCGCCGACGAGGAGGGGCAGCTCCTTGGCCTCGAGGGCGAAGGAGCCCGAGCCGCTGACCCGCCGGCAGGGCAGCGCGTCGAGATACACCCGCAGCTTCCCGCCCGCGCATACCGCGGCCAGGTGGTACCACTGGCCTTTGCGCAGCGGCTCGCCGGCGGGCGCGAAGCGGGAGACCTGGCGGCCGTTCCAGAAGGCCAGGCAGGAATAGTCGCGCCACACGTGGAAGCTGAACCGCGTGGCCGCGCTGCTCTCCCGCTTGGCCACCAGGCAGGGGTTGCCCCGCCCCTCGGCGGGGAACTCGGGCCGGAACCAAAGCTCCACCGTGGTCTCCGCCAGGTCGAGCGCCGGGGCGGCGCCCATGGTCACCAGGCGGCCTTCGGCCAGGCGCAGGGCCTGGCCGCCGCTCGGCCCCTCGGTGTAGGCCGGCTCGCCGCCCCTCGGCTCGCCGTCCAGGGCGCCCTGGGCGTCCGCCAGGCCGCCCTCGAAGCGCCAGTAGGCCTCGAGCCCGGGCTCCGCCGCCACGATGCGAGCGTAGCGGGCGCTGGCCGGCTCCCCGGCGGCGGCCAGGGCGGCTGCGAACAGGCAGAAGAGGCAGGCAGCGGATCTCATCTCGGTCTCCATGGTGCGGCGGCTGCGGTCCCCGGGGAATTCTAGCACGCCCGGGTGCTGTGCGCCAAGCCGAGCGGCGCGGGCCGTGGGCGGGTCAGGGATTCGCCAGGTGGCCTTTTGCGGCCCGAGAGGGTATAATCTGGCGACGCTGCGGCGGGCTCTCTCGATCCGCGTCGTTGATTGGGGAATCGAATGGCGAAGGAATCGGGCATCGGGCTGTTCCGGCGGCTGGTCGCCGCCCTGGCAGAGGTGGTGGCGGCCCTGGCGGTGGTCGTGGAGGCGGCCGTGGTGTGGTTCGCCGTCACCCTCTTCCTCCACGGGCTATGCGCCCTGGTGGCGGGCCTGGGCCTGGTGGTGCGGGTGTGGGCCAAGCCGGTGAAGACCTCGCGGCGGCACGTGGGCCTGATGGCCCTGGGCCTGGCGCTCCTGGGCTTCGGCGGCACCTTCGTGGGCCGGGAGATCGCGGGTCACTTTCGCCGCCATTCCACGCGGCTGGAAAGCTGCTACCTCCGCTCGGGGCCGCTGGGCGTGGTGCTGCGCGCGGGCAACGTGGTGCCCGAGGCCGACCTGGCTTTGCTGGCGGCCAAGGCGGCCCGGCTGGCACGAGCCTTGCCCGCCGAGCGGATGGCGGAGGTGACCGGCCTGCTGCGCGATGAGTATGGCGCGATGCGCGACGAGGAGCCCTGGGCCCACCTAGGCAACGTCGCCGCCGTGGGCCTGGCCCCGTCGGCGAGCGGGCATTTCTTCCGCTACCTGCCCCTGGGCTATACCTCGGACAAGCGCTGGCCCCTCCTGCTTTTCCTCCACGGGGAGGCGGGCAACCTGGCGCTCTTCCCCCGCCTGTGGGCCGAGTTCGCCGACCGCCGGGGCTTCGTCGTGGTGTGCCCCACCTACGACCGGGGCCGATGGGGGGAGGAGGCGGCGGTGGAGCTGGCCGGCGCGGCCCTCGACGACACCCTGGAGGCCTGCTCCATCGACGAGCAGCGGATCTACCTGGTGGGCTTCTCCGCCGGGGCGGCGGAGGGCTGGACGCTGCTCGACGCCCGGCCCCAGACCTTTCGCGGCTTCGTGTCCATCGCCAGCTCCCGCTTCTCCGCGGCCTGGCAGTCCTTCAAGATCAAGACCCTCCCGGTGCTCTTCCTCCACGGCTCGAAGGACCGGGTGAGCCCGCCGGCGTGCTCGCGCAAGCTCCACCAGTCGCTGGCCCAGTTGCGCCGCCCGGGCACCCTGGTCGAGCTGCCCGAGGAGGACCACTTCCTGCTCCTCCGCTCGATGGACAAGGTGACCGCGGAGATGTGGCGCTGGATGGAGGGGCTGTGAGCGAGCCGAGCCGCTACGACCGGCCCAGGAGGAACCGCAGGGCAGCCTCGAGCCGAGGGTGGCGGAACGCGTAGCCCGTCTCCACCAGCCGGGCGGGACGGGCGCGGACGCCGCTCAGGAGCGTCGCGTCGGCCATCTCCCCATAGACCAGGCGAAGGACGAACGCGGGCAGGGGAAGCACCGCGGGGCGGCGGAGCACGCGGCCCAGGGTCTTGGCCAGCTCGCGGTTCGTCACCGGATGGGGCGACACCACGTTCACCGCCCCGCTCAGTGTCTCGCGGACCAGGGCGTGGCGGATGGCTCCCACCGCGTCGTCCAGGGCGATCCAGCTCAGGTACTGCCTGCCGCTTCCCACGGCGCCGCCGAGTCCCAGGCGGAAGGGCGGAAGCATCGCGGCGAGCGCCCCGCCCCGGGCGCTCAGGACCACGCCGAAGCGCAGGTGGACCACGCGAATGCCCCGGCGACGCGCCGGCTCCGCCGCGGCCTCCCACGCGCGGCAGACCTCGGCGAGGAAGCCACGGCCCGCTTCGCTCTCCTCGGTGAGCACCTCGGAGCCCCGGTCGCCGTAGTAGCCGGTGGCGGACGCCACGAGCACGGCCCCCGGGGGATGCTCGAGCCCCGCCAGCGTCTGGCACAGCAGGCGGGTGCCGTCCACGCGGCTGCTGCGGATGCGGGCCTTCTTGGCCGCGGTCCAGCGTCCCAGGATGCTCTCGCCCGCCAGGTGCACCGCGGCGTCGTGCCTCTCGAGCCCTGCGGCGTCGATGGCTCCCGCTGCGGGGTCCCAGCGGACCTCGCCCTGGCGGGCCTGGGAGCGGACGAGGGGCGTCGTCGAGTGCCCCGTGTCGCGGAGCGAGTCGGCCAGGGCGGAGCCGATGAGGCCGTGAGAGCCGGTGATCAGGACCCGCACGGCGTGTCCCTCCTCAGGCGTTGAGCCGCCAGATGGCGAAGTTGAGCGCCGACGCGAAGCCGACCCAGGCGAGGTAGGGCACCAGCAGCCACCCCGCGGCGGGCACCGCGCGGAAGAAACACACCATCGTCGCCGCGATGGCCAGCCACAGGACGACGATCTCGGCGAACGCCGCACCGAAGGCCCGGAGGCCGAAGAACAGCGGCGACCACGCCGCGTTCAAGACCAGTTGTGCCCCGAACAGGCCGAGCGCCCACGGCGCCCCGGCGAAGCCCCGCGCTCGCCACACCAGCCACCCGGCCACCGCCATCATCGCGTAGAGCGCCGTCCACACCGGGCCGAAAACCCAGTCGGGCGGACCCCACGGCGGCTTCGCGATCGCCGGGTACCAGCTCCTCACCGCGGGGGTGGTGAAGAGCGAGCCCAGGCCCGCCGCGGCGAAGCACGCCGCCACGAAGCCAGCCAGCATCAACGCGTCGCGCCACGGAGCTCTCATCACCGCCTCTCCACGAGCTCGGCCCGCCCTTCCCAGTCTATCCGATACCCGGTTCCCAGGCCAGGGTGTCGCGGCGGCGCGGAACTTGACCGGGCGCCGGGCGCACGGTACGATGAGCTCGGGGAAAGGCCCGAGGAGCAAAGGAGATCCGGATGTCCCCACTGCGAACCGCAGGGAGTCGCTGGGCTCTCGTCATGGGGCTGGTGCTGGCCCTGGGCGCCGCGGCGGGCGCGGAGCCCGTGGCCGGCGTGGTGTTCGAGGATGCCAACGCCAACGGCCGCCGCGACGCCGGCGAGCGGGGCATCGAGGGCGTGCCCGTGACCGACGGCGTGTCCTTCGCCGTCACCGACGCCCAGGGCCGCTACCGCCTCGAGGCCGGCCTGGACCCGCTGCTGGGCAGCGGCAAGCGGCCCATCCTCACCGTCTCCTTCCCTTCGGGCACGTGGCCCACGGCGGGCTGGATGCGTCGCGTAGGCGACGAGTCGGGCACGGACTTCGGGCTGGCCCGCCAGGACCAGCGCCTGCCCTTCGTCTTCGTCCACGCCACCGACCCCCACGTCCCGCGCGGGGGCAAGGGCCGGTTCGCGGCCTTTCGTCGCGACATCGAGGCCCTGGGCGATACCGCTCGGTTCTGCATCATGACCGGCGACCTGGCGAACAACTCCGACGGCTGCGCCCCGAAGACCGCCGTGGCCGACTTCCAGCTCTACGTCGAGAATGCCCGCGATTTCCCTATCCCCATCTTCGCCATCCCCGGCAACCACGACTGCGCGGGCGTGCGGGCCGGCGACCGCTGGGACCCCTCCGACCCCCGCTACGCCTACGGCCTCTACTGGGAGTTCGTGGGGCCCCTCCGCTGGTCGTTCAACTACGCGGGGCACCACTTCGTGGGCCTGGACTTCAACCGCCGCAAGGAGGGCCGCTGGGTGTGGGGCATCCCGGCCAGTGCCGCGGCGTGGCTGGAGCGCGACCTGGAGCACGCCCCCGAGGGCGCCCCCGTGCTGCTCTTCGTCCACTGGCCCATGGGCGCGCCCCGGGTGGCCGAGGTGGTCCGCCGCTTCCCCGTCCGGGCCTTCTTCGCCGGCCACTCCCACGGCGAGGGGCCGCTGTCCGGCATCTACGGCGACGTGCCGGGCTGGCACAGCGGCTCCATCGCCCAGACGGGAGGCGAGCTGAAGCCCGGCTACCGCCTGGTGTGGGTGAAGGCCGACGGCCTGGAGACCTTCTACAACGCTGCCGGCCAGCCGCACTGGATCAGCGTGGACCGCTCGCCTCTCGATAGCGGCCTAGGCGCCCAGGCCACGGTGAGCGGAGCCTTCTACGACGTGGACGGGGCCATCGAGCGGCTGCGCGTGGGCGTGGGCTCCGCGGGGGGCGCGTGCCCCTTCCGCCGCACCCCCATCTGCTGCCGGTTCGAGGCGGAGCTGGACCTCTCGGGGGTTGCGGAGGGCTTTCGCCGCCTGCGCGTCGAGGTGGCCGACGGGGACGAGAGCTGGGAGCGCGCCTGGCGCTGCCTGGTGCTCAGCGGCCACCAGGGCGATTTCGCCCCCGCCGCCGACGCCCGCCTGGCTCTCGACCTCGGCGGCGTGGACACCGCGGCCGAAGTGGTGCTGAACGGCAAGCCCCTGGCCACCCTCGAGCCCACGCGGATGACCGGCGACGGGCCGTTCCGACGGCCCATCCGCGACGCCCAGACGGTGAGCCTGGACCTGCCCCGCGAACGCCTCGAGCGGCTGAACCGCATCGACCTGGTGGCCGGCAAGCGGCCCGACGACGGGCACGACGCCTTCTGCGTGCTCGACGTCCGCATCCGCTACCAGGGCAAGGTGTTCCGCGACCCCCGCCGCCGCCACGGCAGGGACCACCCTCGCACCGTGGCCCGCCGCACCCGCTACCTGGTCGACCTGATGCCCGACTGAGGCCCCGCGGGGCTCACAGCTGGAGGGGGTAGGTGCCCAGCTCGAAGAGGGCGTCGCGGAGGGCCAGGTAGTTGCACGGCTGGACCGAGGAGTGGATGCTGTTGGAGCTGGAGAGCAGGAAGGCCCCCTCGCGGGCCCCGTCGGCCAGGCACTGGGCCACCGCGGCCCGCACCTGGTCCGGCGTGCCCCAGGAGAGCAGGGGGCCGCAATCCACGTTGCCCAGCAGGCACAGGCGGTTGCCGTAGCGCTGGCGGACCTGGGCGAGGCTCATGCCCGCCGCCGGCTCCAGGGGATGGAGCCCGTCGATGCCCGTTTCCACGATCCGGTCGAGGATGGGCATGATGTTGCCGTCGGTGTGCTTGACCACGTAGGCTCCCTCCTCGTGGGCGGCATCCACGGCGCGGCGGAGGCCGGGGAGGAAGAACTCCTCGAAGTGCCGGGGCGACATGAAGGGGGCGTTCTTGTCCGCGTAGTCGTCCCCCAGCACCACGATGTCCACCCCCGCTCGCACGGCCCGGCGGAGCAGCGGCAGGTCGTAGGACTGTGCGACCTCGATCAGCTCGTGCACCAGCCGGGGGTGGAGATGGATGTCCATCAGGAACTGCTCGACGCCGCGCAGGTGCGCGGGGTCGAAGAAGGCGTCGCGGCCGATCCAGAGGATGGGCTTGATGCCCTTCCACCGGGCCACCACCTCGTCCAGGTGGCCCAGGGCATCGGGGGCCTGGGGGTCGGGCGGGGTGTAGGCCGCCAGGTCGCGGGGCGACTGGATGGGGGCCTCGACGGGGTAGGGGGAGCTCTCCGGGCCGAGGGCCCTTACCACGCCCCACGGGTCGCGGAACAGGCCCCTCGCCTCGTCCACGAAATCGAGGTTCTCGCGCGACCACGACGAGCGGTTGAGGCCCGCCACGTCGAGGCCGAAGCGCTCGACGAACTGGTGGTAGTCGCAGCCCGGGTAGATGGCGTCCATCACCCCCGGGTCGATCACCAGCTCGAAGAGGGGCACGCGGTCGGGCCGCTTGCCCTCCAATGCGGCGAACACGCGCTCGCAGGACGGACCCATGGTCGCTGGCTCCCGTGGCTAGGCCTCGGCGGCCACCTCGTCGAGGGCCGCCGCATAGGCATCGAAGTCGCGGGCCGAGAAGAGCACCATCCGCACCTCCTCCAGCTCGTGCCCCGGAATGGCCTCCATCAGCGCCCGCAGGGCGACGCAGGCCGCCCGCTCGATGGGGAAGCCGTAGACCCCCGTGCTGATGCTGGGGAAGGCCACCGTGCGGCAGCCCCGCTCCGCCGCCACGGCCAGGCTGTTGCGGTAGGCGTTGGCCAGGAGCCGGTCCTCGTCCGAATCGCCCCCGTGCCACACGGGACCCACGGTGTGGACCACGCAGGAGGCGGGCATCTTGCCCGCGGTGGTGGCCACGGCTTCGCCGGTGGGCAGGCGCCCCTGGTCGGCCACGATGCGCTTGCACTCCTCGAGGATTTGCGGCCCCCCGGCGCGGTGGATGGCGCCGTCCACCCCGCCGCCGCCCATCAGGGAGGAGTTGGCGGCGTTGACCACGGCGTCGACCTCCTGGTCGGTGATGTCGCCCTGGACGAGGCGCAGGGTGGTCTTTCCGATATCGAGTTCGGTCATGGCGTGCCTTCCGTAGGCGATGAGTCGGTCGTGCGGTCGGCTGGGCTGCCCTGGTCCCCGGCCTGGGGGTCGTCCGGCGGGGTCTGCTCGACGGGCCGGAAGAAGCCCAGGACGTGGGCGATGGCCCCGCTGTCGTCCTGGACGCCCAGGAGCCTGGCCTCCAGGCGTCGGGACACCCCGCGCACGGGGAGGCGCAGGCCCAGGGTCCCCTGGGCGCGGGTCTGGCGCCCGCGGGCCACGGTCTCCCACAGGCGGGCGAACTCGGCGTTGGCCTCGGGGCGGAGCAGCGAGTCGAGAGAGAAGGAGCGCTCCTTGAGCTCCAGCAGCTGGCACAGGGCGCTGCTGAAACGCACCTCCTCGCGCGCCAGGTCGGCGATGAGCATGGGCACCGGCGCCTCGCGCAACAGGCGGTCGAAGAGCCGCGTGGCGGCGGAGACGCGGGCGGCCCGGATGCGGTCGAACTCGATGACCCGGCGGAGGGCGCTCTCCAGGCCCACCCCCTCGGCCAGCGCGGGATAGCGGCTCAGGGCCTGGTAGGCCTGGTCGTAGTCGCCTTGGAAGAGGTGCCGGCGGAGGGCCAGGGCGCCCCGGTAGGCGCGAACCCCCGCATACGCGACGGCGGCCAGGACGAGCAGCGCGGAGAGCACCACGCCCAGCTCGATGGTCGACAGCACGGGGCCCTCGCCGGGCACCAGGCCCCCGGTGAGCAGCACGGCCACGAGCACCAGAGCGGGCCAGGCGAGGAGGGCGAGCCACAGCCCCGGACGGGCGAGCAGGGCGCGCCACAGGCGTCGGGGGCTCACGGCCTCATCCTTTCGTCAGGGCCTGGATGTCGTCGTCCTCCCCGGCCACCACCAGGACGTCGCCCTCTTCGAGCACGTCGGAGGGCTTGGGCACCAGGCGGACCTCCTCGCGGAACCGCCGGCGCCCCCGCTCGTCGACGTCGGGCACCTGCTTCTTGATGGCCACCACGTTGATGTTGTAGCGCTGGCGGAGCTCGGCCTCGGCGATGGTCTTGCCCCGCAGGTCGGGCGGCACGTCGATCTCCACCAGGCTGTGGCCGGTGGCCAGGGTGAAGTAGCGGTGGACGTCGCCCACGGCGAGGCTGGCCGCGGTGGTCTCGCCCATGGCCTGCTCCACGTTGATCACCTTGTCCACCCCCACGGCGCGGAGGATGCGCTCCTGGAGCGAGGTGTTGGCCCGGGCCAGCACCCGGGGCACCCCCAGGGTCTTGAGCAGGGCGCTGGTGAGGATGTTGGCCTCGATGTTCGTCCCCATGGTCACCACCGCCACCTGCACCTGCTCCAGGCCCACCGCCTGGAGGGCCCGCTCGTCGGTGGAATCGAGCACCACGGCCACCGAGATGCGATCCTTGACGTCCTCCACCCGCTGGGGATCCACGTCGCAGGCCATCACCTCCACCCCCCGCCTGGCCAGCGACTCGGCGATGGACGTGCCGAACTGCCCCAGCCCGAATACCGCGATTCGTGGCATCGCGTGCCTCCAGCCTAGCCGATCATGATCCGCTCCTCGGGATACGCGTACGCCGCCGGGCGGGCCTCCCCGAGGAACGAAAGTGCGAGGGTCAGGGGGCCCAGCCGCCCCACGAACATCAGGGTGGTGACCAGCAGACGGCCCGCCTCCGTCAGCCGCGGCGTGGCTCCCGTGGAGAGCCCCACGGTCCCGAAGGCCGAGGTGGCCTCGAAGGCCAGGGCCTCGAAGCTCTGCTCCTCCACGCTCATCAGGGCCACCATCCACACCACCAGCACCAGGGCGCTCAGCACCACCAGGGCCACCGCCCGGCGAACCGTCTCCGGGGGCACCGTGCGGTCGAAGAACTCCACCTGGCGCCGCTGGCGCAGCGCCGAGCGCATGGCCTGCCACAGGATTGCCGCCGTCGTGGTCTTCACCCCCCCGCCCGTCGAGCCCGGCGAGGCCCCCACGAACATCAGCACCATGAGCAGCAGCAGGCCCGCCGAGCCCACCTGGCCGATGCGCACCGTGTTGAAGCCCGCCGTGCGGGCCGTCACGGCCTGGAAGAAGCTGGCCAGCAGCCGCTGCCCCCGGCTCATACCCGCCAGCGTGCCCTCCGCCTCCGTGGCGTAGAAGACCACCGTGCCCACCACCAGCAGAACCGCCGAGGTGGCCAGCACCACCTTCGTCTGGACCCGCAGGCGCGCCGGGCGGCCGGCACTGGCCCGCCGAAGCCGTCCCAGCATCGCCAGGTCGCGAAGCACCGGGAAGCCCAGGCCCCCCGCCACGATCAGGGCCGCCATCACCAGGGTGATCGACGCCGAGCTGGTGAACTGCTCCATGCTGGTGGTGAACAGCGAGAAGCCGGCGTTGCAGAACGCCGAAACGGCGTGGAATATCGCCGTGTAGAACGTCCCTACCGAGTAGCCCAGGCGGGGGCCCAGGGCCGCGAACAGCGCCGCCGCACCCACCGCCTCCACCAGCAGCGTCGAAAGGGCGATGAACCGCAACAGGGCCAGCATCTCCCGCACGCTGTCCTGGTCCAGGAGGTCCTGCATCACCACCTCGCGCGACTTCGAGAGGGTGCGCCCGAAAGCCATCACCACCACCGCCGAGAAGGTCATGATGCCCAGGCCCCCCAGCTGGAGGAGCACCAGGATCACGAGCTGGCCGAACAGCGTGAAGTCCGAGCCCGTGTCCTTCACGATCAGGCCGGTCACGCACACCGCCGAGGTCGCCGTGAACAGGGCGTCGACCACCCCGATGCTCCACCCCGTGGCGCTCGCCGCGGGCAGGAGCAGGAGCAACGTGCCCACCGCGATGGCCGCCGCGAAGCTGGCCACCATCAGCTTCGCAGGGTGCAGGCGAAGCTGGCTCACCAGCCGCTGCACCCGCCGCGTGCCCAGCAGCCGGGAAGCCGTCGCGGCCACCTGGCGGCCGAGATACCAGGCCCACGCCGCGCGCACGCCCCACAGGCTGTGCACCGCGGCCAGCACCACCACCGCGTCGAACCACCGCGAGCGCAGATGGGCCAGCCGACGCTCCGCCAGGGCCAGCCGCACCGCCACGCTGGCCGCGAAGAAGGCCAGCACCGCCAGGTCCAGCCGTTCCAGCATCCCCGCGTGGCGAGAGCCCCAGGCGGTGCCGAAGCGCGCCGCCACCCCCGCCAGCACCGCCACGCTCGCCGCGTGCTCCACGACCTGTACGGCGCGGGCCACGAGCCGGCGACGCTGAGAGACCTGCTGCTGGGGCATGGAGCTCGTCGTTCCCAAGGAGGCGGCGGCCGCCCGGCGACGCCCCGCCGGGGCTCGGGGGCTCGATTATACAGGCAGGCCGCGGGGGGCCGCAACGCCGGCGGCTAGCGCTGGGGGCGGGGCGCGGCGAGGCGCTTCTTGAGCCGCTTGGGGATGCGGGACGAGCCCCGCAGCTCCTCCAGCAGGTCGCCCGCCGCCTCCAGCTCCCGCTTCTGGGCGTCCATCGCCGCCTCCACGATGCGCTCCCGCAACCGCCCGGCCCCCCGGCCCAGCGCTCCCGCGGTGGCCAGGCGCACCAGGGGGCCGAGGACCATGGCGTGCTCGCTCTCGCTCAGCTCCTGGTCGCCCATCTCCCGCTCCAGCAGCTCCTCCGCCAGCTCCCCGGCCCGGGAGGCCATGGCCCCGCCGCCCGCCACGCACAGCTCCGCCAGCACGCGGTAGGTGGGCAGGAAGTCGCGACGGAGGGCCACCGCGTCGGCGATGCGCTCGCGGAGCCGGGGCGCCAGGTCCTCCAGGGTGCCGATGGCCCGGAAGGCCTCCAGGAGCTGCGCCGTGTTGCCCGGCCCGAGCTGGAGCTCGCCCTCGGCGATGGCCCGCCACGTGCGCAGGAGCACCTCGAGGGCCTGCTCGCGGAGCACCCCCGGGGACGTGGTGGCGATGTTGCGCAGGCCGGCGATCACCCCCGGCACCATCTCCGTGTAGGCCGAGACCTCGGCCCCCACGTCGTAGATGATCTCCCCCTCCGCCTCCACGTCGCGGGCCAGCACGTCGGGCAGCTCGCGGCTCAGCAGGCGGTCGAAGAAGTCCACCAGCTCCACCTTCAGGGCCGCCGGGGCGCGGGGACACAGGCACAGGTGGCCCAGCCCCTCGAGGGCGGCGTTGGAGACCTCCTTGTCCAGCACGCGGCGGCGCAGGGCCTGGGCCACGCGGCCGAGGGTCTGCTCGTCGGCCGCCGCCCCCCCGCACATCTCGCCCAGGGAGCGGGCCAGGGCCGGTCGGGCGGGGAAGTCGCCGTCCTCCAACAGCTCGAGGGCGGCCTCGGCCGCCTCGCGGAGGACCTGCGCGTGCTCCTCATCGAGCTGGCGGCCCAGGTCGCCCAGGATGCGCGCCGCGCTGGCCCGCAGGCGCGGGCGCTGGCCGTGGCGGAGGGCCTCCAGCAGGGGCTCCACGGCGGGGGCCCTCAGCTTGGCCACGGTGACCTCGATGGCGTCGATGATCCCCGGATTCGCATACTCCTGGACGCAGCGCAGGAGCGCCGCGGCGAGGCGTCGCCGGACGGTGGGGGCCACCGCCGGGTCCGCGGGCGCCGTGGCCCGGACCACCGCCAGGCGGGCCGCCCGCTCGCCGCGCTCGAGCGCGGCCAGCAGCAGCCGCCCCACCTTGGCCCTCAGGCTCTTGCTCGCCCCGGGGCGGGTGGCCAGGACGTCGAGCAGCCGCACGAAGGTCTCCTGGGCCGCCTCGGGGGCCTCGAGCAGGCGCTGCTCGATGGCCGCGACCGCGGCCTTGCCCATCCGGGCCACGGTGTTGACCAGTGCCAGGCATTCCACCGCCGGGTCGGAGCTGGCCACCAGCTCCTGGACCGCCTGGCGACACACGGTGGCCCGCTGGTCCTTGGTCCCGGCCAGCTCGCCGGCCGCGGCCACCAGCACCCGCCGCATGGGCGGCTCGGCCAGGGTCTCCAGCTCGGCCTGGAGGAGGGCGTAGACCTCGTCGGGGCGCTGGCGGCCGAGCAGCAGGAGCACGCGGCGCACCTCCTGGCCCAGCTCCTCGACGGCGTCGCGGAGCTGGCCGAGGAGCACGCGCACCAGGTCGCGGGTGCTCCTGGCGTCGGCGGCGACCTGCTTGCAGGCCCCCTCGATGGCCCGGATGAGCAGGCGGCGGACGTCCAGCGAGGGCTCGTGGCGGAGGGTGCCGGCGATGATCCGCAGGAGCACCCCCATCTCCGCGTCGGCGGCGTCGGGGATGCGGCCCCCGATGCGCTGGGCGGCCAGGCGCTTCTGGCGCTCGTTGCCCTCGGCCAGGGCCCGCGCGTCCTCGGCCACCTCGGCGGCCAGCCCCAGGGTGGTGAGGGCCTCGGCGGCCTCGCTGCGCACCTGGGCCTCGCGGTCGGTCAGGGCCATGGCGAAGAGGGCCAGCTTCTCGCGCTCGGCGGCGGGCGAGAGGGCCAGGCGGCGGATGGCCGTGATCTTCTCGTTGGGGTCGGCGCTGGTGCGCAGCACCAGCTCCAGCTCCGCGATGTCGCGCCGCGTGAAAAGCTCGTGGATCTCGCTGGGATGCAGCACCTCGCCCCGGCCCGAGAGCACCGGCAGGGGGGGCTCCTCGCCCTCCTCCTCGCCGCCCTCCTCGGCCACCAGCTCCTCCTCCAGGGCGATGGTGCGCCAGCCCTCCCGCTCGCTCACCACCACGGGGGCCGGCAGCCGGTCCCCGCTTGCGGTCAGGCCGAGGAGCGTCTCCGTGTCCAGCTCCTCGGCCAGGTCGAGCAGCTCGGGATGGAGGACGATGCGTTGGAACGCCTCGGAGTCGCGGAGCATCTCGATGGCCGCCGCCGTCAGCTCCACCTTGCGGGCCACCAGCGCCGCCAGGCGCACGGCCAGCCGCTCGCCCAGGCCGAACCGCTCCTTGTAGAAATCCCGAGATCCCCGCATCCCCTGGGGCACGGCAGCGTCCTTTCGCTCCTGGGAGGGAAGCCGCCGGGATCGTAGCAACGCCGGGGCGCCGAGTCAAGGAGCGAGCCGCGGCGGCCCGGGGGCTGGCCCTGGCCGGGGGGCGCCTGCCTATAGGGCCTATAGGTCCTATAGGTCGTATAGGTCGGGCCGGGAGGCGGCCGGGCGGCCCGGCGGGGCCGTCGCCGGCCCTGCATTTCTCGCCACGGCCCTGCATTTCTCGCCACGCCCCGGTCGGGGCCCGGCCGTTTCGGGCTCGGCCGGCTTGACTCATGTGGACCCGTATGGTTCACTATGCACGCTCCGAGGCCCTTGGGGCACTGGTGGGGGCTGGCGGCTTGTGAAGGCGGTGGTGACCGGCGCCACGGGATTCGTGGGCAGCCACCTGGTCGAGCGGCTGTGCCGCGAGGGCGTCGAGGTGGCCTGCCTGGTGCGGCCCACCAGCCGCCTGGCCTGGCTCGAGGGCCTCGAGGTGGAGACCCGCACGGCCCCGCTGGAGGAGGCCGATGCCCTGGCGGAGGCGGTGGCGGGGGCCGACGTGGTGTTCCACGCGGCGGGGCTGACGCGTGCCCGCGCCGCGAAGGACTATATGGCGGTGAACGCCGCGGGCACGCGGCGGCTGCTGGCCGCGGTCGAGCGCTCGGCGCCGGGGCTGCGGCGGTTCGTCTACGTGAGCAGCCTGGCCGCCGCGGGGCCGACGCCGTGGGCTGAGCCGCTGGACGAGTCGGCGGAGCCGCGGCCCCACGACGCCTACGGCGCGAGCAAGCTGGCCGCCGAGCAGGCCGTGCTCGGCGCCGGGCTGCCGGGCTGCGTGGTGCGCCCGCCGGCGGTCTACGGCCCGCGGGACCGGAATCTGCTGCCGCTGTTCCGGATGGCCCAGCGGCTGGGCCTGGCCCCCGTGATCGGGAGCCGGGCAAAGGAAGTGAGCCTGGTGCACGCGGCCGACCTGGCGTCGTGCCTGTGGCTGGCGGCGACGTCGGAGGCGGCCGCGGGCGAGACCTATTTCGTGGGCAGCGGCACGCACCGCTGGACGGACGTGATCGCCGCCCTGGCGGCGGCCCTGGGCCGCCGGGTGCGGGGCCTGCGGGTCCCGGCGTTCGCGGCCCGCCTGGCGGGCGAGCTGGGCGAGCTGCGGTGGACGCTCACGGGCACGCCGCAGATCCTGTGCCGCAGGAAGGTGCGCGACCTGCTCCAGCCCCGCTGGACCTGCTCGTGGGCGAAGGCCGAGCGGGAGCTGGGCTACCGGGCCGCGGTGCCGCTGGCGGAGGGCATGGCGCACACGGCGGCGTGGTATGCCGAGCAGGGCTGGCTGCGCCCCCTGGGCCGCGGCTAGGCCCGCTCGATGGTCTTTGACAACTGCTGAAGCTCGCCGGCCATCTCGGCCGAGGGAGCGACGCGGGGGATCTTGTGCTGTCCGCCCAGTTGCCCGTGGCGGCGGGCCCAGCGGTAGAAGGCGCCCGGCGCGAGGGCCACCAGGCGTGGGGGCCGCATGGCGAGGTCGCCCTTGCGGTGGATGCGGTAGTCGAGATTCTGCTCGGCCAGCTCGGCATCGAGCCGCTGGGCGAAGGCGCCCAGGTCGGGGGCCGGCCCGTGGAACTCGACGAGCCACAGGTGGCGTCCCCGCGGCTCCTCGGCGGTGGCCGGCTCGGTGGCGACGGTGAACTCGCGGAGCTGGGCTCCGAGCGCGGCGCAGGCCTGGCTCGCGGCGTGCTCCAGCTCCTCCTGGATCACGTGCTCGCCGAAGGCGTTGAGGGCCAGGCGCGTGCGGCCGGCCACGCGGATCCTGGGGGGCCGCAGCGAGGTGAAGCGCACGATGTCGCCCACGTCGTAGGCCCAGATGCCGGACACGGTGCTGAGCAGGAGGGCGTAGTCGGTATCGGTCTCCACCTGGTCGAGGGTAAGCCGGGTGGGCTGGGGGCCGTCGAGCTCGCGGAAGGGGACGAACTCGTAGAAGGCCCCGGCGTCGACCTCGAGCTGCATGCTGGGGTCGGCCGGGTCGCTCTGGATGGCGTTGAGGCCGCCCTCGGAGGACGAGTAGGTGTCGATGGTCGCCAGGGGGCGGCCGACCAGCTCTTTGAACTGTCGGCGATAGGGCTCGAAGGCCATCCCGAAGTGGATGAACACCTCGAGGCCGGGCCACACGTCGGCCACCGTGGCCACCTGGCCGCTCCGCCGCTCCCGAGCGGTGTCCACCAGGCGGCGGAAGAACAGGAGCGTCCAGGAGGGCAGGCCGGCCACGGCCCGCACGGGGCTGTCGAGGTAGCGCTCGCAGATGGCCTGGCACCTGGCCCCCCAGTCGTCGAGGGCGGCCACGTCGGGCTCGGGCAGGCGGTATCGCCAGGCGAGGCGGGGCAGGTGGGCGGCCTGGATGCCGCTGGAGTCGCCCTGCCAGCAGGCCCCTCGGCGCTCGAGGCGGGTGGAGCCGCCGAGGTAGAGGGTCTTGCCGCCCAGCAGGTCGGCCTGGGGCGCCTGGCGGCGGCACAGGGCGAGCAGGGTCTGGCCGGCGCGGACGTTGGCCCGGACCATGGCCCGGCTCACGGGCAGGGCCTTGCACTCTCCCCGGGTAGTGCCCGAGGAGAGGGCGAAGTAGGGCACGTGCCCTGGCCAGGCGAGGTCGCGCCCCCCCTCGAAGGCCCGGTGCCAGAGGGGCGCGGCGTCCTCGTAGCGGCAGATGGGCACGGCCCGCTGGAAGTCGGCGACGGAGCGGATCGCCGCGTAGCCGTGGGCCCGGCCCCACTCGGTGTCGCGTGCCCGGCGGACCATGCGCAGCAGCAGGCGCTCCTGGGTCCTGGCCGGCTCGCGGAGGGCGTGCTCGACCTGGCGCATGCGGCGCCACAGGGCGATGCGGACGAGCCAGGCGATGGGGTTCATGGGGGACCTCGCTGCCGCGGGGCACGGCCTTGGGGGCCGATGATAGGGATCGGCCTGAGTTTTGCAAGTGGAGCTTCCTCCGGGCCTGGGCGGCCTGGCGGCCACAGAGAAGAAGGGACAGGGAGCAGTGTCTGACCTTTTCGACCGTTGTGCGCGGTTTCGGGGGGAGCAGCGCATCGCGCCACCGGAGGACGTGCCGGTGTGCGAGCGGGTGCTCTTCGACGTCTCGCCCATCGAGAACGCCGGCCCGTGGATGGAGCTGGAGGGCCGCCGGGTCCTTCAGTTCAGTACCAACGACTACCTGGGGCTCAGCGTGCATCCCGAGGTGCGCGCCGCGGCGGCCGACTACGCGGCCCGCTACGGCATCGGCGCTCCCATGGGCGCCCGGCCCCTGACCGGCACCTGCGCGCTGCACCTGGAGCTGGAGGAGGCGGTGGCCGACTTCAAGGGCACGGAGGCGGCCCTCACCTTCTCCACCGGCGCGGGGGCCATGATGGGCGCCATCGCCTGCCTCGCCCGGCCCGGCGACCTCCTGGTGCTCGACCAGCTGGCCCACGCCAGCCTGGTGTGCGGGGCCAAGATCTCGGGGGCCACCACCAAGTACTTCCGCCACAACGACCCCGCCAGCCTCGAGCGCGTGCTGGAGCAGGCCGACCCCGACCAGGCCAAGCTCATCGTGGTCGACGGGGTGTATAGCATGAACGGCGATATCGCCCCGCTGGCCGACTTCTGCGACATCCGCGACCGCTACGGCGCACGCCTGTTCGTCGACGACGCCCACGGCAACGGCGTGTGCGGGGCCAACGGCCGGGGCGCGGCCGAGCTGCTGGGCGTGGAGGAGCGCATCGACCTCCACGCGGGCACCTTCAGCAAGGCCCTGGGCACCTACGGGGGCTTCGTGGCCGCCGAGGGGCCGGTGGTCTTCTACATGCGATGCCTGGCCCCCACCATCCTGTTCACCAAGGCCCCGCCCGCCTGCGTGACCGCGGCCACCCTGAAGGCCCTCCAGCTCGCCCGCCAGGCCAGCGACCGCAGGGAGAAGGTGTGGGCCAGCGCCCGCCGGCTCCAGGCCATGCTCCGCGAGCGGGGCTACGACATCGGGCAGACGCAGACGCCCATCACGCCTATCGGCTTCGGGGGCAACAGCGCCGTGCACGTGGCCGACATCCTTCGCCGGGAGCACAACATCTGGGTCTCCGCCGTGGTCTATCCCGCGGTCCGCCGCGGCTCCGCCATCATCCGCGTGATCCCCACGGCCCTGCATACCCCCGACGACATCACCTACCTGGTCGAGTCGCTCGACGCCGCCGTGGCCCGCCACCGCGCCTCCAGGGCCTCGCGCCCCGAGCCCGCGGCCCACTCCCCCCGCCAGAGGCGATGAGCCGCCCCGAAATGCCCCCGAGTGCCCCCGTGGAAGTCCGCCAGGTGGCCGGTCGCGCCCAGCGGAGGGCCTTCCTCCGCCTGCCCTGGCGGCTCTACCGCGACGACCCCCTGTGGGTCCCGCCCCTCCTGGCCGCCGTGGACCGCACGCTGGACCCCCGGCGCAACCCCTTCTTCGAGCACGGCGAGGCCCGGCTGCTGCTCGCCTGGAGCCAGGGGCGGCCGGTGGGCCGCATCGCCGCCATCGTCAACCGCCTGCACAACGACTACCACGGCGACCGCGTGGGCTTCTGGGGCTTCTTCGAGAGCGAGCGCGACCCCCGCGTGGCCCAGGCTCTCTTCGCCGCCGCCGCCCACTGCCTGCGAGCCCACGGCCTGACGGAGATGCGCGGGCCGTTCAATCCCAGCATCAACGACGAGTGCGGCCTGCTCGTCGAGGGCTTCGACCATCCGCCGGCCCTCCTCATGCCCTACAATCCGCCCTGGTACGCCGAGCTGATCGCCCAGGCCGGCCTCCAGCCCATCAAGGAGCTCTACGCCTACCGCCTGGTCGACCAGGACGTGGCCTCCGACCGCCGCACCGTCCAGCGCCTGGAGACCCTCGCCCGGGGCATCCGCAGGCGATGCCCACAACTCCATGTCCGCCAACTGGATATGGCCAGCTACGCCCGCGACGTGGCCGCCCTGGGGGAGCTGTTCAACACCGTGCGACGCCACAACTGGGGCTTCGTGCCCGTCACCGAGGCCGAGCTGCGGGCCATGGCCCGCGATATGCGGCCCATCGTCGATCCCGAGATCGTGCTCCTGGCCGAGCTGGAGGGCCGGCTGGTGGGCTGCCTGCTCGCCCTGCCCGACCTCAATCCCCTGCTGCGCAAGCTCGACGGCCGCCTCCTGCCCCTCGGATGGCTGCGCCTGCTGTGGGGCCGCCGGCGGGCACGCGGCCTGCGCCTGTTCGGAGCCGGAGCCCTGCCCGAGCACCGCAACCTGGGCGTCGTGCCCCTGCTCTTCGCCCAGTTCATCCGCAACGGCCTGCGGCGCGGCTACCAGACCGGCGAGCTGTCCTGGGTGGCCGAGGACAACGTGCAGTCGATCCGCACCATCGAGCACGCCGTCCGCCCCCGCCTCTACAAGCGCTACCGCATCTACGCCCGGCCCGTGGACCGCTGAGCCGCGGCGAGCGGCCGCGACCAGGGTTCCCGTACTCCTCCACCCCTACAAACCGAAGCCCCCCCCAAAACCGGCCATTAAAATTTGTTCATTTTTGATGCAAAATGCAGCACGCGCGACGCACGTGTCGAAGCCACGGAGGCTTATGGCCGCGAAAGTTTTTTCGGGGCCTCCGCGTCCGACCGATAGGACCTATAGGTCTTATAGGTCCTATAGGAGGGGGCAGTGGCAGTCCCGGCCGCAGGGCGCGGGGCGATCGCGTGCCGCGCGCCGGCCACGTAGGACGGAGGGTGCCGCAGCCAGCCACTTCCCCGGCGGAGCGGCCCTGGGCAATCGCCGCCTCCGCGATTGCCCAGGGCCCACCCACAAGTTCTTGGAAGGGGGCGCGGGGGGCCCCTTCTTGGCAAGAAGGCGCCCCCCGAAATCCCTCCCGTCTCCCGCGGCGGGGGTCTCAGGCGGGGACCACGGCCAGCCCCGCGGCCCGGACCACCCCCGCGAGCCGCTCGAGCTGGGCCTCGCCCTGCCGGGCGGCCTCGGGCAGGGGATAGGTGCGGCGCAGCCAGGCGTACTTGCCCGGGGCCGCGGGATTGAAGGGCAGGAGGGTGAGCCTGGCGACGCCGCAGCGGCGGGCCAGGCGGGCGATGGCGGCCACGTCGTGGGGCGAGTCGTTGGCCCCGGGGATGAGGGGCACGCGGACCACCACGTCGGCGCCGCGGCGGGCGAGCTGCCGCAGGTTCTCGGCGACCGGGCCCAGCTCGGCGCCGCAGTGGCGGCGGTGGCGGGCGGGGTCGGCGTCCTTGAGGTCGTAGAGCCATAGACTTACGTCCTCGGCGAGGCGTTCGAGGACGTCCCAGGGCGCGGCGCCGCAGGTCTCGACGGCCACGTGGATGCCCCGCTGGCGGCAGAGGGCGGCGAGGGCATGGGCGAAGGCGGGCTGCATCGTGGGCTCGCCGCCGGTGAGGGTGATGCCGCCGCCGGTGCGGCGGAAGAAGGGCTCGAGCCGCGCCGCCTCCTCGGCCACGGCGCCCGCCGTGCGCTCGAAGCCCTTCACCTCGAGAGCCTCGGCGCGGCAGGCGGCGACGCAGGCCCCGCACTGGCGGCACCGCGCCCGGTCGCTCTCCGTCTGCTCGAACCACGGGGGCAGGCCCTCGGGGCAGGCGGCGGCGCAGGCCCCGCATCGGCGGCACTTCGCCTCGTACCACACGACCTCGGGCCGCGGCGCGAGCGACTCCGGGCTGTGGCACCAGCGGCAGCGCAGGGGGCAGCCCTTGAAGTAGACCGTCATCCGCAGGCCCGGGCCGTCGTGCGTCGCCGTCTGGTCGATGGCGAAGAGGGTGCCGCGGGCGGCGCGGAGGGCCGGGGAGTCGGCGGCGGGGCTCACAGCTCCAGCTCGGCGCGGGCGATCACGTCGTCCTGGGCCTTGCGGGGCAGGAGGGTGAAGGGCACCAGGTAGCCGCCGATGCGCACCAGCAGGTCCTCGTGGTCGGCGGGATGGGCCTGGGCATCGCGGAGGGTCTGGGAGGAGGCGAGGTCGACCTGCACCTGGTAGGTGCCCAGCTCCATGGCCGCCTCGATGAGGCCCCGCAAGCGCTCGATGCCCCCCTCGGCGGCCAGGGCGCTGGCCGCGAAGCGGACGTTGAAGGTGATCCCGCCCAGGCCCCGCGCGTGGTCGAAGCCGCTGGCCGAGAGCACCACGGCGGGGAAGCCCCTGAGCTTGGCCCCGCTGCGCGGGGCCAGCGAGTGGGCCAGCGGCTCGCCCGCCAGCCGCCCGTCGGGCGTGGCCGGGGTCTGCTCCCCGAAGCGAATCCACACCGTCCAGCCCAGGAACCCGGGCAGCACCGGGCCGCCGAAGAGCGACCGGCAGCCCTCCAGCGCCGAGCACCAGGCCCCCGCCACCCGGGCGAACAGCTCGTTCACCCCGGGCACGTCGTCGCCGTGCTTGGGGCATCGGCGGATGGCTCGCAGCAGCTCGCCGTGGCCCTCGTAGTTGCTGCGGATGGCCTCGCGGAAGTCGTCCAGCGAGAAGCGGCCCTCCTCCTCCACCAGGGTCCTGGCCGCGGCGAGGCCGTCCACCACGTTGGTCACGCCCACTGCCTCGGGCTGGAGGAAGGTGTAGAGGCAGCCGCCGCGAGCCATGTCCCGCCCCCGCGCCAGGCAGTCCTGGAGGAAGCAGGACAGGAGGGGGAACTGGCGGTGCATCGAGGCCCCCCACTGGTGGCGGAGGCCCAGGGCCACGGCCTGGCGGGCGTCGTGCTCGAGCTGGCGGTGGAAGGCGGCCTCCAGCTCGGCGAAGGACCCCGGCGGCGGGGTGTCGGGGCGCGGCTCGTCGTCGGGGAAGCCGGCTCCGCCGCCGAAGAGGGCGTAGAGCAGGCTCTTCGCCACGTTCACGTAGGGCCAGGCCACCCAGGGGTTGGTGCGGCCTGCGATGGAGGTCTCCGTGCACGTGCTGGGCAGATGGTCGACGGCGTGCTCGAAGGGCACGCCCTTGGCCACCAGCCCGCGCACCACCACCTCGTCGTTGAAGAACGAGGGCTGGCCGTTGCCGTTGGCCAGCAGGGCCACGCAGCGGTCGAGGAACCGCGGGGC
Organism: Candidatus Brocadiia bacterium; assembly: GCA_046538415.1. Lineage (GTDB taxonomy): Bacteria > Planctomycetota > PUPC01 > DSUN01 > DSUN01 > JBKHIY01. The sequence continues at coordinate 20,942 of JBKHIY010000014.1, read as the reverse complement.
CATGTCCCCATGCCACAGGATGTCGCAGCCGGGGAAGTACATGCGCACGCGGTCGCAGGCCTCGAGGAGCTTGCAGGACAGCTCGTTGGTCCCGTCGGAGCCGTCGGGGCGCCGTCCCCCGAGGGCGATGATCACGGCGCTCATGTGGCGGCCCGCGAACTCGTTGCACTTGATGAAAAGCTGGTCGAGGAGGGCCTCCAGGGTCGCATCGTCCAGGGTGCCCGCGGCGCGGTCGCGGGCGTAGAAGGGGTAGAGATACTGGTCGATGCGCCCCGGGCCGAAGCAGTGGTGGCTCTCCGCCGCCTCCAGGCACACGGCGAGGTAGAGGAACCAGGTGAGCTGGACGGCCTGGCGGAAGGTGGCTGGCGGCTCGGCCGCCACGTGGTCGCAGACCCCCGCGGCGGCCCGTAGCTCCTCCGCCCACCACGCCGGCTCCGCCTCGAGGGCCTGCTCGCGGGCACGCGCCGCGTAGCGGCGGATGAGGCCCTGGAAGGCCTCGAGCGACTCGCGGGCCGCCCCGTAGAAGGCCTCCTTCTCCGGCGTCTCGGGGGCCAGGGGGTCGAGCGCCTGGCGATGGGCGTCGAGCCGGGCGAGCGTGCCGCCCAGGCCCTCCGCGAGGAGGGTGGGGTAGTCGGGGGCCATGTGGCCCTCGGAGGCGGGCACCCAGTAGGTCTGGGAGGCGAGATATCGGCGGGCCTCCTGGATGGCCTCCCGGGTCGCCTCGTCGGGGTGGCTGCTGGGGTGCCATCCCAGGAGCAGCTCGCCGCGGCGGATTTTGAGCGGCATCCGCTCGAAGATGCGGCGCGTGGCCCGTGCCGTGCGCCGCCCGCGGTAGGGCTCGCCCTCGGTCTCGCGGAACGCCTGGGCGACGAGCAGCAGGCGCTCGGCGTAGGGCGCGGCGTCGCGCCGCACCTCCGCGCGCAGCTCGCGGGTCGCGGCGGCAAGCTGCTGGTTGCGGTCGATGACGGTCGCCATGACCTTCCGCGCTTCACGGGGAGCGAGACTCGCACCTCGGCGGTTCGCAGCCTACCCCGAAGGGGGCTCAGGAGTCAACCAGCTGCCCGGTGGCGGGGGCTTGACTCTCCGGGGCACGGCTTCTATAGTCGCCGCTGTGCGATGCCTCTCGGGCGGGAGCAAACGTTGAGCAGCCTGACCATCGACATTCGCAAGGGCGACATCACGACGGCCAAGGCCGCGGCCATCGCCAGCGCGGCCAACTCCCTGGGCAGGATGGGCGGCGGCGTGGCCCTCGCCATCCGACGCGCCGGCGGTACCGAGATCGAGGACGAGGCGAAGGCCCAGGCCCCCATCCCCGTGGGCCACGCCGTGGCCACCTCCGCGGGGCGCCTGCCCTTCCGCTACGTCATCCACGCGCCCACCATGCGCCGGCCCCGACAGCGCGCCGAGCCCGACAACGTGGGCCTCGCCACGCGAGCCGCCATCGAGACCGCCGACCGCCTGGGCTGCGAGAGCCTCGCCATCCCCGGCATGGGCACCAAGACCGGCCACGTGCCCCACAGCGTCGCCGCACGCCAAATGCTCGAGGCCATCGAGGCCTGCAAGACCACCACCCTGCGGCACATCGTGCTCGTCGATATCGACAACCGAATGGTCGAGGCCTGGCGGAAGGCCCGCAGCGGCGAACCCCAGGGCGGCAAGAAGGGCTCCCGCCGAGGCGACCGCTCCAGGGGAAAGCCTCGCACCCGAGCCCCCGCGCGACGACGAAATCGCAGCCGCACCTACGGACGCAGGCCCTAGGCTCGGCGCGGGACAGGACACGATGGGCGAGGAAGGCGGCTACATGGGCCGGCCGGAGGCGCGAGGCGGGAAGGTCGCCTCCGGGCCGTGGAAGGGAATGTAGGGGTCGCTGCGGAACTTCACGCCCGCGGTCACCGGCTCCTTCTCCAGGACCTTCAGTGCCCGGACCTTGCCCTGCACCGCGTCGTGGGCCACGGCGCTCTTGGCCACCTCGATGGCCCGCTGGTCGTCCTCCGCCAGTGCGACCACGGTCTGGGCCACGTGGGTCTCGGTCGCCTTGTCCTCGTAGTAGGCCGTCATGCGGTAACGGAACATCGCGTTTCTCCTGGCCCCCGGGTCGGACCGCGGCGCGGGACATGCCGCGCCCGCCTGAATTGTACATCGCCGAGGGCAGGAGTTCAAGACTCAGCCGGGATTCGGGGGCTTCAGCGGAACAGGCCCCGGCGGCGCAGGCGCACCCGCCCCTCGTCGAGGGCGAGCCGGACGTCGAGGGGGCGGGCCGGGACGTTCCACCCGCGCAGGCGGAGCGCGAAGTCGCCTTCCCTCGCCCCCGGTCCCGCTGCTGGCGAGGCCGTGACCAGCACGTCGCGCCGCTGGCCGGGCAGGAGGGAGAAGTAGTTGTCGGTGAAGCTGAGCGCCGCGGGCGACGGCCCCACCGCCTCGAGATGCACCATGAAGGCCAGGGCGCCCGAGCGGTTGGTGAGGGTGACGGCCACGCCGTCGGCCAGCTCCGTCGCCTTGGCCTCCACGCGGGCGGAGCCCAGCCCGTCGAGGGCCTGGAAGGGGGCGGGCAGCGCGGCGTCGATCCGCCGGCCCGCCTGGGCGTAGGGCAGCGCGGCGAGGTAGGACAGGATGCCCGCGTAGAGCCGCCGGCGCCCCGGCCAGCCCGCCAGCTCGCCGTCGGGCGCGGCCAGGAGGGCCATCACGCGGCCCCGGCCGCCCTCGCCCTCGACCAGGAGCGGATGCTCGGAGCCCAGGTGCACCACCACCGTGCCGTTGCGCACGGCCAGGGGCTTCCGCCGGCCGAGGCGCGGGCAGCGCGAGAAATCCACGCGACTCACCGCGGGATGCCGGGGCTCGGCCACCACCGGCTGGCGGGCGATGCCGCGGGGCACGGGACCGCGATGGCCCCAGGGCACCAGCGGCGCCAGGCTGGAGTCCAGCAGCATCGGCTCGTGGCCCTGAATGAGGAGCCCGCAGCCGCGCGCGACGGCCTTCGCCACCGCCGCCATGTCCTGGTCGAGATACTTCTCGAGCACGGTGGCGGCGTCGAGCACGATCACGTCGCAGTCGGCGAAGGGCGGCGCGTCGTCCTGCTCGCCGACCGCGGGGCCGAAGAGCTCCTCGTCCGGCGACCGCACCTCGATGCCCGCCGCGGCGAGGAACCGCTCGTCGGCCAGTAGCCCCCGAGGCCGGGCCGTGAACCACGCCACTCGCAACGGCTCGATGCGGCCCGTGGCCTCGACGACCGCCAGCCAGTAGAGGTTCGAGGCCAGGGTCTCGCCGTCGGCGGCATCGACCCCCAGGGCGAGGAGCACCACCTCGCCGGCCAGCTCCGGGCCAGGCGTCCAGTCGAAGACCAGCGGACGTGCCAGCACCCCCGGGGCGGCATCGAACCGGGCCTCCCACTCGGCCAGGGGGCGCAGCGAGAGGCTCAGCACCCGGGCGCGGGCCGTGGCCCCCGCCAACTCGTCGGCAGCGACCGCGCACACCTCGCCGCGCAGCGGCTGCCCAGCGGTCAGGGTCGTGGGCGCCTCGGCCCCGAAGTCGGCGAACACCGCGGTCGGGGCCAGCGCCCGGTGGAGGGCGTAGTAGGCCGGCTTAGGCACCGCCGCGGCGTCGACCAGGGCCGCCGAGGTGCCCGCCACAGGCTCGTTGAGCTGCCAGAAGACCCGGCTGGCGGGGGCCAGGCGGGCCCGCTCCATGGCCCGCTGCACGGCCGCCGCCTGCGCCACCTGGGCTTTGAGCACCTGGCGGCGCGGGGAGTCCGACGGCCCGTAGGCCGCCGCGGCCAGCGAGCCCGCGGCGGGCCAGCGGTCGGGCCGAGGCCAGGCCAGGTCGACGCCCCGCCCCGCGGGGGCTTGCTCCAACGCGGCCGGGGTGGAAGGGGAGGGGACGCCGGGCACGACCCGCATCTCGGCGGCTCGCCAGTGGATGCGGCGCGTGGCGGGGTCGGTGCGCGTGGTCCAGACGCGGGCCACGCCGGTCCTGGGACTGTCGGCGACCAGGCGGCGGCGGGGGTCGAGCCGCTCGCAGAGGGCCGCCAGCTCCGCGGTGAGCCGGGGACTGGGCGACCCGCCGGGCCGCAAGGCCCCGCCCACGCACCAGGCGGCGAGGGAGGGATGGTGGCGCAGCCGCCGCACCATGGCCTCGGCGTTGCGGAGGTAGACCTCGGGGTCCTGGCCGCTGCCCTCGCCGGTGAGCGGGAAATCCTGGAGGACGAGGAAGCCCAGGCGATCGCACAGGCCGTAGAAGGTCTCCGTCTCCGCCAGCCCGCCGCCCCATACGCGGAGGGTGTTGAACCCGCACTGGCGGGCGCGGGCCAGCAGCGGCTCGTAACGTTCGGGGCCGAGCCGCAGCAGGGCGTCGGCGGGCAGCCACATGCAGCCCCGCAGGCCGACCCTGCGGCCGTTCACGCGAAAGCGGGCGTGCTCGCTCGAGGCGTCGAGGGCGAGGGTGCGGGTGCCGAAGCGCAGCGACGCCTCGTCGGCCACGGCTCCGCTGGGCAGCCTGGCCGTGGCCGTGAGGGTGTGGAGCGGCTGCTCGCCCAGCCCGTGGGGCGACCAGCGCCAAGGGTCGTCCTTGAGCTCCACCTCGAATTCCACCCGCGTGGAGGAGTGGCCTTTGACGGTGAATTCCTTGGCCAGGGCGTTGGGCGGGAACTCGAAGCCCACGCCGCCGAAGGAGCTCACCAGCTCGCCGCTGAGCTTCGCGTCCACCAGGTTCTCGATCTCGGCGCGGACCCGCAGGTGGGCGGTCGTCTCCGTGACCCCCAGGGTGTCCACCTGGAGGTCGCGCACCAGGCACGGCCCGACGGCCTTCAGGCGCACCGGCCGCCACAGGCCGAGGGGCGGAAAGCCGCGGTCGGCCAGCTCTTGCGAGGTCACCAGCTCGGAGGCGGGCCGGGGCCGGAAGGCGCCTTCGCCCTTCATCCACTCGGCGGGCGAGGCGACCACGCGGACGGCCAGGACGTTGCGCTCGCCGAGCTTCGCCCCCTGGGTGGCCTCGAAACGGCCGGGCACAAAGGGGCCGACGGAGCGGCCGATCCAGCGGCCGTTGAGCCAGCAGTCGACCTGGTAAGCGGCCCCATCGAGCTCCACCCAGATGGAGCGGGCCGCCCAGGCCGCGGGCACGTCGAACTCCCGCCAGTACCACCACTCGCGGCGCACCACCTGGTCGGGCGAGTCCAACTGCCCGGCGGCGTCCAGCGCGGCGTAGACGGAGGCGGGGACAGGGGCCTCGATGGCGTCGCGGCGGGCCTCCGGGGCGCCGCGGTGGGCGTCGGCGCGGATGCCTTCGCCGACCTCGAAGCTGGCCAGCTCCCAGGCCCCGTCCAGGGAGCGAACGTCGACCAAGCGCTGGGGCTGGGGAACCTGGGGCTGGACGGCGATGTCGTTGTGGATGGGCTCGCCCACCTTGGCGATCGCCCAGTCCACGGGGCCGGAGAGCCAGCGCGGCCCGCTGCGGCGATGGATCTTGAGCTCCAGGCGGCGGACGCCCTGGATGGGCACGTAGATGTGCCGGGGCTCGGAGTCCCACCGCATGCGGCCCGTCTGGTAGATCATCTTGCCGTCGCCGATGACCATGAACTCGAAGGACTCGGCGCGGTCGCGGGCCTCGGAGACGGTCTCTTGGCCCTCCAGGTCGGAGCCCACCACGGCCTCGAAGGTGGGGAAGCGTCCCCCCAGGTCGAAGCCGATGTCGCAGTTGGGATGCACGCCCAGGCCGTGCTCGTAGGTGCGCTCGCCGAGGGTGAGGGGGAAGGCGTTGAAGCTGCGGTCGCGGGCCACGGCGCCCTTCTCGATGCGCACGTGGGCGGGCTGGAGGTCGCTGAGGTAGATCTGGCCGGCGCCCTCGGGCGGCTCCTCGAAGCGAGGAGTCTTGCGCGGGGGGCGGGCGAAGCGCATTTCGCGGTCCCCCCGCACGTACCACTGGGGGTCCAGCTCCCAGTCGTTGTCGAAGAAGCCCACGGCCAGGAAGGTCTCGGGGCTGTAGGTGTGGTCGTCGAACACCGCGAAGTCCTGCCAGTGCCAGCCGTCCAGGATCCCCCAGTCGAACCAGTTGCCGAACCGCCCCACGATCTGGTACACCCCCCGCCACGTGGTGCCCGTGAACAGGGCCACGTAGCGGGAGGGGTTGAGGGGGTTGGGGTAGACGAGCTTGAAGCCCAGGTCGTCGCCCTCGAAGCGCTCCTCGCCGAAGACCACGCTGTGGCCTTCCACGCGGATGGGCAGGCCGTCCATCACGCGGGGAATGAGGCTGTTGACCGAGGGGTCGCCGACGAGGATGAGGTTGTGGTTGGCGATGTCCTCCTCGGTCACGTCCCGGTCCTTTTTCACCCTGCATTTTCCGCGCGCCCATCGGTTCCAGCGGTCGGCCAGGATGCGGGCCTCGTCGTGGCTCACCCGCTTGGCCAGCTCGTGGTCCCCCTGGGTGCCCCGGACGATGACGAAGCTGGACATGAAGGCGTGATGGATGGGGCCTTCCAGGGCCGGCGTCTTGTGGAGGCCCTGGGGCTTCTGGGAGGGACGCCAGCCTTCCTCGCCCTGGCGCAGCCGCACCCAGCCGTCGGCGGGCACCGGCCCCTCGTAGCGGTCGCGGACGTTGACGAGCACGCGTACGGGCTGGCCCTTTTCCACCAGCGGGGGCGCGAGGTTCAGCGAGAACTCCTCGACGTTATCCGTCTTCACCCGCACGGTGTTGGGCTCGGTGACCTCGGCCTCGATGCGTGCGAAGGCGAAGGCCCTCTGGAAGCGGTGGAGGCGCACCCAGTAGGCCCCCGGGTGGCGTCGCCACGCGGTCTTGAACACCACGCGGCGCGGCCAGCGGTCGCGGCGCTGGGCCTTGAGCCACAGGAGCATCTCGGCGATGCGGTCGCCGGGCACGCCGTGGCCGGCGCCAGGGACCTCGACGTAGTGGACTTCGGCCCCCGCCTTCTCGAGCTCGGCGACCATGGAGCGGCTGTGGCCGCAGGGCACCACGTTGTCCTTGTCGCCGTGGATGGGCCAGGAGGGGAGGTTGACGAGGTTTTCGGCGAAGAAGGCGGGGCTTTCGGTGGCCTCGATGAAGCGCTTCTTGGGGCTCATCCAGGTGGGCTCTCGCTCCCCCCAGTTCCACAGCCGCTCCCACACCCGGTGATCGGCATTGCCGCACACCGGGCCGAGGGCGGCGAAGCGGTCGGGGAAGTGGACCCCGATCTGCCAGCTGCCCGAGCCCCCCATGGAGATGCCGAACATCACCACCCGGTCGGGGTCGATGTTGTAATGCTCCTTGGCCTCGCGGACCACCCGCAGGACGTCGTACATCCCCCACAGCTTGTAGTCCGTGTTGCCCCGCCCGTCGGGGGCTACCACCACGCAGTCCTCGATCTCCCTGCGGACCCCGCCGATGCGATAGTTGCCGCCGAGGCCGTGGAGCTGGACCACCAGCGGCCACTTCCTCCCCGGATCGTAGTCCCGGGGCAGCCACACGGAATAGGGCTGGTCGGTGCCGTCCAGCTCGCTGTGGTAGTAGCGGACGACGACCTTGCCCGGCTGGAAGAGCTCTCCCCCGAGGACGCACCCCGGGAGGGCGAGGGCCAGGAGCAGGGCGGTTGTGCGGCGCATGGAACTCATCTCGGCCTCGAACGGCATGGTGCGGATTGCAGGCCCGGGGCTCCCGGCCTCACGGCTCGGCCTCCTCCTTCGGGGCGGGCTCCTCGGCTCGCACCAGGGTGACGGCGAAGACGTGCATGGCCCGCTCCCGCGGCAGGTGGATGGCCACGAGTTTTCGCCTCGGGTCGAGGGCCAGCTGCCAGGCGACGAGGCCGCTCTCCCCCTTCTTCTCCTCGCCCCCGGCCGTGTGGTAAGCGGGCACCCGCAGGACGTCCACCATGCGCCCCGCCGGCTTCTGGCGCCACTCGGCGAGCCGGAGGAGGGCCTGCTGGGTGCCGTCCTGGTACTCGATGGTCACCAGCGCGGCCTTCGAGCCGTCGTGGGCGGCGCCCAGGAACCAGGCGGCGTGGAAGGCCCGGGGGGGCGGGGGGGCCAGGAGGCGCTGACCGTCGCAGACCACGTTGTTGCGCTGCCCGGTGTCCTTGCCGGGAAAGCGGAAAGTGACCGCGGGGTTCGTGGGCAGCTCGACCAGGGCGCCGGCGCGGGGCAGGAGGTCGGCGATGAAGCTCTCGCCGCTGCGCCGCCCGCAGAGCGAGAAGTCCCCGTCCCTCGGCTCCGCCCGCCAGGCGATCCCGTCGTTGTTGAACGGCAGGTCCAGATGGACCACGGCCGCCATGGGCACGGGCTCTGGCAGGTCGGGCTGCGGGGGCGGGGGCTTCCTGGGGGGCCCTGCCTTGACCTCGGCCTTGTCCTTGGCCGGCCGCTTGAGGGTCAGGGTGTGGGTGGAGCGGGCGAGCACGCGCGCCGCGGCGTCCTGGAGCTCGGCCGTGAAGTCCACCTGGCCGGGGCCGTCGGCCTGCCATTGGACCTCGCCGCGGAACGAGCGGCCCCCGCCCTCGATGGTGCGGGGCAGCACGGGGCGGGCCTCGAGGGTGCCCGAGGCGGCCCCGCCCGCCCGCCAGGCCACGCGGTAGAGGCCCAGGGAGTGGCAGGGCATCTTGGAGGCCACGGGGGTGTCGACGGTCACCTCGAACCGGGTCTTGACCTTGATCTTGTCCTTCTCGGGTTTGGCCTCGTGGCGGGGGGCCTTGAGGCGGATGGGACGGAGGCGGCGGTGGATGCCGGTGTACAGCGCGGGGTCGCGGCGGGGCTGAAAGAAGAGCATGGCGATGGGCCAGCGGCGGGCCGCCTCGCCGCGCCGGCGGGGCAGGGAATCGAGGATGCTCTTCACATCCCCGGGCCGGGCAGGGTCGATGCGGTCGATGGCCACCACGGCCTTGCCCGGGGCATCGTCGCGGAGGCGGTCCAGGCGCCGGTTGTAGCGGTCGTTATCGGGCCGCACGGCACGGGTGTCGTAGGCGGCGAGCACGAAGTCGAAGTCGCGGGCGTCCCGGGGCAGCTCGGGCGGGCCCCTGCCCACGGGCAGGCGGGGGGTGGCGTCGCGGAGGAGGGCCAGGGCCTCGCGGTAGCCCAGGGGCTCGCCGCACACCACCCAGCCCCACACGGAGGGATGCTGGGCGGCCGCGGCGGCGAGGTCGCGCAGCGTCTCCCGCCAGCCGGGCGCGTCGGCGGCGCCGGCGGGGGCGTCCAGGAGGGCCACGATGCCCTGCTCGTCGCACAGGGCCAGCAGCTCGTCCAGCGGCGGCTCCGCCCCCCGGGTTAGCCGCTCCAGCGCGGCCCCCGCCTGGCCCGGGTGGGGACACAGCAGCGTGGCCCCCGGGGCCTGGAGGGCGATGCCGGCCAGCCGCACCCACTCCCCGTTCATGGTCCAGCGCCCGCCTTCGGCGGCCACGGAGCGAATGCCGACGCGGCGAATGCGCGTGCTCACCGTGTCCCCATCCCGCTCCTTGAGGGTGGCGGTGAGACGATAGAGGAAGGGGTCGTCGAATCGCCACAGGCGAGGCCGCTCGACCTCGAAGGCCTGCTGGAACGCCTGGGAGTCGCCGGGATCGAGCCCCAGGTTGGTGCCCTTCCGCCACACGGGATGGCGGTCCGCGGGCAGGATGGGCTCGAGGGCCAGCTCGAGCCGGCCCTCGAAGCGCTCGAAGCCGTGGTTGTGCACGGAGGCCCGCACGTCGACCAGGGCGCCCTGGGCGACGGGCCGGGCGACGGCGGCCAGGCGGCCCACGCTCACCCGTCCCGTCGCCTCCAGCCAGCAGGCCTCGAGGCCGCCGCGCTCCAGCGTGCCCGGTGCGGCGAGGGCCACGATCACCGCGTTCGTCCTCCCCGGGCGGAGGGTCTGGGTAACGTCGAGCCGCAGGTCGCAGGAGGAGGGGGCGCGGACGCCGGCCGCCTGGCCGTTCACCCATGCCCAGGCGGTCGCGCCCCGGCGGCGGACCACCAGGGTCACCCCGCGGCCCGACCACGCCATGGGCACGGGCACGTCGGCTCGGTAGATGCCACAGGGCTCGGTGCCCAGGCGGTGGGGCAGGGCGACGGGGGTCCAGTCGTCGGGTAGGCGGTCGGGCGCCGGCGGCGGCGCGGCGGGGGCATAGGTCCAGTCGGCGCCCTCGAGGACGTGGATCGCGTCCGGCGGGGGCGCGGCCTCGGGCGCGCCGAGGGCGAGCCCTGTCAGCAGGGCTGCGAGTGGGAGGCATCGGCCGGCCATGGTGCCCTCCAGGGAGGCCTGCGAAGCGGGCGCGATTCTAGCAGAGGGGACACGGCGCAATCAAGCGCCCGCCGCCCCCAAGCTTCTCACCGTGGCGGGGGCACGGCGGGCCTCGACAGCGTCTCGTCGCCCGAGAGCAGGGCCAGCACCGCGTGGTAGGTGGGCATCTCCACCCCCCACGGGCCGTAGACGTAGGTCCAGCGGAACGCGGCGTGCGGCCCCTCGGTCTGCACGTGGAGGATGGGCTCCCCTCCCTCTTTGATCACCAGCCCCATGGCCCGGGGAGTGCGGGTGATGGTGGCGTAGCGCAGGGCCAGCTCCGCCATGGGGCCGGCTCCCCGCTTGGCCCGCAGCCGCAGGTAGACCCCGCCCTCGAACTCCTTGCTGGGGGCGGCGTGGGGCTGGAAGCGTCGGCGCCCAGCCAGGCGGATGCGGGCCTCGTAGCATCGGGGGCGCAGGTACCACACGCTGCGTACCGCGACGAACTGCCGTCCCGCGGTGCGCACGTCGTGATGGGTCTCGCCGTCGTAGTGCATGGAGATGTCGGCCACCTGGAACACGTCGGTCTCGGTGCCCTCCTCGTTCTGGACGGCCCCTGGCCGGAAGGCGACCGTGGCCACGGGCGAGGTGGCCGGCTCGGGGACCGGCTTGCCTCCCTTGCTGGTCACGACGTGAGCCAGGACGTCCTCCGGGACGGCGAAGGACAGCTCGTCCCGCGGCCCGGCTCCCGCGGGGATGGTGCCCGCCTTCTGGCCGTTGACCAGGACGAGTGCGTGGGCGTCGACGCCGCGGGCCCGGAGGTGCAGCGTCGCTGCCCCCCTGGGGCGGAAGGGCTTGGGCTCCTCGTTGGCCACGACCACGGGCACCACGCGAGCCGTTGGCACCCCGCCTAGCCTGCGGACCACGATCCAGAGGTCGTGCTCGCCATCGGCCAGTCCCCCCGTGGGCAGGTGGGTGGCGATCTCCTTCCATGGGCCGCGGGGGGCCACGGCGGCCGGGGAGCGGCGGGTATCGAAGCCGGCCATGACCCCCAGCACGGTGTCCTGGGGGTCGAAGACGGTGGCCACGATTTCGGCGGTGCCCCGCAGGGGGTGCGCGGGGTCGGGCTGGTCGAGCTGGATGTGGTGGTCGCGCCAGGGGCACACGTAGGCGCTGCGCAGGGCGCGGGCGGCGTCGGCCTGGATGATGCGGAAGCCCTGGGCGTCGCCGGAGGGGTTGTGGCCCGCCCACCAGGCTCCGCTGAGCGCGGCGGTCTTGACCACGGGGATGTAGGCGAACTCGGTGCGCTCCTCGCGGTGGTCGTGTCCCGCGTAGATGCGTCGGAAGTCGCGCCCCTTGAGCAGGTCGGCCAGCTTCTCCCGGTTCCCGGCCATGGCGTTGGGGTCGTAGTGGGAGAAGAGGACCTTGGGCTCCCACCTGGAGACGTGGTCGAGGTAGGCCCTCAGCCAGCGGAGGGTGGCCTGGGGCACGACGGGCTCGATGTGCTTCTCGGGAGGAATGCGGGGGGTGGCGCCCTCGATGACCACGATGTGCCAGCCGGCGTGTGCGAAGGCGTAGTTCAGCGGCCCGCAGTAGCGGCGGTAGCCGCCCCGGCCGACCAGGCGGCGGGGACCTGCCCACTGGCCGCTGTCGGCCCCCCCGTAGTCGTGGTTGCCGGGGGCGTGGAAGAGGGGCACGTCGAGGCCCTCCACACCCGCGAGGTAGTGCTCGCGCCACATGGTCTCGGCCTGGGCGTCGCTGCTTGTGCCCCCCGCCCAGCCGAGGTCGCCGGTGTTGATGGCAAAGAGGGGGCGGGGCCTGAGGCCGTTCACCAGCTCGCACGCCTGGCGCAGGCGCGGCAACTGGTCCCGCGTGGCGTGGGTGTCGGTGAGCTGCACGATGTAGAAGGGCAGCTCGTCGTCGGTCTCCTGGAACGGGAAGTCGGCCTGGCCGTCCTCGGCGCCCACCTCGACCTGGCGCCAGAAGGGCATCGCCGCGGGCCACACGCCGCTGGGCCAGCTCGGGTGGACGACGTGGGTGCCGGGCTCCACCTCGAGGCGGTAGGCGCCCTGGGCGTCGGTGACTGTGGTGCGGTCCCAGGCGCTCACCAGCACCTTCGGCAGGGGGCGATCGCCGGGGTCGAAGGCCCCGTCGCGATTCTCGTCGACGAACACGTGGCCGGTCACGGCGGCGGCGCCGCCCGGGCCGGCCAGTGCCACGAGGGCCAGTAGCGTGGGAACGAGGCGGCGGGTCACGGATGCAGTCCTCGGGATCTCTGGGGCGGCCAGCCGGGGCGCGACCGCGGAGACGGAGAAGGGGTAGGGGAGCTGGCGCCGGGCCTCACACGTAGTCCAGCCAGCCGTGGCGGTCCTCGACGGCGCCGGTCACGATGTCGTTGAAGGCCTTGTGGATGTCCAGGGTGACGGGTCCTGGCTTGCCGGTGCCCACGGGGATGCGGTCCACGGAGCGCACGGGGGAGATTTCGGCGGCGCTGCCGGTGAGGAACACCTCGTCGGCGATGTAGAGGCCTTCCCGCGGGATCATCTGCTTTCTCACCGTGTAGCCCAGCTCGCGGGCGAGGACGATCACGCCGTGGCGGGTGATGCCCGGGAGGATGGAGGCTCCGGAAGGCGGGGTGACGATGCCGCCGTCCTTGACGATGAACAGGTTCTCCCCGCTGCCCTCGGCCACGTAGCCGTTGACGTCGAGGGCCACGGCCTCGGCGAAGCCCCCCAGCACGGCCTCCATCTTCATCAGTTGCGAGTTCATGTAGTTCCCGCTGGCCTTGGCCAGCGAGGGCATGGTGTTGGGGGCCAGGCGCCGCCAGGAGGCCACGCACACGTCGATGCCCTCGCGGATGGCCTCTTCGCCCAGGTAGGCCCCCCACTGCCAGGCGGCGATGATGGTGTGGATGGGGCAGTCGAGGGGGTTGAGGCCGATCTGGCCGTAGCCCCGGAAGACGCAGGGCCGCACGTAGCAGGCGTCCAGCTCGTTGACGCGCACCACCTCGCGGACCGCCTCGCGGAGCTGCTCGCGAGGGTAGGGCAGACCCATGCGATAGATCTTGGCGGAGGATTCCAGCCTCCGCAGGTGGTCGTCCAGGCGGAAGAGCGCCGGCCCCTTGGCGGCAGCGTAGCATCGCAGGCCCTCGAACACCCCCGAGCCGTAGTGGAGCACGTGGGAGAGGACGTGGATCTTCGCCTCGTCCCAGGGCACGAGCTGGCCGTCCATCCAGATGGCCTTGGCCTTGCGGATGGGCCCTGGCGAGGATTGCGGCTGGGGCTCTGGTGGCTTCGACGGCATGGCTCTCGCCCTTGCTGTGGGTCCCCTAGACGCTGGGGCCGCAGAGGAGTGTAGCGAAGGCCCCGGCGTTTGTCAACGTCGAGCTTACTGGGAGGACGGGTCGGCGTGTTCTGGGTGGACGGCCACGCGGAGGCGGCGGATGCGCCGGTCGGTGGCTTCGAGGACGGTGAAGTCGACGTTCCTCCAGCGGCAGGTCTCGCCCTTGGCGGGGATGTGGCCGAGCTGGGAGGCCACGAAGCCGCTCACCGTGTCGTAGCTTTCGTCCTCGGGGATGTCGATGTGCAGTCCGTCGTTGAGGTCGTCGATGGGCAGGCGGCCGGCGCACTCGACCGTGCGCTCGTCGAGGGTGACCATGGGCTCGGAGGGCTCCTGGTCGTACTCGTCCACGATCTCGCCCACGATTTCCTCCACGATGTCCTCCAGGGTCACGATGCCTGCCGTGCCGCCGTACTCGTCGAGCACCACGGCCATGTGGATTTTGAGGCTGCGCAGCTCCTGGAGCAGCTCGTGAACCCGCTTGGTCTCGGGGACGAAATGGGGGGGCTGGGCGACGTCGCGGGCGCTGAGGCCCGCCTCGTGGGCCTTGGCCAGGAGGTCCTTGACGTGGCAGATGCCCAGGATGTTGTCCCGGGTCTTCTCGAACACGGGGATGCGGGAGTAGCCGCAGCGGTTGGCCAGGGTACGCAGCTCGTCGAGCGAGGCGTCGGCCTCGATGCACACCATGTCCGTGCGGGGCGTCATGATCTCCGCCACGTCGATGTCGTGGAGCTCGAAGATCGACGCGATCATCTCCTTCTCTTCCTCCTCCAATGCCCCGTTCTTCTCCCCCTCGGAGACTACGGAGCGGATCTCGTCGCCGAACTCCACCGCGTTGGGCCTCTCCATGGGCACGTCGGCGATGCGGCCCACCACCCGGTTGGTCAGCTCCAGCACCGCGGTCAGCGGCCAGCTGGCCAGGGCCGCAATGCGGACCACGGGAAACACGTGGTAGAGCCACCGGTCGGCGTTGCCCTCGCCCCAGGCCCGGGGCACCACCTCGCCGAGCACCAGCACGAAAACCAGCGAATAGAGCAGCACCAGCGCCACCTGGGCGCCGGAATACGGCGGCTCCAGCAGGGCGTGCGTGAGCAGGATCACGAACAGCACGTTGGCCACCGAGTTGAGGGCGAAGCACGCCAGCTGGTAGCGACGCCGAGCATCGAGGAAACGCGCCAGGCGCTCTCGCCGCTTCCCATGGTCGCGGGCCAGCTCCTCCAGGCCGGACCACGAGAAGTAGCCCAGCGCACTGTCCGTGACCGAGAAGAAAACCGACGCGACCAGGCAGGCCGCCAGGCCCAGCAGGGTCTCCGTGTCCAACCCGCAGGTCTCCAAAAGCAACCGCGGAACGTCGCCCGGGCGCCACAGATGTGCCCGCCCGCCGCAGAGACCCCCCGCCCATCCGCCGCCTATGCCAGCCCCGCCTCCTCCAGGGCCCGGCGCTCTGCCTGGCGCATCTGCCGCCTTTGGGCGGGCGACCGGTCGTCGTAGCCCAGGAGGTGGAGGACGCCGTGGACCGTGTAGAGGGCGATCTCGGAGTCCACGGCGAGGCCGCGGCTGCGGGCCTCCTCGACGGCCTTCTCCGTGCACACGACCACTTCGCCGAGGAGGCGGTCGTCCTCGGGACCTTCCTCCAGGGGGAAGGCGAGCACGTCGGTCACCTCGTCGCGGCCCAGGAACCGGGCGTTGAGCTCGCGGATGGCCGCGGCGTCCACGTAGCAGAGGCTCAGGTCGGCCTCCCTGTCGTGCGCCCGCAGGACGCTTCGGCACAGGGCGCGAAGGGTGGCTCGATCGATGGCCGCGGCGCTCTGACGGTCGGCGAAGTGAACGGTCATGGGTGCCGCTGGGGGAGGGCCAAAGGGCTCACTCCTGGGGCAGTTCCTCGAGTTTCTGGCGGGCCTCTCGGACGTAGCGCTCGATGCCGAAGTTCTCGGCGATCTTGCGATAGATCTCTCGGGCTCCCGCGTAGTTCTTCTGCTGGGCGCGCGAGCTGGCCCAGTTCATGTTCTTGGTGAACTGCTCGCGGGCCTCGCGTCGGATCAGCGCGCTCTGCGTGCGGTAGTTTTCCAGGGCCTGGGTGCGCACGGTAGCCACGTCCACGTCGAGGTACTTCTGGCGGTAGTCGTCCCACTCCTGGAGGGCCTTGCCGAACTGTAGCGCGGGCTTGTAGACCTCCGTGAACCGGCGCATCAAGGCGTTGGTATCGATCTCCATCTGGGCCTGGGCCACCCGGTGGTGGAGCTGGTCGAGGACCACGGCCAGGCGGCCGAGGGCGTACTCGTTGTCCTGGAACTGGCCGCGGAGGCTCTCGTAGCTCTGCCGCCACTGGTCTTCGTCCAGGGTGCCCCCTTTACGGAGGAGTCGGTTTTTCTCCTCCTCGAATTCCTCGGTGAGACGGTCGATGGCGCCCGCCGCGGCTCGGTTGCGCTGTGCCTCGCGGATGTCCTCCTGTGCGATTCTGCGGAACCTCTCGGTCTTTTCGTCCAGCTCCTGGACCTGGCGCTGGGCCTCGCGACCCAGGTCGTGGGCGGGGTGGCGGTCGTGGAACTGGGCGAAGGGGGCCTTGGCGGCCTCCAGGTGGGTGAGCGCCGCCTCGGCCAGCTCCCGCGTGGGCGCCTTGTCGAACTGGCCCTTGACCTCGTTGAACTGGCGGATCGACTCGTTGCTCTCCTCCACGGCGTCGCGGTAGCGGTCCTGGACGCGGCGGGCTACGGCGCCCTGGTGGACGAGCAGGCCGATGATCAGGGCGGCCGCGACGAGGGCCACCGCAGCCACGGCCCCCACCACGAGGAGGTTGTGCCGCCGTCGCCTCTCGGCCCGCTGGGCCGCCGTGCGGGTGCGGCTCTCCACCCGCTCCTGGGACTGGAGGAGCTCCCTCAGGTCGGCCAGCGCCGCGTCCACGTTGGTGTAGGCGTCCTCGGTGTCGGTGCCGATGAGGCGGTCCACGGCCGAGGCCACGTCCTGGCGGGCCCCGATGGCCACGGACTTGACGGGCGGCAGGGCGCTGGGTGCCGCAGAGCCGGGCTCCAGGGCCACCTCCAGGTCGTCCACCCGCCCCCCGGTGAGCATGGCGTAGAGGAGCACTCCCACCGCGGTGAGCACGTAGCCGTCGTCGAGCACCCGCCCGTCCTGGGGGGCGAGGGTGGGGGGCAGGATCTTCACCTCCCCCCGGCTGGAGAGCACCACCCGCTCGGCGGACAGGCGGTTGCCGGGCAGGCCCTTGTCGTTGGCGTGGTGGAGGGCCTGGGCCACGTCGATGGCCACGCGCACGGCGTCGGCGGAGGCCACTTTCTGGCGGGCCCTGAGCAGCTCGCCTACGGAGCGGCCCTCCACGTACTCCATGGTGCAGAAGTGGCGGTCGTCGGCCGAGCTCACGTCGTAAATGCTGGCGATGTTGGGATGGTGGATCTGGGCGGAGAGCTTCGCCGTCTGGTAGAAGCGCTCGACGATGTCGGCGTCCTCCGCCGCCTCGGGCTTGAGGACCTTGAAGGACACGAAGCGGGCCATGGCCGCCTGGTGGGCCTTGTAGGTCACCGACACGGCGTCGGAGTCCATCCGCTCCCGGATCTCGAAGCCGGCGATGGTGCGGCCCAGCAGCGGGTCGCTGGTACGGCGGGGCGAAGGAGAGGCGTGGCCCGCCGCGTCCTTGGCGCCGGAGCGCTTGGCGGGGGCCTCTCCCTGCTGCGCCTTGGGGCGGGAAGAGCGCCCGGAGGCCCTCCGCGTGCGTGACCCGGAGCGCGAGCGCTCGGCGCCGCGTTCCCGGTCGGGGCGGCGGCGGCCGCGCCGGGTGGAGGAACGCGAGTTCCTCCGGCCCGAGTTGCCCGGCCGTCGTGTCGGGCGGGAAGGCATGGGGGCGATGGACCTCCTGGGGCGCCGCTCAGCGGATGGGGGTGCCCGGCTCCTTGAACGAATGGAGCCCGTGGACCGTGCCCTCGAGCTGAGCGGAGGGGGAGCGGCGCTCGAAGCGCACCTCGCCCCGGTCCAGCGCTCGGTGGACCGAGGGCAGGTCGCGGTAGCCGAGCTTCTGGAGCGAGTCCCGCACGCCCTGCATCAGGTGGGGCATGAAGGTCCCCACGGGCCCGCGGTCCACCACAGTGCCGCTCACCCCGTGGGCCACGGGGATAGTGGTTCTCTCCGAGAAGTAGCGTTTGCCCCCGCCCTCGAGCTGGGCCTCGATGGAGCCCATGCCCCGGTAGCGCTTCACGCGCACGTTGCCCTCGTAGAAGTACTCCCCCGGCGCCTCCGTGGTGCCCGCCAGCAGGTAGCCCAGCATGCAGGTGTCGGCGCCCAGGGCCAGGGCCTTGCACACGTGGCCGCTGCACGAGAGCCCGCCGTCGGCCATGGCGGGGATGCCCCGCTCGTGGGCCTGGCGGGCGCAATAGTAGACCGCCGAGGCCTGGGCCCGGCCCACCGCGGTGGTCACCTGGGTGATGCAGATGGAGCCCGGGCCCATGCCGATGCGCAGGCAGTCGGCGCCCGCGTCCATCAGCCGTTCGCACTGCGCCCGGGTCACCACGTTGCCCGCCACCACCTCGAGGTCGGGATACTCGGTCTTGATGTGCTCGAGCATCGCCACCTGGTAGAGGGAGTCGCCCTGCGAGGAGTCGACGACCACCACGTCGAGGCCGTTGCGCACCAGCTCGGCGAGCCGCTCGCGGTCGGCGTCGCGGGTGGAAATGGCAGCGCCGGCGAGGAGCTGCTTGTCCGCCCCCTTGGTGGCATAGGGGTACTCCTGGTTGGTGAGCAGGTCGTTGCGAGCCACCAGCGAGACCAGCCGCCCCTCGCGGTCCACGATGGGCAGCTTGCCCTTCTTGCTCTCGCGGAGGATGCGGTTGGCCTCCTGGAGCGTCACTCCTTCGGAGGCGGTCACCAGCTCGGTGGTCATCACGTCCCGCAGGGCCGTGCCCGGTTCGGGCTCGAAGTCGATGTCCCGATTGGTCACGATGCCCACCAGGCGGGAGCCCAGAGTGCCGTCCTCGGTGATGGGGATGCCGGAGAAGCCCAGCTCCTCCTTGATCCGCCGCACGTCGCCCACGGTGTGGCCGGGGGAGAGGGTGACGGGCTCGGTGATGAAGCCGTTCTCGAAGCGCTTCACCCGCCACACGTGGCGGGCCTGTTCCTCGATGGTGTTGTTGTAGTGGATGAAGCCCATGCCCCCCAGGAGCGCCAGGATGATGGCCATGTCGCTCTCGGTCACCGTGTCCATCGGAGAGGAGACGATGGGCAACTGGAGGCGGATGCGACGCGTGAGCTGGGTGGACAGGTCGACGTCGTCGAGGCCGAAGCTGATGTGGCCGGGCAGAAGGTTGAAGTCGTCGTAGGTCAGGCCGCCGTATTCCGCCAGGAGACCTTCCGCGTCGTACCCGTCGAGCCTCATTCCCTGCTATCCTGCCGCGCCTGCGGACGCGTGTGCCAGCGAACCCTGCGCTGCGCGAGTATAGTACACCAACCCCGCCCGGAAGTCAACGGCCCGCGCCGCGGAGGAAGGGGTTCGTCCGCCGCTCCTCGCCCACCGTCGTGGCCTCCCCATGGCCGGGGTAGACCACCGTGTCGTCGGGCAGGACCAGGAGGCGCTCCCGGATACTCCCCAGGAGCTGGGGCATGCTGCCCCCGGGGAAATCCGTGCGGCCCAGGCCCCCGGCGAACAACGTGTCGCCGCTGAACACCACCGCCGGCCCCTCGGAAGCGCGCACCAGCAGCGACACGCCCCCCGGCGTGTGCCCCGGGGTGTGGAGCACCTCGATGGTCAGCGGGCCCAGCACCAGCTCGTCGCCGTGGGCCAACAGGCGGTCGGCCCGGCAGGGCTGGAAAGGCAGGCCCACCAGGGCCGCCAGCGAGGCCTGGGCGTCGCCCAGCATGAGCGCGTCGGCCTCGTGGATGCACGTCTGGGCGTCGGGGAACGCCTCCTTGAGCGCCGCGGTGGCCCCGGTGTGGTCGATGTGCCCGTGGGTGAGCAGCAGCAGGCGGGGGGCCAGCTCGCGATACCGGAGCTGCCTGGCGATAAGCTCCGCGTCCCCGCCGGGGTCGATTACCGCGGCGTCGGCGCTCCCCTGGGGAGCCAGGATGTAGCAGCAGGCCTGGAGGGGGCCGACAGCCAGGGCATGGACCTCTACCGTCCCTCCCGGGGGCCGTGCCTGGGGGTGGGCGGGGCCTGGGGGGCTCATTGGCGGGAGGCCAGGTACTGGTCGATGATGCGCTTGGCTTCGGAGGGGGGCGAGTCCTCCCAGAGGCCCACGATGCGGCGCTCGCGCTCGGCGCTGGCGGGGGAGTCGGAGGCGTGTGCGGCATTGCGCATCAGGTCGTCGCCGTAGACGGAGCGGACGCTGCCCGCCTCCGCCTCGTTGGGGTTGGTGGAGCCCAGGCGGCCGCGGATCTTGCTGATGGCCTGCTCGCCGAGGTAGAGGAGGGCGAGGCACTTCTCCGTGCCCGGGAGGTGGCGCTCGCCGGGGCTGGTGAGCCGGGCCGGGTCGCGCCCCGTCATGTACTTGATGATGCGGTTGAACTCGTGCTCCGCGTTGTAGTCCTTGAGAATGTCGCCGATCTGCTCCATGGCCTGGGGGGGAACGTCGAACTCGAAGGCCTCGCGAAGGGCGGCGCCCGCCCGGCGGGCCACGTTGCCCCGCAGCTTCTCCACGAAGATCTTCCGCAGCGGGCCGTAGAACTCCTCCGCCTGGGCCACCGAAAAGCGCAACACCTTGGCCCCCACGATGAAAAGACCCGTCTTGGCGAACATGTCCACGATGTTGCCCGCGCGGCTGCTACGCCGGCGGAAATTGTCGGGCTTGAGCACCACCAGCGTCGTCTCCGTCGGCGTCCCCGGCGGGATCTTGACCGCGTGGCCGACGATGCCCCCTACCTTGTCCACGCACTCCGAGAACAGGTGTAGGTGCCGGGGCGTGACCGCCGGGTCGGGCGAGATGAAGACCGCCGGCTCGATGTAATGGACCGAGCCGTCGCTGTCCGCCACGAAGTCCCCGTAGGTGCCGCGCACCGTGTCCCCCCGGGGCACCCGGCTGAGGGTGCCCACCACGTCGTCCTTCAGGGCGCGGGTGGCCTGCGGGCCCTGGAAGAGCAGGAGCATCACCCGGTTCGAGATCCCCAGGCGGTTGTCGGGCCGCAGATAGGCGTCGCAGTAGTCCAGCAGGGCTTCCTTGACCGGGGACTCGATGCCCTGTTCGACGAGCAGCTCCTTGTAGCGGTCCACGAAGTCGTTGTCGGGGGCCATCATCCGGGCCCCCACCAGCTCCAGGTCGGCGAGGAGCAGACGGCTGATGATCCCGCCGGTGCGGCTCTTAAGCAGGCTATAGGGGGTGATGAGGGCGTAGGCCAGCTCGTCGGCCACGGCGGCTACTCCTTGCAGGCCAGGTCCGGGACGCGTATTCTACTTGCCCGGTCCGGGGGAGTCAATCGCGAGGAGGCGGGGCCTCGGGCGCAAGCCTCCGATT
>JBKHIY010000081.1:0-19794 GCA_046538415.1 Candidatus Brocadiia bacterium | reverse complement strand
GGATAGGGGTGCAGCGGCACTCGCGTGCGGGGTCGCCGAAGTTCCCGCAGGGGCAGGGGTTCATGGCCGCGGCGACGAGCACCTCGGCGGGGAACTCCACGCTGGTGAGTGCCCGGGAGATGGTGATGGCCCCGCTCTCGATGGGCTGGCGGAGGGTCTCCAGGCTGGCACGGCGGAACTCCGGCAGCTCGTCGAGGAACAGGATGCCCTTGTGGGCCAGGCTGATCTCCCCCGGGCGGGGATACGAGCCCCCGCCCACCAGGGCCGGGGTGCTGGCCGTGTGGTGGGGGTCGCGGAAGGGACGGGTGGCCACCAGCGCCTGGCCGGGGGGCAACTGGCCGGCCACGCTGTGGACCTTGGTGACCTCGAGGGCCTCCTCGAGCGACAGGGCCGGGAGGATGGAGGGCAGGCGCTTGGCCAGCATGGTCTTGCCGCTGCCCGGGGGGCCGATCATGAGGACGTTGTGGTGCCCCGCGGCGGCCACCAGGAGGGCTCGCTTGGCGTGCTCCTGGCCCTTGACGTCGGAGAAGTCGACCTCGTAGTCGGCGTGCTGGGCGAGCAGGGCGGCCATGTCGAGCCGCTTGGGCTCGAGCACGGCGCGGTCGGAGACCAGGCCCGCGGCGTCGTCGAGGCTGCCCACGGGGTAGACCTCGAGGCCTTCGACCACGGCGGCCTCGGCGGCGTTGGCCTCGGGCACCACGAAGCCCAGGCCCGCCTCGCGCGCGGCGATGGCCATGGGCAGCACGCCCTTGACGGGGCGGACCGCGCCGTCGAGGGCCAGCTCGCCCACCATGGCGAAATCGCCGAGGCGGACATCCCGGACCTGCTCGTCGGCGACCAGCAGGCCGACGGCGATGGGCAGGTCGTAGGCCGGCCCCTCCTTGCGGGTGTCGGCGGGCGCCAGGTTGATGGTGATGCGCCCGCGGGGCCAGCGGTAGCGGCAGTTGCCCACCGCGGCCTGGACCCGCTCGACGGACTCCTTGACGGCGGCGTCGGGCAGGCCGACGACGGCCACGGCGCGCAGGCCGGTGGCCACGTTGCACTCGACCTCGATGGGGTAGGCGTCGATGCCCAGCACCCCGACGGAGCCGACCTTGGCGAGCACGGATAGCTCCTCCCATGGTCCCCGGATGGGCACCACTATAGGGGGGCGGCGGGCGGTGTCAAGGCGGCGACGGCGCCCGCCTGCGGACGGGCCGCGGAGGAAGCGTCCAGGATCTGGACGCTCCAGGGGCGGCTCGCGTGCCTCTGGCGGGCCATGGCTCCCGGCCCGCAGGACTTTCCCAGGCGCATAAGTATCGGTCTGCGGGCGGCTTGCCTCGCCACGTGGCTCCCCTCGGGCGGCCTGGGCCGCGCTTTGGCATGCGAGGTGCAAGAGGGGAAGGGCAGCAACGGGGCGGAGCCGCAAAGGCTCCCAGAGGTGTCCAAGGGGTTGTGACCAGAAGGAGGACCGACAGTGGCCGCATCGGACCCGACCCGTGCCTCGGACGTGGTAGTGCTCGACGCGGTGACCCAGGAGGGCGAGCAGGCCGCCCCGCCGCCGCTTCCCCCGCGCCAGCAGATGGTCTCCAAGCCCATCACCCTGGAGGCCGCGGCTTCGCCGAGCCCCGACGACAGCTCCAGCGAGAGCAAGGGGTTGAACGGCAGCTCGCACCTGGCCGTCCTGGCGGTGGCCGCGGCGGCGGTGGCGGGCGCGTATTTCGCGCTGCGCCACGCGCTGGCGGCGGAGAGCTGGGCCTACCAGTTCCTCTTCGAGCGCAGTTTCGTCCAGTGGGTGAGCCTCTACGCGTTCGTCTTCGGGCTGGGCGCCCTGGGGCTTCGGCTGTGGGTCTACGTGCGGGAGGCCCGCGCCCTCCGCGCGCTGACCAGGGCTGGCGCGGCGGGGGCCAGCGCCGTGCGGCGGCGGCTCCACCGCTTCCACCGCTACGCCGTCTATTGCCCCGACGGCGACGCCGAGGCCCACGCCCGGGCGCTGGCCGAGGAGGACGCGGCGGACCTGGAGAGCGGCTATAGCGTGGTGGGCGACGTCATTCAGACGCTGCCGCTGATCGGCTTCTTCGGCACCGTGCTGGGCCTCAGCTTCGGGCTCTACGAGTACCTGGTGGCGTCGGGCGAGGCGGGCGAGGCCACGGGCCGGTCGCTGGCCCGGGCCATCGGCACCGCCTTCGACACCACGCTGCTGGCCCTGGCCTGCACCATCGTGCTCACCGTCGTCCAGCGGCTGCTGCGCAAGCGCGAGGAGGCGGTCCAGCACCGCCTGAACCGCGCCGTGGACGCCCGCGTGGAGCAGTGGCGCCGCCGCCACCCCCGCCACGCCGCCCGCCAGTGGCCCGAGGCCGCCGCGGAGAAGCTGGGCACCGAGCTTCGTAAGGTCTGCCGCTCCGTCGCCGTCCAGGCCCACAAGCAGATGGCCCAGGCCTGCCAGGCCGCCAGCCAGCGGGTGGGCGAGCAGGCGGCCGCGGCGGAAGAGGCGGCGGCGCACAGCCGCAAGCTGGCGAGCGACCTCGCCGGCCAGTTCGCCCGGCACCTGGAGCACACCGGCGCCGAGGCGGGAGCCGCGGTGCGCCGGGAAGTGGCCCAGGCCGTGGGCGGCGTCACCGACGAGTTCCGCGAGCAGATGGCCGCCGTGGCCGAGCGGGTGCTCGGCCAGGCGGCCGAGCGCCAGCACGCCGCGGCCCAGGACCTCGCCGAAACCGTGGGGGCCAGGCTCGACGCCGGCCTCCAGCGCGTCGCCGAGGCCATCGAGGCCCGGGCGCAGGACCACGCCGCGGCCCTGGAGCAGGCCGCGGGCGAGATTCGCCAGGCCGCAAGCCAGCTCGCCGAGGGCAACGGCCAGTCGGCCCGCCTCGTGGCCGAGGGCCTGGGGCAGCAGCTCCAGCCCATCCGCCAGCTCGTGGCCAACATCGAGGCCCGCAACGGCCAGACCGTGGATGCCGTGGGACAAGTCCTCCGCGACAACTTCCAGATGCTGAGCAGCCAGATGAGCGGGCTGCTCTCGCGGCCCCGCAGCATTCGCATCATCGAAGACCAGTGGATGGACGAGGAGAGCAGCGATGAGACCGCCTGCGCCTGAGCCCCGGCCCTTCGCCGACATCGGCTTCCTCGCCCTGCCCGTCCTGTGCTGCCTGCTGGGCGGCCTGATGGCCGTGCTCCTCCTCCCCGGCGGAGCCCAGGCCCAGGCGCCCGGCGACGCGGGGCTGGGCGACGACGCGGCGGAAGCCGCGCAGGAGGCCGGCGGCAACCCTCTCGGCGGCCGCCACAAAGGCCCTTACGTGCTCATCGAGTGCCTGGAGGACGCCATCGTGGTCCACGAGGCGGGCCAACAGCCCCGCCGGCTGGAGCTGGAGAAGCTGGAGGACGAGATGGAGAGCCTGGTTCGCCGCGCCCAAGGCGCGGGCTTCGTGGCCCTGGCCGTGCGAGCGAAGGCCTTCGGAAAGCCCTTCGCCCGGGTCTTCGAGCCCATCCGCCAGAAAGCCAAGGACGGGGAGGGGCGGCGGCGGTTCGGCTACACCTACTTCCCGCTCCAGGGCCAGGAGCCCATCGCCCCGTATCTGCCGCCCCGCAGCCGTCGGGCGCGGGGAGAAGGAGGAGCCCGATGACCGGCCGCAAGCGATCTCGCCGCGTCGTGCGGAGCTGGTGCTTCGCCAGCGACGTGTTCCTTACCCTCATCGCCGCCCTGGTGCTGTGTGCCGGGGGCGCCGCCCCGCGGCGGGCCGACGCCACCGCGGAGGCGCCCGCCGACGAGCCGGGCGACGGCCCCTCGCGGGACCAGAAGGCCGGCCTCCCGCTCCTCGACGAGCTGCCTCAGGAGATCTCCCCCGTGCACGTGATGCTGGTGGGGGGCAAGGCCCTGCCGCTCGAGGAGCCCTACTTCAAGATCGACACCGGTCTCTTGCCCCAGGGCGGCGACCTCGTGCCCGCCGTCCAGTACACCAGGGTACGCGACGGCGAGCCCCTCGACGCCGCGCTCGGTCCCGAAGGCTGGCTCCACGCCAGGCTCGAGGAGATCGACCCCCAGAAGCAGTACGTGTGGATGCTCGTGTGTCCCGACGCCATCGACGCCTGCCGCCGCCTGCGCCGGGAGGTGCGGCGACGCGGCATCGGCGACCGCTGGACCCCCCTGCTCGACGAGCCCATCGTCGCCACCGCAGGGGGCTCGGGCCACTGGACGCCCCCGGAATGAGACCGCTCGCCCAGCCACCGGAGGAATACGCGATGAGCGACTATCGACCAGACGTGGTGAACGACATGCTCGACCGTCCCCTCCTGGGGCGAGCCCGGGCAGCGGCCCTCGGCCTGGCCGCGGCCGCCCTGGCCACCCTCCTGGCCGCTCCCGCCGTGGCCGGCCCACCCGACTTTGTGGACCGCATGGACGGCTGGAAGACGGCCTCTGGCACGACCCTGTGGCTGGGAGTCTTCCACGGCCCCGAGGATGCCCGCCAGCAGAGCAAGGACTTCGCGGCCGACCCGCTGACCGGCCGGCCCTACGACCGGGTGTGCGCCACCAGCCCCGACGGCAACCGCGTGCTCGACGTCGCCCGCGCCGTGGGCAACGACCTGGGCATCGACGCCGCCAACCCGCGCCTGCCCGACAAGGTCTACTACCCCGAGCTCCACGTCCACAGCCAGGGCAACGACGTGGCCTTCAACAAGCTGCGCAAGGGCAAGATCAAGGTGGGCAAGCTGGTCTGCTACGCGCCCCCCGGCGGCAACGTCGCGGGCTGGCTGAGCAAGAACTCCGAGGCCCTGGCCAAGGCCGACGAGGTGGTGGCCTTCATCAACGACGAGCCCATCACCGGGGCCATCCCCAACCTCAAGGTGGTGGACGCCGACGGGGCGCCGGGGCTGGGCGTGGTCGTCCCCTTCGGCCGGGGGCACAGGCCCCCCATCACCATCCATCGCTTCCACACGGGCAAGCACCCCTCGGGCCGCAAGCGGACCGCACACGAAGCTTCCGAGCACGTGACCGTGGTCGACCACTACGAGTGCCACGGGGGCCACGGCCTCGACGCCTACCGCCGAAACGTCTACGAGCGAGTGGGCCACGCCACCCCCCAGTGGTACGTCGACAGCAGCGGCCCGGGCGGCAAGGTGGGCGCCGAGGTCGACGCCGTCGTGGGCTTCTGCCGCCAGCACAGCCGCCAGCACGCGTACCTGGACAGGCCCCTCGACGTCGTGGTCCGGGGCTCGGGGCCCGCCGCGGAGGCCCTCCGCCAGCGCCTGGCCAATGACCCCCACGGGCGGTTCCGCGTGCACGGGGACGACTGGTCCGGAGCGCCGGACATCGTGGTGGGCGCCCGCACGGGCCAAGCCCAGACCTCCGCCGAGGGCCACAAGTGGTTCCCCAACACCCCCGAGGCCATCCACGAGGCCTACCAGCGGGTGCGCCGGGGCGAGCCCCTCGGGGACGAGCCCGCCGAGGACTTCGAGTTCCCCAGCTTCCCCAGGACGGCGAAGGAGTTCGACGAGCAGTGGCAGCGCCACCGGCCCAAGCGCACCTACGCCGTGGCCGGCAAGGAAACGCCCATCGCCGGCGCGGAAGGCGGCGAGTGGGACTTCCGCCTCGACGGCGAGCACCCCGGGTGGGTCATCGCCTCGAAGAGGGACGGCAAAGGGGAACGCAAAGAGGTGGCCATCTACATGTGGGACATCCGGGAGTCGCCCCGGCGGGCCGCCCGGGCGGTCCGCAAGCGCCACGACGAGGAGGCCCCCGGGGAGAAGGCCAACGTGGTGGTCTACGGCGACGGACGGGCCAAGGCTCTCATCCAGGCGCTCAAGGAGCAAGGGTACGACGAGGAGGCCATCTATGTCGTCAACGACGACGGCACCGTCTGCAAGGCCGACGGCGAGGTGGTGGGCAAAGTCCACAAGCGGCACCGGGGCAAGACCTACGCCCTCATCGCCCAGGCCCAGGCCTTCGTCGAGCAGCGAACCGGCGAGAAGACCTATGCCGTAGGGCCCGCCGGCCGATGCGAGATCCCCCTCGATACCGACACCCAGGAGCCCGGCCCATCGGACAGCGTCGAGCCCTACGATGCCAACTCCCGCAGGACAGCGCGGGAGGCCATGCGAAGAAGAAGGAGGCGCCGAACCGAGGACGACGACGGCGACGACGAGGAGCGCGCCGCCTGGTTCGACCCCTTCGAACGCGCCCCGGTTCCCGCTACGGTCCCGCCGGTCCGGCCGGTGGAGCCCCCGCCCCCGCCACCGACGTTGCCGCCTGGCGGCGCCGAGGTGCCGAGGGTGCCCGACGTGGCGACGGAGCTGCCCCCGCCCGACCTGCGGCTGCCCGAGCCGCCGCGGATCACGGTGCCGGACATCGGCGGGGTGATGCTCCACGGCGCCGCCTCGCCGGCCGATGGCCCCCGCCAGGCCGCGGGGGTGGAGGTGGCCAGCGGGGAGTTCTCGCTGGTGGTCAAGGGCAAGAACGCGCGGCTCGACCCCCGGACCCTCCGCAAGTTCGTCACCGCCCTGTGGGCCGTCTACTATTGTCCCCAGCCGCCGGGCATCTCCATCGACCCCATCGCCCCGGGGGCGGAGAAGCACCTGGTGCGCTACATCGGCAAGGTGGTCAATACGGACCTCGGCCGGGTGATGCGGGAGGCCGACTACCAGATGAAGAAGTGGGCGGTGGGCACCGAGCGGCCCGACGTCCCCGGCTTCCTGCCCGTGGACGGCTGGTGGGCTCGCGGCGGCGCCGGGGTGCTGGGCGCCAGCCGCCGCTTCTGGCTCGTCCCCCGCCAGATGACCTTCAAGCGGGCCGACGGGATGCTGCTCTTCGACCGCGGCGAGATCGAGGTGAAGACCGAGTACGCGGTGAAGGGCATGGCCCGCAGGGCCGCTCCGGGGGACCTGGAGTTCGCCCGCTTCTTCACCGAGCACTACGACGAGATCGCGAGCGAGTATCCCGTCTACAAGGAGCTCTTCGAGTACGCCAAGATGGTGAGCCTGGCCCAGTACCTCAAGCGAAGCGGCGTGCCCCTCCACTGGTTCCTGATGGCCAACCGCCACCTGGTGCTCACGGAGGATTCGCCGGGCACGGTGGACGCCCTGGCCAAGGGCTCGGAGCATATCCGGGGCCTGACCATCGAGGGCGGGGTGGAGCTGGGCACGGGGAGCCGCTTCGTGCTCGACGAACAGGCTGTGGCCGCCCTTCGGTCCGCGCGTGCCCGCTGGGAGGCCCGTCGGCCCCGGGCCACGGCCCTGGACTCCCCGGCCCCGCGGCGCGAGATGCGGGCAGTGCCCACGTCGTTCGACGTGGGGAGGGCCAGCTACACCACCGTGCCCCAGCAGGCCCTCACCGCGGGGGAGGATCGCCGCGGGGCCCGCTACTGCACCGACCTGGCGCTCCGCAACGGCGGGGAGCCGGGCCTGGAGCTGGTGCGGGTCTACGACCCCCGGCGGCCCGAGGGCGGGGAGTTCGGCCTGGGGTGGCGGCTCCTGGTGCCCTACCGCATCCGTCCCGCGGGCGAGGAGAAAACCGAGTTCCGAGGAGCCGTCCTGCCCACCAGGATGGCCGTGGACGACCTGCTGGCGGGCACCTCCGAGGTGCTCACCTTCTCCACCGATCGCTACGCCATCGTGGGCTGGGTGCCCGAGGATGTGGGCGAGAGCCGGGTGATCGGCCTGTTCCTCACCGCCGGGCTGGGCTACCGCCTGGCGGACAAGCTGGGCAACGAGTTCCGCTTCGACCCCGCGGGGCGCCTGACCGACATGGTCTTCTGGGACACTCACCACGTGAAGCTGGCCTACGTGGACGGGCTTACCGACGCCTTCGCCGAGTCGCCCTACGATTTCGAGGTGGTGGGCGAGGAGCGGGCCGACTTCGGCCCCGTGCGCCTGGCCCGGCGGGTGCGCATCCGCGACCGGCTGCACGGCAGCAGCGAAGTGCTGGCCTTCGACGGCTCGGAGGAGGTAGCGCGGTACGTGCCGGCGACCGAGGGCGAGAGCCGCTGGCGCTTCGCCGCCCTGATGAGCGACGGCTCGCTGCGGGCCCTGGACCGCCACGGCAACGAGGTGGCCTTCGAGCCCGGCGGCGGGTTCGCCGGCATGGCGCCGGGACGTCCCATGGTCGAGGCCCTCTCGCACGGCGAGCAGAAGGTGCAGTTGGCCTACACGCTGGACGGCCGGGGCAGGATGCGGGTCGCGACGGCGCGCGTCGCGGGCGGCGGCCCGGCGGTCCACTACCACTACGACGGGCAGGGGCGGCTCCTGCGCGTCACTCGTCCCGACACAGTGGCCGGCCTCGAGCCCGGCGCCGCGGCGGACGGGAGGAACTAAGCGGGTCCGCCGCGGCGCGCGGAACCGAAGTGGGCCGGCAGAGAGTCCTCGGGCGGCGCCTGGCCACGTGCCGCCCCGCCGCATCGGGGCTCTCTGGCCGGCCGCTTCGTCGCCTTCCTACCCTCGAGGGCCGGGAGCGGCCGTCGCCGGCTCCCGGCCCTCCGGAATGTCAAATGATGTGAACGGGTGTCGCGTTTTGTCCCCCTGGGCGGATCGGCGTGCCCCGGCGGTTGACCTGCCCTGTGGCGCGGAGTATATTCGCGGCTGTTGCGACGCCTCGTGCGAGTAGCCTGGCGAAGGCGACCGTCACGCCGAAAGGAGCGTAGCCGATGGGTTCGGAGAGCGAGGACAAGCCGGCGGCTGCCCCCGAGACGACCGGGCAGCAGGGCGCGGTGTCGGGCGACGACATCGAGACGGTGAAGGCCCTGGCCGACGCCTACGAGCAGATGACCGAGCAGATCGGCCGCCAGATCATCGGGCAGAAGAAGGTCATCGAGGAGGTGCTGGTGGCCATCTTCTGCCGCGGTCACGGCCTCCTGGTGGGCGTGCCCGGGCTGGCCAAGACCCTCCTGGTGAGCACCCTGGCCCGGCTGCTCGACCTGACCTTCAAGCGCATTCAGTTCACCCCCGACCTCATGCCTTCGGACATCACGGGCACGGACGTGCTGGAGGAGGACCACACGACGGGCAAGCGGGTGTTCCGGTTCGTGCGCGGGCCGCTGTTCGCGAACATGATCCTGGCCGACGAGATCAACCGCACGCCCCCCAAGACCCAGGCGGCGCTGCTGGAGGCCATGCAGGAGCGGATGGTGACCGTGGGCGAGGAGGACTACCCCCTGCCCGACCCCTTCTTCGTGCTGGCCACCCAGAACCCCATCGAGCAGGAGGGTACCTACCCGCTGCCCGAGGCCCAGCTCGACCGGTTCATGTTCATGATTATGGTCGACTATCCCTCCTCGGAGGAGGAGCTGGACATCATGAAGATGGTGACCGGCACCTACGAGGCGGACCTCCAGCCCGTGCTCAGCGGGGAGGACATCCTGCGGCTCCAGCGGATCGTCCGCCGCGTGCCCGCCGCCGAGCACGTGTTCCAGTACGCCCGCGACCTGGCTCGCACCACGCGGCCGGGCAGCCCCGACGCGCCCGACTTCGTCCAGGAGCTGGTCCAGTGGGGGGCGGGGCCGCGGGCCAGCATTTACATGATGATGGCGGCCAAGGCCCGGGCCATCCTCTACGGGCGCTACCACGCCACCACGGAGGACGTGCGGGAGGTGGCCCTGCCCGTGATGCGCCACCGGGTGATCACCACCTTCAACGCCGAGGCCGCGGGGATCACCGCCGACCAGGTGGTCGAGCGCCTCCTGGCCGAGGTCCAGCCCCAGGTCGAGGAAGCCGTGGCCTAGTGAGGACGGGCTGAGATGCCGGAGAGCACCGAACAGCCGGCCTACATGCGACTGCTTGACCCCGACGCCCTCTCCCGCATCGGGCGCCTGGAGCTGCTGGCCCGAGGGGTGGTGGAGGGCTTCGTGGCCGGCCGTCACCGCAGCCCCTACCGCGGCTTCTCCGTGGAGTTCGCCGAGCACCGGGAGTACGTGCCCGGGGACAGCCCGCGCGACCTCGACTGGCGGGTCTACGCCCGTTCCGACCGCTACTACATCAAGCGCTATATCGAAGAGACCAACCTGCGGAGCGTGGTGCTGCTGGACGCCTCCGGGTCCATGAAGTACGTGGGCCAGCGGGCCGCCCGGCGCAACGGCCACCGCCTGAGCAAGTTCGAGTACGCCCAGTACCTCGCCGCCGCCCTGGCTCACCTGATGATCAATCAGCAGGACGCCGTGGGCCTGGTGACCTTCGACACCGAGGTCCGCCGCTACATCCCCTCCCGCAGCCGCAACAGCCACCTGCGGGTGCTCCTCCAGGAGCTGCACGAGACGGAGGCGGGCGAGGAGACGGACCTGGCTCCCGTGCTCCACGACATCGCCGAGCGGGCCCACCGCCGGGGCCTCATCGTGGTGGTCTCCGACCTCTTCGACGACCCCGGCGAAATCCTCAAGGCGCTCCACCACTTCCGCTATCGCAAGCACGAGGTGATCGTCTTCCACGTGATGGCCGAGGAGGAGCTGACCTTCCCCTTCGACCGCTGGAGCCTGTTCCGCGACCTGGAGCTGGCCGACCGGCGGGTGCAGCTCGACCCCCGGGCCATCCGGGCCGCCTACCTGGACGAGGTGCGCGGCTTCATCGAGCGCATCGAGAAGGGCTGCGGGCAGATGAACGTGGACTACGTGCCCCTGACCACGGCCCGCGACTTCGACGTGGCCCTGGCCGCCTACCTGGCGCGCCGCAGGAGCCTGACCAAGTGATCTTCAACAACCCCCTGATGCTCATCGGCCTGGCCGGCCTGCTGGTGCCCATCCTCATCCACCTGCTCAACCGCAGCCGCGCCAGGGTGCTCGACTGGGGGGCCATGCGCTTCCTCCTCGCCTCGCTGACCTCGCAGAACCGCCGCCTGCTGATCGAGGAGATCATCCTCCTCGCGCTCCGGTGCCTCCTGGTGGCCCTGGTGGTGATGGCCATGGCCAAGCCCTTCCTGCCCACCCGCACCTCCATCCCCTGGGCCATCGTGCTGCCCGCCATGCTGGCCGCCGTGATCTGCCTGGGCGTGGCCGCCGCCATGTGGCGCCACCGCCTGGCCCGATGGGCGCTGCTGGGCGTGGCCATCCTGCTCGGCGCCTCCGCGGGCACCGCGTCGGCCATCGAGCGATGGGTGCAGGAGATGGAGTGGGCCTCCGGCGGGGGAGAGCTGGACATCGCGGTCCTGGTCGACGCCTCCACCTCGATGCAGGTGGCCGTGGAGGGGAAGACCAACTTCGCCCGGGCCCTCGAGGAGGCCCGGGCCGTGGTCGACGCCTGCCGGCCGGGCGATGCCGTGAGCCTCATCCTCGCCGGGCCGGTGCCCCGGCCCGCGGTGCCCACGCCCACGGCCGACCGCCAGGAGCTGGCCACCGCCCTGGAACAGGCCCAGCCCATCGGGGGCGCCATGAACGTCCTGGAGGGCCTCAACGCCGCCGCCGCCTCCCTCGCCGAGGGCCACAACGCCGCCAAGAAGATCGTCCTCATCACCGACGGCCAGAACGTGGGCTGGGACGTGCACAACGACGCCCGATGGCAGTTCCTCGCCGAGGGACTGGCCGACCTGCCCACCGCGCCGGAGATCATCTGCCGTCGCCTGCCCCTGCCCCGCAGCTTCCGCAACGCCGCTGTGGCCGATATCTCCTTCTCCCGCAAGGTGGTGGGCACCGACCGCCCGGTCACCATCCGGGTCAAGGTGATGAACACCGGCACCGTGCCCATCAAGCCCGCGGCCGTGGAGCTCACGGCCGGCGGCCAGCGCCTGCCCCCCCAGAAGGTGGTCACCGAGGTCCTGCCCCAGGCCGCCGAGACGGTGCGCTTCGAGCACCGCTTCGACCAGCCGGGGCCCAACGTGGTGACCGGGCGGGTGGTGTTCCGCGACGACCTCGCCGCCGACAACGCCGCCTCCCGCGTGCTCAGCATCGTGCGCGAGCTGCCCGTCCTGGTGGTGGACGGGGCGCCCTCGAGCCGCCCGCTGGGCGGCGCCGCGGCCTTCATCGAGATCGGGCTCACCCCCCGCTCGGAGGACGAGGAGGAAGAGCCGGCCCCCGCGGAGCCCCGGCCCGGAGCCCCGCCCAGGGGGGAGGACTACGAGGTCCGCTTCCTCGTCGAGCCCCGGGTCACGCCCGCTCCCGACATCCTGGCACAGGCCGGCCAGCTCGACCGCTACGCGGCCGTGATCCTGGCCAACGTGCCCCGCCTGCCGGGGGCCATGGCCGAGCGCCTGGCCAGCTACGTGGAACGGGGCGGGGGGCTGCTCATCGCGCCCGGCGAGAAGGTGGAGCCCACCTTCTACGACGCCTGGCGCACCGCCGCGGGACGGCCCATGAGCCCTGCGAAGCTGGCCGAGCGGCGCATCGCCGACCAGGAGCCGGCCCGCCCCGAGCCGCGGAGCTTCAGCCACCCCGCGCTCCAGGTCCTGGCGGACGCCAAGCGGGCCGACATCGCCGCCGCCCTGATCAAGTCCTACTGGACCCTGGCCGTGCCCGGCCAGGACCCCGACGTCCGCGTGGGGGCCCGCCTCCACACCGGCGAGCCCTTCCTCGTCGAGCGCAAGCTGGGCCAGGGCTACGTGCTGATGACCGCCATGGCCCTGGACCCCAGGGCGAGCAACCTGCCCGGCCTGAAGTCCTTCGTCCCCCTCCTCCACGAGACGGTCTACTACCTCGCCGAGCCGGGCATGGCGGACGACAACCTGACCGCCGGCTCGCAGTGGACCTATAGCCCCTCGGGCCGCCGCACCGCCGCCGCCGCAGGCACCGGCCTGCTCGGCCAGTACTACGACAGCGCCGACTTCACCAACCGCAAGCTCACCCGCGTAGACCCCACCATCGACTTCGAGTGGGGCGACGACAGGCCCCACGCGGCCATCGGGCGCGACACCTTCTCGGTGCGGTGGACGGGCGCCGTCGGGCCCCGCTTCGCCGAGCGCTACACCTTCTCCGTCGTGGTCGACGACGGGGCCAGGCTGTGGGTGGACGGCCGCCTGCTCGTCGACGCCTGGCGGGAGCAGAATCCCACGGAGTACAGCGCCGCCATCCCCCTCCAGGCGGACCGCAAGTACCCCATCAAGATGGAGTACTACGACAGCACCGGCGGGGCCGTGGCCCGGCTGCTGTGGAAGAGCCCCAGCCAGCCCAGGGAGGTGGTGCCCCAGAGCCAGCTCTTCCCCGAGGCCCCCCGGGAGGCCGAGCCGGCCCGCCAGACGGACCGCGTCGCCCAGGTGGTGACCCCCTCGGGACGCCGCCTGGCCGCGAGCCTGGTCACGGAGAACGGCGAGCGGCGCGTGGTCTTCGACCAGACCCACGAGCCGGGGCTCTACACCCTCCTCCTGGCCGCCGAGGAGGATAGCGAAGGCCAGGGCGAGGCGGCCAGCGTGCCCTTTGTGGTCCTCGCCGACGTCGAGGAGAGCGTCCTGGTGGGCCTCACGGAGGCAGACATGGACCTGCCCGCCCAGCACGTGAGCCTGTTCCAGACGGAGCGCACCGACGAGCTGACCTCCAAGGTGGCGGGCAGCGTGCCCGGCGACGAGCTGTGGAAGTACCTGGTCATCACGGCCCTCCTGGCTGCGGTGGGCGAGATCGCGGTGAGCCGCTGGGTAGCCGTCCAGCGCCGCCTCCATGCTCCCCAGACGGTGAGCTTCGCGGCGCCCGGCGAAGACGTCCAGACCTTCCGCGACCGGGCCAGGGAGCTCCTGGCCACCCCCTCGCAAACCGAGCAGACGGTGTCCAACGCGTGAATCCTCCAGCCGGCCAGCACGAGGTCCTCCCCTTCGACCTGCCCACCGCGCTGGTGGTGCTCCTGGCCCTCGCGGCGATAGCCGCCTGGGCCGCGCTCCACCTCCTGCGCCGCAAGGTGGCGCACCGAGGGCTCAGCGGGCCGCTGCTCGCGGCGTCGGTGGCCGTGGGCTTCATCGCCCTCCTGGCCGTCCTGGAGGCGGCGCAGAACGTGGTGGTGTTCGCCACCAACTGGCCGCTGTGGCCCCTGGCCCTCCTGGCCGCGGTGGCGGTGGAGGCCCTGCTCCTGCTCTATCGCCTGGAGCGGCGGATCGTGCCGCGGCGCACGGGCATGGCCCTGGGCGCCCTGCGCGTGGCCGTGGCGCTCCTGGTGGTGGCCATGCTGTGCCGGCCCGTGCGACCCTACGTATCGAATCGCACCATCGAGCGCTACGTGGCCGTCCTGGTGGACGACTCGGCGTCGATGCACGTGCCCGACACCAACCTCGGCCCCTCGGACAAGCTGCGGCTGGCCGAGGCCCTCTGGCCGCAGGCTCCCCGCCGGCCCTGCCGCTTCGAGGTCGTGGCCCGCCGCCTGGCCGAGGTCCGCGCCAGGCTCGCCGCACAGGCCGACTGGCTGGTCTCCCTGCGGGCCGCCACCGCCGAGCAACGCCGCGCCCAGCTCGAGGACCGACGCCGCGACGTCCGCTCGCTGCTCGAGGACCTCCAGGAGACCGTCGCCCAGCACACCAGGACCCTCGACGAGACCCTGAACGGCGACCTGGAACTGGACGAACGCACGGGCAACGCCCTCTCCGACCTCACCTACGTGCTCCACGCCCAGGTCGGCGAGCCCCTCGCCGAAGCCGCAGGGCTTCTGGACAGCGACAACCTGCCCGGCCTGGCCACCGACCCCACGCCGCTGCTCGAGAGGCTCCAGGACGCGGCGGCCGCCCTCCGCGAGAAGGTCGAGCCGCGCCTGGCCGCCGTGGGCGAGGCCATCGACGAGATCGTCTACCGCTCCCTCCCCGAGGACCGGCGCCAGCAGGTCGACGAGATCGCCCTCCAGCCCCGCGCCGCGCTGGCCCGCAGCGTGCTCCTCGAGCCCCAGGTGACCGACCCCGAGGAGAAGGAGACCGGCCCCAGCCTCCTGGAGCAGCTCCGCCAGGACTACGGCGTGAAGCTCTACACCTTCGCCGCCGAGCCCCTGGAGGTGGACGCCGACTCCTGGCAAGCGACCGGCCCGCCGGCCGCCTCCGCCGAGGGAGAGGGCAACGGGCCGGGCGCGCCCCCCGAGAAGCTCCAGACCGACATCGCCGCCGCCCTGGAGAAGGTCATCTCCGAGATGCCCGCCGACCGGCTGGCCGGCGTGGTGGTGCTCAGCGACGGCCAGCACAACGCCGACACCCGCCTCGAGCCCCTGGCCCGCCGCATCGGGCGCCTCCGCGTGCCCATCTGCTCCGTGGTCTTCGGCAAAGGCCCCGAGCGGCCCACCACCGACGCCGCCGTGGTCGACGTCAACGCCCCGGAAACCAAGTTCATCAAGGACACCGTGCTGGTCCAGGCCAAGATCAAGCTCGACGGCCTGCGAGGCCGGACCGTGCGCGTGGCCCTCTACGACGGCGAGAGCGAAGTGCCCGTCTCCGCCGAAACCATCCCCGTGGGCACCGACGCCTATCGCCACGAAGTGAGCCTCTCCGACGAGCCCAGCGAGGCACGCCTCCACGACTACCGCGTCCAGGTCCAGGACGTGGAGGGCGAGGTGCTGGCCACCAACAACCAGCAGGCCCTCGCCGTGAGCGTGTCCGACAAGCCCACGCACATGCTCATCCTCGAGGAACGCCCCCGGTGGGAGTTCCGATACCTCAAGAACCTGTTCGCCAGCCGGGACCGCAGCGTCAAGCTCCAGTACGCGCTCCTGGAGCCGGACCGCATCGACGGCCAGCCCCCCAGGCCCCCGGCCCACGCCTCCGCAGCCCGGCCTCGCGAGGAGCCCGAGGCCACGCTCCCGCCGAAGGACGAGGCGGAGTGGATGAAGTTCGACCTCATCGTCCTCGGCGACGTGGGGCCGGAGACCCTCCGCGAGGCGGACCTCGAGGCCATCAAGCGCTTCGTCGAGGAGCGGGCGGGCACCCTGGTGGTGATCTGCGGCCCCCGATCCATGCCCCACGCCTACGCCGACACGGACCTGGCGGAGATGATCCCGGTGAGCTTCCAGACCGTGGACCAGGAGGACGTCTATCTCCAGGCGCCCGAGCCCCGGTTCCGCGTGGCCCTGACGCCCGAGGGTCGCCAGAGCGTGACCATGCGCCTCGAGCTGGACCCCGAGGACAACCTGGAGCTGTGGAGCAAGCTGCCCGATATCCACTGGCGGCATCCCACCACCGCGGCCAAGGAGGGAGCCACCGTCCTGGCCTACGCCCTGCCGCCCGAGCCCCCCGACTTCCTCGCCCCCGGCGAGGAGGAGCCCGACGAGGCGACGGCCCGAAAGCGCCAGGAGTTCATCCGCGACCACGCGCTCATCTCCCTCCACCACGTGGCCCTGGGACGGGTGTTCCTGCTCAGCTTCGACCGCACGTGGCGGCTCCGCTACCGCGTGGGCGACCCCCACCACCATCGCTTCTGGGGCCAGGTGCTGCGCTGGGCCACCGCCGACAAGCTGCCCGCGGGCACCGACCAGGTGCGGCTGGGGCCCGGGCGCTCCCGCTACCCGGCGGGCAGCAGGGTGCGGGTGAACGCCCAGCTCGTGGGCCCCGACCTCTCCACCGTGGTGAGCGACCAGGTGTGGGCCAATGTCTACCAGGGCGACCGCCTGGTCCTCCGCGAGCGGATGGAGTACGTGCCCAACTCCCGGGGCCGCTACACCGCCGACGTGGGCGAGCTGCCCGGGGGCACCTACCGCGTGGAGCTGGAGGCCCCGGCCGTGGCCGAGCATCTCGCCGAGGAGGGCATCGAGCGGCTGAGCTGCGACTTCGCCGTCGAGAAGGCCGTCCCCGCCGAGCAGATCGAGCTGGCCGCCGACCGCGGGCGACTCCACGCCCTCGCCACCCCCACCCACGGCGTGGTGGTCGAGCCCGCACACGCCGCCCAGCTCCTCCAGGCTCTGGGACCGGGAACCACCACCCACCTGGAGCCGCGACAGTGGGAACTGTGGGACTCCTGGCCCTTCCTGGTCCTCATCGTGGGGCTGGCGGGGACCGAATGGTTCTTGAGAAAACGCGCCCGCTTGCCATAATGGTAGGTGAAGGCCCCTGGGGCCGCCGAGGGGGCCCGACGCGAGGCCAACTACCGGAGGTGACCCGATGAACGCCGCAGCGCTCGACCCTGCCGGCGCCGTACCTAAGGCCATCGTCCGCACCCTCAAGCGGCTCATTCGCCGCGTGCGCCTGCTCATCGTCCTCCGCGGCGCCTGCGCCGTGGCCGCCACCGCGGTGAGCATGCTGCTCGTGGTGATGGCCGTGGACGCCACGGTCACCCTCTTCTCCCTGACCACGCGATGGGTGCTCACCCTCACGGCCTACGGCGCCACCCTGGCCGCCGCCTTCTGGTTCCTCGCCCGGCCTCTGGCCCACAGCTACACCCTGGCCGGGATCGCCCGGGCCATCGAGACCCGCCATCCCGAGCTCCAGGAGCGGATCAGCTCGTCGGTGGAGCTGCTCACCAGCCAGGACGCCCCCGAGATCCGGGGCTCCGACCAGCTCATCGAGGCCCTGGTGGAGCAAGCCACGGACAACGTGCGGGGCATCCAGCCCCGGCGCGAGGTGACGCTGAAGGCCGCGAAGCCCTACCTCGTGGCCGCCGCCGTCGTCGCCGCCGTGCTGGGCGGACTCTTCGCCGTGTGGCCCGACCAGGCCGCCTTCCTCTTCACCCGGGCCACCGCACCGTTCATCAACCTGCCCAACCTCCACGCCCGCGACCTGCGGGTCTCCCCCGGCGACTGCGTGGTCGCCGAGGGCGACCGCCTCCAGGTCTCCGTCGCCGTGCCCAACACCGCCCTCCGCTCCGCCGACCTCCGGCTGGTGGGGCCCGACGGGAGCGAGGCGGCGCAGCCCATGGCCGTGCTCAACCCCGCCGACGACGACGAGCGCCGCTTCGCACTCACCTGCCCACCCGCCGAGCAGACCTTCCGCTACCGCGTCCACGCCGGCGACGCCCTCTCCCGCTACTACACCGCCACCGTGGTGCCCAGGCCCGCCGTCGAGCGAGTCGACGTCCGCTACGACTACCCGCAGTACGCCAAGCTCGACCCCAGGACCGAGCGGGACGCCAGCGGCCACGTCGCCGCCCTGCGAGGCACCGACGTGACCCTCACGGTGTGGCCCAACAAGCGCGTCGAGTCCGCCACCTTCCTGGTCGATGGCAGGACCGTGGAGAACGCCGAGACCACCCTGGGGGGCGAGCCCGACGAGCCGGTATGTACCGTGGCCTTCAAGCTCACCCCCGACTGCTGCGGCCACTGGAGCCTCGAGCTGGCCGACGAGCACGGCTTCCTCAGCACGTCCGAGGAACGGGCCATCGAGATGATCGAGGACACCCCGCCCACCGCCTCCATCCTCGCGCCCGAGGATAGGCGCCTCACCCTTCCCCCCACGGCGCGGGTGCCCCTGTCCTTCGCCCTCGAGGACGACCAGGACCTCGGCTCCGCCGAGCTGCGCATCCACGTGGACGGCGACCGCCGACCCTCCGACCCCCTCCCCCTGCCCCGCAAGCCCCACCAGCGGCTCCTCACCCACGTCGGCGAGCACGAGCTCCGCCTCGCGACCCTCGAGCTCCGCAACGCCAAGTACGTCACCTTCCAGCTCCGTGTCGCCGATACCCGGCCCCGCGACCTTGGCGGACCCCAGCACGGCGAGTCCGAGGTCTACAGGATCGACCTCGACGTCCGCGCGCCCTCCTTCGCCGCAGCCCGCGTGATGGACGAGGAGAAGCAGCTGCGCGAGCGCCTGGAGAACGTCAAGAAGGACCTCCAGCAGGCCAAGAAACGCTCCGAG
Organism: Candidatus Brocadiia bacterium; assembly: GCA_046538415.1. Classification (GTDB taxonomy): domain Bacteria; phylum Planctomycetota; class PUPC01; order DSUN01; family DSUN01; genus JBKHIY01. The sequence continues at coordinate 1,178 of JBKHIY010000081.1, read as the reverse complement.
AAGCTGCGCCAGGAACTCGACCAGGCCGAGCAGAAGCTCGGCGAGCAGGACCGGCAGCGCGTCGAGGAGCTGCGCCAACGCCTCGCCGCCGCCGAAGCCACCGCACGACAAGCCGCACAGGAGATGCGCGGCGGATACTTCGAAGGCCTCACCGACGACGTCGAGGAGCTCGCCGACCAGCACATCGCCAAAGCACGAGGCGCCGCAGACGACATCAAGACCGCCGACGAACCCCACAAGCAAGCCATCCACGCCCGAGAGGCCGACCGACTCGTCGACCGATCCCTCCAAGAAGTCGACGAACTCCTCGCCGAGCTCGAGCCCATGGCCGACGTGGTCCGAAAGGCCGTGGAGATGGACGAACTCGCCCAGCGACAGGCCGACCTCGCACAGGCCAAGCTCGCCATGGAGCAAGCTCCCGAAGACCAGCAAGCCCCCCCCGCCGAAGACCAATGGCAGGAAGCACAGCAGGCCCTGGCCCAGGAACTCGGCGAAATGCTCGACGAAGTCGTCGGAGGCCCCCACGAAGTCATGGCCGCCGACCAGCAGGCCGCCCAGAACCTCGCCCAGCAGGCCCGCCAGATGGCCCAGGAGCAGCAGGGCCTCGCCGACGACACGCGACAGCTCGCCCAGCTCGACGAAGCCCTGGCCGGCCTCGCCCGCGACCAACACCAGCTCGCCGCGGAAGCCGCCCAGGAGCCCGGCGCCCAGCAACACGCCGCTCCCATGGACCAGGCCGCCGAGAACATCCAGGCCGGCAACCTCGGACCCGCCATCGAACAACAGGCCGCGGCCGAGCAGGGACTCCAGCGCGCCGCACAGCAACTCGCCCAGCAGGCCGGCGAGCCCGGGCAAGCCGCCGGGGAACCCGGACAGGCCGCCGGGGAACCCGGACAGGCCGCCGGCGAGCCCGGACAAGCCGCCGGCGAACCCGGACAGGCCGCCGGGGAGCCCGGGCAAGCCGCCGGGGAGCCCGGACAGGCCGCCGGGGAGCCCGGACAGGCCGCCGGCGAGCCCGGGCAAGCCGCCGGCGAACCCGCACAGGCCGCCGGGGAACCCGGACAGGCCGCAGGGGAACCCGGACAGGCCGCCGGGGAGCCCGGGCAAGCCGCCGGGGAACCCGGACAGGCCGCAGGCGAACCCGGACAGGCCGCCGGCGAACCCGGACAGGCCGCCGG
>JBKHIY010000195.1:0-4472 GCA_046538415.1 Candidatus Brocadiia bacterium | reverse complement strand
GGTCTTCAGCCCCGACGGCAGCCGCGTCGCATTCGTCGCCCGGAAAGGCGACCTGTGGCGCGTCGTCGTGGACGGCAAGCCAGGGCCGGAATACGACTTGTGGACCTCTGTGATGGGCGACCCGGTCTTCAGCCCCGACGGCAGCCGTATCGCGTACACCGTCCGGAAAGGCGACAAGGAGCGCGTCGTCGTGGACGGCAAGCCAGGGCCGGAATACGACGGGATTATGCCGGGCGAGCCGGTCTTCAGCCCCGACGGCAGCCGCGTCGCATACGCCGTCCGGAAAGGCGACTTGTGGCGCGTGGTCGTGGACGGCAAGCCAGGGCCGGAATACGACTGGATCGAGAAGGGCTCGCTGGTCTTCAGCCCCGACGGCAGCCGCGTCGCATTCGTCGCCCGGAAAGGCGACCTGTGGCGCGTCGTCGTGGACGGCAAGCCAGGGCCGGAATACGACTGGATCGGGAAGGGCGGCCCGACGTTTCATCCCGACGGCAGCCTGGAGTACCTGGCCGGTCGGGACGGGGTGCTCTACCGCGTGAAGCACTTGCCGTGACCGCCGCCGGCTCGCCGCCCGGCTCTCACTTCTTGGGCTTTCCCCTGGCATCGACGGGCTTGCGGATGTGCACCTGGCGCGGGGCGATGGCCCGCAGCAGGTCGGGCAGGTCGTAGCGGGCGAGGGCGCCGGGCACCACCTGGCCGAGCTGGCCCTCGCACTGCGGGGTGGCCACCACGTCCATCCACGACTCGATGGCCTGCTGGACCGTCACCTCGCGGAGCCGCTGGTCGAGGGCGGCGGCGTGGAGGGCCACCGGGCCGCCCCGCTCGATGCCCACGATGCTCAGCCTCTCGGGGTCGACCTCGGGTCGCTGGGCGAGGACCTCGAGCGCGGCCAGGGCGTCCTCGGTGCGCTGGCCGAGCAGCGGGCGGTCGAGGTGGATGGCCAGGTAGGCGATGGAAAACTCCGCGTGCCAGTAGCGGCGGGGCTTGACGGGCTCCGTCTCGCCGAAGCCCCGGGCGTCGATGCTCAGCACCACGCGGCCCTCCCTGGCCAGCTTCTCGACCGGGCCACCCGGCCCCGCGTCGTGGGCCTTGCCCCGGCCGTCCACGTAGAGCACCCCGGGCAGCCTGCCCTCGGCCGCGGCGGGGACGAAGAGCAGGGCGGGCACGGGCACCTCGTCGGGCCGCTCGATGAGCAGCTTCTCGATGCGGATGTCCTCCCGGGACACGGGGCCGGGGGAGGCCACGCTGGGCCGCTTGCGCACGGGGCGGATGCCCGCCAGGCGCTCGACTTCGGCCAGGCAGGTGGCCCGGGGATTGTCGCGCCAGAAGGCCTCCCGCTCGGGGGCCAGCTCCCGGGCGCGCCGCAGATTGAGGTCCCACACCGTCACCCCGCCCAGGTCGCGGACCACCTGGCCGCTGTCGGTCACCTGGAGGTCGGCGTCGCTCTCGAAGTCGAGCTTGCCCTCGGTGGGCGCGTCGTCGATGCCCTGGAGCCAGCGGCGCATCCAGCGGAGCATGGCCGAGCGCTGGACCGGCGGATAGCCGTGGCCCCCCGGCGACTCCAGGATGTCCAGCCGCTCGGCATGGCCCAGGATGGTGTAGAGGCGGGTGGCCTGGCGATAGGTGTCCCACGAGCCCGCGATGTCGAAGAAATCGTCGGTGGCCGTGAGCAGGAGGGTGGGCCGGGGCGCGTGGAGGGCCACGTAGTCGGCGTGCTCGATGCCCCGGGCCACCTGGCCAGTGATGTTCTGCTCGCCGTCCTGGGGCCCGATGGTGGCGAAGAGGCGCTCCAGGGAGGTGATGTAGCAGGAGGGGGCGGCGGCCACGATGCGCTCGTCGGTGGCCATCAGGTAGGCGGTCATGGTGCCGCCGCCGGAGCAGCCGGTGCAGCCGATGCGGTCGGCGTCCACCTCGGGACGGGAGCCCAGGTAGTCGATGGAGCGGATGCCGTCCCAGATGCGGTAGTTGGCCGCGCCGCGTCCGCCCAGGCGGGCCCCGATGTCGGCCAGGGTGTGCTCGGTGGTGCCCCACACGATGGGCTTGCCGTCGTCGTCGAGGAGCTGGCAGCGCTCGCCCTGGCCGAAGGGGTCGTAGGCCAGGGCGGCGATGCCGTGGGTGGCGGCCAGGATGCAGCACGCTTGGTTGTAGTGTGCGGCCTTGGCGTTGCGGCTGTGGCCCGAGGGCACCAGGAGGGCAGGGAAGGGGGGCTTGCCCTTGGTGGGCACGTAGAAGTTGGCGGTCACGTGGTGGTCGGGCCGGCTCTGGTAGAGCACCTTTTCGATGCGGTAGCCCTCGCGGTCCAGGGTGCCCACCACCCGGGCCTCGAGGGGCGTCTTCTCGGGGAAGTCGCCCAGGGCCTCCAGCCAGCGCTCGCGAAGCCGCTCGTAGCGGGCCCGGAACTGCTCGGGAGTGGTGATCTCCCGGACCGCCTTGCGGCGGGCGTCGAAGTGCTTCTGGCACTCGGCGAGCAGGTACTGCCGCACCAGGTCGTGGCCCTCGGCGGGCGGGAGGACGCGCAGCGGGTCCTTCCCGCCGCCGGCGGCCCGGGCCGCGGCAAGGGCAACGACGAACGCCAGTCCCCAGGTCAGCTCGTGCATGACAGTGCTCCCTGCGCGTGGGGGCGGGTGGCCTATCTCGTGGAAACCAGGTCGCCGAAGGCGGCCAGCAGCTCGTACTTGTTCCGCCAGGTGGTGTACATGATGCCCAGGGCGTTGGGCGTCTGGTCGAGGGCCTCGAGCCAGCCCCTGGGGTTCTCCAGCGTGTCGCCGTCGTAGTAGGCCCCGGCGAGGGTCTTGAAGCCCAGGCTGGCGAAGTGGTCGAGGCTCTGGCGGCGCTTCCTGTAGTGCCAGCACACGATCCGCAGGTCCGCGGGCACGTGCTTCCACGAGCCCGCGAAGTCGCCCTCCACCAGGTAGTAGCCCTCGTGGGCGTTGTGGTGGGGGTCGAGCATGTCCGACCAGATGAAGACCTCCGCGCCGGGGCTCGCCTCCCCCAGGATGCGGCACTGGCGGGTGATGCACTCGCCCAGAATGCGGGCCATCGACAGGCCCCGCGCCCGGCACGCCCGGCACGAGCCGCCAGCGCGAATCTCGTCCATGCTCAGCAGGTAGCGGCGGGGGGCCAGGTGCTCCTCGAGGAGCGCCGCCTGGCGGCGCCAGATGTCGTAGAGCTTCTCCTCGCTCATGCACACGCTCACCTGCCCGCGGTTGACGGCCATCCCGTGGTACCAGCTCACCCGCAGGCGCTCGCCCTCGCCGATGCGCGAGCCGGGCAGGGCACGAATGGGCGGGGCCTCGTGGTCGAAGCGGAAGGTGAGCCTCGGGTCGGCCACCGCCGCGTAGTCCCTGCCTTCCTCGTAGAGCCTGCCCGTCTTCTCGCCCTTCACGGCCACCGGGGTGCCCGGGCGGCGGAGCACGTTCACCAGCCCCACCTCCTCGACCGCCAGGTCGTCCACCCAGAAACGCCCCTCCCGGGCACGCCAGGCGCCGGCGTAGATGCGGACCTTCGAGTAGCCCAGGCTGTTGAAGCCCAGGACCACCTTCCGCCAGTCGGTCGTCGCCGGCAGGCGCGGGTCCCAGGGGGCCAGGGCTCGGCCCTCCGGCGCCAGCACCTGCACGCGGAAGCAGCCCTCGGGGCCAAGCCCCTCCGCCTTCGCCCAGCACGTCACCCGGTAGCAGCGATGAGGCTCGACCGCCACCTCCTGCATCACCCGACCATGGCCGTGGCGGTCCATGCCGCTCGTTTGGAACCGCAGCGACGCCCGGCCGCCGTGGGCCACCTCGGTGTCCACGAAGCTCACCTCGCCCGGCTTGTCGTGGAAGCGATAGCCCGCCACCCGGTGCCCCCGATGCTCCTCGAAGCCGCCGTTGGCCACCCTTACCGGCGGGTCGGCCACCAGCCGCGCCTCGCCGCCTCGCATCACGAACCGCGCGTCCCGCACCGGGATGCCCGCCGCCAGGTTGCGGTCGTGAGCCAGCACGCTCCCCCCGTAGCCCACCGAGAAGATGATGGGCACGAGCTCGATGCCCCGCTCGCCGCACAGGGCCTCCACCCGCTCCAGCCGGCGAAAGGTATCCGGCGGCTGGAGGTCCAGGCGGTCGAGACCCGCCGACAGCACCATCCCGTTCAGGCCCTGCTCCGCCGCCGTGGCCGCGATCGCCCGGATGTCCTCCACGTCCCGGTCCGCGTGCAGCCCCCGCGACACGTAGACCCAGCGCAGGGGATACACCTTGCCGCCGGCGACGGCCACGCCAGCGAGAGACAGCACGGAAGCGACCAGCAGCCCGATGCGGCACATACCTGCTTCTCCAACCCGGGACAGGACCGGCATTCTAAGCCTGTCCCTGCCGCGGGTCAACCGCAAAGAGCCCCCGCCGACGCCGCGGTGCTGCCTCGCGACCGCTCGCCGGCGGCAAGGTGCGGAATCCCAACTTGTCAAAGAACCCGTGCGGCGGCTGCTACTGGGCTTTAAG
>JBKHIY010000194.1:0-4479 GCA_046538415.1 Candidatus Brocadiia bacterium | reverse complement strand
CTTTAGGCGAGCCGGGGGGGAGGATGGACAGCCTGAAGGCCGCACTCCAAACGCACGGCCCCCTTTCGTTTGGAGTTCTCGCCTTTAGGCGAGCCCCGGGGAAGCGCGCGCGAGCCCAAGCCACGGCCTGAAGGCCGCACTCCAAACGCCGAGGCCGGTAGTTGGCCCTGACGCCCGAGACCCCCAATGGATACGCCCCCCCTTCGCGGGCTCGCGAGCCGACCACCCGGAACCCGGAACCTGAAACGTGGAACCCGGAACCTGAAACCCGGAACCCCGGCCCATCGCGGGGGGCGTGAAAAAACTTTGCGCGGCCATAAGCTCTGGGCATTGCGATGCTTGCGGCCCGCGCGGGGCGTTTTTCGGCCTAAAATTAACAAGTTTTAATGTCCGATTTGAGCGGCCGCTCGGTTTGTAGGGGTGGAGAGGAGCATGGCGCGTGGCCGGCCGCCGCCCCGGGCCCGCACGCGGGCCTTTGGGAAGGAGGGGGCGCGGGGGAGGAACCGCTTTCTGCCCAGAAAGCGGTTCCTCCCCCCGCAGGGGTAGACAGGAGCAGCCCGGGTGGCCGACCGATTCTTCACTTGTAGGCGGGGCAGAGACGCCCCGCCTACAATGCGGCCCCGCCGCCGCGGGCGGCGGGGCCGAGACAACGCCGCTTGCACGAGCGCGGGCGGGGGGATATGCTGCTGCGCGCGGAGGCCGACGGGCCAAGAGCCCCTGGCGCGGGAGAGACGAGCGATGAACGAGGCTGCGGAGGGCAAGGCGAGGCAGCTGGGCAAGGGCCTGGGGCTGGTGCACATCTTCAGCCTGGCCTCGGGGGCGATGATCAGCTCGGGGCTGTTCATTCTGCCCGGGCTGGCCTACGCCCAGGCGGGTCCGGCGGTGGTGGTGTCGTATTTCCTGGCCGGGCTTTTCGCCACGACGGGGATGCTGAGCATCGCGGAGCTGACCACGGCGATGCCGCGTGCGGGGGGCGACTACTTCTTCGTCACGCGGGGCATGGGGCCTGGGGTGGGGACGGTGGCGGGGCTGCTGACGTGGTTTTCGCTGAGCCTCAAGAGCGCCTTCGCGCTGGTGGGGATGGGGGCATTCGCGGCATTGGCGGTGGGGGTGGGGGGCACGGCGGCGGCGGCGGTCCTGTGCGTGGGCTTCATGGGGCTGAACCTGGTGGGGACTCGGGAGGCGGCGTGGGTCCAGGTGGGCCTGGTGGCGGCGCTGCTGGTGCTGATGGCGGTCTACGTGGGGGAGGGGGTGTTCGCGGTCAAGGTGGGGCGGTTCGAGCCCTTCGCCCCGCACGGCCTGGCCGCGGTGCTCTCGACGGCGGGGCTGGTGTTCGTCTCCTACGGGGGGCTGCTGAAGATCGCCAGCATGGCGGAGGAGGTCCGCAATCCGGGCCGTAACATCCCGCTGGGCCTCATCCTCTCGCTGGTGGTGGTGACGGTGCTCTACACCCTGATGGTGTTCGTGACCACGGGGGTGATGGAGGGGGAGACGTTGAGCGGGAGCCGCACGCCGATCTCCGACGGCGCGGCGGCGTTCCTCGGCCGGGGCGGGGCGGTGGCCCTGGGCATCGGGGCGGTGCTGGCCTTCGTTTCGACGGCGAACGCGGGGATCATGGCGGCCTCGCGCTACCTGCTGGCGCTGAGCCGGGACGGGCTGCTGCCGCGTCGGCTCTCGGCGGTGAACCGGCGGTTCGGCACGCCGCACGTGGCGGTGCTGCTCACGGGGGGCTTCGTGCTGGTCTCGCTGCTTCTGGACCTTCGGATCCTGGTGGAGAGTGCGTCGACGGTGCTGCTGCTGAGCTACCTGCTGGCCAATCTGTCGGTGATCGTGCTGCGGGAGAGCGGGGTGCAGAACTACCGCCCCAGCTTCCGCTCGCCGCTGTATCCGTTCGCCCAGGTGGTGGGGGCCCTGGGCTCGGCGTTTTTGATTTTCGAGATGGGCGAGGAGGCGTTCGCCATCAGCGCCGTGCTGGTGCTGGCGGGCTTCGCCACCTACTGGTTCTACGGTCGGCGCGGGGGGGAGCGGGAGTCGGCGCTGCTCCACCTCATCGAGCGCCTGACGGCGAAGGAGCTGGTGCGGGGCTCGCTGGAGGCGGAGCTGAAGCAGATCATCCGCGAGCGCGACGAGATCGTGGAGGACCGCTTCGACCGGGTCATCGAGGCCTGCCCGGTGCTCGACTGCGAGGGGCCGACGAGCGCGGGAGAGCTGTTCGCCCGCGTGGGCGAGGCCCTGGGGCCTCGCCTGGGGGTGGAGGCGGGGCAGCTGCGGGAGCTGCTGGTGGCCCGGGAGGCGGAGAGCAGCACGGTGCTCGGCCCGGGCCTGGCCATCCCCCACGTGGTGGTGGAGGGGGAGGGGAAGTTCGAGGTCCTCCTGGCCCGCTGCCGCCAGGGGGTGCGCTTTTCCCCCCAGGCTCCCGCGGTGCGGGCGGTGTTCGTGCTGGTGGGCACGCGGGACGAGCGGAACTTCCATCTCCGCGCCCTCTCCGCCGTCGCCCAGGTGGTGCAGGACCCCGATTTCGAGGGGCGCTGGCGGGCGGCACGCGGCGAGCAGGCCCTCCGCGACGTGGTGCTCCTGGCCAAGCGCCGTCGGCACCAGGCGTTGACACAGGGCGCGGCGCCGCTATCATAGAGGGACGACGCCCCCGAGAGCCCAGCGAAGACAGGACCCCGTGAGCACCTCCCAGGGCAAGGGACAGGAGAAGGCCGAGGGCCCCGGCGCCACGCCGGAGGCCCTGGTGTGGTTCTTCCTGGTGGTGGCCGTGATGGCCACGCTGTATTTCCTGATGCACGAGCCGGAGGACGGCTCGGCGGCGGACCTGCCCTCGCGCCTCCGCCAGGCGCGGGTGGTGGCCCTGGCCGCGTCGGTCTTCGGCGCCGTGCCCGGGGTGTGGCAGGTGGTGTGCTGGGGAGGGCGGCAGAACCTCTTCGCCCTGGGCGTGCTGACCAACGTGGTGCTGGCGTGCTTCTGGATCCTCCGCGTGGCCCTGGGGGTGTAGCCCCCGGCGCCATGGGCGGCGAGCCCCCGATGGGGAAGAGCCATGGGCGAGGCCACGGACACCATTCTCAAGCACGTGGGCGACCCGGGGGTGGTGGGGGTCGTGGCCCTCTTCGGGGTGGGCGCCTTCTGCTGCTTCCTGGGCTACCGCTACTTTCGCTTCAGCGCCGCGGTGGCGGGCATGGTGGTGGGCACGGAGCTGGTGGGCCAGCTGTGCCTGAGCCAGGGCCTGGGGGCCATGGCCACGACCATCCTGGCCCTCCTGGGGGGCGGGGCGCTGGCCGCGCTGTTCGTGGTGTTCACCTTCCTGGCCATCTTCGGGCTGGGGGCCATGCTGGCGGCGAGCTTCGTGTGCCTTGCGGCCCGTGCGGCCCACGCGTCCATCGGGCCGCTCTACCTGGTGCTTGCGGCGCTGATCGGGGGCTTCGGGGCGTTGCTGCTGCGCCAGTTCGCGGTGGTGGTCTCCACGTCCTTCTACGGGGGCGTGGCGGCGATAGCGGGGCTGTTCGCGCTGATCAAGGGCACGCAGCTTCGCGCCGCGGTGGGGATGGCGGCCTCGCCCCGGCGGGTGGGGGCGTCGGGCATCGTGATCTACCTGCTGTGCGTGGCCGTGATCGTGACCGGGGGCATCGTCGTCCAGTTCCGCTACGGCCGGAACAAGCGGGTGGACGGGAAATGAGCCCCGCCCCGCGCCTCTCCGTGGTGGTTCCCACCTACAACCGGCGGGCCGTCCTGGAGCGCGTGCTCGAGGCCCTCCTGGCCCAGAGCCTGGCCCCCGAGCGGCGGGAGGTGGTGGTGGTGGACGACGGCTCGACCGACGGCACCGCGGAGCTGGGGGCTAAGCTGGCGCGGCGGGGAGGCCTGCGCTTCCTGCGCGGCGAGCACCGGGGCGCCGCCGCGGCCCGAAACCGCGGCATCCAGGAGGCCCGCGGCGACATCGTGGCCTTCACCGACGACGACTGCCTGCCCCCCCGCGACTGGCTCGAGCGCCTGGCCGACGGCTACGCCCGCCACCCCGAGGTGGTGGGCGTGGGCGGGGCCGTGGTGCCGCCCCCCGAGGCCCTGGCCGCCAGCGCCGTGGCCCGCCACGAGCTGTGGCAGAGCCGCGAGGTCTTCGGCGCCCGCGACCAGGAGACCCTGGGCGGCTTCGAGTGCCCCGCGGGCGGGACCAACAACATGTCCTACCGCCGGGCCACGCTGGTCGAGGTGGGCGGCTTCGACGAGAGCTTCCCCCCTTTCGTGTGGGGCGAGGACGCGGACCTCAAGCGGCGCATCACCCGGCGCGGCGGGCGGCTGCTCTACCTGCCCCTGGCCGTGGTGCACCTGCGGCGCTACGCCCTGGGGCCCTTCCTCCGCCAGAGCCTCCAGCGGGGCCGGGGCGAGGCCCACTACCGCCTCAAGCACGAGGGCCGGCGGGGCCGGGCCCGGGCGGCTCGCCGCCTGGTCGCCGCGCCCGCGCGCCTGCTGGCCGCCCCCCTGCGC
>JBKHIY010000080.1:0-20063 GCA_046538415.1 Candidatus Brocadiia bacterium | reverse complement strand
CCGACGCGAGAGGGTCGAAGACATCCCGTCCCGACGGAGGACCGTCGGGACGAGAGGAGGTTCCGGGTTCCGGGTTTCGGGCGGTCGCCTCTGGCGTTTGGAGTGCGGCCTTCAGGCCGTAGACGGCCGGCCTCGGCGTTCGGAGGGCGCCCTCGGGGGCGAGGGCCTTGCCTCCGGCGCCAGCCAGCTCCGGGGTGCAAGGCCCTCTTTCGCTGAGGTGGGAAGTCGTTCGGCGGAAGCCGGCCACGCGGGGCGTCCCGTGCGCGGGCTAGCGTTCCTCCTCCACCAGGTGCTTGACGCCGGAGCGGAAGAAGTCCTGGCCCTGCTCGTAGCAACCCTGGAGCAGGTCGAGCCGTCGCATCCGCTCGGCGCGAAGGGCCAGCACGCGGCGCATCTTTCTCTGGAGGTCGACCGCTCGGGCGAAGCACTCCGGATGGGCCGCCGCGGGTGCCCAGCGCACGGCTTCGGAGATGGCCCTCCACTGGCTTCTGAGCCTGGCGTAGTGCTCTTCGATCTGCTGGAGGTCCTGGCGGAGGCGCTCGCTGCGGGCCTCCACCGAGCCCGGCTGCGAGCCGCTCTCGCCTCCGCCCCTGTAGAGCCGCAGCACCTGGCCGGGCCGCAGGATCAGGGCTCCCCGTCGCCGGCCGGGCACGATCACTCGAGCGGCTCCCTCGTGAGCGGCCAGGGCCACCATGCCGCGGAAGCCGCGCTCGTCCCCCTCGCCGCTGGGTGCCACGTGGATGCTCACCGCGGCGTTGGCCGCGGCCACCTTGGCCAGGGGGGATTCGATGATGGGCGCCCCGCGGGTGCTCCGCACTCGCCAGAAGAGGTCGCCCTTGTCCAGCCGCGCCACGGCTCCCCGGCGGGGGTCGCAGATGCGCAGGCGGCTGCCCGGGGCGAGGGCGGCCCGCAGGCGGCCGCCGGCCAGGCTGAAGAAGGTGAGCTTCTCGGAGTCCTGCGGCGTGGCCACGATGTCCCCCCGAGCCAGCGGGCTGCCGGGGGTCAGGGGCTGGGGGTCGAGCCCCACGCGAGCCGCCTGGCCCTCCGCGAAGCGCCCCAGCGGCGGGCGCCGCAGCAGGCCGTAGCCGCCGGCCACCAGCAGCACGGCGGCAGCCGCCATGGCCGCGTAGCGAAGCAGGCGGATGGGCAGGCTCTCGGGCCGCTCCTCGGGGGGCGCCATGCGGGCCGCCTCGGCCCGCACGCGGGCCATGGTGCGCTGGACGAACGCCTCCGATGCCCGGTAGGAGGCGAGGGTGCCCTCCAGGGCCTCGATGCGGCCGCGGGCCGCCTCCACATCGTCGCCCAGGTGCGGATGGTCGTGGAGGAACTGCTCGAAGGCCTTGCGGGCCGACGCGTCCAGCTCGCCCGCCACGTAGAGGTCGACCTGGTCGTGGAACTGCTGCTCTGTCATTCGCTCGGCATCCTGGTCGCGTCGGCCGTGCGTTCGAGCTTGGCCCGAAGGAGCTTGTAGCCGCGAGCCAATCGGCTGGTCACCGTGCCCAGGGCCACGTCGAGGCGAGCGGCGATCTGGGCACAGCTCAGGCCCTCCATGTGTTTCAGGACGAGGGTCACGCGATAGGTCTCCGGCAACTGGTCGAGGCTTTCGAGCAGGAGGCGGGCGGCCTCCTGGCGCTCGACCTTCTCGTGGGGCTGCGACGGGCGCGGCCGATGGGGCGCCACGGACTCGGCCGACACCGCCACCTCCGGGTCGAGCGATGGGAGGCGGTCGCGGGAGCGGTGCCAGTCGATGCACACGTGGTTGGCGATGCCCAGGAGCCAGGAGGAGAAGGCTGCGGGGTCCCGCAGCGAGGGAAGCCCGCGGAACGCCCGCAAGAAAACTTCCTGGGCAAGGTCGTCCACCTCATCGGCCGGCACCCGTGCAGCGATATAGCTGGCGACGAGGTTCTTGTACCGCTCGACCAGCTCGCCGAAGCGTTCCGTCTCGCCCTCGAGCACGTCGGCCACGAGGGCGGCATCGGTCGGCGGTTGTCGCTCGTCGCTATTCACACACGCCACCCATGTAGTCGCTTCGCCAGGGGCGCTTGCTGCACACCGAATCCGGAGAATTCCCGCCGCTGGCGTATCTCGGTGCCGAACAAGGCCTTGCGACGTCGCTCCCCGGGGCCGAGGGGGGAGCCGTCGGCCACTCAGGCCGAGCCCCTAAGCCTCGTCCGCCGAACAGCTTACGCCCCACAGGCGGAGCGGCCAAAGGTCCCGTCCCGCTTCCATTCTGGCGCGGGGCCGCTCGGGCGTCAAGTGGCGGCAGGGGCCCACGGCCCCGGCCCCAGGGCATCGAGCTGCCCGCTCGCCTCGTACGCCGCCAGGTAGGTGAGCAGGGGGCGGATGGCGAGAGCCAGGTGAGTGCCGCAGACCGGACACGCGGCGGCCTCCGCCTCAGGCGATGCCAGGGGACCCTCGCCGAAGAGCCAACGTATCAGGGGAAGGCCCGCCTCCAGGTACCGCCGCTCGCCGCTGAGCTGGTGGGCGTAGGCCAGAGGGTCGAGCAGCAGGGCGTGCTCGGGCTCGCCGCCGAGGGGCTGAGCGCGGTCGAGCAGCGCGTCGAGCTGCTCCAGGAAGAGCGCCTCGCAGGGTACCTCGCCGGCGACGTCGCCGTAGCGGTGCAGGCCGGTAAGCACGACGGCGAGAGCGGCGGGACGGGCATCGGGCGGCACCCCGCCGCTGGCCACGTGGTCGACGAGCTTCCGCGCGGCGTCGAAGTACTGCGGCTTGTCGAGCTCACGATAGAGAGTCGCCACGGTGTAAAGGGCCCAGCCGACGGCATCGAGAGGGCCCTCGGCGAGGGGGCGGGCGAGGAGGGCGGGCACGTGGCGCAGCACGTTCTCGCCCACGCGGCGGACAGCGCGACAGGCCCCCCAGCAGCCGGTGGCGTGGTAGTGGTCGAGCAATCCCTCGACCCATTGGTGCGCGGGGCTCACCAGGCCGCCGCGCCAGTGGCCGGCGTCGGGCGCGGCCAGGCCCCCGTCGCACAGCGGGTCGGGGCTGAAGTGCACGTGATCCACGTCGAGCACGTGGCGGACGAGGGCCTCGGCGTCCGCGGCCGCGGCCTCCTCGGCGGTGAGGGCGTGGTGGAGGCAGAGCCCGTGGGCCAGGTCGAACGCGTTGTTGCTCCAGGCCCGGGCCTGGGGAGCCTCGGGCGGCGGAGGCAGCGGCTCGTCGCCGAAGTCCAGCACCCCCTGCGGGCGCGGCCGGCGCCGAAGGGCCTCGCCCACTGCCTGGCTCAACCGGGGAACAGACTTCGCGGGGAGGGGGGAGCCGAACGCCCCCGACCTCGCGTGCCACGCCGCGGGCACGGCGGGCCGTACGGGCCGGTCGAAGAGGCGCACGCGCCGCTCGATCGCCCGCTCGCCCTCCCCCGCGGCGAACGCATAGAGAAGCAGCTGGTGGCTCTTGGCCGAGCCCTGGTGGAGGCGCAGCGGACGCTCGCTGGGCGGGTAGAAATCGAGCCGCAGGAGGTCCGGCGCGGCGGCCAGGCGCTTGGGCCGCTGGGCCACGGCGTGGCGGATGGCCAGGGCAATGCCCCGCGGGGCCTCGACGCGCCCCGCCCACGGGGCCGCTTCGCCCGGCCCGTCGGGGGCCGGGGCCTGGGCCGGCGGGATGTCGATGCGGCGCCCGCCTTCGCCCTCCTCCGACAGGGCCTCGGGGCGGACGAGGGGCCGAGCCTCCGACCCGGGGCCGAACCGCGCTTCGTAGGCCATCTCGTGGAGCTCGACGAACTGCTCGCCCCCGCGATGCACCACCTGGTAGTCCACCGCCGCGTAGGGCTTGTCCGACCAGGTGGTGAGCAGGATGGAGAAGTCGAGCAGCGAGCGGCCCTCCCCATCCACGTGGCTGCCCTCGAACCGCACCGCGGCCCGAAGGGGGCCGGCCGCCTCCACGCGAATGCGGGGCTCCCGGCACCGGGCCGTGCTGTAGGCCCGGCCGGCCAGGTCCACGAGCCCGAAGCCCTGCGACTGGCCGGGGGCCAGCACCTCCTTGCCGCCCAGGCACACGGACTCGAGGAGCGCCAGGGCGCTCTTGCGGCCCACGATGCGCAGCGGCCCGTTGTCCAGGACGATGCGCTCGCCCTCGTCGGCCAGGGTGACGCCCGTCTCGCTGAGCACCGACTGGGCGGCCCCCTGGTCGCAGGCCACGCGGAGACGCTTCGGGGCGCCGGCCGGCAGGTCGACCTGGAAGTCGACCAGCAGCCAGCGCACCGAGCCGTCGGGCCAGGAGGCAAGCGCCCGGCGCTGGCAGTAGAGCTCGTCCTCGCCGTCCAGGAGGCGGGCCTGGTCGGGCGCGCGGAGCAGGCCCTGGGGAAAGGGGATGCCCACGGTCACGGGCTCCCGCTGGAGGGCCTCGTCGGCCCGCGGGGGCAAGGTGAGCACGGTCTCGCAAAGGCCCATGCGGGGGGTGCCTCGAGGAGGTGCCGGCTCCCCTAGACTCCCAGGAGCTGGCGATAGTGGTCGAGGACTGCGGCGTCGCCGCTGGTGACCCGCTCGGAGGCGGCTCGCACGCGGCGGGCCATGGCGGGGACGAAGAGCTGGGCCAGGGTGGCCTTCTCCTCGTCGCGGCCGCCGAAGTCGAGGATGCGGTATCCCAGGTAGACGTCGATGAGCATGTCGGCCAGGTAGCGGGCCACGAGGTCGGTATAGGCGCGGTCGCCGCGCTCCTTGCAGGCGGCCACAGCCTGGGCGTACTGCTCGTGGGCCTGGGCCACGGCAGGGGCGAGCTCGGCCATGGCGCCCTGGTGGTCCCTGGCGGCCAGTTCCTCGAGCAGGGGCTCGGCGCCGCCGCCCAGGATGCTGGCCAGGATGGCCACAATCTGGAGCTGGCTGGTGCCCTCGTAGATGTTGGTGATGCGGGCGTCGCGCAGCAGGCGCTCGACGGGATAGTCGCGCATGTAGCCGCTGCCGCCGAGCACCTGGAGCGCGGCGTTGGCCAGCTCGATGGCCGCTTCCGAGGCGTAGTACTTGGCCATGGGGGTCAGCGCGTTGGCGCGGCGGCTCCAGCGCTGGTAGAGGGGCTTGAACTCCCGCGCCGCCTCGCGGTCGTCGCCGCTGGCACGGGCCTGGTACTCCTTCTCGAAGTCCACCGCCACGCCGCAGTCGATGGTCAGGATGCGGGCGAGGTGGAGGCGGAGCTTCATCCCCGCCAGGATGTCGGCCACCGGGGGAAAGTGGAGGATGGCCTTGCCGAACTGCTCGCGCTCGCGGGCGAAGGCCAGGGCCTCGCGCCACGCGGCCTCCGCGATGCCCACCCCCTGGGCCGCGATGGCCAGCCGGGCACCGTTCATCAGGTCCATGGTGTACTTGATGAGCCCTCGCCGGCGGCGGCCCACCAGGCGCGCGGGCACGTCGTTGAACTGGAGCTCGCAGGTGGGCGAGCCGTGGATGCCCAACTTCTCCTCGATGCGGCGCACCCGCAGCCCGGGGCCCTTCTCGGCCACGAACAGGCTCAGGCCCCGCCCGTCCACGGTGCCTGCCTCGGAGCGCGCGAGGACGAGGAGCACGTCGCCGCAGCCGTTGGTGATGAACCGCTTGACGCCGTTGAGCCGCCACAGCCCCTCCTCCTGGGGGTCGGGCGCGGCCTTCAGGCGCACGGCCTGGAGGTCGGAGCCGGCGTCGGGCTCGGTGAGGGCCATGGCGCCGGTGGCCTGGCCGGAGGCGAAGCGGGGCAGGTAGCGGTCCTTGAGCTGGTCGTCGCCGAATCGGAGGATGGTCTCGGCGATGTCCTGGAGCCCGAAGAGGGTCATCAGGGCGGCGTCGGCCCGGGAGACGATCTCGATGGCCGCGGCGTAGACGGTGTGGGGCATGTGGATGCCGCCGTAGCGGCGGGGGAGGGTGAAGCCCATGAGGTCGGCGCCCGCCAGGCGGTCGAGGGCCTCCTGGGTGCCAGGGGCGTAGGTCACCTGGCCGTCCTCGAGGGAGGGACCTTGGAGGTCCACGTCCTCGGCTCGGGGCTCGATGAACTCGCCTGCCACCTCGCCCACGATGCTGAGGGTCTGGTGGTAGGAGTCGACGGCGTCGTCGGCGTCGCGGGGTGCGAAGGGATAGTCGTCGGCCTCGGCGAAGTCGCGCTCGCGGAGGGCCGCGATCTCGGCGAGGGGGGCGTGGTCGAGGTTGCGGCGCAGGTCGGGGTTGTCGTCGTAGAAGTTGGGCATGGGCTCAGGCCTTGTGCTTGTAGGCGTCGATGAGCAGGGGGATGACCTCGAACAGGTCGCCCACGATGCCGTAGTGGGCGAAGGCGAAGACGGGGGCCTGGGGATCGGTGTTGATGGCCATGATCTTCCCGCTCTCGCTCATCCCCGCGCGGTGCTGGACGGAGCCGCTGATCCCCGCGGCGATGTAGAGCTTGGGCCGCACGGTGGTGCCCGTCTGGCCCACCTGGTGGTCGCGGTCGATGAACCCGGCGTCCACCGCGGCTCGAGAGGCGCCGACCTCGCCGCCCAGGGTGTGCGCCAGCTCGCGGATGAGCTCGAAGCCTTCGGCGGAGCCCACGCCGGCGCCGCCGGCGACGATCACCTTGGCGCCCTTGAGGTTCACGCTCCGCTCCGCCTTCTCCCGCTCCACCACGCGCACCGCCTGGGCCTCGGCGCCGAGCCGCACGTCCACGGCCACCACCTCGCCCGAGCGGTCGGGGTCGGGCTCGGGCAGGCGCATCACCCCCTCGCGCACGGTGGCCATCTGGGGCCTGTGGTCGGGGGTCACGATGGTGGCAATGATGTTGCCGCCGAACGCGGGGCGTATCTGGTGGAGGAGCCTGGGGTAGCGGGTCTTGCGCACGGGGTCGGTGTGGTCGGCGATGCGCAGGTCGGTGCAGTCGGCGGTGAGGCCGGTGCGGAGGCGCGAGGCCACGCGGGGCGCCAGGTCGCGTCCGAGGGGGCTGGCGCCGAAAAGCACGATGGCCGGCCGGGCCGCCTCCAGCACGTCGCCCAGCACGCGGGCGTAGGAGAGCGTGGCGTAGAGGCCCAGGTCGGGGTGGTCGGCCACGTGGACGCGGTCGCAGCCCCTTGCGATGAGGTCCTGGGGCTGGTCGGCCAGGTCGTGGCCGAGGAGGACAGCGGCCAGGTGCTGGCCCAGGGCGTCGGCCAGCTCCCGCCCCTTGGAGAGCAGCTCGAGGCTCACCTCCGCGAGGCGGCCTCGGTCCTGCTCGACGAAGACGAACACACCGCCTGTGGACTGGGGCATACGTCCCTATCCTTGCTGTTTGCTTCCGTCGCCGGCCCTGGGCCCGCGGGCGGGCCTCAGTCCAGCACGTGGTCCTCGACGAGTCCCTGCACCATGTCGGCGATGGCCTCCGGCGTGGGCTCCACCCGCTTGTGCTCGGTGGCCGTGAGGACCACGCTCTCGATGTTCTTGACCTTGGTGGGCGAGCCCTTGGCCCCGCACTGCTGGGGGTCGGCGCCGATGTCGGCGGGGGCGAAGACGGGGACGAGCAGCCCCCGGCGGTCGAGCTCGGCCAGCCGCGGGGCGCAGCGCTCCTCGAGGCGTTGGGGGTCGGGCTTGCCCTTCTCGGGGTCCAGCTCCTGGGCCGCCGCCTCGCGCACCTCGAGGGGGGTGCGGGCGTGCTTGAAGCGCATCATGAGCTTGGCCCTGCGGGGCCGGGGCTCGTTGGCCTCGCCGACCACGGTGAGGAGGGCGGGAAGGCGGGCCTCGACCAGCTCGTTGCCTCCCTCGATGAGCCGTCGGGCGCGGAGCCGGCCCTCCTCGAGGGCCAGCAGCTCGGCCACGTAGGTGACCTGGGCGATGCCCAGGGCACCGGCCACCTGGGGGCCGATCTGGGCCGTGTCGCCGTCGATGGCCTGGCGGCCGGCGAACACCAGGTCGTAGTCCCCCACGGTGCGGATGGCGCAGGCCAGGGCATAGGCGGTGGCCAGGGTGTCGGCCACGGCGAAGGCCCTGTCGCTGAGCAGGGCTGCGCGGTCGGCGCCGCGCATCAGGGCCTCCCGCATCACCTCGGCGGCGCTGGGCGGCCCCATGGAGAGCACGGTCACGTGGCCGCCGTGGTGGTCGCGGACGCCCAGGGCCATCTCCAGGGCATTGAGGTCCTCGGGATTGACGATGGCGGGCAGCGCGGCGCGGTTCACCGTCCCGTCGTCCTTCATCGCCTGGGCGGTGATGTTCTGGGTATCGGGCACCTGCTTGACCAGGACGATCATGCGGTAGGGCACGTGGACGGGTCCTTTCGACCGTGCCGCGGGTGTCGGGGCTCCGTAGGGAAGCGACGCGAGGCCGGGCGCCGGCCAGCGCGGGAGCGGCCGCCTACCCGGCGAACTTCCCCACCACCACGGTGGCGTTGTGGCCTCCGAAGCCGAAGCTGTTGCACAGGGCCACCCCCACGTCGGCCTGGCGGGCCTGGTTGGGCACGTAGTCCAGGTCGCACTCCGGGTCGGGGTTCTCGTAGTTGATGGTGGGAGGGATCACGCCGCGGTGGACGGTGAGGACCGTGCTCACCAGCTCCGCCCCGCCCGAGGCGCCCAGGAGGTGGCCGATCATCGACTTGGTGGAGCTGATGGGCACCCTGGGGGCGTGCTCGCCGAAGGCCCGCTTGATGGCCCGGGTCTCCATGGCGTCGTTGAGCTGGGTGGAGGTGCCGTGGGCGTTGATGTAGTCGACCTGATGGGGGGCCTTTCCCGCGTCCTCGAGGCCGCGGAGCATGCAGCTCGCGGCGCCCGTGCCCTCGGGCTCGGGGGCGGTGATGTGGTGGGCGTCGCAGGTGGCCCCGAAGCCCAGGACTTCGGCGTAGATGCGTGCCCCGCGGGCCTTGGCGTGGTCCAGCTCCTCGAGGACCAGCATGCCCGCGCCCTCGCCCATCACGAAGCCGTCGCGCTCGCGGTCGAAGGGGCGGCTGGCCCGCTCGGGCTCGTCGTTGCGTCGGGAGAGGGCCTTGCAGGCCACGAAGCCGGCCACGCCCAGGGGCGTGACGGCGGCCTCGCTGCCCCCCGTGACCATCGCGTCGGCCAGGTCGTAGGCCACGTGGAAGTAGGCGTTGCCGATGGCGTGGGAGGCGGAGGCGCAGGCGGTGACCGCGGCGGCGTTCGGCCCCCGCAGGCCGAAGCGGATGGCCACCAGGCCGGCCGCCGAGTTGCCCATCAGCTTGGGGATGAGAAAGGGGGAGATGCGGCGCGGGCCGCGCTCGGCCAGCACCATCTGCTGGTCCTCGATCTCCTTGATCCCCCCGATCCCCGTGCCCAGCACCACCCCCGCCCGCTCGCGGTCCAGGCGCTCGAAGTCGGCCCCCGCGTCGTCCACCGCCTCCTGGGCAGCGACCAGGGCGAACTGGGCGTAGCGGTCCATCCGCCGGGCCTCCCGGGCGGGCACCACGGGCTCGGGCTGGAAGTCGTGGACATAGCTGGCGATGCGCGCCTCGAAATCGGTGGCGTCGAAGTGGGAGATGGGGCGCACGCCGCTGCGGCCCTCGCAGGCAGACTCCCAGAAGGCCTCCTTGCCCACGCCCAGGGAGGTGATCGAGCCCAGGCCGGTGACGACGACGCGGCGCTTGCCCATCGGTCCTCTCTACTCCTCGCAGGCGGCGCGGGCCGGCGGCGCTGGCCTCCCGGCCCTCCGGCGCGGCCCGCAGCTAGGCCTTGTGCTCCTCGATGTACTTGACGGCGTCGCCCACGGTCTGGATCTTCTCGGCCTCCTCGTCGGGGATTTGCATCCCGAACTTGTCCTCGAACTCCATGACCAGCTCCACGGTGTCCAGGGAGTCGGCGCCGAGGTCGTTGATGAAGGACGTCTCGGGCGTGATCTGCTCGGGCTTGACGCTGAGCTTCTCGCAGATGATCTCCTTCACCTGCTGTTCGACGGCTGCGTCGGCCACGTTCAACCCTCCTGAGCTGCGTTCGTTCCTGCTCGGTCCATCGGGGGCACGCGGGCCCCTTTCCCGTTGGGCGCGGAGCTCGGCGGCCCCGCTATGGTAGGCCACCCGTCGGGGTGGCTGTGCTCGGCGTTTGGCTTCGCTGGGCCGTTCGCCTCGTTGGCGGCCCCTCGGTCGGGCGTCGCCGCTGCTCTCCTTTCCTCGTTAGGGCCTCGTCCTCCGCCGGCGACTCCTCGCTCGGCGGCCCGCGAGGGTCCGGGGGGGCCTAGATGGCCAGCCCGCCGTCCACCCGCAGGCACACGCCGGTGAGGTAGCTGCTGTCCTCGCTGCACAGGAACCGGACGGCCCGGGCCACGTCGTCGGGCTCGCCCAGCCGGGGCAGGGGGATGTTCTCCAGGATGGCCTCCCGCGCCTCGTCGGAGAGCCTGGCCGTCATGTCCGTGGCGATGTAGCCCGGGGCCACGGCGTTCACGCGGATGCCGCGGGAGGCCACCTCGCGCGCCAGCGACTTGGTGAAGCCGATGATCCCGGCCTTGGAGGCGGCGTAGTTGGCCTGTCCGGGATTGCCCATCAGGCCGATCACCGAGGCCACGGAGACGATGCAGCCCTCCTTCTGGCGGAGCATCTGGCGGAGCACCGCGTGGGTGGCCACGAACACGCCGGTCAGGTTGGTGCGGATCACCTGGTCCCACTGGTCCTGGCTCATGCGCAGGAGGAGGTTGTCGCGGGTGATCCCCGCGTTGTTGACCAGGATGTGCAGGCCGCCCAGGGTCTTCACGGTCTCGGCCACCGCCTGGTCCATGCGCTGGGGGTCGGCGACGTCGGCCTGGAAGGGGAGGGCCTCGACGCCCAGCTCGCGCAGCTCGACGGCCGCGGCCTCCGCGGCCTCGCCGTTGTAGTCGGGCACGACGATGTTGGCCCCCTCGCGGGCCAGGAGGCGGGCGATGGCCAGGCCGATCCCCGCTCCCCCGCCGGTGACCATGGCGGCCTTGCCCTGGAACTGCTTGTCCGCTGCCACTGGCGGCCTCCTCGCCGTCGCCGGGTTCTGCCCCCGCCTGGGGAGGGCGTATGGTAGTTCTTTTCTACTGCTTCGGGCGCAAATCGCAACCCAAAAATCCACAACGGCCCGCTAGTGGGCCGGCCCCAGGTCCGCCGGGGTCTGGATATTGCAGGCGGCCACGCCCGGGTCGATCCGGCCCATCAGGCCGGTGAGCACCTTGCCGGGGCCGACTTCCACGAAGCGGCGCACGCCCCCGGCCAGCATGAAGCGCATCGAGTCCTCCCACAGCACGGGGCTGGTGAGCTGGCGGACCAGCAGGTCGCGAATCTCGGAGGCGGTGCGAATGGGCTCGGCCGTGACGTTGGAGACCACCTTGCCATGGGGCTGGGAGATGGCCACTTCCCCCAGCAGGCGGCCCAGGCGCTCGGCGGCGGGGGCCATGAGGCGCGAGTGGAAGGCGCCGCTGACCTTGAGGCGGATGGCCCGGCTGGCCCCGAAGTCCCGGGCCCGGCGGCTCAGCCACTGGAGGGCCGGGTGGCTGCCGGAGATGACGAGCTGGCCGGGGCAGTTGAGGTTGGCCACCTCGGCCACGCCGTGCTCGTTGGCCGCCTCCACCGCGTCGTTCACCCGCTCGCGGTCCAGGCCCAGGAGTGTGATCATGCCGCCCGGGTTCTCCCTTCCCGCCTCCTCCATGAAGCGGCCTCGCTGGTGGACGGCGGCCACGGCGTCGGCCAGGGAGAGGCTCCCCGCGTAGACCAGGGCGGTGTACTCTCCGAGGCTCAGCCCGGCGCAGGCGAAGGGGGGCGGGTGGTCGCCTTCCCCGCCCGCCCGCCAGGCCTCCAGCGCGGCGACGCTGGTGGCGAGAACGGCCGGCTGGCACAGCGACGTGCGGTTGAGCTCCTCGGCCGGGCCTTCGAAGCACAGCTTGGCCAGGTCGAAGCCCAGGGCCTCGTTGGCCTGCTCGAAGACGGCCCGGGCCTCGGGATAGGCCTGGGCCAGCTCCCGGCCCATGCCCACGCGCTGGGCTCCCTGGCCGGGGAAGAGGATGGCGTAGGGCGTGTCGTCGGCCAAGCCGGGTCCTTTCGTTGCGTCCTGGACCGCCGGCGTCGGCTACCAGCGGAGCACGGCGCCGGACCAGGAGAGCCCGCCGCCGAAGGTCACCAGCACCACGATGTCGCCGCGCTCCAGGCGGCCTTGCTCGTGGGCCTCGTGGAGGGCCACGGGCACGGTGGCCGAGCCGGTGTTGCCGTAGCGATCGATATTCACGAACACCTTATCCATGGGCACGCCGAGTCGCTCGGCGGAGGCCTTCATGATGCGGAGGTTCATCTGGTGGGGCACGATGAGGCCCACCTGGTCGACGGTCAGGCCGCAGGCCTCGACGCATTCGGTCACGATGCCCACGATGCGGCGGACCGCCAGGTTGAAGACCTCGCGGCCGCGGAGCTTGATGAAGTGGAGGCGCTGGGCCACGGTCTGGGCGGTGGTGGGCTGGCGGGAGCCTCCCGCGGGGAGGGTCATGGAGGTCCAGTTGCTGCCGTCGGCGCCCAGGGTGGTGTGGAGCACTTCGCCGCGGGTGCCGGGGGGCGCGGCGGAGACCACGGTGGCCCCCGCGGCGTCGCCGAAGAGGATGCAGCTGGTGCGGTCCCGGTAGTCGGTGATCTTGGTGAGCGTCTCGGAGGAGACGGCGAGCACGTGGCGGGCCTGGCCGGCCCGCACCATGGCCTGGGCCATGGCCAGGGCGTAGACGTAGCCCGAGCAGGCGGCGGAGAGGTCGAAGGCGGCGCAGGGCACGGCCCCCAGGGCCCCCTGGAGGAGGCAGGCGGTGGAGGGGAACATCATGTCGGGGGTCATGGTGGCCACCACGATGGCGTCGAGCTCCTGGGGCTCGATGCCCGCCTCCTCGATGGCCTGTCGGGCGGCGGGGAGGGCCAGGTCGGAGGCCGCCTGGTCGGGGCCCGCGACTCGCCGCTCGGCGATCCCCGTGCGGGTGGTGATCCACTCGTCGCTGGTCTCCACCATCTGCTCGAGATCGAAGTTGGTGAGGACCCTGTCGGGGACGTAGGCCCCGCAGCCGGTGATCGCCGCTCGGGGACAGTCGGGCACGGGGGCCTCCTGGTTGCGATTAGCTGGGGCAGCACACCCGGAGGTCGGAGAGGATGTGTTCGTTCACGCGGTACGCCGCAGCCTCGGCGGCGCAGCGGATGGCCACGGCGATGGCCCGGCTGTCCGAGCCCCCGTGGCAGATCATGCACGTGCCGTTGACCCCCAGCAGGGGAGCCCCGCCCGACTCCGAGGAGTCGACCTTCGCGGCCAGCTCCAGCATGGCATACTTGCACAGCATGGCCCCGATGCGGCGGCGCAGGGTGCGCTGGATGGCCTCCTTCATCATGGCCAGGATGGTGCCCGCCAGCCCCTCGCTGACCTTGAGCAGCACGTTGCCCACGAAGCCCTCGCAGACCACCACGTCGGCGGCGCCGCTGAACACCTCCCGGCCCTCCACGTAGCCCACGTAGGCCAGCGGGGAGTCCTGGAACAGGGCGTCGGCCCGGCGCACCAGCTTGGTGCCCTTGATCGACTCCTGGCCGATGTTCAGGAGGCCGATCCGGGGGTCCTCTCGTCCGAAGACGTGGCGGCTGTAGGCCGCGGCCATGATCCCGAACTGGAGGAGGTTTTCGGGGGTGCACTTGAGGTTGGCCCCGCAGTCGATCACCAGGGTCGTGCCCCCCTCGTGGGTGGGCATGGCCACGGCGATGCCCGGCCGGCGCACGCCCTCCAGGAGGCCCAGCTTGAGGGTGGCCAGGGCCACCACGGCGCCGGTGTTGCCTGCGGAGACCACGGCGTCGGCCTCGCCGCTGCCGATCATCTTGATGCACCGGGCGATGGAGGAGTCGGGCTTGCGGCGGATGGCCTCCACCGGCTTATCCGCCATCCCCACGGCCTGGGAGGCGTGGCAGATAGCCACGTCGGACGGGAGACCGCCGTGAGGCGCGGCGACGGCCTCGATCTCTCGCTGGTCGCCCACCAGCACGATCTGGTGGCCGTTGAGCTCGGGTATGATCTGGATGGCGCCCTCGACCTCGACGGCGGGGGCCGAGTCCCCCCCCATGGCGTCCACGGCAATCCGCATCCCTCAGGCTTCCTCGGTGCTCACCACCTCGCGCCCCGCGTACCACCCGCAGTTGTGGCACGCGCGGTGGGGCAGTTTGGGCGTGTGGCAGTTGCGGCAAGGGGTCAGTTGGGGGACGCTCAGGGACTGGTGGGTCCGGCGCTTGCGCCCGCGGGCGCGCGAAATCTTCCGCTTCGGATTGGCCATCTCGCCTGCTCCTGTGGGCATGGAAGAGCCCCTCGGGGGGCCTTCGTTGCGAAGGGAGGATTCTATCGGAAACGGGCCAGGATGTCAAAAAAAAATCGCCCCCCGCGGCCCCTCCCTGCGGCCCGTCGCCTGGCCCCATGCCGTGCGTAATCCTGGGCTTATGTCGAGCGGAGGGGCTCTGGCCAGGGCCGTCCCCTCGGCCTCGCCGCCGGCGGATGGACGGGCTCAGCCTTCCTCGAGGCGGGCCTGGATCGCCTGGATGGCGAAATCGAGGGCCTCCTGGAGGCCCTGGGGCTTCTTGCCGCCGGCCTGTGCCATGTCGGCGCGTCCCCCCCCGCCGCCACCGATCTTCTTGGCCGCCGCCTTGGCGATCTCGCCGGCGTCGAGGCCGCGGTCGACCAGGTCGCGGGTGAGGCCGCAGACGAGGTTCGCGGAGTCCTCGCTGGCCGTGCCCACGATGACGGCTGCGGAGGCGTGCTTCTGGCGGAGCTGGTCGCAGGCGATGCGCAGGTCGCCGGGGCTGGCGTCCTCGAGGGTGCCGCTGAACAGGCGGGTGTCGCCCACGCGGGCCTTCTCCTGGAAGGGCCCCCCGCCGGAGGCGGCGGCGAAGCTCTGGCGCTTGGCCTTCTCCAGCTCGCGCCCCAGGCGCTTATTCTCCTCGAGCAGCTCCTCAGCTCTCTCCAGGAGGCGGTGGCGCGGGGTCTTGAGCAGCTCCGCCAGGCGGGCGATCAGGACGTCTTGGTCGGCCACGTGGCGGTAGGCGGCCTGGCCGGTGAGGGCCTCGATGCGCCGCACGCCGGAGGCGATGCCCGTCTCGCTGAGGACGAGGAACAGGCCGATGTCGCCGGTGCGCTCGACGTGGGTGCCGCCGCACAGCTCCTTGGAGAAGCCGCCCACGTTCACCATCCGCACCTTCTCGCCGTACTTCTCGCCGAACAGGGCGATGGCGCCCTGGTCCTGGGCTTCCTGGTAGGTGGTGTGGCGGGCCTCGACGGGGGTGTTTTCGAGGATTCGCTGGTTCACCAGCTCCTCCACCCGCTCGACCTCGCGGGGGCCCAGGGGGGCGAAGTGGGTGAAGTCGAACCGCAGGCGGTCGGGCCCCACCAGGGAGCCGGCCTGCTCGGCGTGCTCGCCGAGGACCTGGCGCAGTGCCCAGTGGAGGAGGTGTGTGGCGGTGTGGTTGCGCCGCACGGCCTGTCGCCGCTCGGGGTCGACGACGGCGCGGACGATGTCGCCCTTGTGCAGGGTGCCGCGGACGACGCGGCCGTGGTGGCGGATGTGGCTGTCGGCGCGGCGGGTGTCGTCGATTTCCACGCGGGCCTGGTCGCTCTCCAGGGTGCCCGCGTCGCCCACCTGGCCGCCGGCCTCGCCATAGAAGGGCGTGCGGTCGAGCACCACGGCGACCTCGGCGCCCTGAGGGGCTTCCTCGGCCAGTTGCTCGTCCACCACGAGGGCCAGGACGCGGGCCTCGGAGGCCGTGGTCTCGTAGCCCCGGAAGTCGGTGGGCGGGGCGAGGCTCTTGACCTGGGCGAGGGCCGAGGTGTCGAAGACCTGGCCGAACTGCTCGCCGCCCGAGCCCGCCTGGCGCTCGGCCATGGCGGCCTCGAAGGCCCCGCGGTCCACGCCCAGGCCCCGCTCCCGGCAGATCTGCTCGGTCATCTCGAAGGGGAAGCCGTAGGTGTCCCACAGCTCGGCGGCGGCCTCCGCGGGCAGCTCGTCGCGGCCACGGGCCTGGGCCTGGTCGAGGCGCTCGGCCAGGATGGCGGAGCCGCGGGTGAGGGTGGCCACGAAGCTCTCCTCCTCGGCCTGGATGATGCGAGCCACGTTCTCCCGCCGGGCCACCAGCTCGGGGTAGGGCCGCCCCATGACCTCGACCACGGTGGGCACGATGCGGTAGAGAAAGGGGCCGTCCACCCCCAGGTCGTGGCCGTCGCAGAGGGCGCGGCGGAGGATGCGGCGGAGGACGTAGCCGCGGCCCTTGTTGCCGGGCAGCACGCCGTCGCCGATGCAGAAGACGGCGCCCCGGATATGGTCGGCGATGCGGTGGACGCGCACCTTGTGGGGCGTGCCCGGCTCGGGCCGTTGGCCGGTGAGCTGGGAGATCTGGCCCACGATGGGGGCGAAGATGTCGATCTCGTAGTCGCTGCCCACCCCCTGGAGCATGGCGGCCAGCCGCTCCAGGCCCGCCCCGGTATCGATGTTCTTGGTGGGCAGGGGCTCGAGCCGGCCCTCCGGGCCCTTGGTGAACTGCTGGAAGACGAGGTTCCACACCTCGACGTAGCGGTCGCAGGAGCAGGAGGGGTCGCACTGGGGCCTCTGGCAGCCGGCCTGGGGCCCGTAGTCCATGAAGATTTCGGA
Organism: Candidatus Brocadiia bacterium; assembly: GCA_046538415.1. Taxonomy (GTDB): domain Bacteria; phylum Planctomycetota; class PUPC01; order DSUN01; family DSUN01; genus JBKHIY01. Next base: position 3,570 of record JBKHIY010000080.1, on the reverse strand, counting down.
GCACGGGCCGCAGAGGGTGCCCGGGGGCGCGGAGCTGGGAGCGTCGGCGGGCCAGTAGTTCTCGTGCTCGCCGAAGGCGTAGATGCGCGGCTCCGGGAGGCCCACGACCTCGCGCCAGACGCGGCGGGCCTCCTCGTCGTGCTCGTAGATGCTCACCACCAGGCGGTCGGGCTGGAATCCGTAGGCCTCGACGATCAGCTCCCAGGCCCAGGCGATGGCTTCGCGCTTGAAGTAGTCGCCGAAGGAGAAGTTGCCCAGCATCTCGAAGAAGGTGTGGTGGGCCGCGGTGTGGCCCACCTTGTCCAGGTCGTCGGCCCGGAAGCACTTCTGGCTGGTGCACGCCCGGCGGAGCCCCTCCTGGACCCGGCCCTTGCCCTGAAACTCGTCCTTGAACTGGTTCATGCCCGCGCCGGTGAACAGCAGCGTGGGGTCGTCGGAGGGCACCAGGGAGTCGCTGGCCAGGCGGCGGTGGCCGCGCTGCTCGAAGAAGGCCAGGAAGGTCTCGCGGATCTCGTCGGTCTTCATCGGCACAGACACCGAAGCGGGGGACGGGAAGGGGCGGCGCGGGGCCTGGCCACACAGCGACGGCGCGGGGGGCGCACAGGCCCCGCGCGCCGCGTGGTCCGGGGGTTCACTGTTCGGCTTCGCCCTCGCGAGCGACGCCGGCGGCCTCCAGGACCTGGGCTTCGATCTCCTGGGCCAGCTCGGGCTTCTCGCGGAGCAGCTCGCTGGAGTTCTCGCGCCCCTGGCCGAGGCGCAGGTCGCCGTAGGAGTACCAGGAGCCGGTCTTTTCGATGATCTTGTGGATCACGCCGAGGTCCAGGATCTCGGCGCAGCGGTCGATGCCCCGGTTGTAGATGATGTCGAACTCCGCCTTGCGGAAGGGGGGGGCCACCTTGTTCTTGGCCACGGTGGTTCGGGTGCGGTTGCCCACCACCTGGTCGCCGCTCTTGATGGCTCCGATGCGCCGGATGTCGATGCGCACCGAGGCGTAGAAGCGCAGCGCCCGGCCCCCGCTGGTGGTCTCGGGGTTGCCGAACATCACGCCGATCCGCATCCGGATCTGGTTCGTAAACACCATGCAGGTCTTGGACTTGGAGATCACGCCGGTGAGCTTGCGGAGGGCCTGGGACATGAGGCGTGCCTGGGAGCCCACCTGGGCGTCGCCCATCTGGCCCTCCAGCTCGGCCCGGGGCACCAGGGCGGCCACCGAGTCGACCACCACGATGTCCACGGCGTTCGAGCGCACCAGCATTTCGGCGATATCGAGGGCCTGCTCGCCGGTGTCGGGCTGGGAGACCAGGAGGTTGTCCACGTCCACCCCCAGGCGGCGGGCGTAGAGGGGGTCGAGGGCGTGCTCGGTGTCCACGAAGGCCGCGATGCCGCCCCCCTGCTGGGCGTTGGCCACGCAGTGGAGGGTGAGGGTGGTCTTGCCCGAGGCCTCGGGGCCGTAGATCTCGACCACCCGCCCTCGGGGCAGCCCGCCCACGCCCAGCGCCACGTCGAGGCCCAGCGAGCCGGTGGGGATGGAGGCCACGTCGGCCCGCTCCTCCGAGCCCAGCCGCATGATCGAGCCCTTTCCGTACTCCTTCTCGATCTGCGACATGGCCCGCTCGAGGGCCTGCTCGCGCTTGCTCGCCTGGTCGTCCTTCGATGCCTTTTTGCCCATGGTGGCCGTCCTCTCCCCGAGCAGCCGGTTGCAGTGAACGCGAGGGTGCGGGCGCCGCCTCCAGAGCCTGCGATTCTACTGCCCGCCCGCGCCAGTGTCAAATCAAATGTCCCGCCTCCCACGGCCCCCCGCCGCGGCGGCCGAGGGGGGCACGTGTTGAACCCCACGGCGCCGGCGGGTACAATGACCCCAGCGGGAGATACGCCCCCCGAGGGAGACCCGCTAACCGCAATCCCCCAGAGGACTCCGCCATGGAACCCTCGTTCCTCCGAGAGAAGTTCAACCGACAGGCCCGGGCCAACAAGGTCAAGCTGGGTCTCATGGTGGCCCTCCTCCTCGCCGTCATCTACGGCATGGTGGAGCTGACCCGCAGCACCGGCCAGGCCACGGGCAAGAAGCCCAAGGCCAGCCTCGAGCAGCGCTCGGAGACCGAGGACGTCCTGGGCGAGCCCCGGGGCACCGGCACCGGCGGGCCGGAGGCCTCCATGCAGCTTTCCGAGCAGGAGCTCCAGCAGTGGCAGACCTTCCTCGACGACCCCAGCGCGCTCGACCAGGTGGAGGACAAGCGGGTCGACCTCCAGGACTTCATGGTCCCCTTCTTCCACCTTCTCCACCGCGTCCACGAGGAGGACACCCACCAGGAGCTGAAGGCCCAGGCCCAGGACGTGGGGTGGGCGAAGCTGTGGGAGAAGCCCCAGGACTACCGCGCCCGGCCCATCCGCGTGCACGGGGAAATCGTCGACTCCTGGCGCCAGCCCCTGGGCCCTAACCCCATGGGGCTGGAGGAGCTATGGGCCTATCGCGTCCGCGCCGCGGGCGCGCCCGAGGAATCGCAGGGCCACCTCTACGACGTCTACGCCATCGAGAAGCTCGTGGGCGCCCTGCCCCGCGACCGGGTGACCACCTTCGGGCGCTTCTTCATGGCCCGCATCGACGAGCCGGAGGGCATCGAGTTCGCCCAGGCCCCCGACCTCCACGTGGCCGTGGTCGTCGCCCGACGCTTCGAGCCCCTGGACTACCTGGGCGAGCCGGAGCTGCCGGGCCCCGTGGTCAAGCACAACACCCCCGAGGCCCGGCCCCTCTTCTGGCTCCTCCATCGCGCCCAGCAGACCTCGCTCGACCAGCTCCGCGAGGAGGCCCTCGAGGGCGTATCCTTCGTCGACCTCTCCACCCGCCCCGGGCACTACCGGGGGCAGCCCATCGCCCTGCGGGGCGAGCTGCGACACATCGAGCGCATCCAGCTGCCCGAGAACCCCATGCGGCTCGAGCACTGCTACTACGGCCAGATCCTGGACTCCGATCGGAGGATGAACACCTTCTACTGCCTGCGCATCCCCCAGGGCCTGCACGAGCAGGACCCGGTGGTCCTCTACGGCACCTTCCTCAAGATATGGAGCTACAAGAGCCAGCGGCAGCGCTACGTGCCCAGCCCCGTGTTCGTGGGCAAGGCCCTCCTGGTGCGGACCATCGAGCGCAGCTACTGGGCAGAGATCGCCCTGGGAGCCGTCCTCGGCCTCACCGCCATCGCCCTCCTCCTCGCTCACCTGCGCGAGCGACGCCGCCAGCTCGCCGCCGCCGAGGCACGACGCCAGCGCCAGCTCCGGCGAGCCCCCAAGAACCTCGGCGAAGTGGCACGCCAGCGCGCCGCACCCGGGCCAAGGGGGGAAGAAGGGACGAGGGACCAGGGTCAAGAGACCAGCGAGAAGTGAACCGAGACCGTACCCTGCGTTCGGAGTGCGGCCTTTAGGCCGTGCCCTGCGTTTGGAGTGCGGCCTTCAGGCCGTGCCCTGCGTTCGGAGTGCGGCCTTCAGGCCGTCCATCTGCCCCCGTCCTCCGGCCCTCGCCGCTCACAGCCCCTGGAAGAAGCTCACGTAGGACCGCACCGCAATCGCCCCCAGCAC
>JBKHIY010000193.1:0-4530 GCA_046538415.1 Candidatus Brocadiia bacterium | reverse complement strand
CCCGGCCGATGCCCCGCATCCCCCGCCGCGCCCGCTACTTACGCCGCCCCCTCGGACCGCCGCCCGGGCCTTGACACGCGGGGCGCCAGGTGGGTATAATCCTAGAGGAGCCCGGGGCTCCAGGTCCGGCGGGGACCCGACCTTCCATCACGGGGGTAGATACCGATGCGACTCGCATACACTGGCCACGGGCCGCGGCACGCACGGCGCGGGCCGAGGAGAGGCTTCACCCTCGTCGAGCTGCTCGTGGTGATGGCCGTCATCAGCATCCTCGCCGCCCTCCTCCTGCCCTCCATCACCAAGGCCCTGGGGCTCAGCAAGTCCGCCTCCTGCCTCAGCAACCTCCGCCAGATCGGACAGGCCTACACCTCCTACGTCACCGCCTGGGACGAGCTGCTCATCTGCGCCGGCAACCGCGACCGAGAGCACGACCAGTACAACCCCATCTACGAAGACCACTGGGACCTGGCGTGGGAAATGGACATGAATTTCCCCTACTGGTACGAAGTGATCCAGCCCTATGTCAACTCCTATGCCAACCCCGAGAACGTGGTCAAGGAATACTGGAAGCGCTATCCCGACGATACCCAGATCTGGCGGCGCAAGTACCGCGAGATCGTCGCCGAGCTGTGCGGCATCTACGCCTGCCCCAAGAAAGAATCCGCCGTCATCGGCTACGGCTACAACTACGTGGCCCCCTTCGGCAACAGCTCCTGCTACCCCAACTCCATGTGCCCCGACTTCAAGTGGCCCTACGGCACCTCCGTGTCCAGCATCAAGTTCAAGCCCTATCCCTGCAAGGCCGACGGCCGCCGCTGGATCATCAAAATCCTGTGGTACAACCAGTACGTGCCCGCCAGCGTGATCACCGCGCCCTCCCAGCAAATCCTGATGTGCGATACCGGCAAGGTGACCAACGACCCCCGGCCCGACACCGACCCCGTAGACCCTCGGGAGTGGCGCGAGGCCAAGACCGGCACCACCCTGGGCTACACCCGATTCCCCCTCAACGACGATACCATCGGGGGGGTGAAATACATCATCAACGCCTGGCGCCCGGTGCCCCGGCACGGCGGCTACACCTGCTGCCTGTTCTTCGACGGCAGCGCCCGCGAAATCCCCATCCTCGACGTTGCCGGACCCCGATGGGCGGACCCCAAGTGCCTGTACGACAACAAGCCGCCCTACGAGCCCGCCGTATCGCCCGTCACCGACTTCTAGCCCCCCGCGGCGTCGGCGCCCGTACCTCGCCGACGCCGCCGCTCGATCTCCCCCCTGCTCCCCCGCCGCGGGCCTCAGCCCCCCGTCGCCCCGAAGCGGCGCGCCCGCTGGGCATTCTCCCCCGCCTGATCGCGAAACCGCGGGAACATCCCCACGATCACCCCGTCCCCCGGCTTGATGTTGCGGAAGGCGAACTGGAAGGCCCCGTCCACGTCCCGCGGGCCGCGGCAGCGGCGCCCCGCGGCCAGAATCTTGAAGCCCAGGCAGGGCCGCTCCACCGCCCGCACCACCTCGCACATCCGACCCGGATCGCCCGACAGGTAGACCTCGCCCAGGGGCACGTCGCGGAACCCGAAGTCCTCCCGCAACGCCTCCGCCGACCGCGTGACCTGGTAGAAGCAGGTCATGTAAAGGTCCAGGCCCCAGCCCCGGTCCTCCGCGTGGCGGATCACCGCGGGGTTGTGGGCCGAGAGGCCCGCCAGGAGCCCCATGTCCCGCACTCGCTTGGCGAAGTCGCGGGCCTTCTCGATCTTGCCCTCCCGCCACAGCCGGTCGCTCACCCCCCCGTGGTGGACCACGGCGACGGGCTTGTTGCGGCGGACCACCTCCTCCAGCGCCTTCGGCTCGTCGATGTGGGGATGGCTGGCCAGGAACACCCACTGGATGTCGCGCCCCGACTCCCGCAGCGTCGCCAGGCTGCGGTCCACCTTCTCGTGGGCCGAGGTCTGCCACGTGTTGATCCCCACCTCCAGGCAGCGGACCAGCAGGCTCTGGACGTTCGCCAGCGAGAAGTAATCGGTCATCAGCCGGCTCATCAGGCGGCTCACGTGGGAGTAGCCCAGGATGGGGTTCGAGCCCAGCACCAGCCGGCTCACCCGATGGGGGCCGAGCCGGAGGGTGGGCATGGCCGGCTCGGTCGCCGGCTCCGCCGCCGCGCCCTCCCCCGCGGCCATCGCCGCCAGGCCGGCGCCCGCGGCGGCTGCTCCCTTGAGAAACTCCCGACGAGCCGGCCCCGAACCCTGGTCCTCTGCCATGGCCAAATCCTCCAAGCGACGGACGGCGCAAGCGAACCCCGCCGACCCCGCGCCACCGCGCGGCGCGCTCCCCTCTACCCCTACAAACCGAAGCCCCCCCCAAAAGCGGACACGAAAAATCGTAAAAACCGAGAAAAAACTCGCGCGAACCCCCTAACCGTCGCAACGGCAGGCGCTTGGGACGACCGAGAATTTTCGCGGGCCGCCGGCCGCGGGCCGAGCGGGCGGGGCTTTCATTTTTGGCCACGGCCTTTCATTTTTGGCCACCCCTCAGGCGGCGACGCCCGCACACCGCGCGGAATCACGCAAGCCCCTCGCTCACGAGGGCTTACGGCCCCGATGAGGCCGCCCACCGCCGCGGTCGCTCACCGCTCGACTTCGGACCCCGGTGCGGCTTCGACCCACTCGGCGAGGGTGCCCGCGCGTCGCCGGGGCGCGGCCGGCGGCTCGCCCCGGTAGGGGGTGAGGAGCACGGCGATACGGGCGGCGCGGGCGCCGGGAAGCCGGATGAGCAGCCGGGTGACCCCTTCGTTCTGGCGCTGGGGCTTCGGCGGGGTGGCGGACGCGGTTTCGAACCGCGCACCCTCGGGCTCGAGGATGGCAGCCCGCAGGCGTGCGTCGCCGCGCTCGAGGGTGGCCATGGGGCCGCGGGTCTCGACGGCGGCCCCGGTGTGGAGGGTCCAGACCACTTCCGCGGGCTCTTTGAGCTCGATTTCGTCCTGGACCAGCACCTCGCTTCGGCCGAGGAGCGCGATGCCGCGGTGCCAGCGGGTGGCCTGCTTGTAGGCCTTTCCCAGGTCGGCGATGGCGAAGGCGTTGGCCTCGGTGGCGGCGAAGGCGACGATGGGGGCACGGGCGGAGGGCTCCTGGTTGCGTCCCCCGAGGGTGAGGGTGTTGTGGCCTTCGGTGCGCAGGCGGTAGTAGGTCCAGCGTTTCCCGCCGAAGTACCCCGGGAGGTTGTAGTTGTCGCTGCCCAGGTCGAGGGCCCATCGCTGTCCGAGGGCATCGAGGACGAACGTGCCGAGGTCGAGGTGGGCGTGGTTGGCGCGGTTGCTGCCGCCCTTGAAGCCCACGAAGATGGCATCGCGGTCCTGCCAGGCGGAGCGGAGGAAGGCGACGTCGACGCCGCGGAAGAGGCGGTCGCGGGGCACGCCGCTGGCCGCGGGGGCCTCGCCCCGGGGGTCGAACCACGCGAGGTCGAGGGGGTGGGGCCGGCCGGGCCGCGAGCGCTGGTGCCAGGCGTAGCGGGGCCTGTCGAAGGTGCGGGCGAGCCAGAACATCTCGTGGGCCCGGCCCGCCCGGCTGTGTGCGTCGGCGTAGTTGAAGGTCAGGTCGATGGGGCCGACGAAGTGGAAGCGGAAGTCGCCGGCCTTGGCCAGCCCGGGCATCGCCTCGACCAGGCCCAGGTCGGTGCCCAGGGCGGAGCGCAGGACGGCCAGGTAGGTGGCGGTGTAGCGGGTGGCGTAGTGCCAGTACCCGGGGCCCTCGGCCCAGCCGCCGTCGGGCTCGTAGCTGCGCAGGGCTCGGACGATGGACGCCCTGGACCGCAGGACGATGTGGGCGGCGAGCCCGGGCCGCTCGTCGGCCACGGCCAGGGCGCCGACGAGGATGCCCCCGTTGCACACCTGGTTCCAGTTGTGGTGGCACCGTGCCCACCAGCCGCCGCCGTCGTAGACCCGCCGGGCGGGCAGGAGGCCCTTGCGGACGATGGCCTCGACCACGGCCCGCCGCTGCCCGGGCTGGAGGCGGTCGTGCAGCCAGTCGTAGCCGACCGCCGCGGCGTGGGTCATCTCCGCGGTGTCGAGAAAGTGGGGCGGATGCCAGTCCTTGAACGTGCACACGTTGAGCAGCTCGGCCACCGCGCGGTCGGCGAACGCCGCGTCGCCGTCCAGGCGGTAGAGCAGGGCCAGGGTGGTGATGCGGTCCAGGGCCCGGCGGCTCACGTGCAGCAGCCTCGGTCCCCGCAGCTTGTAGCGCAGCAGCGGCTCGTTCACCATCCGGGCGGCCTGCACGCGGAGCTTCTGGTGGTAGTCCCTGGCCAGGGGATGGTCGGCGACGAGGGCGCGGACGCGCTCCAGGTCGTCGTCGAGCACGACGAGGCGCGGGTGGCCCTCCCGCAGCGACTCCAGCACGGCGGTCTCGGGCTCCAGGTCCTCCTCGCCGGCGACGGCCCCCAGGCCCGCGGCCAGCAGCAGCCACGCGGCGGCAAGCAAGGTCTCGTAGTGCACCATGGGTTCTCCACAGAGCTGTATTCGTCGGGCGGTCCCTGCGCCCC
>JBKHIY010000079.1:0-20659 GCA_046538415.1 Candidatus Brocadiia bacterium | reverse complement strand
GGCTGCTCTCGTCGATGCGGCGGCCCAGGGGGGCGATGATGCGGCGGATGATGTGCACCACCTGGTTGTTGTCCGTGAAGCACTTGTCGGTCAGGCGGATCTTGCCTTTCCGCTCCACGTAGATCTGGTCCCAGCCGTTGACCATGATCTCGTCGATCTCGGGGTCGGCCAGGAGGTCTTCCAGGGGGCCGAGGCCCACCGCCTCGTCCACCACCTCCTTGATCAGCTGCTCGGGGCGGACCCAGTTGGGGATTTCGGCGGAGAGGGTGGCCACGATGTTGCGCACCACGCCGTCGGTCTTCTCCCGCAGCTCCTCCTCGGAGTGTTCGGAGATGTCGATGTGGCGGAGGTCGAGGTCGACGAGCAGGCGCTCGTGGATTTTCTTCTTCAGCTTGGAGGGCACGATGCGGCGGCTGGCGGCCTCGCTCGTCTTGGCCGGCCGGCGCTCGGCCTTGGGGGCTTCCTCCTGGGGCTTGGGCTCGGGCTCGGCGGCCTTGCGCTCCTTGGCCCGGAACACGATGTGGATGGGCCCCAGGTCGATGCGTGCCCCGTCGGCCAGGGGCGTGGGGGTGGAGATGCGCATGCCCTCGACGTAGGTGCCGTTGCGGCTGTCGAGGTCGCGGATGAAGAAGTTGCCGTTGGAGCTGAAGATTTCGCAGTGGGTGCGGGAGACGCTGACCTTTTGGAGGACGAGGTCGCAGGAGTCGAGCTTGCCGATGACGAAGCGCTCCTTGTCCAGGGGCACTCGCTTCTCGTCCTGGGTCTCGCGGTCGGTCACCTGGAGCCAGGGCATGGGTTCACCACCTGGGTGAGGGGGCTACTCGGTTTCGATTTGGGGGCCTAGCTTGGCCTCGCGGCGTTCCTTGAGCAGGCGTTCTCGCTCGCTCTCGGCGCCCACCACCGCGGCCTCGAAGCCGGAGAGGGTGATGGGCGGGCTCTGTATGGCCTTGTCGTCCTGGGGGTGGCGGAGGCTGAGGGTGAGCTTCCCCAGGGCCTGGGCGAAGGTGATGAGGGCGGCTTCCCGGGGCGTGACCAGGAGGGTGACGGAGCTGTAGCCCTCGCCGAAGGGGCTTCGCCGCCCGGCCCGCATCTGGGGCGTGGTGCGGCTGTCCACGGCGAGGACCTCCACGCGTCGGGCGATCACCTGGGTGAGCAGGTTGCCCGCGGTCTCCATGCCCGTCTCCCGCAGGTGGCGGGTGACCAGGATGTCGACGTAGCTGCCGGGGATGATGAGTCCGGCGACGCCGGTGATCTGGTCGGTGCCGATGGTCATGGCCCGCCACTTGGGCCGCAGGCGCTTGACCTTGAAGGCCTCGGCCTCGGGGCGGGTCTGGAAGTCGGTCCGCCGCAGCAGCTCGCCGGTGGAGACCCGGCGGGTGAGCTCCTCGCCGATCCAGTTGTCGACGTTTTCGTAGAGGATATCGTCGCTTCGCACGGCCACCGCGGGCACCTTCATTTCCTTGACGTCGGTGGCCTCCAGCTTGTGGCCGCGTTCGAGGGTCTGGGTGGCCACGACGACGCCGGACTGCTTGCCCTTGCCCTTGTACTCCTCTTCCTTTCGGGTGAGGTAGGCTCGCACGCCCACGGCGGCCACCACGCCCAGGACGATGGCGGCAAGGAGGGCCAGTCGGGTTCGCATACTCGTCTCCTGTCAGTCCCGGTGAGTCGTCGCGGGCCGAGGGGCCCGAGGTTGGCGGCGGAGGCGGCTCACAGGCCGCGGTCGGGCGGAAGCCAGTCCTTGACGCTGTAGACCACCGCGATCCGCACCTTGCCCGTGGAGCGGTCGCGCTCGAGATACATCATGGCCCGCTCGGTGCCCTTGAGGAAGGAGAGGAACCTGGCGCCATCGGGCAGCCGCTTCTGGATCACCCGCTCCACGTCGCCGTTCCGCGTCCATCCCGCCTGCGGCATCTCGGTGGCGAACAGCTCCACGTTGTCGCCGATGGGGCCGTAGCCCTCGTAGAGCAGGAGCCGCGAGGGGATGCCGCCCAGGCCCTCCACGCACAGCGTGCGCCGCGAGCGCAGCGGACGGGGGATGCCCGCCACCTCCTCCCCCGGCACGTCGCCATGGCGCCAGCCGTCCCGGGGGCGGGCACCGCGGCCGATGAAGTAGGTCGAGCCGCGCCGCTGCCCGTGGTCGAAGGCCACCAGGCCCACCGTCCGGCCCTCGGAGTCCAGAGCCCCGGCCACCGCGTAGGTGGGGGTCACGGCGCGCACCATGGTGCCCTCCGTGGGCGAAGCCTGGGCCGTGGGCTCGCCGTAGCGGGCCTCGAACTGCTCGATGACCTCCGAGGCGGGACGGCTGGAGGTGAACTGGGCGAACGTGGCCGGCTGGCCGTTGAAGCGCACGTCGTAGGAGTGCACCACGCGGGAGCCAGGCAGCGGCTCGAAGCCCACCGAGGCGGTGACCCGCGGCGGGCCGCTCAGCGGAGCCAGCGAGCCGGGGCCGAGCACCGCCCTGCCCTGGGCGAAGCCGAAGAGCAGCACCCCCGCGGCGATGGCCGCGATGAGGACGGCTCGGAAGGCATAGGTCCGCCAGGTGGGTTTGCTCATGGTTCAGTCCCTGTCGTCGTCGGTGGAGCCGCCGGGATGCCAGAAGTCCTCGCTGGGCTCGTAGCCGGGCATATCGAGCGGTGCGTCGATGAGGTCGCGCTGGTGGGCCGCGGGGGGCGACTGGTCGCCCACCATCCGCGTCTTGGTGGCCCGCACGGCGGCCTCGGGGTGCCACTCGTCGCGGGTGGCGGTGCGCACGTTGGGCACCCACAGGTTCCAGGGGCCCACCTCGGAGTCGCCGGCCACCGTGGGGTCGTCGTCGTGGACCCATCGGTGGAGGTAGGCGGAGTGGGCGCGGCGGCGGCGCATGTAATCCTGGAGGTACTCGGTGAGATTCTCGGGAATCTCGTCGGCCAGGAGCCGCAGCGACTCGACCACCTGGCCCTCGGGCCGCACGCGGAAGCCCTCGTCCACACTCACGTGCTCGCGGTAGACCACGCGGCTGCCCACCAGCTCGAAGCTGCCCCGGGCGCTGACGTGGCGGTAGTGGATAGGAACCGTGAACTCCGTGAACATGTCCCGGAGCACGCCGGGCATGGGCACGTCGGCGTCGGCGGCGTCGCCCTCGTCGACCCGCAGCCTGCCCGTGAACTCGCGGAAGAAGCGGGCCTCGTTCTCGCCCCGCACGTCGAGGGCCTCGCTCTGGTCGCCTTCGTCGTAGAGGGCGTAGTGGTTGCTGTGGTGCACCCGCTCGCGGGCCACGGAGAGCCAGCCGATGTAGGCTCCGCCCACGACGATGGGCAGATAGACGAACAGGGCGAGCACGGCCAACTCGGCCGCCATGGCTCCGCGCCGCGGGTCGCTGGTGCTTCGGGCTCTCATCGCTGGCTCATCCTGGCAAGTGTGTGGGCCATGTGGCTCTAGTGCTCCACGATGTCGTCCATCCTGGGGTCGTCGGCGTTGAGGCCCATGGCCCCGAGGGGCACGTCGACCTCCTCGGCCACCTCGCCGATCTTCTCCGGCGGCCTGGGCTTCACCCAGCGGGCCCGCAGGAGGCCGTGGAAGAGGTAGGACAGGCCCGTCTGGTTCTGGACGTAGGCCTTGATGTGGTCGTCGCGGATGGCATCGGCCATGGGCCACAGTCGGGAGGTCCACACCGGCTCGTAGAGGTTCTCGTAGGCGGTGTAGACGAAGCTCTCGACTTCCTCGGCGGTGGGCCAGGTGAATCGGTAGTGGGGCACGCGGTCGCGGGGGTCGTCGCTGTGGAGCTCGAGGAACCCGCTTCGGGCGCTGGCGGTGGCCACCACGCCCCAGCGGGGCTCGCGGAAGAGGCGGAACAGCGAGGTCTGGCTCTGTCTGCCCCGCCGCCAGCAGCCCACGGTGAGGGCGTAGTAGAAGAAGTCCTCGCTGAGGCGCAGGGGCGGGGCGAAGCGCATGGTGGCGCCGGCGATCTCCCGCATGTCCCAGGGCTTGATCTTGCGGTAGTGGGGGTCGAAGTCGCGGCTGTCGTCGCGGTTCAGGCCCCAGGTGTCGGAGGCGTAGATGCGGATGGCGTCGTTCTCCCCATCGCCGTCGCTATCGTAGTTGGCCAGGCGCTGGCTCCAGGCGGGCCGCTGCTGGAAGTAGGCCCTTCCGTCGGGCTCGCCGCGCGCGGTGTCGTACCATTCGGCCCACTGGGGGTATTGGAAGTCGTGGTCTCGGGCGTAGGGGTCGCGGTCGCAGATGGCGTGGTGAGCGAAGCGGCGAAGGTCTTCCTTGACGAAGTAGGGGTTGCCCAGGCGGTATTGATAGGTCCATTCGGTCTCGTCGTCGGCGGGGGTGTGGCACTCGCCTTCGTGGAGCTGGCAGTTTCGGCACAGGCGGTCGCGCTCGGTGCCCTCGCGGTTGGCGTGCCACTTGCAGGTGGCGTTGCCGGGCACGCGGTAGTGGATGCCCAGGAGGCCTCGGATGAGCATCTCGCGGGTGTCTTCCTCGATGCGGAAGGTCAGGCGCTTGCTGCCCGCGGGGGTCTGGATGTTGATCATGGCGTCGATCCGCACGCTGTCCTCGAGCATGGTCACGTAGATGTTGGGCATGCGGAAAACGTCGGGGATGAGGTAAGTTACGCTGCCCAGGTCGAGCTCGTTGGGGATGGTGAACGAGGTGTTGTCGCCGAGGCGGATGGTGTTGTCGATCTGGACGGGGATTTCCACTCCGCCCACGGTCACGCTGTCGTGCTGGCCGGGCACTTCGCGCCACTCGCCGTCGATGTATTGCTCGATGTGGCCGTCAGGGCCTCGGCGGACGCCGGCGCTGCCGGTGGTGCCCGTGGCGTGGTTGGTGACCTCGACGAAGTAGCCGTCGTCGCGGAAGGGGCGGTAGGAGACGCTGAAGTCCCCGTCGCTCATGGCCACCGCCCAGCCCAGGCCCTCCAGGTACTTGGCCTCGACGTGGGTGACCTCGGTGCCCCCGTCCTCGTGGGAGATCATCTTCAGCCGCACGTGCTCGTCGCTGTAGCGCTTGACCGTGATGTCCTCGGTGGGGGTCTGGATGCGGTAGGTGATGTCGTCGATCCGCTCGATTTCGTAGGTGATGCGGTCGGTGTTGGTGATCAGCCAGTGGAAGGGGCCGAGCTTGCGAGCCTCGACGAAGAAGGGCGGGTCGTCGGCCCACACCCGCCAGCCCACGTGCTCCGAGCCCTGCATGAGCTTGAGGATGTGGAGGTCGAACTGCACGCCGTTGCCGGGGAAGAAGTCCACCTTCGGGTACATGGCGATGGCGTCCACCCCGTGCTTGAGGGCCACGCGGTTGACCTCCATCTCCACCAGCTCGGCGCAGGCCAGGGCCATGCCCCACTCCCAGCGGGCGAACATGTTGAGGGTCCGCTCCACCTCGGGAATCTGGAGCCGCGCCCGCCCGAAGGCCCGGTCGTAGTGGGTCTGGGGGTCGCCGGTGTAGACCGGCGGGTCGGCGTCCCGGTCCTCGTAGACCAGCTGGTCGCTGGGATGGGGCGGCCCGTACTGCTTCATGGTGGCCAGGACGCCGAGGGCCGTGCTGTCCACCGCGTAGCGCAGCGCGTCGTAGTACATGAAGGCCATGGCCTCGTTGAGGTAGGCCACGCCGCTGATCACATTGGCCTCGTAGAGGGCCCCCGAGTAGGCGCATTCGTCCGCCGCGTTCTGGAGCTCGATGCGGGAGCTGGTGACCAGCCCCAGGTCGGCCACGAAGATGACGAACGCGGCGAGCATGAACAGCGTGAGGGCGCCGAAGACCAGGGCCTGGCCCGACTCGCCCCGGGCCAGCGAGCGTGGTCCGGAGGACGGACGGCAGCCGCCCCGACGACGGAATTGTGGGCTCTGGCTGTTTCGCATCGGCTGTTCCTCACGCCCCGTGGGGCTCTGGCTCTAGGGCTCGTCGGCCTCCGAGAGGTCGGGGATGATGGGATGTCCGTCCACGTCCTCCACGTCGTGGTCCCAGGGCTGGGGGAGGGTGACGGTCTCGGTCATCACCTTGTGGACGATGCCCCGGGGCCCGAGCTTCTCCACCCGGCCCCAGAGCAGATGGAAGTCCACGAACGGCGTGTACTCGACGAAGGGGATGATCAGCTCGTAGTGGTGGGTCACGCGCACCACCACCCTCTTGTCCCCGTCGTCCCTGGGGTTGAGCACGGCCACGGAGGTCTTCAGCTGGGAGGCTTCGGAATGCGGCAGGACGCCCCGGCCGGGCACCACGATGGGCAAGGCGGCTCCCGGCGGGCGGTAGGAACCGGCGATGGGGCTGCACACCGTGGAGGCCGCCCGGTGGGGGTCCAAGCCCACCACCTCGGCCCGGGCGGCGGAATGGGCGGCGTAGGTGACCACCTGCTTGGCCCCCGCGATCAGGCAGTATTGCATGATCGCGAGGGTGATCACCATCTGGATGGGGAAGGCAATCGCCGTCTCCACCATCACCTGGGCCCGCTCGTGCCGGGGGTCGGACGAGCGAGCCGCTGCTGGGGGATTCCGTCGCATCGGGGGCTCCCCCTTCTACGTCCTCACATCACTACGTACTCCGCCAGCCAGGCCCACAAGGTGCCCAAACTGATGGCGAAGCCGTAGGGCACGGTGAGGCGCGCCGGGCTATCGGGCGACAAGGTCTTTTCCGGGCGGCGTAGCTTCACCGAGGCCACGGCCGAATCGCGAAGGCCCCGCCACAGCTGCCCCCTCCAGATCAGCAGCCCCAGGGCCATCACCCCGCCCGCCAACGCCGAGAAGGCGATGGCGGCCACGGCAAAACGCCAACCGCTCAAAGCGCCGATGGCGGCCGCCAGCTTCACGTCCCCGGCGCCGAACGCGCCGAGGAGAAAGAATAGGCCGAAGAGCCCACCGGCCAGGCACAGGCCCAGCAGGCTCTCCACCAGGCCCACCTGGGTCTTCTCGCTCGCGTCCAGCACGTAGGCCAGGAGCAGGCCCAGCACAATGGCCGGGTAGGTGCTCCAGTTGTAGACCTTCCCGTGCGCCAGGTCGGAATACGCGGCCACCACGAGAAGGGCGAGCAGCAGGACCTGGCGGGCCGTGTGAAGGTAGATCACGACGGCCCCGGTCTCTCAGGAAGCGGCCTGCCGCCCTGCAAACATCGCAGGGCCCGGGCCGCCACCGTCATTCCTTGATGTCTTCGAGGCTCTTGTCCGCCTCGCCTGCGGCGCGGTCGGTCACTTCCTGGCGAAGCCTGGAATCCTCCTCGCCGCCCATCCGCTCCGTGGAGACGCGGAACAGGTCGCGGATCTGGTTGCCGAATACGGTGATGATACCGATCGACAACACCGCGACCAGGACGACGATGAGAATGTACTCCGCCGTCGACTGAGCCCGCCTGCGCATGCGTCGGAACATGCTCGTCACCTCCTACTGTTCCTCCCACCAACGAAACCGGGCACGCCTCTCAGGGGATCGGGAGGCACACCACTGATGTCGTGTCCGCAAAATACGTCGACAGCCCGCTGAGCACGAAGCCGGAGATGCCCACCAGCAAGGCCACGGTCACCGCGACGACCAGCGCGTACTCGACCGTCGACTGCGCCCGCTCGTCCTCCCACAGGGCCCGTGCAAGTCCGTTCAGCCGCTGTCTCATCTGGCCTCACTCCTTCGGGCCCTTGCCCCCACTGGGGCTGACCGTGGACCCTGGAATTCCACCCACCAGTATATCGAGGCATACCGTGCAGTCAAGGAGATTTACAATTCTTTACCCTCTCTGCGCTCGTCGTAAGTCTTGGTCTTTTCGGCGCCTCGACAAAACATTTGAACGCCGCGCTCGCCATGTGCTATACTCCCGGTGGAAGTGCGGCGGTCCGTCTCCGGACCGCCGGCCCGCGTTCCCGCACACGCTCGCGGCGGACAAGGAGGTGTGCATGCCTCGCCGCCTGATCCTCCTCGGGGCGGTGGGGGCCACCGTGGCGGTCTTCTGCGCCTCGCGCCTCGCCGGCGCGGCTCCGCCCGACGCCCCAGCCCAGGACAGCTCCCTCTACCTGGAGAGCGACCGCGAGGCGGCGAAAGTCCTCGAGGCGGCCCGCGCCGCCGCCCGGGCGGGCCGCTGGCGCCAGGCCATCGACCACTACCAGCAGCTCGCCGAGCTGGAGCCCGCCGAGGGGGCGCAGCCGCTCGTGCCCTCTCCCGCCGACCCGTCGGTCCACATTCCCATCCAGGAGCAGGCGGCCCTCGAGCTCGCCGCCCTCCCCCGGCCCGCCATCGAGCTCTACAGGCGAGCCCACGACGCCGCGGCGCGGCGCCTCTACGAGCGCGCCGTCGCACGACGCGACCCCCGCCTGCTGGGCCGAGTGGCCCGCCGCTACCTGGCCACCTCCTGGGGCGACGACGCCCTGCTGGCCCGGGGCACCCTGGCCTTCGACCGGGGCGAGCCCACGCGGGCCCTCGCCGCCTGGCGCCGCGCGGCCGAAGCCTGTCCCCGGCCCGGCCTGGCCCCGTCCGCCCTGCGGGTGAGGCTGTGGCTGGCCCTTCGCGCCGCGGGCCGCCACGGCGAGGCGGAGGCCATGGCCCGCGAGCTGGCGGCGCGCCACGGCGACGACGCCCTGTCCCTCGGCGGGCGCACGGTGCGGGTGAGCGAGGTCCTCGAGCGGCCCCTCCAGCTCCCTGCTCCGCCCCCACTGGCCCACTGGCCGGCGCTCGGCGGGGACGCCACCCACGCCCGCGTGCCCCGCGAGCTGGAGGGCGTGGGCCGGCGCCTGGCCCGCTTCTCCATGCCCCACCCGGCGGTGGACGACGCGGACCGCGGGCGGTTCCTCGGCCGCGGCCTGCCCGTGCCCTGCCCCACGCATCCTACGGCGCGGGGAAAGCGGGTGTTCCTGACCAACGAGGCGACCGTCGTGTGCCTCGACCTCGGCTCGGGCGAGGTGGTGTGGATGTATCCCGACGCGCCGGAGCCGCCGCCCGCGGTGGCCCTGGCGGAAGCCGTGCACGCGGCCTCCTGGGGCGCGGGGCGGGTGGTCGTGCGGCTGGCCGACTCGGTCGCCGCGTTCCATCCCGCCACGGGCAAGCTCCTGTGGCGCCACCGCTTCGCCCCGCCGGAGCCGCATGCGGAGCCCGAGGCGGAGGAAGAGGCGGGGCCCGCGGCGGTGGGCGCGAAGAGCGTGCTCCTGGCCTCGCCGCCGAGCCTGGGAGGCGACAAGGTGGTCTTCGCCCTCACCCTCCTGGGCGACGAGGCCCGCTCCCGCGTGGTGGCCCTCGATGCGGCGACCGGGCGCGAGATATGGGACACGTTCGTCTGCTCCCGCAGCGTGCCCGCCTTCCTCGCCCTGGGCGCCACGCCCAGCCCGCCGGCCATCGACGGCTCCACGGTCTATCACGGCTCCAATCTCGGCGCCGCCGCGGCGCTGGACCTGGAGACGGGGGCCGTGCGTTGGGTCCAGCGCTACCCGTCGTTCCCCCGCTACCTGCGCCGCGCGCTGGTCGAGCGGCGGCGGCGGTGGGCCAACAACCCGCCCATGGCGGCCGGCGGCTTCCTCTTCCTCGCGCCCCAGGACGCGGCGCGGCTGTTCGCCATCGACCCCGCCACGGGCGCCGTCGCCTGGTCGGCGCCCCGCCACGGGGCTCGCTACCTGGTGGGCGGCTGCGGCGACCGCCTGTTCCTCATCGGCCACGACGCCGTGGCCCTCCATGGCGAGACGGGGCGACGGCTGTGGAAAACCCCCCTGCCGCAAGCCTCGGCCGCCCGTCCGCTGGCCACGCCCAGCCGGCTCTACGTCCCCACCCGTCGGGGAATCCTGCGCATCGAGGCCGCCGACGGAGCCGCGAGCACGGCGCACCTGTGGCGGCCCGACGAACGCCCCGGCAACCTCGCCGCCGCCGCAGGCACCCTCCTCGTCGCCGCGCCGGACCGCCTCCAGGTCTTCGAGGACTGGGCGAGGACCCGCCAGCGCATCGCCGCCCACCGCGAGGAGCATCCCCGCGACCCCTGGGCACCCCTGGCCCTGGGCATCCACGAAGCCGACTGCGGGAGGCCCGCCCAGGCCCTCGCCCACTTCCGAGCCGCCCTGTCGCTCGCCCAGGCGGCCAAGGACGCAGCGGCCATCGTGCGCACCCGCCGCCGCCTCTACGACTGCCTGCTCGCCATGGGCTCCGAGGGGGACATGGAGGCCCTCGCCGAGGCCCGCCGCCACGCCGCCGATCCCGGCCAGGCGGCCCATGCGCGGCTGCTCGAGGCCCGGCTCCACGAGCGGCGCGGCGACTGGCCCCAGGCCGTGGCCGCCTACCAGGGGCTCATCGCCCAGACCCCCCAGGCCCGGCTCCAGCCCCAGGAGCGGCTCACCGTCGCCGCCCGCGCCCTGGCCACCGCGGCCATCGACCGCCTCATCGATGACCACGGCCGCGAGGTCTACGCCGCCCAGGAGGCGGATGCCCGTGCCCTGCTGGCGCAAGCCGACGGCGGGGCGGCTCTCGAGGAGGTCGTCCGCCGATTCCCCAACAGCGCCGCCGCGGAGACCGCCCTCCTCCGCCTCCTCGACCGGCCAGCGGCCAAGGACGGCGGCGCGGAGCCGCTGGCTCTGGCCCGCCTGCTCGCGCCCTCCGCCGCCTCCGAGGCCCGCGCCACGCTGGAGGAGGCCATCGAGGCCTGGGCCCGCGAGTCGCCCACGGCCGGCCCCGGCCTCTCTCGCCGCTGGCAGGCGCCCACGCGCATCGCTTACACCCGCGTGCGGCTGCTCGACCTGCCCCGGGCGCCGGGGGGGCTGCTCTACTTCGCCATGGCTCGCTTCTCCTACCGCGGCGGCCACGACTACGAGCGGTTGGAATGCCGCCGCCAGGACACAGGCCAGCTCGCCTGGCGGCGCGACGTCGAGGACTGGAACGGCGAGGCGCGGCTCGCCGGCGACTTGCTGGTCCTCCCCGCCTTCGACGCCGTGATGGCCCTCGACGCGGCGAGCGGCACCCTCCGCTGGAGCCACCGCTTCGCCGAGCCCGCGGCCATCCGCCCGCCGCCGCCCGCCGGCGACCTCTTCGAGCGGCCCAGGGCCCACCGCGAGCCGCTGCGCGTCGTGGCCCTGGCCGCCGATGCCCAACGCCTGTTCGTGGGTCAGGCCTCGGGCACGGCCAGCGCCCTGTCGCTGGAGACGGGAAAGCTGCTGTGGAGCCGTCAGGTCGAGGGCGACTCCCTGCTCGCCCACGGGCTGGCCGTCCACGAGAGCACGCTGTGGGTCTGCGCGGAGAACCCCCCGGCCGCGCACGGCTTCGACGCCGAGACCGGCGAGCGGCGCCACAGCGTGGCCCTCCGCGGGCCGGACCCCCGCATCACCGACCGCCCCGTCCACGACGCGGCGGGCGGACGCCTCTACGTGGTGCTGGGCGACCGCAGCCTCCGCGCCCTCGACCTGGCCGGGGGCAGGGAGCTGTGGACCTATCGCGCCCCCTTCGCCATCCGCCAGGTGCTCGTGCCCCACGACGGCCGCCGCTGCTACCTGGTGCCCGACGGCTTCGCGCCCAACGCCGAAATCCTCTCCCTCGACCCCCAGACGGGCGAGGTGCACTGCCGCCGCTCCTTCCCCGCCGGCTCCCTCGCCGACGCGGCCCTCGCCGCCCATGCTCTCTACGTCTCGGAGAAGAACGTGGACCGCGACCTGGTGGTCCACGCGCTCCAGCTCGGCGACCTGCGCCAGCGCTGGCGCTCCGTACCCCTCCCGCTGTTCAAGCCCTCGCCCCTGGCCGCGGGGCCTCGCCACGTGGCCCTCAGCGGCCACCGCGACGGCAGCGACATGGCGGTGGTGCTCGATGCCGCCTCGGGCAAGGTGGCCGCGGACCTGGAGCCCGCGGGGGCCCGACGCCTGGCCGCGGGCCTGGCCGGCGAGACCCTGTGCCTGAGCACGGACCGGGGCATCTACGCCTTCGCTCCCGCACAGCCCGAGCGGCTCGACCAGCGCATCGCCCTGCTCTCCCGCCGGCTGGAGGCCGGCGACCGCTCGGCCCTGGGCGAGCTGGCCAACGCCCTCTACCAGCGGGGCCAGGAGGCCCGGGGCGTGGCCCTCCTGGCGGAGGCCCTGGGGGACGAATCGCTGCCCCTGGAGACCTACCAGGCGCTCAAGGACCAGCTCGACGCCCTCCGCGAGTCGGGGGCCGCCCGCCGCCCGCCGGTGCTCCTCACCACGCGCTTCTCCCTGCCCCCCCAGGTCGACGGGGCCATCAACGAGGCCTGGCGGGCCGACCGCGCCGCGGCCCTCGACGGCCCCGCCCACGTGGACGAGGTGCAGGCTCGGAGGCCCGAGGAGACCCGCTGGAGCTCGCCCAGCGACCTCTCCGCCACCCTCTACACGGGCTGGGACGAGCAGCGCTTCTACTTCGCCGTGGACGTCCGCGACGACATCCAGCGCACCTACACCAGCCAGGGCACCACCTGGGTGGGCGACGGGCTGATCATCTGCATCGACTGCGACAACGACGGGGGCTACGGCTACAGCTTCGACGGCCGCGACATCCTTCTCACCCTGGCACTCACCCACAAGGACGAGCAGCAGGACGAGGACGACGAGGAGCCCAGCGGCGAATACCGCGTGCGACGCAAGGACGACAACTCGGGCACCATCTACGAGGTGGCCATCCCCTGGAAGTACCTCGACCTGGCCCCCAAGCCCGGCCTGCGCTTCGGCTTCAACATCTCGGTGATCGACGACGACGGCGACCACACCGCCAAGGCCCTGTCCTGGACCCCGGGGATGTTCCTGGACCGAAGCCGGGCGCTGATGATTCGCGGCTTCACCCCCGCCTATTTCGGCGACGTGCTGCTCACCGGCCCGGAGCCCGGGCCCCGGCCGGTGTGGACGCCCGAGCCCAAGGCCCAGCGCCCCCAGCGGGTGTGGATCCGACGCCTACGCTGAACCAAGGAGACCCCGCCCCATGCGAGCCCATGCCCTCCGCGCCGCGGCCCTCGTGGCCCTCCTCGCCACAGCCTGCCTCCCCGCCCAGGGGGCCGTCGACGACGACGTGGATGCCATTCTGGCCAAGCTCCGCCAGCCCACCGTCGACGAGCTGTGGACCGCCCAACGCCGGCTCACGGAGCTAGGGGCCGAGGCCGTGCCCGTGCTCGAGAGCCGCCTGCCCAAGGCCGGCCCGGCGGCCCGCCTCGCCCTAGCCAAGGCCCTCTGCGACCTGGGGCACCCGGAGGCCGCCGTGGAGCCCCTGGCCGCCCTGGTGCGCGACGGCGCCTCGCCCCACTACGCCGTGGCCGCGGCGGCCGCCCTCGGCGAGTCCCCGGCACGCAACGTGGCCGCCACCGAGCGCCACCTGGTGCGGCTGGTCGAGGATACGACGCTGCACCCCGCGGCGGCCCGGGCCGCGGCCCGAGCCCTGTGGTTCACGGCCACCAGCGAGGAGAATCTCAAGCGGGCCAACCGGGTGCTCCGGCGCCTGCTCGTGATGTCCGAAGGGGCCGCCGAGCGCAGGGCCTGCGCCCTGGCGCTGGCCGAAATCGAGGACCTCCGGCCCCCCGTGGACGGCATCCTCAAGGAGCTTCAGACCAAGCCCACCGCCGAGGGACGACTGGCCCGCGCCCTGCTGGAGAACGACAACCTCAAGTCGCTGCTCATCAGCCCCAAGAACCGCGAGGGGCAGCTCAACGACCGCCTCCTCCAGGAGGTCAAGAAGCAAATCCAGAGATACCACGTGGAGGACCCGCCCGCGGACCTCGAGCTGGTCAACGGCGCCGCACGGGGCATGGTCGAGGTGGTGCGGCGCGGCGACCCCCCGGACCCGCACAGCGCCTACTTCGACGAGGAGGACTGGAAGCAGTTCCGCGAGCACATCTCCGGCCACTACGGGGGCATCGGCGCCGTGGTCCAGTTCCTCAAGCATTTCGACACCGGCGAGAAGCCGGTGTTCACCGTCGTGCGGCCCAACTACGCGGGCCCCGCCTACGAGGCGGGCATCCGCTCCTACGATCGCATCGTGGAGGTGGACGGCGAGCCCACCGCGCCGGCCGACCCCGACGACACGAGCAAGCGGCTCAAGGAGATCGTGGAGGCCCTCCGGGGCAAGCCCGGGGAGCCGGTGAAGGTCACCGTGACCCGGCCCGGGGAGAAGCAGCGGCGCACGGTCGAGATCGTGCGGGCGGACATCGATCTGCCCAGCGTCCACTCCCGGATGCTTCCCGCCAGGCTGGGCTACGTGCGCCTCAGCGCCTTCAGCGCCCACAGCGCCCGCGACCTGGACAAGGCCCTGCGGGAGCTGGAGGAGCAGGGCATGGTGGGCCTGGTGCTGGACCTCCGCAACAACCCCGGCGGCCAGCTCAGCGCGGCGGTGGCCATCACCGACATGTTCCTCAAGGACGACAAGCTGATCGTCTACACGGAGGGGCGGAACAAGGAGATCGCGCCCCGCGAGGAGTTCCGCACCAAGGACCCTACCACCCACCCCGACTATCCCATCGTGGTGCTGGTGAACGGCCGGTCGGCCAGCGCCTCGGAAATCCTGGCCGGCGCCCTCCGGGACCACAAGCGGGCCGTGCTGGTGGGCGAGAAGACCTACGGCAAGGGCAGCGTGCAGAAGCTGTTCCCCATGCGAGCCACCGCGGGGCAGTCGGGCCTCAAGCTCACCATCGCCAAGTACTACCTGCCCAGCGGACGAAGCATCCACGACAAGGGCGTGCACCCCAACATCGAGGTGGGCTACAAGCCCACCTTCCGCTCCGAGGAGTTCGACCACCTGCGGGAAAGCGGGGCCTTCTACCGCTACACGGCCTCGCGGTTCGCGGCCAACAGCGAGCTTTTCGCCAAGCTCGCGGAGTTCGACGGGCTCCAGGCCTCGCGCTATCCCGACTTCCAGCTCTGGTACGACGGGCTGTCCGAGGAGATGGGCAGGGAGAAGGCGCGGCGCCTGCTGCGGGCCTGGCTGCGCGTCCTGGTGGCCGACCACCGGGGCCGCCAGTTCGTGTGCGACGTGCAGGAGGACAACCAGCTCCAGCGAGCCGTTCTCGTCCTGGCCAGTCGCTTCGAGGAGATCGACCCCGCCACCATCCTCCGCTACCGCCACTTCGCCAAGCCGGCGGCAGCCGCCCAGGAGAAGGAGTGAGCCCGCCCCCATGAGAGCCCCATCGCGCAGGACCCGCATCGCCCTCGCCTGGCTGGCCGTCTCGGCCGCCGCGCGGGGGCTCGGCGCCCAGCCGGCGGCCACGGCCATCACCGTCGAGGGCCGGCGCATCGAGGGGCGCCTGGTGGACGTGGAGCCGGCCCCCGCGGTGGTGCTCCAGACGGAGGAGGGGCGGCGGCGCATGGCCTGCGGCGACCTCCTGGCGCTGCGCCTAGGCGACGCACAGCCCTCCCCCCGGGCCGACCACATCCGCGTGGCCCTCCGCCAGGGGGGGCAGCTGCGCGGTCGTCTGCGGGGCGGAGGGGAGCACGCGGTGGAACTGGAGAGCGCGGCCCTGGGCTCCGTGGCGTGTCCCCTGGGGGCCATCGCCAGCATCGCCTTCGCCCAGGAGCCGGCCGGCGAGCCGCCCGAGCCGGCGCAGAAGGCCGACCGCCTGGTGCTGCTCAACGGGGAGACCATCGAGGGCACCGTGAAGTCCATCGACGCCACGGGCGTGGCCTTCCGCGCCGAGCACCTGGGCGAGGTGGAGCTGGGCTTCGACCGCGTGGTGGCCGCCACCTTCGCCAGCCAGGGAGGCCGAGAGGCGCCGCGCCCCGAGGGCGTGGTGGCCATCGTGCGGGCCGACGACGGCACGGCGGTCGCGGGGCGGCTGCGGGGCCTGGAGGAAGGGCGGCTGAAGGTAGACGCCCTGTTCGGCCCTGCCCTGGCCTTCGATATCGCCGCGGTGCTGGAGCTGGAGTTCCGAGGCGGCCGCCTGGTCTACCTCTCCGACCTCGAGCCGGCCAAGGTGGAGGAGACGCCCTTCTTCGACCTGGTGTGGCACTACCACCGGGACCGCAGCGTGGACGGCCACCCGCTGCGCATCGGGGAGCGCACCTACTCCAAGGGGCTGGGGGTCCACACCCGCTGCGAGCTCACCTATGCCCTGGAGGGCGACTACCAGCGGTTCCTCGCCGACGTGGGGATCGACGAGGAGATGGGCGAGCGGGGCAACGCCTGCGTGCGGGTGCTGGTGGACGGCGAGGTGCGGTTCGAGCGGGAGAGCCTGCGGGGCAGCGACGGGCCGGTAGCGGTGGCGGTGGACTTGGAGGGGGCCAGGGAGCTCACCCTGGTGGCCGACTTCGGGGCCGAGCTGGACATCGGCGATCACGTGGACTGGGCCAACGCCCGGCTCATCCGCTGAGCCCCCGGGGCTGGCTTACTTCCGCCGGCTTTTCCTCTCCCTCAGCTCCTGGCGGACGATCTCGAGGACCAGGAGCCCGGCGGCCAGGCACACGCACACGTCGGCCACGTTGAAGGCCGGGTAGTTGATGGCCTCGATGTAGATGAAGTCGCGCACGTGGCCCAGGAACAGGCGGTCGGCCACGTTGCCCAGTGCCCCGGCCACCACGAAGCCGAGGGCCACGCGGAGGAGGAGCTGGTCGCGGCGGGCGGTGCGCAGCATCCACACCACGGCCACCAAGGCCACCCCGGAGAGGGCGACGAACACGTAGCCCCGCCCCTGAAGGATGCCGAACGGGCCGCCGCGGTTCTCCTGGATGCTGAAGACCAGCCAACGGCCCAGGAGGGGCTGGCGGTGGCCCGCCACGCCGGCGAGCCACTGGAAGACGAGGTGCTTGGAGAGGAGGTCGGCGGCGAGGCCGAGCAAGGCGGGCAGCCAGAAGGCGAGCCGCCGGGTCATCCCTGAAGGGCTTCCTCCTCGGCCTTGCGCTTGCACTCGATGCATAGGCGGGCCCAGGGGATGGCTTTGAGACGCTTCTTGCCGATGGGGTCCCCCGATTCCTCGCACACGCCGTAGGTGCCGTCCTCGATGCGCTGGAGCGCGGCATCGATCTCGCGGAGCGTCTCCTCGGAGTTCTCCAGCAGGCCGAGGGTCACGTCCTGGTCGAAATTGTCGGTCCCCAGGTCGGCGAAGTTGGAGATATCGAGGGTGGCGGCATTGTCCTTGCTGCGGCGCAGAGCGCTGTCCTCGAGGTGGTTGAGATCCCCTACCAGGATCTTGCGGTACTCCAGAAGGAGCTTCTTGAACTTGGCCAGCTCTTCTTTGCTCAACACGTCGCTACCTCCTGATTCGCGCCGGCGGTGCGCCTCCCGTCGGCCACCGGGCAGGCCCTGCGCCCACAATACGGCGCAGGCCCCTCAGTCTAGCTCGCGAAGCGCGAAAAGTCAATCCAAATTTTCTCTTCTCACCGCTCACGCTCTCGCCTCCATGGGGGCCGCCGCGGGGGCTGCCCGGCCGCCCCACCTGGGGCGCGGGCATGTCGCTCGTGGCTTCGGGCGCAGGCGGGGAATTGACATCCCGCCCGTAAAGTCCTATGCTGCATGGACAAGGAGGCATGATGTCGCACAAGGTGCGCACGACGCTGGTGCTGGCCGGGCTGGCGGCCGTGGCTGGGGTGCTTCTCCTGGGCCGCCCGTTCGACCCCCATGCCGCGGATGCCGAGCCCCGCAGGGCGACAGGAGAGGATATCGACTGGGAGCGCCCTCGGTTCGCCGAGCGCCGCCGCGAGCGCCATGCCATGGTGCGGCGGAGCATCGAGAGGCGGGGCATCTCCGACCCCGCGGTGCTGGACGCCATGCGGCGGGTGCCCCGCCACGAGTTCGTCCGGGCCCGCGACGAGCGGCGGGCCTACTACGATACGGCCCTGCCCATCGGGCACGGGCAGACCATCTCTCAGCCCTACGTGGTGGCTTACATGACGGAGAAGCTGGGGCTGAAGCCGGGCGACAAGGTGCTCGAGGTGGGCACCGGCTCGGGCTACCAGGCGGCTGTGCTCTCCGAGCTCACCCCCCACGTGTGGACCATCGAGATCATTCCCGCGCTGGCCGAGCAGGCGGAGAAGCGGCTGGAGCGGCTGGGCTACGAGACCATTGCGTGCAAGACCGGCGACGGCTACTACGGCTGGCCCGAGCACGCCCCCTTCGACGCCATCATCGTGACCTGTGCCGCGGGCACCGTGCCCCCGCCCCTGCTCAAGCAGCTCAAGCCGGGAGGCAGGATGTGCATTCCCGTGGGGCCGCCGGGGGCCGTTCAGCACCTGGTGCTGGTGACCCGTGACGACGAGGGCGAGCTGCGGAGCCGAAGCCTGATCCCCGTGCGCTTCGTCCCCCTCCGACACAGCGACCGCTGAGCCCCGGGGCGCCCGGGGCCTGCTCCCGTTCCCACCTGGCGGTTTCGGTATGCGCCTGGCCTTGCTGATCGCCGCGGTATCGGCGGCCGTGCTCGGCTACGAGGTGGCGCTGATGCGCGGCTTCGCCGTGGCCGGGTGGCACCATTTCGCTTACATGATTGTAAGCGTGGCCCTGCTGGGCTTCGGGGCCAGTGGCACGCTGCTGTCGTTGTGCTCGCGGCGCCTGCTGCGTCGCTTCGAGGGGAGCATGCTGGCCTTCGCCACGGCGTTCGCGCTCTCCATCCCCTTGTCGTTCGCCCTCGCCCAGCGGGTGCCGTTCGACCTCTTCCAGCTCGTGTGGGACCCCTGGCAATACGTTTACCTGCTGGAGTACTACCTGCTGCTCTTCGTGCCCTTCCTCCTGGGGGCCACGTGCATCGGCCTGGCCTTCGTGCGGGAGGCCCACGGGGTGCACCGGCTGTACTTCTGGAACCTGTTGGGCTCCGGCGTGGGGGCTTGCGCCATGGTGGGGCTGATGTTCATAGTCTTTCCCGCGCGCCTGCCCCTGGGGGCCATGGCGGTGGCCGGCCTGGGCGTGCTGGTCTACATGGGGGGCCGCAGCCGGCTGGCCGGCCCGGTGGCCTTCGCGCTCCTCTACGCGGCCACGGTCTACTTCGCCGTGCTCGATCCCCTGGAGCTGGACATCTCGGAGCACAAGAGCCTGAACCAGATGCTCGACGCGGGGGCCCACGTGGTGGAGCGGCGCACCGGCCCGCTGGGCACCGTCCACGTGCTGGAGGGGCCGACCCTACGCCTTGTGGCGGGCCGCAGCCTGCTCTACATGGGCGAGGAACCGGAGCAGCGAGCCATCCTGGTGGACGCCGGCGGCCCCTCCGCCATCAACCGCCTGGAGAAGCCCGAGCTGGCGCGGAACTTCGACTACACGTCCCGCGCCCTTCCCTACCACCTGCTCGGGCGCCCGAGCACCCTGATCATCGGCGCCGGCGGGGGCAGCGACGTGGTGCTCGCCCGCTATCACGACGCGCAGCCCATCACGGCATTGGAGCTCAATCCCGTGGTCGCCGACCTCATGCGGGGCAGCCAGGCACGCTTCGCCCGGCACATCTATCAGCAGCCCGGCGTGGAGCTCGAGGTGGCGGAGGCCCGGGGCTTCCTGGCCCGCACCCGACGACGCTACGACCTCATTCAGCTTCCCCTCGTCGAGTCGTTCGGAGCCGCCAGCGCCGGGGCCCACGCCCTCAGCGAGAACTACCTCTACACGGTCGAGGCCTTCGACAGCTATCTCGACCACCTGACCGACCGGGGCATGGTGAGCGTGACCCGGTGGCTCAACCTGGCCCTGCCCGCCGACCCCATCCGCATCTTCGCCACCCTCGGCGAGGCCCTCCGCCGAAGGGGGGTGGACGACGTGGCCTCCCACCTGGCCTTCGTCCGCGCCGGCTGGTCCACGGCCACCATCGTGGCTTCCCGCCAGCCCCTCACCGAGGCCCAGGTGGGGGCCATTCGCCGATTCTGCGAGGAGCGGAGCTTCGACCTGGTGTGGGTGCCGGGGATGGAGCCCCAGGAGGCCAACCGCCACCACAAGCTGCCCGACCCGGTCTACGCCCGGACGGCGCGGGAGCTTCTCTCGGACGAGCGCCGCGAGTTCATCGACGCCTATCCGCTGGACATCACGCCCACCACCGACGACCGCCCCTACCACGCCCTGAGCGTCCGCGGGCGGGCCTTGCGGGGCGTGCTGGCCGAGCCCACGAAGGCCCGGCTGTCGATGATCGAGTGGGGCTACGTCGTGCTCCTGGCCACGCTGGCCCAGGCGGCGGTGGTGGGCGGGGTGCTGATCCTCCTGCCGCTGGCCCTGCTGCGCCGGCGGCGGGAGCGGCGCGGCGGCTGGCTGGCCACGTGGCTCTACTTCGGCTGCCTGGGCATGGCCTTCATGTTCATCGAGATCGTGATGATGCAGAAGCTCACCCTGTTCCTGGCCAGCCCCATCTACGCCGCGGCCCTGGTGCTGGCCACCTTCATGGTCTTCTCCGGCCTGGGCAGCCGCGCCGCGGGCAGGCTCCTGGACGGCGAGCACCGCACGGCCCGCCTGGGGGTAGCGGGCGTCGTCGTCGTGGGCCTCGCCCTGTGGCTGGGCATGGACCCCCTGCTGGGCAGCTTGTGGGGCAGCGCCGCGTGGCTACGGGTGCTGGTAGCCACGGGGTGCTCGGGCGCGCTGGCGTTTTTCATGGGCATGCCCTTCCCCTCGGGCCTTCGGCGAGCGGCCCGCCAGGTGCCGGGGCTGGTGCCCTGGGCGTGGGGGGTGAACGGCTGTGCATCGGTCGTAGGCGCGGTGCTGGCCATGGTGCTGGCGGTATCGTTGGGCTTTCGGGCCGTGCTGCTGGTGGCCTTCGGGCTCTACGTGCTGGCTGGCCTGGTGATCTGCGAGGTACGGGGCCTCGAGCGCCCCTAGCGGCCCTCCCGTCCTTCCCCTACATTGCGGCTCGGACCGCGCGG
>JBKHIY010000192.1:0-4627 GCA_046538415.1 Candidatus Brocadiia bacterium | reverse complement strand
TTTTCGTGTCCGCTTTGAGGGGGGGCTTCGGTTTGTAGGGGTAGAGGGGAGCGCGCACCGTGGCGGGTTCCGGCGCTGGCTCTCGGGTCCGTACGCTTCCGCGGGGAACGGGATGTTCTCGGCGCCGCGGCATCCCTTCTGCGGCCTGGGCACGGCTCGAAAAAATTTTTACTGCGGTAAGAGCTTGGTGTTTAGATGGTTACGGCATTCGCCGGGCCTTCTACGCGGTTTTTTCACGATTTTTCGTGTCCGCTTTGAGGGGGGGCTTCGGTTTGTAGGGGTAGAGGGGAGCGCGGTGCGTGGCCCGCCTCGGGAGATTCTGATCGCGGTAAGGCTCCATCGCCTGGATGCTTGCGGCGCTCGCCCGGATTTTTTCTGTGTTTTCACAATTTTTCGTGGCGGCTTTTCGGGGGGAAAACGGGTTGTAGTAGTGGGGGGAGAGCCTTGCCCCTCGGGCCTGGCGCCCGCCGCCGGGCACCCGTGGCGGGGGCCTCGGCGGCCCGCCGGGCGCCGCGTTGACTCGGCGCCGGGGCAGGGACTATAATCCGCCCGCGACGGCCAGTTGGGGAATTGCCATGCCTGCTTCGCGCCAGGGCCAGCCGCTGGAGACGCTCGAGGGCAGCGTCGAGCGGGTGGTCTACGCCTCGCCCGAGGGCACCTACGCGGTGGCCCGCCTGCGCCCCGAGGGCGCCCGCCAGCCGGTCACCGTCGTGGGCAAGCTGGTCGAGCTGCGGGAGGGCGAGATGCTGCGCCTGGAGGGCCGGTGGGCCTGCCACAAGCGCTACGGCCGCCAGTTCGAGGTCGAGCGCTACCAGGCGGTGGCCCCCGCCAGCGCCGCGGGCATCGAGCGCTACCTGGCCTCCGGCCTGGTGCCGGGCATCGGGCCGGAGCTGGCCCGGCGGCTGGTCCGCCACTTCGGGGCCCGGACCCTCGAGGTGATCGAGGGCGAGCCCCAGCGGCTGCGCGAGGTGGAGGGCATCGGGCCGAAGCGCCAGAAGGAGGTGGCCGCCGCCTACGCGGCCCAGAAGGGCCTCCGCGAGGTGATGGTGCTGCTCGGCCAGTACGGCCTCTCGCCCACCGTGGCGGCGAAAATCCACGAGGCCTACGGCGACGCGGCGGTGGACCTGGTGCGCCGCAACCCCTACCGCCTGGCCGCCGACATCGCGGGGGTGGGCTTCCGCACCGCGGACCGCATCGCGGGCCGCATGGGCATCGCCCCCGACTCGCCCCAGCGGGCCGCCGCGGGCGTGGTCCACGCCCTCCAGCAGCTCGGCGACGAGGGCCACGTGTGCGTGCCCCAGGACGAGCTGGTGGCCGAGGCCTCGCGCGTCCTCGAGATGCCCCCCGAGAAGGTCGAGGCCGCCGTCGAGTCCCAGGTGCACAACGAGCGGCTGGTGCGCGACGACCGCCTGCCCGACCGCCCCGTCTACCTCCCCCCGCTCTACGCCGCCGAGACGGGCGTGGCGGCCCGCCTGGCCGGGCTGGCCCGCACCGAGGCCGCCTTCCCGCCCATCCGCGCCGAGCGGGCCCTCCAGTGGGTGCGCCAGCGCGTGGGCATCGCCCTCTCCGAGGGCCAGGAGCAGGCCCTGCGGGCCGCCGTGGGGGGCAAGCTCACGGTGATCACCGGCGGCCCGGGGGTGGGCAAGACTACGGTGCTGCGCTGCCTGGTGGCCATCTTCGAGGCCCGGCGGCTGCGCGTGGCCCTGGGCGCGCCCACCGGGCGAGCGGCCAAGCGCCTGGCCGAGGCCACGGGAGCCGAGGCCAAGACCATCCACCGCCTGCTCAAGTTCCAGCCCCGCACCCACCAGTTCGCGATCAACGAGCGGAACCCCCTGGCCGCCGACGTGGTGATCGTCGACGAGGCCTCCATGCTCGACGTCCTGCTCACCTACCACCTGGCCCGCGCCCTGCCGCCCCAGGCCGTGCTGGTGCTGGTGGGCGACGTCGACCAGCTCCCCTCGGTGGGGCCGGGCAGCGTGCTGCGCGACATCATCGCCTCCGGCGTGGCCGCCGTGGTGCGGCTCACCGAGATCTTCCGCCAGGCCGCCACCAGCCTCATCGTGACCAACGCCCATCGCGTGAACAACGGGCTCATGCCCCACCTGCGGAAGACCCCGGGGGCCGAGCGCGACTTCTTCTTCCTCCGACGCGGCGAGCCCCAGGAAGCCGCCGACACCATCCTCGAGCTGTGCGCCCGGCGCCTGCCCGAGCGCTACCGCCTGGACCCCATCGGCGACATCCAGGTCATCGCCCCCATGCACCGCGGCGCCGTGGGGGCCCAGACCCTCAACGCACGCCTCCAGCAGCGCCTCAACCCCCAGGGCGAGGAGCACGCCGTCGGCGGCCGGAGCTTCCGCGTGGGCGACAAGGTGATGCAAGTCCGAAACAACTACGAGAAGGACGTCTACAACGGCGACCTGGGGCGGGTGGCCGAAGTGCTCCCCGACGCCGGCGAGGTGGTGGTGCGCATCGACCAGCGCCAGGTGGTCTACGCCGTGCCCGAGCTCGACGAGATCGTGCCCGCATACGCCATCACCGTCCACAAGTCCCAGGGCGGCGAATACCCCGCCGTCGTCGTGCCCATCCTCACCCAGCACTACATGATGCTCCAGCGAAACCTCCTCTACACCGCGCTCACCCGCGGCCGGCGCCTGGTGGTCGTGGTGGGCACCGAGAAGGCCATCGCCATCGCCGTGCGAAACGACCGCATCCAGCAGCGCCACAGCCGCCTCCGCGAGAGGCTCGCGGAAGCTCTGCCCACGCCATAGCTCCGCCCAACCACCGCGACAAAGGACCCGCGACGACCATGGCAGCCAAGCGACCGCCCTACAGCCCCCCGTCCCTCGAGGCGCCCCCGGTCTATACCCCGGGGCCGAACCCCGCCATCGGGCCCTTCCTCCAGGGGCGACGGCGGGCGCCGGCGGACCCCGGCGCCGAGGTGCCCCTCGAGGTGGTGGCCAGCAAGGCCTCGCCCGCCTACCGCGCCCACTCCTACCACACCAAGGTGCCCCCGGAGGGCGTGGCGCCCTTCCTCCAGCGCTACACCCGCCCCGGCCAGGTGGTGCTCGACCCCTTCTGCGGCTCGGGCATGACCGGCGTGGCCGCCCTGGAGGCGGGACGCCGGGCCGTCCTCGTCGACCTCTCGCCCGCCGCCACCTTCATCGCCTACAACTACTGCGCCCGCCCCGACCCCGACCGGCTGGCCGAGGAGGCTCGCCGCGTGCTCGCCGCCGCCGGCCCCCAGCTCGAGCCCCTCTACACCACCCGCTGCCGGGCCTGCGGCCAGCCCGCGCCCATCCGCTTCACCGTGTGGAGCGAGCGCTACGCCTGCCCCGAGTGCGCCCACCGCTTCGCCCTCTGGGACGTGGCTCGCCAGGGCCGCCGCGTGGCCGCCGACCTCGCCTGCCCCGCCTGCGGACGCACCGGCCAGCGCGGCACCTGGGAACGCCTCGAGCCCGTCCCCGTCCGCGTGGCCTACCGATGCCCCCAGTGCCGCGGCCGCGAGGACCCGCCGGAGGAGCGGGACACCGAGCGCATCCGCGACGCCGACCGCGGCGGCTGGGAGGCCCGCGTCCCCTACCCCCGCACGCCCATCCCCGCGCGCGGCGACGAGATCGCACGAGTCCACAAGCGGGGCATCGACCGCGTAGATGAGCTCTTCACCCGGCGCAACCTGCGGGCCGTCGCCACCCTGTGGCAGGCCGCCGCGGCCCTGCCCGACCTGGCCTGCCGCCGCCACCTGCTCTTCGCCCTCACCGCGGCCATGCCCCGGGCCTCGCGCACCAACAAGTATATCCCCGCCCTGGGCATCGCCCCGGGACCCATCCTGGGCACCATGTACATCCCCGGGCTGCATCCCGAGGTCAACGTCCTGGCCCTCTTCCGCCGCAAGGTCGCCGACGCGGTCCGCTACTACCGCGCCGCCTCCGACGCCGCGGGCGGGCCGCTCTTCGACCGCCGGCCCGAGCACGCCGTGCGGGTCTCCACCCAGAGCGCGACCGACCTGGGCAACGTGCCCGACGGCTCCATCGACTACGCCTTCACCGACCCGCCCTTCGGCTCCAACATCGCGTACAGCGAGCTGAACCTCCTGTGGGAGTCCTGGCTGGGCGTGCGCACCCCGGTGGCCGAGGAGGCCATCGTGAGCCGCGCCCAGGGGAAGAGCATCGAGGACTATGGGGGGATGATCGCCGCGGCGTTCGGCGAAGTGCGGCGGGTGCTGCGGCGGGGCGGGCGGCTCAGCGTCGTCTTCCACAACGCCTCGGCGGAGGTCTGGCGGGCCCTCCAGGCCGCCCTGGCCGACGCCGCCTTCGCCGTCGAGTCCGTCGTCACCTTCGACAAGGGGCCGAACCAGAGCTTCAAGCAGTTCACCACCGACGGCGCGGTGACCCACGACCTGGTGGTCACCTGCAAGCGGGGCCCGCGGCGGGCCTCGCTGCCCGTCGCCTCGGGGGAGGAGCTGAGCGCGTTCCTCCGCGAGGCCGTCGCCGGGGCGGGCGGGGAGGCCAGTGCCCGCCAGCTCTACAGCGCGGCCATCGCCCACTTCCTGCGTCGGGGCGTCCACGTGCCCTACGGCTTCGCCCAGTTCCGCCAGTTCCTGGCCGACCGGTAGGGCGGGGAGGGATGC
>JBKHIY010000078.1:0-20912 GCA_046538415.1 Candidatus Brocadiia bacterium | reverse complement strand
CCCTACCCCTATCAGGTGAGGCCACCCCGCGCGCTTCCCTCTACCCCTACAAACCGAAGCCCCCCCTCCGGGCGGCCACGAAAAATTGTAAAAATGCGAAAAAAATTTTGGCGAACGCCCGAACTATCGGCGTGACGGCACCTTAGGACGACCAGGAAATTCTCCGGCCGTCGCGGCTGCCGCCGCCCCCGCCCCGCAGGCGAGCCTCCCGCGCGGGGGGACCCCGCCCGACCCCATTGGCGTCTACGCCGTGCCCCTAGGCGAGCCTCCCGCGCGGGGGGACCCCATAGGTCGTATAGGTCCTATAGGGCCGATAGGCCGGGCGGAGGCGGCAGCCCTCCTCCCGAGAGACCCGCTCCCGCCCTCGGCAGCGCGCCGGCGGCGGCCCTGCATTTCTCGCCACGGCCCTGCATTCCTCGCCACCGCCGCGGCGGGCCTGGAGACGGTCCGGGGCAGAGGCCGGCGACGGCGCTTGACTCCCCGCCGGCGGGGCGATAGGCTCGGGGCCAGGAGGAGATGCCATGGGCCACCGACCGTCGCGACGGGACTTTCTGAAGACCGGCGCGACCCTGGGCGCGGCTGCGGCGGCGGCCCGCGCCGCCGAAGGCCGCGACGCCGACCAGCCGATGCCCGCCATCGAGCTGGGCTCCCTGCGGGTGTCCCGGCTCATCCTGGGCAGCAACCCCTTCTTCGGCTTCGCCCACCAGCCCGGCGACCTGGGCAAGCGGATGCGGGACTACTATACCGAGGACCGCATCATGGCCGTGCTCGACCAGGCCGCCGACCACGGGATCACCGCCGTCTGGACCCCCTGCTACGAGCGCTGGATTCGGCTGTGGAAGCGCTACCAGGACCGGGGCGGCAAGCTGGGCGTCTGGATCGGCCAGCCCGAGCCCAGCCCCGAGCACATGGAGGCCCACATCGACGCCTGCGCCCGCAACGGCGGCAAGGCCATCTGCATCCAGGGCGTGCGGATCGACCAGCAGTTCCGCAAGGGGCGCTACGAGGTGGTCCGCGGCTGGCTCGAGCGCGTCAAGAGCCACGGCCTGCCCGCGGGCATGGCCACCCACCGGCCCCAGACCCACCTGACCGCCGAGGAGAAGGGCCTGCCCACCGACTTCTACCACCAGTGCCTCTACCAGCCGGAGAACTACGCGCCCCGCTGCCGCCAGCAGGCCCTGGCCACCGTGGCCAAGCTGGCCAAGCCCGTCGTCGCCTACAAGGTGCTGGCCGCGGGGCGGCTCGACCCCGCCAAGGCCCTCCCCCACGTCTTCGCCCGCCTGCGCCGCAAGGACGGCATCTGCGTGGGCGTGTTCCCCAAGGACGACCCCGACCAGGTTGCCCAGGACGCCGGCCTGGTGCGCCAGCTCACCGCGTGATCCCGCCGGCAACGCCGCGCGCGGTCACGGCCGGGGCGGCGGATGGTAGGGCCGCGCGGGCTGGGCGAAGGGGCCCGTGCGGAGGGCCTCGGTGAGCGCGTCGTCGAGGTAGTGGAGGGAGAAGAAGACCGTGCCCCTAGCATGCGCCTCGCGGCACAGGCGCCGCTGGGCGAGCACGAGGTCGATGTCGCGGGTCACCGTGCCCTTCTCGGTGCGCTGGTAGATGCTCAGGCCGGGCACGATCCACTGGAGCCGGGGGTCGAGGCTCTTCCACTCGGCCACCTGGGCCTCGAGGCTTTCGTTGCTCCGGGTGTAGGCCATGGGGATGGCGAGGTCGATGGCGTGCTCGCGGAGCCACCGAGGCCAGTCCTGGAGCACGTGCTCGGCGGAGGCCAGGGGAGTGAAGACGGCGGCGGAGACCAGTGCCCGGGGCTCGACGGCCCTGGCCCGCCGGCCCACGTCGCGCACCAGGGCGGTCACGGTGTCCTTGCGATATTCGGCCCACAGCTCGCCGCGGCGTTTCTCCCTGGCCAGGTCGAGCTTCCTGCCGCTGTCGGGCGCCAGCTCGCTCTCGCCCGTGGCCACGAGGGCCACGAGGTCGGAGAAGTAGCGGCCCTTGGCCTTGAAGCCCACAAGGCGCTGGACCGCGGGCCGGGCGATGGCGTACACCGGGCCGTCGATGACCACCAGGTGGGCGCCCCGGCGGACCCGTGCCTCGAGCTGCTCGGCGACGCCCTGGGGAATGTAGTAGAGACAGGGGAGAACGACGACCGCGTCGGCGGGCAGGTCGGCCAGGCGGTCCTCGCGGACGGCGCGGGGCCGGGTGCCGAGCTTGCGCAGCCACTGGACGGCGGCGTGGGTGAACCGGCGGCCGTACTTGCGGCGGTTGGGCTCGGTGTCGAGGCACACGACCTTGCCCGGCTCGGCCTCCCAGCGTTCGAGCGTCCTCTGGAGGGTGGCGGTGACGGCGGGGCTGCGGCTCTTCTCGGCGTGCCAGTTGAGCACCAGCACCTCGCCCTCGCCCAGGCGGTTGAGGGCGATGGCGGGCACCCCGCTGCTGAACTCGACGAGCACGGTGGCCGTGGTGGGTTGGACGACGGGGTTCGAGCTGACGGCGGCGAGGACGGGGAACTGGGCTCGCCGCTCGGGGCTCAGCGGCTCGAAGCCCGTGCGGCGGGCGAACTCCGCCTGGCAGTGCTCGCACCAGCACATCCGGGGGCCGTAGCGAATGTAGTCGAAGTGCAGGCCGTCCACGTCGTAGCGCCGCAGGCAGCCGATCATCAGATCGCTCTGGAACTGGCGGACCTGGGGCTTGCCGAAGTCGTACCACAGCTCCTCGCTCTCGCCCCCGGTGTCCACCGCCCACTCGGGATGCTCGTCCAGCACGTGGCGCGGCGAGGAGGCGCCGTAGGCGCCGTTGACGAACCAGGCGTGGACCTCGATGTCCCGGCGGTGGGCCTCGGCGACCATGTGGCCCAGGGGGTCGTGGCCCTCCTCCACGCCCTCGCCCATGGGGCACAGGGGGGTGTGGAAGAAGGCCTGCCCGCCCCAGTACCACACCAGGATGAAGATGGCATTGAGGTTCGCCGCCTCGATGCGGGCGATGGCCCCGTCGGCCTCGGCCCGGCTCTTCACCTGGGTGGCGTGCATCCAGACGCCGCGCAGCTCGCCCTGGCCCGCAGCGGCGGGCAGGCCGGCGGCGAGAAGCAGGCAGGCGATGGCCCTCATCGGCGCGACCTCCTCTCAGAAGCTCACCTCGAGCGTGGCCTTCGAGCCGCGGTCCACGGAGCGGATGCCCCTCAGCACCTTCATCCGCGACGGCTCCTGGGCACCCACGCGGACGGTGTAGGTGCCCTCGCGGAACACCCAGGGGCGGAACCGCCGGCCCCGAATGCGGAGGGTGTAGAGGACCTCGTCGCTGGCCTCGTCGACCACCTGGACCACGGGCTCGCTCATGCCCTCGACGACGATGGCGGGGAGCCAGGCGGCGGGCTCGCGGCCGTAGCACTGGCGCTGGGCGATGGCGATGGGCCAGCCCTGGTATTGTCCCCCGGTCTCGGGCTCTCGGGGGTCGGCGAAGAGGGGCCAGCATTCCATGGTGAGGGTGCGGTCGGCCTTGTGGAACCGGACGATGGCGTAGCCGGGCATCTTGTCGTGGAGCCAGGCGGGCTCCTTGCCCATATCGCGGGGGTTGGTGTGGGCGTGGACGGTGATGAAGTTGTCGAAGGGGTCTCGGAACTGGCCGGTGTGCTCCATCATGCCCGGCTTCCAGTCGTGGGCCGGCTCCTCGGGCATCCAGGCGCGGGGATAGAAGTTGGCGATGGAGGGTGCGGTGAACGACCAGGTGGCGTCGCCCCAGCCCTCGATGCCGTGGTGGACGACGGTGGCGAGGTGCTGGTCGCCGCCGATGTGAAGGGCGAATCCCCGGCGAAGGGCGTCCACGGCCTTGTTGCGGCCCGTCTGGGGCCAGCCGTTGGAGTCGTAGTCGGCCACCAGGCGCCGCAGGCCGCCGCCGTGGTGGGTGGCGACGTTGGCGAAGGTGGTCTGGGACAGGGCGCACTTCATGTCCGTGCCCCGCCAGTCGGCGGCCCAGCGGCGGAGGAAGCGGAGCTGGCGCTCGCCCAGCAGCCGGGCCTCGGGCACGTCGGCGGTCCGGGGGTCGAAGTCGGGGTCGCTCACGTGGTCGCTGCGGCCCCGGGTGGGGGGCACGAGGCCTTCCGGCCCGGTCTTCCACTTGCGGTCCTCGATCACGGCGAAGCCCACGCGGCCGTAGACCAGGGCGGTGTAGTAGACGGTGATGCCCTGCTCGACGGGGGTGGGGTCGTAGGGCTCGGGCAGGTTCGAGGTCTGGGTGCGCTGGACCATGTTGACCCACTCGGGGGGCATGGTGTAGCCGCCGGAGTTGGGGCCGTGGGGGGCCTTGCGTCCGCCGTGTCCCCACAGGTTTCCCTGGTAGACGTCGTGGTCGTCGGGGATGGAGATGGTGGGGCGGTCGCGCAGCAGGTCGGCGTAGGCCCATCCGAAGAAGTACCACTTGCGCAGGTAGCCCAGGGTGGCCATTTCGAGGGGGGCTCGCTGGCAGCCGTAGCCCCCGACGTTCTCGTAGATGTTGTCGCCGGAGAAGAACAGCAGGTCGGGGTCGTGGGCCGCCACGTGCTCGACGAGCTGGAGGTTGGGGAAGGCGTAGTCGGCGTTGCCGGTGAAGGCGGCGACCACGATGGGGTCCTTGGCCACGGGGTCCTTGCGGATGGTACCCTCCCAGTAGTGGTCGCGGGCCTGGCCGTCGGGGCCGATGAGGGCGTAGGCGGCGCGGTAGGGCACGTCGCGCGAGGCGTCCCAGTCCCTTACGCGGAAGGTGGCGGTGCGGGCCATGGGGTGGATGGGCTCCTCGCCCACGGTGCGCCACTGGCCGTCGGTGCGGACCTGGAGGCGGACCGTCGGGGCGTCCTTCTCGCCCAGCGGGGGCATCTGGGCGGTGAGGGTGAGCACGCCGCGGCTGAGGGTGTGCTGGCACCACAGGATGGGGCCGAAGGCGTGGTCGGGGTGGGCCTCGACGCGGGGGCCGGCGAGCCGCCAGTCGCGGAACCAGAAGCGCACGTTGCCCCCCGTCCGCTGGCCGCCTCGGCCGCCGACCCGGGCGTGGCACACCAGGGCCACGTTGCCCGCCAGCGAGTCGGCGGGCACGGCCCGGCTCACCTCCGCCTGCTGCTCGCCGCTCTCGGGGTCGAGCGCCGCCAGGGCCAGCCGACAGCGGTCCTTCCCCGGCTGGGCGGTCAGCCGCAGCACCAGGTCGTCGAGGGCCAGGCCCGGCTCTGGCGGCGGGGGCTCCTTGCCCGCGGTCTTGGTGTCGAGCACGTAGAGCTCGGCCACGGCGCACGCCGGGCGGTCCGCCACGATGCCCTCCATGGCACGCAGCCGCACGTAGCGCCCGGCCTTGGCCTCGAAGTGCACGGTCTGGAGCTTCGCCGTGTCCGGCCACGTGCCCTTCGCCACCGGCTCGCCCCACGCCTCGCCGTCCCGGCTCACGTAGACCTCCCAGGAGGCGATGCGGCCGATCCGCTGCTCCTGGCGCGGCAGCACGCACAGGCCGCACACCTGGTGGCTCTGCCCCAGGTCGATCTGAAGCTCGTAGGGATAGGAGCCCTTGGCCTTCACCCACTGCGAGTGCCAGATGCTCCCCGGCCGCCCGTCGAAGGCGTTTTCCGCCGGGCACTTCGGCCCGTCCATCTCCTGGCTGCTCACGAAGTGGACGGTCCAGTCCTTGCGGGGGATGCCCCGGGGCTCGAGCCGCGCGGCGCCCGCGGAGCCGATGAAGAGCTGCCCCTCCGTGGTGAGCCCGGCGTCGAGCCCCTTGCCCCGGCGGACGCTGTCGCGGTAGTCGTCCCACTGGCCGCGGATGCCGACGCGGAAGCCGGCCCAGCCGCCGCTGGGCCGCTTCTCGCCCAGGCGGCCGAGGCGCACGCTCACCTGGAAGGGGGCCGGCCGCTGGCCGAGCTGGTGGGTGAGCAGATGCACGTTGCGGTCGCCCCCGCTCACGGTGCACTCGAGGCGGCCGTCGGCGATCCGCCAGTCCTGGAGGCGGTTGCTCCAGGTCGCGGGGCCGGGCCAGATGCGCTCGATGCCCGGCGGCCAGGCGCTCGCGAAGTCGGCGGCGGACGCGCCGCCGCAGGAACACAGCACGGTCAGGCCCAGGGCCAGTGCGCTGAGGGGCTTCATCGCGTCGTCCCTTCTTGCTGCGATAGGCGGCGAGCCCAGAGGGTCGGCGGCGGGTGCGCCGCCCGGGCCGGCTACTGGGCGGGTATGGGCAGACGCACGGAGGTGCCGCTGGCGGGACCGAGGACGAGGGTCTGGGCGTCGGCTCGGTCCACGTCGAACCCCAGGGCGATGCCCTCGACGGGGGAGAGCATCCTCACCTCGTGGCCGTCGGAGCGGAGGGTATAGGCGAGGGGCTGCTTCTCGTCGCCGCGCTCGATGGTCACGGCGTCGAAGCCCGCGGTGCCGCCGGGGTCGAGCGCCAGGTCGCTCACCGGAATCTGGTCGCCAAGCCTGGTCTCCAGGAAGCACTCCTTGCGGGCGATGGTCCAGGGCAGGTCGGCCTCCCGGGCGCGGACCTGCACGTGGACCACGCAGCGGCCCACCGTGCCCTCGACCTGGGTGATGCGGCAGCCCGCCCCCCGGCGCCGACCCTCCTCCTCGCCGGTGGTGGCCGGGGGGCCGGCCTCCTGCTGGCCGGAGCCGCACGAGGCGGCGAGGACGGCGGCTGCGGCCAGGAGCGCCGTGATGGCCGTGCTTCTCATCGTCGCTGCTCCGTTGCTCCACGTCTCCGCGGCGGGTCTCCAGAGCCCGCTCCCCAGCGGCCCACCTCTTTGTAGGCGGGGCGTCTCCGCCCCGCGTTCTTCTTTTCTGGGACGTCCCGCCTACAATGCCGACTGGTCCCAGTATACCGCAAGGCGGGCGCGGTTGCGAGGCGCCGGTCAGGGTGCCGGCGGCTCCTCGGGGTAGGGGCTGTTGGTCACGGCCACGCGGTCCAGGCGGGCGAGGGGCTCGCGGGAGGCGATGGTCAGGCGATGGGCGCCCGCCTCGAGGCGGAAGGGCCAGGGGCTAGGCTCGGCGTCGCGGGCGTCCACGGCCTGCCAGTCCCAGGCGCCCACGGCGCGGTTCGTCAGGTCCCAGATGCGCCGCTCCCCGCCGTCCATGGCGAAGCGGAAGGAGTCGTGGACCCCGGCCTGGGCGGCGGGCGGCGGCACCATGCAGCGGGCCACGACGTAGTAGACGCCGTCGCGGGGCACGGCGAAGCGGAAGCTCACCGCGCCCTCGGCGCCCTGCGGGGCGTGGACGTAGGCTCCGCCCGAGGCGGTCGGGTCGGCCACCGCGGCCATGCCCCCCTGCACCTCGCCCGCCTCCGCCTCGCGGGCCACGACCACCAGGTCGGGGGGGTAGACCCGCACGTCGACCATCACCGTGCGGCACAGCCCGCGGTCGGTGCGGAAGGTCACCGCCCCGCGATGCAGGCGGACCGGCAGGTCGCGCCGGGCCAGGCTCACCGCCACCTCCTGGGGCTGGGCCGAGCCCCGGCCCGATGCGGGCTCGCAGCGCAGCCACGGGCTGTTGGGATGGGCCTGCCACGCCTCGCCCGCCCCCGGCGGGCAGGCCAGGCGCACCGTGGCGCTCGGGGGCGCGGCGCCGGCGGTGTGGCGGAGCCGCAGGTGGAGGGGCAGGGCGCCCAGGCCGCCTGGGCGTGGGGGGAAGAGGGCGGTGGCGTCGCGGCCCCGCTCGAAGGCCCCCAGGTCGGGCCCCTCGCCGGCGAAGCCGTCGTTGAGGCCGGGGAGGCGGAGCCCGGCGTCGATGCCCGGCGAGCCGGGCCGCAGGCGGA
Source organism: Candidatus Brocadiia bacterium (assembly GCA_046538415.1). Classification (GTDB taxonomy): domain Bacteria; phylum Planctomycetota; class PUPC01; order DSUN01; family DSUN01; genus JBKHIY01. Next base: position 13,160 of record JBKHIY010000078.1, on the reverse strand, counting down.
AGTCGCCCGCCGAAGCGTCGCGCACCCGGGGCGTGCCCACCACGGCGTGGGCCTCGCGGCCGGGCACCGGCTCGTCGGTGCCGTAGACGCCGTGGGGCGGGATGAGATCGTAGTCGAAGTCGCCCCCCTCCCGGTATCGGTAGCGGATGCGCCCATAGCCGGGCAGCGGCCCCATGAAGAGGTTGTTCCGCGTGCGGATGGGCGAGGGGCCTTCGCCGTAGTGGCCGCTGGAGAGGCCCAGGTTGCGGGTCCACACGGTGTTGTGGGCGAGGATGCTGAGGCCCTGGTTGGGAAACCGGGCGCCGCCCATCTTGAAGCCCGAGCCGGTGTGGAAGTGCTCGTCGCCGGAAAGGACGATGAGGTTGCGGAACACGTAGGACGGCCCGCGGCGATTGGGGGCGCAGCTCACCCCGCAGAGGGCCTTGTCCACCCAGTTGTGCCAGTAGCGGACGTTGATCTGGCCGCCGTCGAGCTCCGTGCCGTCGTCGTTGGCGAAGGCCAGGACGTTGCCGTAGATGTCGGAGTCGCGGTGTGGGCCGCCCTCGACGGCGCGGTTGGGCGCCCCCTCGATAGCGTCGTTCCACCAGTGGCTCTCGGAGCCGACGAGGTCGTTGTAGCGCACCACGTTATTGCCCGCGGTGTAGGAGAGGTTGATGCCCTGCGGCCCCATGGGGTGGCCGTATTTCCAGGAGTTGGCGGTGCCGCGGGGGGCGTGGATGAAGCAGTGCTCGACGACCACCTGGGCGCAGTCGCGATGGAGCTGGACCCCGGCCTGGCCGTTGATCGGGCGCCCCCGCTCGTCGACATAGAGGCCATCGGGCAGGCCCTCCTTGCGGGTGCCCGCCTGGCCCCAGCCCGCGATGTCGCAGCCCCGCAGGCGCACGTGATGGCTCTCGCGGATGAAGATCGCATCGTCGGTGCCCCCGCGCACGGTGATGCCGTCGACGAGCACGTAGGCCGCTCCCTCGATGCGGACGGCGTTCTCGGCCCGCTTGCCCGCGTCCACCGTGCTGGCGTTGCCGGGCGGCGGCGCGTACCGGACCCACGCCTCGGGCGTGCCCTCGTCGGCGATGACCAGCGGCTGCTTCGAGGTGCCCGGCGGCAGGTGCCTGGTCTCGCCCACGGGCACCTCCTCGGGCCACGTCCGCGCGGCCAGCCGCAGGGTGGAGAGCCCCTCGCCGCCCTGGCCCACCAGGCGGCACTCCGCTTCGTAGGGCGTATCGGGCTCCAGTCCGAAGAGGCTGCCGCGCAGCTCGCGGCGGGCGCGGTCGACCACCAGGTCGAGCCCCCGCCGCCACGCCTCCTCGCCCCGCTCGCGGTAGCGCACCTGGCAGGCCACGTCGCGGCCCAGGCCGCCCTCGTAGGAGGCGGTGAGCCCCAGGCAGGCGAAGGTGGGCACCGCATCGCCCCGCGTCAGCCGGGGCGGCGGGGCGCGGGCCAGCCGCAGGCCCGCGAACCACGCGCTGTGGCCCACCGCCTCCGAGCCCTGGCGGAAACGGCACAGCACCGCCACCCGGTCCGCATCCTCCGTCGAGAAGTTGCAGGCGATCGGCGTCCACGCCGTCCCCGCGCCCGACGTGGTGATGCGGCGGAACTCCTCCCGTCCGCGCAGCAGCTTGACCTGGAAGAAGGCCAGCCCCTCGCGGCTTCCCTGCGCCAGGCCCTCGAGGGTGTAGACTGTGCGGGGCTCGATACCCTCGAGGTATTGGCCCACCTGGCCATAGTGCTTCGCCTCGGTCCGGATGTCCACGCGGAGGCATTGGCGGTGGCCCTCGGGCGCGTGCTCGGCGTCGAGGCTGAGCTTCTGGGGCGTCTCGGGCACCCACCAGCCCTCCAGCCCCTTGGCGAAGTCGCCGTTGGCCAGCAGGCTCTCGCCGGCGTCCAGGCGGGAGCCGCCGAGGACGAGAAGCAGCAGTGCACCGACCAGCGCTCGCATGGGCTTCACTCTCCGTGTTGCGGGAGGGACGGCGTCACCTGGGCTCCTGGGGCACGGGCCGGGGCAGGAGGCGGAGCTCGCCGCGCAGGCGGCCCTCCTCGACCCGGAGCTGGAGCCCCAGGGTGCCCAGTGCCGACAGGACCTTCTGATCGTCGCGGAGCCGATGGGGCTCCGCCGCGTCGACGGCCCGGAAGTCGTCGGCCGTCCCGTGGCGGGGGCAGGCCACCTGGCCCGTCCGGGGGTCGAGCTCGAGCTTCGCCTCCTGTCCGAACATGGGGCAGTGGTCGCGGAGGGTGCCGCGGCCTTTCTCCTTGGCGAGGGCCTCGAGTTCGTCGAAGCTGCGAGGCAGGCGGCCCCTCTCGTCTCGGTACTCCCGGACCATCCCCTGGAGGCGTCGCAGGTGGCGGCGGCAGGCTTGGTTCCGCCAGTGGTTTTGGCGCTGGCGGTCGTTTTCGGCGAGCTGTCGCACCAGCTCGTGCACGTCGGCGAAGGCCACGAGGTTGGCCGGCCCCTGGGGCAGCTCGAGCTGGCGGAATCGCTCGCCGTCGGGCAGGGCGGGGCCTGGGCCCTGGGCGTGGAGCGCGATGGCCGCCTCCACGTCCTCCAGGGCCGTGCCGCCGACCAGGTGATCGCCGACGAAGGCGTAGTGGACCGCGCCGTCGCGGAGCGGCACGGTGCGCACCTCGACGCCGGCGACCTGGCGGCGCTCGAGGCCCTCTCCCTCGCGGCTTCGCCGCGCCAGGATGCCGCTCCACACCTCGGCCGCGGCCCGCATCGTCCGCTCGTCCCCGATGCGGAGGACGAGGAGCACGTTGGGCGACTGGCCGTGGGCGAAGGCTCCGGGGGTGAGGGCCAGCGCGGCGTCGCCCTCGGCGGCGGCCATGGCCAGCTTGACCACGGCGCCCGCCGCCGGCTCGTCCAGCATGGCCGCGTCGCCGATCACGGAGAAGACCTCGCGGGCCAGGTTGGTCCCCACGGCCAGCCGCGCCGAATCGGGCACCAGGCCCAGGGCGCCCAGGGGGGCGGGAGCCCGGTCCAGCAGGCCGGCCGTGGCCTCCACCCGGGGCACCTCCCAGGTGAAGCCCAGGGCTATTGGGTCTCCGAGCCGCAAGTCGCCGGCGACGCGGCCCCCGGCGCCGATGAGCTCCAGCAGGCGCTCCGCGGCAGGAGAGGCGCGGCGACGGCGCCACTTCTCCACCTCGCGCCGGGCCTCCCACAACAGGTAGCGGAATCCCACGGTGAACCGTCCGTCGCGGTCGGCCAACGCCCCGGGAGCGGGCAGACGGAGCCTGGGCCCCGTGCCCGCGGCCGCCTTGACCGCGGCCTCCAGCACGCCCATGTGGTTGCTGAGCACCAGGTGGCGGGGGCCGAGGGCGTAGCCGGTGCCCGCCACGGTGCCGCCCACCAGCTTCACGTCGCCGAGCCCCGCCACGCCCAGGGCCTCGGGGGTCAGGGGCTCCTCGGGGCCGGGCGGCCCCCGGCCCTCGGCGTGGAGGGAGCAGCGGACCGGCTGTCCCGGGGCGCCCAGCTCGTACTCGCCGCCCGCGGGGCACAGCAGCGGCTCGAGGCCCGGGTTGGCCTCCGCCAGGTCCTCCCAAGCCAGCGGGCGCGGCGCCTCGTCGGGGTGAAGCTCGCTCCACCGCTGCTTGGCGCGCTCGAGGCGACGCGCGGTGGCGCGGCAGATGCTCGCGGACGCCTGGCGCAGGCCGGGAGCGAACCGCAGGGCGAGGACCCTCTCGGCCTTCGCCGCGTCGGCCAGGGGCAGGACCACGAGGACGTTCTGGTTCGGCGTGCGGAACGGCTCGAACGAGGGGTCGGCGAGCACGTAGGCCACGGCGGCCGAGCCCTGGGGGTCGAGGCCCGCGGCGGCCAGCAGCTCGTCCTGGGTGCGGACCCCCTGGAGGCCCAGCCCCTGTGCTATCGGAGGGAACAGCCTGTCGCCCTGGAGCCGCGCCTGCCCGGGCACGATGCGGCGTGCCAGGGCGAGAGCCTTCGCCAGCGCCGGGCCGAGCTTCTCCACGCCGCCGTAGAGCAGGGTGTGCGGCGGGAGGAAGCGCTCGGCGCCTTCCCCCGCCCGGCAGGCCCAGGGCGCGGCGAGCACCGCCATGGCGGCCATGGCCGCGGTGAGCCGTCGCCTCACGCTCTTCGCGTCCGTCGCCATCGGGTGCCTCCTTCTCGCCAGGGAACGTGGCAGGGTCGTCTGTGCTGCGTGCCCCCTACTATATGTGTTCCCCAGGCGGGCGTTCAAGCGCCTCGGGGCGGTGGGCTTGACAGCCCGGCGGCGGGGCCTATGATGGGCGCCGGGGCGTCCCCGCCACATCTCGATACCGACCCTGGCATCTCCCTCCCCGAAGGAGGCCCGGCCATGGCCGACCGCCAGCCGCCTCTGCCCCTGGAAGCCGCCGCGACGGCTCGCCCGTTCCTCAAGTGGGCGGGGGGCAAGGGCCGGCTGCTGGGCCAGCTCGAGCCCCTGCTGCCGGAGGCGTTCGCCCGCACCTTCGAGGTCTTTCTCGGCGGCGGGGCGCTCTTCTTCCACCTCCAGAACCTGGGGCGGCTGGCCCAGGGGGCGGTGCTCAACGACCGCAACGCGGAGCTGATGAACTGCTACCGCGTGATCCAGGATGCGGGCCGACTGGAAGAGCTGATGCGCCGGCTCGACCGTCACGCCGAGCACGCGATGGACGCCCGCACCTACTACCGCGTGCGTGCCCGGGACCGGGAGGCCGACTTCGCCGACCGCGTGGGGCCCGTCGAGCGGGCGGCCCGCACCATCTTCCTCAACCGCACCTGCTACAACGGCCTCTACCGGCTGAACCGCAAGGGGCAGTTCAACGTGCCCTACGGCAAGTGGACTCGCCCGCCGCGGCTCTACGACGCGGCGAACCTGTGGGCCTGCCACCGCGCCCTCCAGGGCGTGGAGCTGCGCAGCGACGACTTCCAGGAATGCCTGGCCGACCCCGGGGAGGGCGACTTCGTCTACCTCGACCCGCCCTACCACCCGACCAGCGTTACCGCCTCGTTCACCGCCTACACGGGAGTGGCCTTCGGGCGGGCCGACCAGCAGCGGCTGGCCGAGCAGTTCCGCCAGCTCGACGCCCGGGGCTGCCTGGTGCTGCTGACGAACTCGGCCACCCCGCTCGTTCGCCGGCTCTACCGCGGCTTCCGCCGCGACGTGGTGCAGGCCCCCCGCCCCATCTGCCGCGACGGCGGAGGGCGCGGGGCGGTGGAGGAGCTGGCGGTGAGGAACTACTGAGCGCGACGGCGGGCCGCCGTCAGGTGGCCGAGGGCTCGACGAAGGGCGAGAGCTGGCGCAGGCGGTGGATGATGGGCGGCACCTGCTCGATGGTGTAGTCCACCTCCTCCTCCGTGGTATAGCGCGAGAGGGAGAGGCGGATGGAGCCGTGGGCGGCGGTGAAGGGCACGCCCATGGCCCGCATCACGTGGGAGGGCTCGAGGGAGCCGGAGGTGCAGGCGGAGCCGGAGGAGGCGCAGATGCCCTTCTCGTCGAGCATCAGGAGGATGCTCTCGCCCTCCACGTACTCGAAGGCGATGTTGGCGGTGTTGGGCAGGCGGGGCTGGCCGGCGCCGTTGACGAAGCAGTCGGAGCAGGCCCCGAGGATGCCCTGCTCGAGGCGGTCGCGGAGGGCTCGCACGCGGCCCTGCTCCTCCTCGAGGTGCTTTCGGGCCAGCTCGCAGGCCTTGCCCAGGCCCACGATGTAGGGCACGTTCTCGGTGCCCGCCCGGCGGTTGCCCTCCTGGTGGCCGCCGAGGAGGAAGGGCGAGAAGCGGGTGCCCTTGCGCACGTAGAGCATGCCCACGCCCTTGGGGGCGTGGAGCTTATGGCCGGAGATGGACAACAGGTCCACGGGCGTGCGGGAAAGGTCGATGGGCAGCTTGCCCGCGACCTGGACGGCGTCGGTGTGGAAGGTCACGCCCCGTCGGCGACAGATCTCGCCGATCTCGTCGACGGGGAAGAGCACGCCGGTCTCGTTGTTGGCCCACATCGTGGAGACGATGGCGGTGTCGTCGGTCACCTGCTCCTCGAGCTGGTCGAGGTCGAGGGCTCCCTCGCGGTCCACGGGCAGCTCGGTGACGCGGTATCCGTGCTTTCCCAGGTATCGGCATACGGTGAGCACGGCGAGGTGCTCGACGCGGGAGGTCACGACGTGGTGCTTTCGGCCGGCGAGGGCCTCGGCGGTGCCCCGGATGGCCGCGTTGTCGCTCTCGGTGCCGCAGGAGGTGAAGACCACCTCTTCGGTCTCGCATCCGAGGAGGGCGGCCACCTGCTCGCGGGCGTGCTCGACGTGGCGCTTGACCTGTCCGCCGAAGGTGTGCATGGAGGAGGGGTTGCCGTAGAGGTCGCAGAAGAAGGGCTCCATGGCCGCCGCCACCTCGGGGTCCACGCGCGTGGTGGCATTGTTGTCCAGGTAGACGGTATTCACGGCTTCTCCTCCTCCACCAGGAGGTCGGGGGCGACGAATTCGCGGAGCTTCTCGCCGACGAAGCCGTCGAGGGTGAACTCCGCGGCCCGGCACATGGCGCACTGGCCTCGCATGGAGACGATCACGCGGTTGTCCACGACGTCGATGAGCTCGATGTCGCCCCCGTCCTGCTGGAGCATGGGTCGGATTTCGCGGTCGATGGTTTCCTGGATGAGCTGTATCTTTCGGATGTTGGTCATCTTGGGGCGTTGCGGGGGCGGGGGCTCCTGGGGGGCCGGCTCTTCCCCGCGCACGCGGGCGATGATGCGGGCGATCTCGCCGTGGCAGCCGCCGCAGCCGCCGCCCGCCTTGCAGTAGTTGGTCACGTCCTGGACGGTCCGCAGGTCGTTCTCCCGCACCACGCGCTCGATCTCCGGCTCGGTGACGCCGAAGCAGGTGCACACCACCTTGCCCTCGAGCACGTGCTTGGTCTCGCCGCCGGAGCGGTAATTCTCGATGGCCGCCTCGAGGGCCTCGCGGCCCATCACCGAGCAGTGCATCTTCTGCTCGGGCAGGCCGCCCAGGAAGCGGGCGATGTCCTGGTTGGTCACCCGCTCGGCTTCCTCCAGGCTCTTGCCCTTGACCAGCTCGGTGAGGGCGGAAGCGGATGCGATGGAGCTGGCGCAGCCGAAGGTCTTGAACCGCACGTCGGCGATGCGCCCCTCGTCGTCGAGCTTGAGGGTCAGGCGGAGGACGTCGCCGCAGGCCATGGAGCCCACCTCGCCCACGGCGTCGGGCTCCTCGATCTCCCCCACGTTGCGGGGGTTGCGGAAATGGTCGAGCACTTTTTCCGTGTAGTCCCACATGATGGGCAGCCTCCAGGTCGAGCCGTACTTGTTATTCTCAGGGGGATGGGGCGCGGAGTCAAGGACTTTCCCCCGCCCGCCGGCCTTGCGGGGGGGCCGGGCTCGTGGTATACTGAGCTAGCCCCGGCCACCGGGAGTTCGGCGGCCCCAATGGGCCTCCGGGCTCGCGTCGGCGACGCCCCAACCCGCCTTTCCCCACCGGGGAACCCAAGATAGCACGGAGAGGGAGCCATGGCCAAGGTGGCGCAACTGCACGACAATCTCGACAAGACCCGCTACTACCGCCTCCAGCGGGAGAACGTCCTGGGGCGCGCGGCGGAGGCCAACATCCAGTTCGACAACAAGGCGGTCTCGCGCCGCCACGCCAAGATCTGCGCCGCGCCCACCGGCAACGCCTACTGGGTGGAGGACATCTCGGCCCGGGGGGTCTACGTGAACTTCCACCGCATCAAGGGGCGCCACCCCCTCAAGGAAGGCGACCGCATCTGCATCCTCCAGTTCCGAAACGTCCATCCCATCGAGCTGGAGAAGATGACCGAGGAGGACCTCAAGGCCTGCGCCGACGACCCCCGCAACGACGGGATCAAGCCCATCGTCGACGTCACCTTCGGATACGCCGAGATCGAGGAGCAGGAGGACGAGCAGCAGCAGGCCCAGCAGCCCAAGGGCCTCCTGGCCCGGCTCAAGGGCCTCTTGGGGAAGAGCTGAGGCCCACCCGCCGATGCGGATCCGCTCGGCCACCTCCAGCGCCCCGTACATGGCCCCCCGCTCGTCGCGCCCGCCCACCACGATGGCCTCCCCCGACCGCGAGACGGCGAACGCCTCGGGGGCCGCCGGCGATTGTGGCGCCGCGACGGAGCGGCGCACAACGCCTCCTTTACTCCGCCGCGGCACTCCGCTAGAATAGCCCGCGAACGCTCCCCCCAGAGCCCTCCCGCCGGCGAGGACCCGCTCCCGTGGCCCGCATCTACCTGCTCTTCGCCTTCGACCTCGCGGACTGCGCGGCGCCCCAGAGCGACGACGCGGCCAAGCGCCTCGCCCGCGCCCTCGCCGGCCACGGCGCTCCCGGCACCTTCAGGCTCGTGGGCCAGCGGGCACGGCTGCTCCGCCAGCGCGTGCGCTACGACGTGATCGACGCCCTCGCCGGCCACGCTCTCGGCTACCTGGGGAACTGGCACGGGCTGCGCCCCCAGGTGGCCGAATACCTCGCGCCCCTGGACTGGGAGGACGGCATGGCGGAGTTCGAGCGACGCGAGCGTCAGGGCGTGGACGACCTGGCCGCCGTCCTGGGACGCCGCCCCGCCTGCTACGGCCCGCCGGGGCCGAACTGGGCGCCGCAGGCCTTCCCCGTGCTGCGGCGGTGGGACATTCCGGTGTATCTCAGTTCCTTCGGATACTTCTGCCTCGACGCCCAGCCGTTCTACGCCGGCGGCCTGCTCCACGCCTCCCATCTGGCCGGCACGCGGGAGGACGGGGCGGAGGCCCGGCTCCAGCTCGAGCTGGGCCCAGAGCTGGGGGCCCCCGGCGCCCTGGCCGAGCACAAGCGGGCCTTTGCCCGCGCCGTCGAGGCCCTCGGCGAGGGCGGCGGCCTGGTGGTCGTCAGCACCCGCCCCGACGCCCTGGTGCTCGAACGCTGCCCCGGCGCCGAGTTGAAGCCCCGAAACGTCGCGCAGGCCGGCTATCGCGACTTCGAGGACCTGCTCCGCCACGCCCTGGGCCTGCCCGAGGCGCAGGCCGTCGACGCCACCCAGCTCCCCCAGCTCTACCCCGACCTGGCGCAGGGGCGGGCGCTGTGCCACGACGAGCTGCTGGCCCTGGCCCGCGGCGTCGAGGGCCGGCTGCTCTGGCAGGGGCTGGATGATGTGGCGCTCTCGGCGGCGGAGCTGTTCGGCCTCTTCGGGGGCTTCCTCGCCGCCATGACCGACGGCGAGTTGCCGCCCGCCGCGCCCGTCGCCTACCTCGACGGCCCGGCCACCCGGCCCGAGGAGGCGGACACGGGGTTCGCGGCCGACTGGGGCTCGTTCCTCGAGGCCGCCGGCCAGGCCGCCGGGTTCGCCGAACGCCATGGGCGCGTGCCCCCCCACATCCAGGTGGCGGGCAAGACCGTGTTCCCCGGCGACTTCCTGGTCACCGCCGCCGAGGCCGTGGCCACCTTCCTGGGCACCCGACGAGAGCCCGAGCGAGTCACCATCCTCCCCGCCAACAACGCCCTCGAGGCCTACGTCGACGAGGCCGCCGCCCGGGAGAGCTGGAAGAGCGACATGCTGCCCGAAGGATTCGCCGCTCCCGGGCTGCTCGAGCTCACGCGACTCCAGGCCTGGACCCTCAAGCCCGCCATCCGCAAGCCCCGCTGAAACCCCCGTGGAGGACCCGCCCGTGAACCCGCCGAAGAAAAAGAAGAAGAAAAAACCCGCCACCAAGAAGTCCACCAAGAAAACCACAAAAAAAACCACCAGGAAGAAAGCCCGGAAGAAAACCCCCAAGAAGCCCGCCAAGAAAGCCACCGCAAGGAAGAAAACCGCCAAGACCAAGAAGACCAGGACGAAAGCCGCCGAGAAAAAAACCACCAAGAAAAAAGCCACCAAGAAAAAACCCGCCAAGGCCAGGAAGAAGGCCCGCCGCAAACGCACCCCCTACCCCCGCTCCCAGAGCGCGGGGCGCACCGTGGACGAATCCTTCGACGTGGTGGTCGTGGGCGGGGGCCTGGCCGGGATCTGCGCCGCCATCGCCGCGGCGCGCGGCGGATGCCGCACCGCTCTCGTCCACGACCGCCCCGTGCTGGGCGGCAACTCCAGCAGCGAGGTCCGCGTGCCCCCCGGGGGAGCCAACAACTGCAATGCCTGGGCACGCGAGACGGGCATCATCGAGGAGCTCATGCTCGACGACCGGGCACGAAACCACGAGCCCGTCGCCTCCGGCACCATGGGGGCCACGTGGGACCTCGGCCTCTACCAGGCGGTGCAGGCCGAGCCCCGCCTCACGGTCCACCTCGACACCTCGGCCCGGGGAGTGGAGATGGCCAGCAGCCGGCGCATCGGCGCCGTGCTCGCCGTCCAGGCGGGCTCCGAGCGGGCCTATCGCTTCGAGGCCCCGCTGGTGATCGACTGCACGGGCGACGGCACCGTGGGGGCGGCCGCGGGCGCCACCTTCCGCTACGGCCGGGAGGCCCGCGAGGAGTTCGACGAGCCCCTGGCCCCGCCCGAGGCGGACAACAAGACCCAGGGCTCGTCCCTGATGTTCCGAAGCTGCGACGCCGGCCGCCCGGTGCCCTTCGCCCCGCCCCCCTGGGCCGTGCTCTATCCCACCGCGGAGTCGCTCGCCGGCCGCCGGCCCGCCCCCCGCCCCGACGGCTCCTACGCCGGCTACTGGTGGATCGAAATCGGCGTGCCCTACCACATCGTCGACGACAACGCGGCCATCCGCCACGAGGCCCTCCGACACCTGATGGGCGTGTGGGACCATATCAAGAACCGGGGGGACCACGGGGCCGAAACCCTGGCCCTCGACTGGGTGGCCACCGTGCCCGGCAAGCGCGAGAGCCGACGCCTGGAGGGCGACTACATCCTCCGACAGCACGACCTCTACCACCGAGCCCGGTTCCCCGACCGCGTGGCCTACGGCGGCTGGTTCATCGACATCCATACCATGGGCGGCATCCTCGCCGCCGCCGAGGGCCTGCCCCCCGAGGCCCTCAACGGCGACCCCGACCGCTCCGACGACCTGCGCGTGCCCCTCTACTCCATCCCCTACCGATGCCTCTACTCGAAGAACATCGGCAACCTGATGATGGCCGGGCGGAACATCTCGGTCTCCCACGTGGCCCTGGGCAGCACCCGCCTGATGCTCACCTGCGCCCTGCTCGGCCAGGCCGCGGGCACCGCGGCCGCCATGGCCGTCCGCCACGGCATCTCCCCCCGCCAGGTGGGACGCGACCACATCGTGCCCCTCCAGCAGCAGCTCCTGCGCGACGGATGCTTCATCCCCGGGCTGCGCAACCAGGACGCCGCCGACCTGGCCCTCGGCGCCATGGCCGAAGCCGCCTCGGAGGCCCAGCTCGACCTCGAGCCCGTCCTCGATCACGCCGACCTGGCTCGCGACTACGCCCAGATACTCCCCCTCTCCGCCGCCCGGCTCGACACGCTCAGCCTGCTGCTCCGCTGGGAGGGCGAGGAGGCGCTCGAGCTGCCCATCGAGCTGGCGCCCGTGGCCGACATCTGGTCGTTCAACGACCCCCCGCTGGGCGAGCCGCTGGCCGCCACCGCCACCGTCCCGCCCGGCCACCAGGGCTGGGTCGACTTCCCGTTCCAGGCCCGCATCGAGCCGGGGCTCTACCGCATCGCCGTGCCCGCTCGGGAGGGCCTGGCCTGGGCACGCTCGACGGCCCTCCCCGGGGTCGCCGCCGCGTCCAAGAAGCCCTCCTGGCGACGCTACGCGACCGAGCGGGGGGTGAACGCGGTGCGGCTCGACCCGCCCTCCGCGCCCTTCGGCCCGGAGAGCGTGGTCAACGGCGTCGCCCGGCCCGAGCGATGGCCCAACCTGTGGCTCTCCCGCCCCCTCCAGGGCAGCCCCCAGGCCCTCACCCTCGACCTCGGCTCCGACCGCACCTTCGACACCGTGCACCTGACCTTCGACACCATGCTCCACCTCGACCACCGCGCCTTTCCCCCGCTGCACGGTGTGCCCCAGTGCGTGCGCCACTACGCGGTCCAGGTCGAGCGCGAGGGGGCGTGGGAGACCGTGGCCGAGGTCGCCGACAACGTCCAGTACCGCCGCGTGCACGCCTTCGAGCCCCTCCGCGCCCGCCGGCTGCGCATCGAGGTGCGGGCCACCAACGGCGCCCCCGAGGCCCGGCTCTACGAGCTGCGCGTCTACAGCCGCGCCTAGCCGGCCACCGGCCGCCGGGCCCGCTTTCCCCTGGGCCCTGTGGTATAATGCCTCTTCGGGCCCCGCCTCGCAGGGGCCGTCCAGCGAATCGTGGAGCGATCGTCCTATGCCTCGTGCCTATCCGCTGGAGCGGGTGCGCAACATCGGGATCATGGCGCACATCGACGCCGGGAAGACGACGGCGATGGAGCGCATTCTCTTCTACACGGGCAAGAGCCACAAGATGGGCGAGGTGCACGACGGCCAGGCGGTGATGGACTGGATGGCCCAGGAGCGGGAGCGGGGCATCACCATCACCTCGGCGGCCACCACCATCGCCTGGCGCGACCACCAGGTGAACCTCATCGATACGCCGGGCCACGTGGACTTCACGGTGGAGGTGGAGCGCAGCCTGCGCGTGCTGGACGGGGTGATCGGGCTCTTCTGCGCCGTGGGCGGGGTGGAGCCCCAGAGCGAGACCGTGTGGCGCCAGGCGGAAAAGTACGACGTGCCCCGCATCGCGTTCGTGAACAAGATGGACCGCGCGGGGGCCGACTTCTATTCCGTGATCGACGAGATTCACAAGGAGCTGGGCGCCAACGCCGTGCCCATCGCCGTCCCCATCGGCCAGGGCGACGACTTCAGGGGGATCATCGACCTCGTCCGCCTCTGCGCCGTGACCTACGACGAGAGCGACAAGGGCATCACCTTCCGCGAGGAGCCCGTACCACAGGCCCTGGCCGAGCACGCCGAGCACTGGCGACACAACCTGGTGGAAAAGGCCAGCGAGGTCGACGACCGCCTCCTCGAGCAATACGTGGCCGAGGAGCCCATCGGGCCCGACGACCTCCGCGCCGCGCTCCGCCAGGCCACCCTCGACCACCGCATCTGCCCCGTGCTGTGCGGCAGCGCCTTCAAGAACAAGGGCATCCAGCGGCTGCTCGACGCGGTGGTCGACTATCTGCCCTCGCCCATCGACCTCCCGCCCATCAGCGGGGTGTGCCTGGAGGGCGAGCCCATCGAGCGGGTGCCCCGCGACGACGGGCGCCTGGCCGCCCTGGCCTTCAAGGTCGT
>JBKHIY010000191.1:0-4720 GCA_046538415.1 Candidatus Brocadiia bacterium | reverse complement strand
AGCATCGAGCATCCAGCATCGAGCACCCCGGCACGGCGCTCTCCGGGCCGTGGGGGCCTGGGCCTACTCGGTGGGTTCCTCGGGCGGCGCGGGCTGGCGGATGTACTGATTGAGGTTCTTGCGGATGGAGTTCTGGATATCTTTCTTGTGGTCTTCGGCGATGCGGTAGTGGTATTTCTTCTCTAGCAGGGAGAGTGCTTCGCCGGCAATGCGGTAGGCGAGGTCCTCGATCTTCATCTGGGATCCTCCTGGTGGAAGCTCGCATGGGGGCGGTGGCGGAGAGCGCCGCCGCCACGCCCAGCGACGAGCGTAGCGGGCCTAGAGCTGAAAGTCAAGGACCTGGGAGAGCTGCTCCTTGAGGGCCTCCACCTGCTCGTCGTCGAGGGCGGGGTTGAGCACGCGCAGCGTGCGGTCCTCGGGGGGGTAGCGGAGGACGAGGACCTCGCCTCCCTCTTCGTCGCGCTCGATGTCCTGGAACTTGAGGCGTTTCTTGCGCATCAGGATGAGGGCCAGGAGGTAGAAGAAGCGGCGGTGCTGCTCCTCGGTCGCGCCCTCCAGGCGGAGGAAGAAGTCGACCAGCACCTGGTCGTCGGCGAACAGGCGGCGGCGCTGCTCCTTGGGCGGCACGGAGGTCTTCCAGAAGGAGAAGTGGCCTCCCCGCTGCCGGGCGGCTTCCCAGCAGGCGAGACAGTAGTCGCGGCGGACGAACTCCTCGCCCTCCTCGTAGAGGGCCGCGTAGTAGGTCTCGTTCTCCTCCAGCTGGCGCCCGCAGGAGCACACGCGCTGGCTCTTGGCGATATTCCAGTCCATGGGGCGGTCCCGGCTGTCGTGCGTGGGGCAGCGGCCCTCAGTCCTCGGGAGGCCATCCGATGGAGCGGTAGACGCGATGGACGACGGAGGCGGCCTGGCCGGCGGCTTCTTCGGCGGCGCCGTCGGTCTCGCGGCGGGTGGCCTGGACGAACTGGGGGTCTTTGAGGAACTTGAGGTTGATCTCGACGTTGAGCTTGGCCCCTCGCAGGGCGGCTTCGGCGAGGATGGCGGCCACGCCCACGTCGGTGATGAGGTTGGGGTTGGCGGTCTCGGCCAGGCGGTCGAGCAGTCGGACGAGGGCGAGGCACTCGCGGACCGCTTCGAGGGGCGCGGCGAGGGCGGTGCGGAGCCCTTCCTGGATGGCGGCCCGTCGGGCCTGCTTCTCCTCGTCGGTGTCCTTGGGCAGGCGGTAGGCGCGGTCCACGGCGGCGTAGGCCTCGACGTCGCGGTCCATGAGCTCGGCGAGGCGGGAGCAGGCGCCCTGGCACTTCTCGAGGATGGGGCGGACCGTGTCCTCCACGTGGCGGAACTTCTTCTTCCCCACGGTGAAGTTGGCGGCCATACAGGCCATGGTGGCTCCCAGGGCTCCGGCCAGGGCGCTCACGCTGCCGCCGCCCGGGGCGGGCCTGGCGGCTGCGGCGTCGGCCAGGTAGGTCTCCAGGGGCTGGTTGCGGTACACGGAGCGGTCTCCTCAGGGGGTGGGCGGGGGCCGGCGCTTACGCAGGCCCCTGGTCTTGGGGTCGCTGGAAGGTGACGTGGGTGTCGGCCATGCGGGGGTCGGGCTCGGGGAAGTCGCTTCGGAAATGGACTCCCCGGGACTCGGCGCGCTGGCGTGCGGCGACGGTGATGATTTTGGCCAGGGTGAGCATGTTCTGGAGCTCCCATCCGCCGCGGAAATGGAATTCCTTGACCATCACGTATCGCGACCAGAAGTCGATGTTGTCCTCGGCCTCTCGGAGGAAGTCCTCGTTTCGCTCGATGCCCACGCGTCGCCAGAGGAGGCTCTTGAGGGCGTTGGAGACGTCGCGGAGGTCGAGCTCGTCGGGCTGCGCGGCGGGCAGGTCGCTTCGGATGTGTCGGGACGCGATGTCGTTGGGGGTGGCGGCGGCGGCGCGTCCCGCGTGGTGGCCGGCCCGGGCGCCCATCACCAGGCCTTCGAGCAGGGAGTTGCTGCCCAGGCGGTTGGCGCCGTGGAGACCGGAGCAGGCGCACTCGCCGCAGGCGTGGAGCCGGCGCAGGGAGGTGTGGGCATCGAGGTCGGCGCGCACCCCGCCGATGGTGTAGTGGGCGCTGGGGCGCACGGGAATGAGGTCCTCCGTGATGTCCAGGTCGAAGCGCTGGCACGTTCGGGCGATCGTGGGGAACCGCTGGGGCACGCGGTCGGCGTCGAGGTGGCGGAGGTCGAGGTAGACGTGGGTGGCGCCGGTGGACCGCATTTCGTCGAGGATGGCCCGGGACACCGCGTCGCGGGGGGCCAGCTCGGCGTCGGGGTGGTAGCGGGGCATGAAGCGCTCGCCGCGGCTGTTGACCAGCCGGCCCCCCTCGCCCCGCAGGGTCTCGGAGATCAGCCACCGCGACGCGCCCGCGATGTAGAGCGTGGTGGGGTGGAACTGGACGAACTCCATGTCCTGGACCACCGCGCCCGCGCGGTAGGCCATGGCGATGCCGTCGCCGGTGGCCACGTCGGCGTTGGTGGTCTCCCGGTAGAGCTGGCCCAGGCCGCCCGTGGCCAGCACGGTCTGCTTGGCCCACACCACAGTCACGCCCTGGATCTGGCTGGAGAGGATGGCCCCCAGGCACTCGCCCTCGTGGCTCAGGAGGTCCACGGCCACGGTGTGCTCGAGGGCCTGCACGCGGTCGGCATCGAGCACCTGGCGGAGGAGGGTCTTCTCCACCTCGGCGCCCGTGGCGTCGCCCTGGGCGTGGATGATGCGGGGGCGCGAGTGGCCCCCCTCGCGGGTGCGGCTGAGGCCGTCCGCCCCCTGGTCGAACTGGGCGCCGGCGGCCATCAGCTCGCGGATGCGCTCCGGGCCCTCCCGCACCACCGTCTCCACCACCTCGGGCGCGCACAGCCCCTGGCCCACGGACAGGGTGTCGTCGATGTGGGACTGGAAGGAGTCGCTCTCGTCCAGCACCACGGCCACGCCGCCCTGGGCATAGTGGGTGTTGCTCTCCCGCAGCTCCTCCTTGCTCACCAGCAGCACGTCGGCGTGCTCGGCGGCGGCCAGCGCCGCTCGCAGGCCGGCCACCCCGCTGCCGATCACCAGCACGTCGGCGAACCGGTGGGGCAGGGCACGGCTGTCGAACTGGAGGAGGAAGCGTCGGGGCTCGAAGTGCTTCTTCATCGCCGGGCGGGCCTCAGCCCCCTTCGCCGGGGGGGCGCAGCATGGGAAACAGGATCACGTCGCGGATGGACGGCGAGTTGGTGAGCAGCATCACCACGCGGTCGATGCCCACCCCCAGGCCCCCCGCGGGGGGCATCCCGTGTTCCAGGGCACGAATGTAGTCCTCGTCGATCCGCTTGTTGCCCGTGGCGTCGTGGCCGAGCTGGATGGTGAACTTCTCGGCCTGCTCCACGGGGTCGTTGAGCTCGGAGTAGGCGTTGCCCAGCTCCATCCCCGCGGCGAACATCTCGAAGCGCTCGGCCAGCTGGGGCTGGCCGGGCTTGGTCTTGGCCAGGGGGCACAGCTCCGCCGGGTAGTCGTAGACGATCGTGGCGTCCCACAGCGCCGGCTCGACGGTGCGCTCGAAGACCTCGTTGAGGGCCGCCGCGGGGGGGAGGGCCGCCTCGTCGACCTCGAAGTCGCGGGCCTTGGCCCGCACCGCGGCCTCGTCGTGGGGGTCGATCTGGGCGAACCGGGCCACGGCCTCGTGGTAGGTGAGGCGCGGCCAGGGGGGCTGGAGGCGCACCGGGCGCTCCTCGGGGCCGTAGGGCGCGGCGGGGCCGAAGCCCAGCTCGTCGGCGGCGGCCCGCACGAGGGCCTCGCCCAGCTCCATCATCCCCTCGTAGTCGGCATAGGCCTGGTAGGCCTCGAGCATGGTGAACTCGGGGTTGTGGTGGGTGGAGAGGCCCTCGTTGCGGAAGTTGCGGTTGATCTCGTAGACCCGCTCCAGGTCGCCCACCAGCAGGCGCTTGAGGTAGAGCTCGGGCGAGATGCGGAGGAACAGGTCGGTGCCCAGGGCGTTGTGGTGGGTGACGAAAGGCCGTGCCGCGGCGCCGCCCGCCAGGTGCTGCATCATGGGCGTCTCCACCTCCAGGAAGCCCCGCCGCTCGAGGCAGCGGCGCACCGCGGCCACCACCCGCGAGCGGGCCAGAAAGGTCTGCCGCGTCCGCTCGTTGGCGATGAGGTCGAGGTAGCGCTGGCGGTAGCGGGTCTCCTGGTCGCGCAGCCCGTGCCACTTCTCGGGCAATGGCCGGAGGGCCTTGGCCAGGGGGGTGAAGCGCTCGACGAAGAGGGTCAGCTCGCCGGTCCGCGTGGTGCCCAGGGTGCCCTCCACGCCCACGATGTCGCCCACGTCGAGCAGGCCCCACAGCTCGAAGGCCTCCTCGCCCACCACGTTGCGGCGCACGTAGGCCTGGATGGCGCCCGTGCGGTCCTGGAGGTCGACGAAGGCGGCCTTCCCGAAGTCGCGCCAGGCCACGATGCGGCCCGCGGTGCGGGCCGGCTGCTCGCCCTCCGTCTCGTGGAGCGCCCGGCACTCGCCCACCGAGCGGTCCTTGGGATAGCGGCGGCCGTAGGGCTCCGTGCCCCGTGCCTGGATGGCCTGGAGCTTGCTCAGCCGCTGCTCGCGCTGGTCGTCTGCCATGGTGCCTCCTCGGCTCCGCTCGCCCCGCGGCCCCGTGGCCCGACGGGAAAGCCCCATTGTACCGCAGGCGGTTTGCCGATCAAGGACGTTTCCGCCCCCGCAT
>JBKHIY010000077.1:0-21077 GCA_046538415.1 Candidatus Brocadiia bacterium | reverse complement strand
CCTCCACCCCTACAAACCGAAGCCCCCCCTCTGAGCGGACACGAAAAATTGTAAAAAATGGCGAAAAAAATCGCCTCAGCCCCGTAAGCGCCGAAGCTCCAGCAGTTTGCGGCGAGCAGAAATTTTCTCCGCGGCCAGGGGAGGTGGGGAGAGGAGATGGGTCGGATAGGTCGGATAGGTCAGATAGGGAAATGGGAGGGGACGTGGCCGCCTGGGCGGCCGGCGGGGGCTGGCCGCTCAGCCCTTCGTTCTACCAGGGGGGACGATGTAGTCGGGGGCGATGGGGTCGGCGGTGCGGCGCACCCAGTCGGCCAGCAGCTCGCGATGGCGGTCGAGCGTGGCCCGGTGCTCGGCCTGGTAGGCGAGGTTGTGCATCTCGCCGGGGTCGGCCTCGAGGTCGGTGAGCTGCTCGCGGTGCTCGCCGGCGTCGTAGACGCAGTACTTGTGTCGGTCGGTGCGGAGCATGCGGCCGCACTTGGTCTCGACGACGAGGTGGTCGCGCCAGGCCTCCGGGCTCTTGCCCTCGAGCAGGGGCTTGAGACTGTGGCCGTGGAGTCCCTGGGGCGGCTCGATGCCCGCGGCGTCGCAGAGGGTGGGCAGGAGGTCGAGGCCGTTGGAGACCAGGTGGTCGGTGTCGGCGCGGCCTGGGCGGGCGACGCCATGGCCGGCGACGAGGAGGGGGATGCGGGCCGCCTGCTCGTAGAGGATGCTCTTGTGCTCGAGCTTGTGGGCGGCGTCGTGGTCGCCGTGGTCGCTGGTGAAGACCACCAGCGTGTCGTCCTCGAGGCCCGCCTCGCGAAGGGCATCGAGCACGGTGCCGACGTGGGCGTCGACCATCTCGGTGAGGCGGGCGTAGGCCCAGCGGTGCAGGCGCCACATCTGGGGCGACCACCGCTCGCGGGCGTAGCGGCGGAAGCTGCGGGCGTGGAGGTACTGTTTGGTGATGGCCTCGGGCTCGAGCTCGGGCACCGGGTGGTTGGGCGGCAGGGGGGGACAGTGGCGGGGGACGAAGGCCTCGAGGTCGCGCCGCGGCTCGCGCAACAGCCCCTCGCAGATGCGGGAGTCCTGGTTGCCGATGGGCTTCTGGCCCTGGGTGCGGCGGTAGTCGTTGATGGCCATGTAGCAGATGTCGTGGGGGTTGATGAACGAGGCGACGAGGAGGAAGGGCCTCCGATGCGGCTGGCGGAGGAAGCGGGCGCAGGCCTCGGCCAGGCCGCCGCGCCGGTCGCGGCTGAGGGGGCGGAAGCCGATCTGCTCGATCCCCATGCCCCGGGGCAGGTGCACCTTGCCCCCGTAGACCGTCTCGTAGCCCGCCTCGCGGAACAGCCGCCCCATGGCCGCCCCCGGGACCTCCTGGGGCACGCCCTTGCGGCCGTCGGCGTTGCGGCCGATGCGCACGGAGCTGGGCATCCGCCCGGTGAAGAAGCTGAACCGCGAGGGCAGGCACACCGGGTTGGCCGCGTAGGCCCGCTCGAAGCGCACGCCCCGGGCCGCCAGGCGGTCCAGGGCCGGGGTCTCGAGGTGCTCGTTGCCCGCGCAGCCGACCATGGTGGCCGACTGCTGGTCGGTAATGATGAACAGGATGTTGGGCCGGGCCGGGGCCTCCGCGCCCTCGGCGGGCCCGCGGAGGGCCAGGGCGGCGGCGCCCGCGCCCACGGTGGCCAGGAAGTCGCGTCGGGTGGTCTGTGCCATTGGGGGGCTCCTCGCTTCCGGCTGCGGAGACGGGACTGGCTGGGGCTCATTGTGCCAGGTCGGGGGGAGGAACACAAGGCCCGCCGAGGCGTTGACAGCTCCCCGGCGCATCCGTAGAGTAGCCCGCTAGCGACCATACTCCCCGCCGTCACGCGGAAAGGAAGGAGAGGCCCGTGAGCTGCATCGCCGTCCTCGACGTGGGCAAGACGAACAAGAAGGCCCTGGTGTTCGACGAGGGCCTGGAGATCGTGGGCGAGGCCTACCACTCGTTTCCCGCCGACACCAGCGGCCCGGTGGCCGTGGAGCAGGCGGACGCCACGGCGGAGTGGTTTCTCGACCGGCTGGCGGAGCTGGGCCGCGAGCACGACATCGGGGCGGTCTCCGTGGCCACCCACGGCGCCACGTTCGCCTGCGTGGGCCGCGACGGCCGCCGCGCCCTGCCCGTGGTGGACTATACGACGGAGCCGGGGGAGGAGCTGAGCCGCCGCTTCTACGAGCGCTGCGGCGAGCCCAGGGAGCTGCACCGCAAGTACGCCACGCCCAACCTGGGGGCCCTGGTGAACCTGGCCAAGGGCATCCTGTTCGTCCAGGAGCGCTTCCCCGACGAGTTCGCCTCGGTGCGCGCCCTTCTCAACTTCCCCCAGTACTTCGCCTACCTGCTGACCGGGCAGGAGGGCGCGGAGTGCACCTACGCGGCGTGCCACACCTACCTGTTCGACTTCGCCACCGGGAGCTGGTCGCCGGTGGCCGAGGCCCTGGGCATCCGCGAGAAGCTGCCGCCGACCATCCACCGGCCCGGCGAGGTGCTGGGCACCCTCGCCCCCCAGGTGGCCCAGCACACGGGCCTGTCGCCCGAGACCCAGGTGACCTACGGCATCCACGACTCGAACGCCTCGCTGCTGCCCTACCTGATCCGCCAGGACGAGCCGTTCGTGCTCAACTCCACGGGCACCTGGTGCGTGGCCATGTGCCCCGCCCAGAGCGCCCAGCTGTCCGAGGCCGACCTCCACGCGGGCATCTTCTGCAACTGCGATGCCTTCGCCAACCCGGTGCGCACCGCCATTTTCATGGGCGGGAGAGAATGGGACACCTGGGGCGCCGCCATCCAGCAGACCTGCGGCACCGACGCCGTGCCCCCCTACCAGCCCCGGCTCTACCAGGAGGTGCTCGACGCCGCCGACACCTTCATCTTCCCCGGCGTGGTGCCCGGCACCGGCGCCTTCCCCGACTCCACGTCGCGCCTCTGGGAGAAGGGCACGTGCTACCCCCTGGAGGCCATCGAGCGGGGGGAGGCCCGGCCGGCCTGCTTCGAGGACGCGGCACGGGCCTACGCGGTGCTCAACTGCGGGCTGGCGGTCCAGACCCGCGAGCAGCTCCGCGGGGTGGGCCTCCGCGACGGAATGCCCATCTACCTGGAGGGCGGCTTCCGCAAGAACCCCGACTACCAGGCCCTTCTGGCCTCCTTCTTTCCCGCCTCGCCCATCGTGCTCACGGACATGAAGGAGGCGACGGCCTTCGGAGCCGCCCTCCTGGGCCGCGCCGCGGCGACCGGGCGGGGGCTCAAGGAGCTGGGCGAGGAGTTCCAGATCGCCGGCGAGCGCGCCCGGGTCGAGCCCCTGCGCCACGCCGAACGCTATCGCCGCGCCTACGCCGAACTCGTCGAGAAAGACCTCTGAGGCCGCCTCTCGGCAAGCCGTCGCCCCCAGGCGCGAAGCGGGCCGGGCAGGGCATCCAGCCACACCTCCGCTCCACCCCCCACCGAAAGGGGTCCGCGATTGAACTGTGGCGGCGGGGCTGTGGTATAATGGGCGGCGATTCCGATGCTCCTGGAGCGAAAGGCTGAGCGTGCGATGAAGGTCCTCTACATCGGCGGAACCGGCGAGATCTCGGCGGCCTGCGTGTGGCGCAGCGCCGAGGTGGGCCACGACGTCGCGGTGTTCAACCGCGGCCGCCGCGACGAGCCCCTGCCCCAGGGGGTGCGCCAGATCACCGGCGAGCTCGACGACGACGCGGCCTACGCCGAGCTGGGCAAGGAGCACTTCGACGTGGTCTGCCAGTTCCTCGCCTACCAGCCCTCGCGGGTCGAGCGCGACGTCGAGGTGTTCGGCGGGCGGTGCGGGCAGTACGTCTTCATCTCCTCCGCCTCCGCCTACCAGAAGCCGCCGCGACAGGTGATCGTGACCGAGGACGTGCCCGTGGAAAACCCCTTCTGGCCCTACAGCCAGCGGAAGGCGGACATGGAGCGCTACCTGCTCCGCCAGCACGCCGACGGCCGGCTGGCGGTCACCATCGTGCGGCCCAGCCACACCCACCGCACGCGCTTCCCGGGGGGCATCGCGGGGGGCGACGACTGGGCCTGGCGGATGCGGGCGGGCAAGCCCATCGTGGTCCACGGCGACGGCACCAGCCTGTGGACCCTCACCTACAGCACCGACTTCGCGGTGCCCTTCGTGGGCCTGTTCGGCAAGGACCGTGCCCTGGGCGAGGCGTTCCACATCACCCGACACCTGGAGTCGCACCCCTGGGACCGCATCTTCACCGAGGTGGGGAAGGCCCTGGGCGTCGAGCCCCGGCTGGTCCACGTGCCCACCGACACCCTGGTGCGCTACAACCCCCAGTGGAAAGGCCCCATGCTGGGCGATAAGACCTGGTCGGTGCTCTTCGACAACAGCAAGGTGATGTCCGTCGCGGGACCCTTCCAGTGCGCGGTGGGCCTCGAGGAGGGCATCCGCAGGGCGGCCGAGCACTACCGAGAGCGGGCCGACGCCTTCCAGCCCGACGAGGACCTCCACGCCCTGCTCGACCGCATCGTCGAGGAGCAAGAGGCGCTGGGCGCCTGAGCCCGCCGCCACGTCGCGGAGCGATCCCCATGATAGCCTCTCGCATCGCTGCCCTGGCCTCGGCGCTCCTGGTGGCCGCCCCGGGCGCGGCCCTCGCCGCCGACGTGGGCGCCGCGGTGCGCGCCCACGTCGAGGCCGACTGGCTGGCCCGCGACGCGCGGTTCGCCCCCGCCCAGGCGCCCGCCAGCAAGCCCAGCGACCAGGTGAACCGCTACGGGGTCACCACCGCCCAGGACGCGGCCGGGGGGTGCGACGGGGTGAAGAACGGCCGCTGGGGCTTCCACGTGGCCAGCAAAGAGGCCCAGCCCTGGTGGCAGGTGGACCTGGGCAAGGCCTTTCGCCTGGACCGCGTGGTGGTCTACAACCGCACCGACCGGGGCACCGCGGACCGCACGCGCCGGCTCCGCATCCTGGTCGCCGCCGAGCCCACGCGGGACGCCGAGGACTTCTCCCCGGTCTACGAGCACGACGGCAGCGTCTTCGGCGGGGTCGGGGAGGGCCAGCCGCTGGTCGTCCGCCTGGCCGAGAAGCAGGTGACCGCCCGCGTCGTCCGCCTCGCCGTGCCCGGCCCCTGCTCCTTCGCCCTCGACGAGGTGGAGGTCTATCCCGCCGACGCGCCCGACGAGAACGTGGCTCTCGACCGGCCCGCCGACCAGAAGAGCGTGAGCCGCTACTCCTACCCAGGCACCCTGCCCAAGGGCGTGGACTCCGCCCCCCCGCCGAGGGACAAGGCGCGGAGCGGCGACTTCGCCCTGGCCCACACCCGCCAGGTGCTCGATGCCGCCGCGGCGCTCGCCGACCGCCTGCGGCCCCACACGGAGCGCGGCCGCCTGGAGCCCCTGGCCGAGGCCCTCGATGCCCTGGAGCGTCGCCTGGGCGCCGCCGGGGAGCCGCCGCGGGAGGCCCGCCGCCAGCTCTACCTCGAGGCCTGCCGCCTGCGCCGGCGCATCGCCTTCGCCAATCCCCTGCTGGACTTCGATAGGCTGCTGTTCATCAAGCGCCACGACCCCGGCGGGCCGTTCCATATGTGCGACCAGTACTACGGCTGCAACGCGAAGCCCGGCGGGGGCCTCTACGTACTCGAGGAGCCCTTCGGCCCCGCCCCGCGGCTGCGCGACCTGCTGGCCGACAGCGTGGTGGGCAACGGACGGCTGAAGGGGCAGAAGCTCGCCGGCGGGTCCTTCCTCAGCCCCGAGGTCTCCTTCGACGGCAAGACCATCCTCTTCGCCTACTCCCAGGCCAAGGCGCGAAAGACCTATACCTGGGACCCCGCGTGCTGCTACCACATCTTCAAGGTCCATGCCGACGGCTCCGGCCTGGTGCAGCTGACCGACGGGCCGTTCGACGACTTCGACCCCTGCTTCCTGCCCAACGGCCGGATCGCGTTCATCAGCCTCCGACGGGGCGGCTACCTGCGCTGCGGACGCCACTGCCCCGTCTACACCCTGCACTCGATGGAGCCCGACGGCTCCGACATCGTGGCCCTCAGCATGCACGAGACCCACGAGTGGCACCCCAGCGTGGACCACAACGGAATGCTGGTCTACACCCGGTGGGACTACGTGGACCGGGACACCAACGTGGCCCATCACATCTGGCTGTGCCACCCCGACGGCCGCGACCCCCGCTCCTACCACGGGAACTACCCCCTGCGGCGGGGCAGCCGCCCGTGGATGGAGATGAGCATCCGGGCCGTGCCCGGCTCCCACAAGTACGTGGCCGTCGCCGCCGCCCACCATGGCCACGCCTTCGGCTCCCTGGTGCTCATCGACCAGCGGCTGGGCGACGACCGCGCCATGTCCCAGCTCGAGCGCCTCACCCCCGACGCGCCCTTCCCCGAGGCCGAAGGCCGGCCCATCAAGAGGTACATGCGATACGGAACCCCCTGGCCCCTCAGCGAGGACGACTACCTGTGCGTCTACGACCGCGAGGCCAGGAACCGAGGCATCTACTGGCTGGACCGCGAGGGGAATCGGGAGCTGGTCTACCGCGACCCCCGCATCTCGTGCCTCAGCCCCATTCCCCTCAGGCCGCGGCCCAGGCCGCCCGTCCTCCCCGCCCAGACCACGCAGATGGCGCGGGCGGAGGACCCCGAGGGGGGCCGCCAGGCCACCCTGGCCGTGATGAACGTCTACGACGCCGACTTCCAGTGGCCCCCCGGCACCCGTATCGAGGCCCTGCGGATCGTCCAGCTCCTGCCCAAGAGCACCGCGCCGCCCAACAAGCCGCGCATCGGCGTGGGCAACCAGACCAACGCCCGCGCCGTCCTGGGCACCGTGCCCGTGGAGCCCGACGGCAGCGTCTACTGCCAGGCCCCCGTGGGCACGCCCATCTACTTCCAGGCCCTGGACGAGCGGGGGCTGGCGGTGATGTCCATGCGCTCGGTCACCTACGTCCACCCCGGCGAGCGGCTGACCTGCCAGGGCTGCCACGAGCGCAAGCGCACCCCGCCGCACAAGCCGCCCGACCCGCCGCTGGCCCTCCGCCGGCCCCCCTCGCCTATCGAGCCCGACGTGGAGGGCTCGAATCCCTTCAACTACGCCCGACTCGTCCAGCCGGCGCTCGACCGCCACTGCGTGGCCTGCCACCGCCAGCGGGGAGCCATCGCGCTGGACGGCGCCCCGGAAGGCAAGTTCACCCGCTCCTACAACCACCTGGCGGGCCGCTACGGCTTCTACTTCCACGTGAGCAACGGGTCCATCCGCAGCGGCGTCCACGGCGGCAGCCGCACCATCCCCGGCGAGTTCGGGGCCCGAGCCGCCCCGCTGCTCGACTACCTGGGCGAGGCCCACTACGGGGTGGACCTGCCGGCCGAGGACTTCCACCGCATCACCTTGTGGCTCGACTGCAACTCCGAGTTCTACGGAGCCTACGAGAAGACCGAGGCCCAGCGTCGCGGGGAGCTGGTCGAGCCCTCCCTGGAATAGCTTCGAGGAGTGGAGCGATGAGACGCGGCGTCCCCGCAGCCCTGGGCCCATGCCTGCTCGCCGTGCCCCTGCTCGCCGCCGCGGCCCACGGTGGCGGCAGACAGCCCGAGGCGGCCGAGGAGCTGGCCCCCGTCGCCTGGCTCCGCGTCCAGGCCGACACCCCCCAGGCCGAGGACTACCAGGGCACGCCCTACGTGTGGACCGGCCGGGCGGACATCCGCCTGGTCATCGACGTCCCGCCCCGCCCGGGGCACGTGCTCGAGCTCTCCTGGGGCTCGAAGGACGATGCCCGCGAGGCCGTGGCCCTCATCAACGGCCACCGCGTGCCCCTGGCACAGGGCGGCTACGATGGCTTCCGCCCCCTCCGCGTGCCCGTGCCCCGGGAGGTGAAGGGCGAGCGCTACGAGATCGTGCTCCACCAGGGCCACGGCAAGGCGGGCTTCGTCGCCGCCGTCCGGCTCCTGGCCCCCGGGGCAGCCGAGACGCCCGCGGACCGCGAGAAGCCCAGCCACAAGGTGACCCTGAGCACCGACGCCCCCACGCGGCCCGCGGCCTTCCCCGAGATGCAGGCCCTGTGGGCGGGCGAGCCGCCGCCCCCGCCCGACCCGCTGGACGACGCGGAGCGGGAAGCGGCGTTCCGCCAGGCCGCCCGCAACGCCCTGCGAGCCAACGAGATGTTCTTCCGCTGCCGCAAGTTCGTCGAGGGCTGGCTGGCCCACGCCGACCCGAAGACGGGCCTCATCCCCCGCAACCTGGGCGGGGGCCGCGACGTGTGGGACCCGCCCAACGCGGCGGCCGACAACTACCCCTTCATGGTCCTCACCGCGGCGCTCACCGACCGCTCGCTCTTCCAGGGCCGAATGCTCCAGATGCTGCGCACGGAGACCCGCCTGACCAGCCGCATCGACCGCCTGCCCGACACCTGGAGCTTCTCCAAGGGCGCCTTCGCACGCGACAAGCCCGACCTGGGGCGCATCCTCTTCGGGGCCTCCGAGTACGTCAAGGACGGCCTTCTGCCCCTCACCGAGTGGCTCGGCCCCAGCCCCTGGGCCGAGCGGATGCTGGGCATCGTGGACGACATCTGGAAGCACGCCCCCGTCCAGACCCCCCACGGGCCCATCCCCTCCACCAACGTGGAGCTCAACGGCGAAATGCTCCAGGCCCTCTCCCGCATCACCTGGATGACCGGCGAGGAGAAATACCTCGAGTGGGCCATCCGCCTGGGCGATACCTACCTGCTGGGCGACCGCCACCCCACCCGCGACTTCCGCCGCCTGCGCCTCCGCGACCACGGCTGCGAGATCGTCAGCGGCCTCTCCGAGCTCTACGTCGCCGTCGCATTCGCCCGCAAGGAGAAGAAGCAGGCCTACCAGCAGCCCATCCACGAGATGTTCGACCGCATCCTCGAGGTGGGACGCACCGAGCACGGGATGCTCTACAACTCCATCAACCCTAAGACCGGCGACCACGACGACCGCTTCTGCGATACCTGGGGCTACAACTACAACGGCGTCTACACCCTCTACCTGGTCGACGGCACCGAGTCCTACCGCCAGGCCGTCCGCCACGTGCTGGGCAACCTCAAGGACCACCTCACCACCCACAACTGGGGCTCCGCCGACGAATTCGCCGACTCCATCGAGGGGGCCATCAACCTGTACAACCGCGAGCCTATCCCCTCCGCCGCCGATTGGATCGACTCCGAAATCCGCGACATGTGGAGCAAGCAACGCCCCGACGGCGTCATCGAGGGATGGCACGGCGACGGCAACTCGGCCCGCACCGCCATCATGTACGCCCTGTGGAAGACCCAGGGAGCCACCGTCCGACCCTGGCGCCGCGACCTGTGCCTCGGAGCCGTCCAGCACCAGGGCACCCTGTGCCTCAGCCTCCGCGCCGGCGAGCCGTGGGGCGGCACCCTGCTCTTCGACGTGCCCCGCCACAAGGTCCAGATGCACCTCCCCCTCGACTATCCGCGGATCAACCAGTTCCCCGAGTGGTTCACCGTCCAGGCAGATGCCAGCTACCTCGTGCGCGACCTCGCCGCGGGGACCGAGGCAAAGCACACCGGCCGCCAGCTCCACGAAGGCCTCGCCGTGGAGCTGGAGGCGGGGAAGGAGCTGCGGCTGGAGATCGCCCCCGCCCGCCGCTGAGTTCCCCCATCACTCGTAGGTGAACCAGGCCGTGGCCGTGCACGGGCGGTCGGACACGACCCGCACCCAGTGGGCGCTGTAGCCCTCAGGGAAGGTCTCACGTACGGTCTCGCCGGGCGGCACCTCGAGGGTGGCGTAGGGCCGCCAGGTGCCGGTGTGGAGGAAATCGACCTCGATGGTGAAGGTCACCGCGGCGTCGGCGTCGTGGGACAGCTCGACGCTCTTGCGGTCGAAGCCGGCCATCAGGTAGGGGTCGGAGCGCTGGCCGGCCGTCACCTCGGTGTCACGCCAGGGGCCGCCGACGCCCCGGGCGTGGCCGAACTGCCACAGGTCGTCGATGGCCCCGAACCACAGGCCGTCGCCCTCGGGGGAGCGGAAGAGGTGGCCGTCGCCGGAGGCGTCGCGCCGGGTGCCGGCCACGACCAGCAGGCCCCGCCAGGTGCAGTAGTCGGCGATGTGCTTGCCGTGGGCGGCGATGGGCTTGAGGCCCGCGAAGTCGCCCCTTGGCACCTCGTAGAAGATCCCGCAGCAGTTCATCAGGTAGCGCTCGGTGACCACCTCGCGGAGCTGGCGGGTGCCGGCCATGGCGTCGTAGACGGGATCGGCCTTGGGCAGCCGCCAGGTCCTGCCCCCCTTGCGGACGATGGCCGAGGCCCGGTCGGAGCCGATGGCGATGCCCTCGTAGAGAGGCGCGAAGGGCTCGGCCTTGGGAGCCACGGAGAGCAGCTTGCGTTCCGCTTTCTTGCCCGCCGCGTCGTCGCCGGTGGCCCGGCGGTGGAAGGCCACGTCCTGGTCGATGGCGTAGAGCCGACGCTCGTCGCTGCCCGAGGTCTGGGCGAGGAACCACAGCTTGTCGTCGAAGGGCAGGAGCACGCCGTCGGTCCGCGGCGCTTCGCCGTCCACCGGGGCCAGGGCGGCGAAGAGCTTTTCGCCCGCCGCGGGATGGGGCTCGGAAGCGTAGTGGAAATAGGCGCTTACCTTGCAGTCCCGGCTCGCTGTAATCCGGACCCATTCGCCCTCCAGCTCGGGCGGGAAGATGTGCCAGCCGTAGCCGGCGGCGGGCACGGTGAGGGTCTGGTAGGGCGACCACGTCCCGTCGCCCCGGCGGTCGATCTCCAGCGTGAAATCCACGGGGGCGTCCGCCCGATGGGAGATGTGGAGCGCCCGCCTGGGGAAGCCGGCGAGGAGGTAGGGCTGGGAGGGCACGCCGGCCTCCACCTCGTCGCCCACCCAGGGGCCTCCCCAGCCCAGGGGCCGTCCCCAGGAGCCGAGGTCGTCGAGGCTTCCGAACCAGAGGTTCGACTGGGGCTGGCCGCCCAGGGGGTTTCGCATCACGGAGGTATCGTCGGAGGCGAGCACCAGGCGGCCTTTCCAGGTGCACAAATCGGGGGTCATGCGCAGGTGGATGCAGATGGGGCGGATGCCGCCCGTGGCTCCCTGGCGGAAGCGCGGGGGAAAGTCGAAGTACAGTCCGTGGAAGTCGAGCATCGTGCGCCCCTCGCCCACCTCGCGGATGCGCGGCCACTCCGTGAACCAGCCGTGCGCCGCGTCGTGGGTGTAGGAACCCTTGGGCAGGCGGTAGGTGTGCCACGCCCCGTGGTCGCGGACCTTTAGGATCACCGACCGCCGGTCCCAGCCCGTGGCCCACAGGGGATGCTCCAGGCTGCGATCGTCGGGCGCGCCCCGGATGCCGCCGGGGCCGGTGACCTCGCAGAACTGGGTGCGCTCGACGACGGTCCACTTCTCGCTCCTCCCGTCCCACTCGGCCAGCCCGCCCCCGCCGCCGTTATTGGCCACCACGGCGTGGCCCTGGCCCGTGTAGCCGCCCTTGCCGTGGTTGCCGGTGACCCCCCGCTTCTGGACCTTGAACAGGCGATCGACCTGGAGGGAAGCGAGGTCGAGCTCGAAGAACGCGCCCTCCATGTCGAACACGTAGACCTTCCTCGCCGGCTCGGCCAGGTGGCGGAGGATGGCGGTGATGCGGGCGCGGACGTCGTAGGCCCGCACGCGGCCCTCCGCGTCGATCACGTAGGGGCCGATGACGAGCTGATTCGTCTCCCGGTGGACGAGGCGTCCCGCGTGAGTTCCGCCACAGCTCTCGGGGCGGAGGTGCAGGCGGAGAGCATCGTCCACCTGGTAGAGCTTGCCGTCGCCGTAGTGGGCGGGGTAGGTGATGAACCACAGGCTGCCGGCCCAGGGCACCACGGCGCCGATGCCGCACTCGCTGCGGGCGTCGGAGAGGGCGGCGAGGCTGGGGTAGATGCCGCTGATGCACAGCGGCTCCTCGGCCTCCCGCTGCCCGGCACACACGCTGGCGGCCACGAGCACCAGGAACCCCACGAGAGCAGGGGCCAACAGGGCCTGCTTGAGCAGCGAGGCGAGGGACCACAGGCCCGGGGGCAGAGGCCCGCATCGAGCATCCAGCATCCAGCATCGAGCATCCAGCATCCAGCATCCAGCATCCAGCATCGAGCATCCAGCATCCAGCATCGAGCATCCAGTATTCATTCCGGGCTGTCCTTTCTGGTCGCTGCGGCCGGCCCGCCTACGTAGAGGGGCACCCGCCGGCCATAGGTCTGGCTGGCGCGGAGCGTACGCCGCTGGCCGTCGCGTTCCTCGAGCACGTGCACGTCGTATCTCTTGCCGGTGACCCGGTAGGAGCAGGCCATGCGGCTCTGGCGGTTGACGAAGGCGGGGGCTTGTCCGATGCGCTGGCGGTTCTTGTAGAGGAGTCCGCCGAGCACTTCGCTGGCTCCGCCGGCGGTGGTGGTGAGGATGGTGCGGTCCTTTTCGGTCTTGATGCCCAGGATCCAGAGGGTGGCGCCGCGGTTGAGGATGTGGGGGTTGTGGGTGTAGCTCTCGGTATTGGTCTGCCAGGCCCAGGCCTTCTGCGGCCCCTGGAGCACGGAGCCGGGGGAGGGCCCTGCGTCGATGAAGAAGACCTTTCCGCCCGTCACGGTGTTCCTGTAGTGGCCTCCCGCGCCCCAGAGGACGAGCGTGCGGGCGGAGGCGTGCTCGACGCCCCATCCCGCATCGCCGTAGCTGTCGCCCAGGAGCTTGAGCATCACCACCTCGGGCTCGCCGTCCTCGATGCGCCACACGGGCCGCTTGTCGGGCGCCCGGTCGACGACCAGGGGCTTGTAGCTGCGAAGCTCGTCGTGGGTGAAGCCCTGCGAGCGGTAGCGAGTGGGGGCGCCGGCGATGACCCGCACGCGGCCCCGCACGCGGATGGTGTCGCGGAGGTATCCGAACTTGGCGGCGGAGACGAAGACATACTCCGCCCCCGCGTCGATGGCCCGCTGGAGGGGCGCCGTGAGGTCGGCCTTCGGCCCCTCCGGCTCCACCACCGTCCACTGGTCGGGCTCAGGGTGGGATGGCACCGGGGGGTCCTCGATGGGCAGGCCCAGAGACCGCGCCGGGCCGTCGAAGAGGCGATGGACGCGGGGCCAGGCGAACTCCGCGACGCCCGGGCCCTCGACCGTGTGCTCGCCGCTGCGGATGGCCGCTCCGTAGCCCTCGGTCCGCACGTCGCGGCAGAAGAAGCCGCCCTTCTCGTTGACCACCGCCGTCGCGTCGCCCGCTCCACCGACGAGCTGTGCCTCCACGAGCACCACGTGGCCGCCGGCGTTGCGCAGGGCGGTGACCCGGTTGCGGCTGGCCAGGCGGCTGATGGAGGCCGTGTTGCCCCGGACCTCGAAGCCCACCCGCCGCTGGCCGCGCAGCTCGATGCGGTCGAAGGCCATGCTGTGGAGGCTGCCGGTGTAGAGCACGCCCACCTCGAAGCCCTCGATGCCCACCTTGTGGATGAGCCCCGGCCCAGAGCCGGTGACCATGGAGAGTCCCACGGCGCCGCGGCGCTGGGGGTCGGAGGTCTTGATGAGCACGTTGAACATATCGCCGCTGTTGTTGGTGTGGTATTCGACGCCCGCGGCGCCGGGGTTGCCGGCCCCCACGTCGATGGTCAGGTTGTGGATCCGCTGAGCGAAGTTCTGGGCGAAGTGGCGCTTGCCCCGCACGTTGAGCAAGGGGGTGGGCTTGGCCGCGTTCTGGAAGCTCGGCGCGCGGTCGCGGAGCTTGAGCACCACGCCCTCGCGGCTCTGGCCGATGAGGGCCTTCTTCTTGTCGCCCACCACGATAGGCTCGCCGACCAGGTAGACGCCGTTGGGAAAGTAGATGAGGCGCGCGGAACCGAACTCGGGGTGGGGGTGGTGCTTGCCCGCCTCGATGATGGCCTTGAGGGCGCGGGTGTCGTCGGTCCGGCCGTCGCCCTTTGCCCCGCCGTCGCGCTGGACGTCCACATAGCCCGCGCCGGGCGGCGGCACGTAGTCGCGCGCCGCGGCCAGCGCGGGAAGAGCGAGGCTGAGCGACAAGGGCAGAGCTCTCGAGAGGAACATGAACCGGGCTCCTGCCGAGGATGGCCGGGTCGAGGCGCCCCCATGTGTAGGCCGGCCCGCACCTCCTGTCAAACGCGCCGGGCGCGCCGGAAAGCGCTTGCATCCTGCGGCCGGCGGGGGTAGGCTATGCGGCGGCGGGCGCGATTCCGCTGGTGTCCGCCGTCTCGGGTCGCGCGAACGTGGCGCGACGGGCAAGAGGCCTGGCGGGCCTGTCCCCGAGCAGGGGGTCCCCAGGCGAGGCCTTTTGCAGAAAGGAGGTGATCCAGTGAGCATATCCGACTTGAGGTGGCCGTCGACCTGACGGGTCGACGGGCCCGTCGGGCCCGACGGCACACCACCGACTGAAGCCGGTCCCGCGCTCGGCGGGGCCGGCTTCTTCCATGGGCCGCGGGCGGGGGGCTCAGCCGACGCACCAGGGGGGGCCGTCGACGGTCTCCAGCTTGCCCGAGACGGCGGCGCGCAGGCCCGCGTCGAGGATGGCCATGGCCCCGAGGTTGAAATCGAGGTCCAGGGTGGGATGGACCGGCTCGCCGGTCTCCAGGTGGTGGATGAACTCGTGGGCCACGTCGTGGCGCCCCTCCGGCAGGGCCTCGGGGCGGTGGACATCGCTGTGGCCCTTGGCGTGCTCCTCGCGGACCACCGACTGGCCGTCGCGCTCCTCGATCACCAGGGTGCCCTCGGTGCCGTAGATGATGGGCCCATGGGGCACGCCGTGGTGCCAGGTGGTCCAGGAGCCCTCGAAGAGGCCCATGGCCCGGGGGAAGCGGACGAGCATGGCGCCGTTGTCGTCGGCGTCGCCGAAGGGGCTGGCCAGGTTGCCCCGCAGGCCGACGGCGGCGAGGCCCATCTGGCCGATCACCCAGTAGGCGAACATGGCGCCGTAGCAGCAGTAGTCGACCATGGCGCCGCCGCCGGGGGCGATGTGGTGCCACCAGGTGGCGCCCAGCTCCGTGGGGCTGAGGGGCGCCGCCTCGTCCTCCACCCCCTCGTGCCTGGCTCCCGGGCCGAGGGGGCCGGTATGGCCGCCGCGCCACTTGACCTCGAGCACGCGGCCGATGGCGCCCTGGTCGACCAGGGCCTTGGCCTGGCGGGCCGCGGGGCTCCAGGTCATGGGCCAGTTGACGATGAGCCGCGTGTCGGCGGCGCGGGCGGCCCGTGCCATGCGCAGGGCGTGGCTCATGGAGGCGGCCATGGGCTTCTCCACGCACACGTGGACGCCGGCGGCGGCGCAGGCCTCGACCACGTCGGGGTGGCGGGCGTTCTCGGAGCAGCAGATGATGATGTCGAAGGCCTCGGCCTCGAGCATTTGGCGGTAGTCGTCGTAGGCCTTGGGCACGCCGATGTCGGCGAGGGCGTGCTCGAGGTTCCACTGGCGGGTGTAAGGGCCTTTTCGCAGCTCGGGCCGGTCGGGCACGGTGTCGGCGCAGGCGACGAGCTGGACCTGGGGGTGGGCGGCGTAGAGGGCGAGGACGTTGTTGATGTGCATGTGGGCGAAGCCGATGGCGCCCACGCGGTAGGTCGCGGCCATGGGGGTCTCCTATTCCAGCCAGGTTTCTCGGCCTTCGGCGGCCGACTTGTAGAGAGCGTCCAGGGTGGCCATGACGTTGAGCACCTCGTCGCGGGTGACCAGCAGCTCCTCCTCGCCGCGGATGACACGAAGCATGTGGGCGGTCTCCCCCCAGTGGCCGCTGAAGGCCACCTTGCGGTCGGGGGGCACCTGGGGGCGCACGTTCACGGGGTAGCTGCCCATGTTGGTGACCAGGGTGAGGGGCTCGAGCACCAGGCCGCCCTCGGTGCCCAGGATGAGGGTCTGGCCGGTGTTCTGGGGCACGTTGGCGGCCCAGCTCGTTTTGAAGCACACGGTGGCGCCGCCCTCAAGGCGGATGAAGCCTGCGGCCATCTCCTCGACGTCGAAGTCGCGGCGGTCGTAGGGTCGGGGGGTGAGGACGCCGAGGGGGGCTCCGCTCTCGGCCAGGGACGTGGCCAGCCCTTCGTCGCGCCGGCTGAGCTTGGTGTAGGTGGCCGCGCTCACGGCCTGCACCGGAGGATTACCGAGCAGCCAGTAGAGGCAGTCGATGGCGTGGACCCCCAGGTCGTAGATGGGCCCTCCGCCGGAGTGCTCCTTGATGTGGAACTGCCCCCAGGTGGGCACGCCTCGGCGACGGAGGAAATAGGTCTCGGCGTAGTAGACCTCGCCCAGGCGGCCGGAGTCGGCGATCTCCTTGGCCGCCTGGGCGTTCTGGGAGAAGCGGGAGCTCTGGCCCACCAGGAGCACGCAGCCGGCCTCGCTGGCGGCGTCGAACATGGCGGCGGCGTCGGCCTGGCAGGTGGCCGCCGGCTTCTCGCACAGCACGTGGGCCCCGGCCTTCAGGCACGCGATGGTCTGCTCCCGGTGGTAGGCGTTGGGGGTGCACACGGAGACGATGTCGAGGGGGATCTTGGCCAGCATCTCCTGCCAGTCGCCGAAGGCGTGGGGCACGCCCTCGGTGCGTGCCACGAGCTGGGCGCGGTCCTCCAGGATATCGGCTACCGCGGCGATCTCCACCTCCTCGGCCAGGTTTTTCCACGCCGGGATGTGGCCTGCGGTGGCGATCATTCCGGTGCCGATGACCCCGACCTTGAGCTTCTCCTTGGCCATGGCCTGCCCTTTCGCGGTTGTGGCCCGCGGCGGGGAGCCGCCGGCCGGGATGGCGGTGGGAGGCCGGGCAGGCCGTCTCCCCGGCCTCCGGCGCGGGTTCCTATATAGTCGGCGGAGGAGGCGGTGTCAAGCCCCCGACCGTCCGGGCCGGGCGAGGGAGAATTCGCTTGCCAAGGTCCCCCCGGCGCGCTAGAGTGGACGCTGTGGCGGGGCCTCCTGGAGACGCGACAGGGGCCTGCGACCTTCCGACTACAGCCCAGGGCCTCCCCCGAGCCGCCCCCCGGTCGCTCAGAATGGCAGGACGGGCCCTGCCAGAGCGGCAGCCGCGGGGCGCGGCGGTATTGGCCCGAGTGCCCGATGGTCTTGCGCCATCGGAGGTTGGGGCGGGGCCGCGGCTCGGCACGGCAGTTGCATAGCCATACCAAGGAAGAAGCGGCCCGCACGGGGCTTGCGGCCTGCCGGCCAGGTCGGCGGCCCCACATGACGCACGGACGCGCGGGGGTCGTCTACGAGGAGGGATCCCATGAGGGTGTGCCTCACCCACTATGCCTTTCACCCCACCACGGGAGGCGTGGAGTCGCACCTGCTGGACCTGGGGGCCGAGCTGGCCCGCCAGGGCCACACGGTGCACGCCTTGGTGGGCTCGCTGGAGGGCCAGCCCACCGAATCGACCATCCACGGCATCCAGGTGCACCGCACGGAGCTGATGAACGCGGAGTGGCTGCGCAAGCGCAAGGCGGAGCGGGGGCTGGCCCCCGAGGAGCTCGACCCCCAGCTCTTCGTGGCCGTGAAGCGGATGTACCTGGACTTCGTGGCCGCCTACGCCATCGACGTGGTCCACGGCCACAACATTCACCACTTCGTGCCCGAGCACGCCATGGCCCTCACCGAGCTGTGGGCCGGCGGCACTCCCAACCTGCTCACCGTCCACGAGGTGTGGGCCGAGGCCCTGTGCGACGAGCTGCTGCGGGGCGCCAAGTGGGACACCGTGATCGCCCTCTGCGACCACGTGGCCCGCACGCTCCGCGAGCAGACCCGCGGCATCGAGAACCTCCACGTGGTCCGCCCCGGGATCGACCTGGCGCTCTTCTCCCCCGAGAACAGCGTGCGCAAGTGGGCCGACCGGCTGGGCCTCCACGGGCGAGAGGTGATCTTCCATCCCGCACGCATGCTCCCCTGGAAGGGGATCGGCGACTCCCTGAAGGCCCTGGAGATCGTGCTCCGGGACTTCCCCGACGCCGTCCTCGTGATCAGCGACAGCGGCCAGGTGTTCGACTGGATCGGCGAGCTCACCGGCTACGCCGACGAGGTGCGCCAGACCGTGCGGGACATGGGCCTGGAGGACCACGTGGCCATACAGGCCTTTCCCTTCGCCGAGATGCCCTGGGTCTACAACGCCGCCCACGTGGTCGTCTACCCCACCGTGGGCGAGGAGCCCTTCGGCCTGGCGCCCCTGGAGGCCATGGCCTGCGCCAAGCCCGTGGTCGCCACCCGCAGCGGGGGCATGGTGGAGACCGTGGTGGATGGCGAGACCGGCTACCTCGTACCCCGCCGCTCCCCGAAGGCCCTGGCGGAGAGGATTCTGCCCCTCCTCCACGACAAGGGCCTCGCCTGCCACCTGGGGCGCCGGGGACGCGAGCGAGCCGAGAGACTCTACTCCCGCGAGCGCATGGCCCGGGAGACCGCGGCCCTCTACCGAGCCGCCGTCGCCGCCAGGGTCTTCGCCGCCCCGCCGCAGGCCGAGGCCCGCCAGCCCATTTCGCCCCAGGCGGCCGAAGCCCCGCCCCGGCCCCCGGGCATGGAGCCGCCGGCGGCCCCCGGGGCCTGAGCGGCGGCGTTTGCGCCGCCCGCCGGCGGCGTGCTATAATCGTTTGGTTAGATGGCGAGAGGAGGCAGGAGGCCGGGCGAGTACCGATAGGGCGATATTCCAAGCCGACCTCTCCTTGGGGAGCTGAGCACCCCGAAGCTTCTAGGAGGGGGCTACCGTGGTCACGACACTTGCGGATCGCGTGGCACGCATCAAGGGCGGCCTGGCGCGCGCCGCCCTAGGCCAGACGGTGAACCTGGCCCATCACTCGGACTTCTTCCGCGACTGGGTGGTCCGCCGCCTGGCGGAGGGCCTGGGCCGCAGCTACGAAGAGCTTCAGCCCCACGACGAGACGCTGCGGCTCCAGAAGTGGTTCGGACGCTCCCTGCGGCCCTTCGTCTGCCGGCTCATCGAAGAGCGCCCCCGCGCGGCTCGAGCTCTGGTGCGCCTGGCCTACGTGTGGGCCGCGGACATGAAGCGCCGGGCGACCATGGCCCCAAGAGCCGCCGGCGTCTCTCCCTGCACCGTGGTCATCGAGCCCACCGCACGCTGCAACCTCAACTGCCCCGGCTGCTACGCCAAGAGCACCCGGCGGGGCGAGGACATGTCCTACGACATGCTCCGGGCCACCGTCGCCGAGGTCCAGGCCATGGGCGTCACCCTCGTCACCCTCAGCGGCGGGGAGCCCTTCATGCGGGAACGCGAGGAGCGGGCCATCAGCCGCCTCGCCCACGAGTTCCCCGACCTGGGCTTCCTCGTCTACACCAACGGCCTGCTCATCGACGAGCCCGCCGCCGACCGCCTGGGCGAGACGGGCAACGTGTTCCCCGCCATCAGCATCGAGGGCGGCGAGATGGAGTCCGACACCCGCCGGGGCAGGAACTACTACAGCCGCACCCACCAGGTGCGCCGCCTCCTGGCTGAGCGGGACGTGATGTTCGGCTTCTCCGCCACCGTCACCCGCCAGAACGCCGCGCTGGTGGCCAGCGAGGACTTCATCGACCGGCGCGTCGAGGAAGGCGACTTCTTCGGCTGGTACTTCATCCTCCAGCCCATCGGCCGCGAGCCCGACCCCCACCTGATGGTCACCGCCGACCAGCGGCGATGGCTGCGCGAGCAGCTCTATCGCTTCCGGGCCGAGGAGAAGCCCATCTTCATCGGCGACTTCTGGAACGACGGCCAGCTCGTCGAGGGCTGCATCGCCGGCGGAAGATACTACTTCCACATCTACGCCGACGGCGAAATATCCCCCTGCGTCTTCTCCCCCGTCTCTTGCGGCAACATCCACGACATCGTGAACGGCGAGAGCGAGTACGACTCGCTCGGCGACTTCGTGGTCGGCCACCCCTTCTTCAGAGGCTTCCGCCAGAAGCAGAAGCAGGTGCCCGACTGGCGGGCCCCCTGCCTGCTCATCGACAATCCCCAGCTCTTCCGCGAGCTGTGCCAGGACCCGCACTGGCATCCCGCCAAGAACATGCCCCCGGGCTACCTCGACGGCCCCATCGCCCAGGCCATCGACGAGGCCAGTCAAGCCTGGAAGAGGTCCCTGGGCGAACAGCCCCGCGTGCCCGAAAGCGTCCAGAAGGCCATGCGCCGCCACGACGAGCAGGACCGCCGCCGCGACGAACGCCGGCGCTGGTGCCTGCGGGGAATGACCCACGCCGGCCGCGCCTGAGCCGCCCCCTTGCCCACCACAAAGACGGCCTGCGCCGGGGGGGGCCCCCCCGGGGGCGCTAGTCGGGCAGGGGCTTGACCCGGATGTTGCGGTAGTAGACCTTGCTCTTGGGGTCGTGGGCCTGGAGGGCGAAGGTGCCGCTGGAGAGCTTGCGGCGGGCGTCCTCGGGCTGGGTCCACTCGGTCACCACCTCCCCGTTGATCTCGATGGTCACCTCCCTGCCGTCGACCACGATATGGTAGTCGAACCACTCGTTGTCCTTGGCCGGGGCCCTGCGCACGTTCACGATGTTGTAGAGGCTGCCGGTCTTCTTCCAGTCGCCGTGGGTGTTGTTCACCTGGGCTTCGAAGCCCTGGCGGGGCCAGCCCCGCTCCTGGTAGCGGGTGTGGAAGTAGATGCCCGAGTTGGAGCCTCGGGTGGTCATTACCTCGGCCTGGAACTCGAAGTTCTTGAAGTCGTGGTCCTCCACGGGCCCCACGTAGAAGAGGTGGCTGCGGCCCCCTTCGGCGGCGAGCATGCCGTCGCGCACGCTCCAGGCGTCGGCCTTCTCGCTGGCTTTCCAGCCCTCGAGGCTCTCGCCATCGAATAGCGCCACCCACCCCCCTTCCTTCGCCTCTTCGCCGGCGAAGCATCCCGCGCTCAGGGCCACCACGGCGAGCCATCCCGCCCAGTGCTTCATCGCTGAGTCTCCTTGCAGATGGACGCGGCAGAACGAGCCTGGGGGAGTATACCAGGCCCCGAGCGTGGGGGTCAACGCCTTTTCCGCGGCGGCGCCCGGGCCGCGGAGGCGGCGGGGCGTCGGACCCCATCGATGACAGCTAAGCGCTTATCTGCTAATCCCTTACGTTGTAGTCCGAGCGCGCTGTCGCATGCCCCGTGTCCCTGCGCAGGGCACGGCGAGGGATGAAACGGGCCTTGCAAATCGCCGCCCGAGAGTGTATCGTATTCCCC
>JBKHIY010000013.1:0-65372 GCA_046538415.1 Candidatus Brocadiia bacterium | reverse complement strand
CAAATAAAAATTGACCGGCCCCGAGGTCGAGAGCGCCGACCACCCGCGTCGCACGCCGGCTCGCACGCCCGGCCCGCGCAGCGACACGTACATCACAGCCCCGGGCCACACGAAGCGGGGGCATCGTAACTCTCTCTTATGTAGGTGCTTATAGCACACGTAGGGCGCGGGCGAGGCGGTACGCGGCAGGCGGGCCGCGGTCGTCCAGCTAACTCTGGAAGTGTCGCCATATCATATGCTTACGCCGCTGACGGCCGACCCCGGACGCGAGCGGGGCGCCGCCGGGGGGCCCCGGCGGCGCCGGCGCGGCGCTTGCGGCTCCCGGCGGGCGGTTGACTCCCCCAGGACAAGATGCTATACTCCGCCCGATTCCCTGGTGGGCAGCCGCACCCCGCCGAGCGGGCCCGACGACCGCTGGAGGACCGGGTGGTGCCGGCGATCCGTATGCTCTTTGACACCTTATCCCACGCATCGGGCAGCCCATGAGCGGCGAGGCGGGACGGCGCGCGGCAGTGCTGCTCGCCCTCGCGACGGGCCTGACCGCTGCTGCGCTCGCCGGTGTGCTGTGGGGTGAGTTCCCGCTAGGCGCTCGGGACTGGTCGTGGCCCCGGGTCGCACAGCCCGCCTGGGGGCAGGTGTGGCAGCCGCTGGTGGTGTTCGCCGTCCTGGGCGCCGTGGTAGCCCTGGCATGGCGCGGGGCGGCAGCCGCGAGCCGGGCTCGGGAGGCTCTCTTGCTGGTCGGGATCGCGGTCCTTGCGTTGCTGGCCCAGATCGCCGCAGGTCGGCAGGCGCCGGCGGGCTACCAGGCGGGGCTGGTGGCCCTGGGCCGCCGCGGGGCGAGCAGCTACCATGAGGCGGCGCGGGAGGTGGAGGACCTGGGGGAGCGGCTGCGCAGCTACGAGAAGTGGATGGGGCAGCGGTTTCGCGCCCAGTTGAGCACCCATCCGGCCGGGCCGCTGGTCACCTTCTGGGGTCTCAACCGGGTCTTCGAGGGGCACCCCGAGGCGGCCCGCGCCTTTGTGCGGGGGTGCGAGGACGTGGTGGGCGGCGGCGTGCGCCTGGCGCAGACGCCGTGGGCCGCTCACTTGCTGCGGGACCGCACGGCGGCGGAGATGGCCGGCTTGTGGCTGGGCACGTTCGTCGTTCGCCTGGCGGGGTGCCTGGTGGTCCTGCCCGCCTATGCGCTGGGCAGGAGCCTCTATGGACGGCGGACGGCTCTGCTCGCCGCGGGGTTCGCGGCGGCGGTGCCCAGCTTGCTCATGTTCAGCCCTGCTCTGGACGTGTGTTTTCCTGTGCTGGCACTGAGCGCGTGCTGGCTGGGGCTCACGGCGGGGCAGAAGGGGAGCGGGCGGCGGGCGTTCGCCGCGGGGCTGGTGGTTTCTGCGGGCCTGTTTCTGTCGCTGTCGTTCGCGGTGGTCGCGGGTTGGACGGGGCTGCTCGGTGTGGTGGGCCTGTGGCGGGGGCAGGGCAGGGGGCCGGCGGGAACCTGGGCGAAGCTCCTGGCCTGCGGGGGCGCGGGGGTGCTGGTGCCGGTGGGCGTCCTGTACGCCGTGGTGGGCTACAACTCGTTCGCCGTGTGGCGGGCCTGCTGGGAGGGCAACGCGGAGTTCAACGCGCGGACGCAGCGTGGCTATTGGACGTGGCTGGTCCTCAACCCCCTGGAGTACGGCTTCTTCCTCGGGGTGCCTGTGGCCTGCCTGTTCGTGGCCAGGAGCCTGCGTGAGCTCAGAGCCCTGCGGACGAAGGGGTTACGAGCGGGGGACTGGCCGACGCTGATCCTGGCCGGCCTCCTGGTGGCGCTCGACCTGGCGGGCGCCAACCGCGGCGAGGTGGCCCGGCTGTGGATGTTCCTGATGCCCGCCTGCGCCGTGGGGGCGGCGGCCGAGGTCGAGCGGCTGGCTCCGTATCGTCTGGCTGCCTTCGCCGTGGTATTCGCGGCGCAAGCGGTCCAGGCGGTGCTCGCAGCGGCGAGCATCCAGGTGCTGAACATCACTTAGCCCCGCGACCGGGCGGCGGAGGACGACGAGGATGCGATTCGCCATCTGCAACGAGCTGTTCGAGGGGTGGCCCCTCGAGCGGGTGCTGCGCTACGCTGCGTCGGTGGGCTACGAGGGGGTGGAGGTGGCTCCCTTCACGCTGGCGGAAGACATCCGTGAGCTGCCCGCGGGCCGAGCGGCGGAGGTGCGCCGAGCGGCCGAGGAGGCAGGCATGGCCATCGTGGGGCTCCACTGGCTGCTCTCCAGCCCCAAGGGCCTGTCGATCAACGGCCCCGACGAGGCGGCGCGAGAGCGGACCCGCGACTTCATGTTCGCCCTCATCCGCCTGTGCCGCGACCTGGGCGGCCAGGTGATGGTGTTCGGCTCGCCGGGACAGCGCAACGTGGCCGAGGGGGACACCTACGAGGCGGCCTGGGAGCGCAGCGTGGCCATGTTCCGCTCCTGCGGCGACGAGGCCGCCCGCCACGGCGTGACCATCGCCCTCGAGCCGCTGACCAGCAAGGAGACCAATTTCCTGCGCACCAAGGACGAGGCGGTGCGGCTCATCGAGGCCGTGGACTGCCCCGCGGTGCGCCTGCATCTAGACGTGAAGGCCATGGTGGGCGAGGAGGAGCGCCCGCCCGAGACGATCATCCGCGAGAGCAAGGACCACCTGGCTCACGTGCACGCCAACGACGTGAACCTGCGGGGGCCGGGCTTCGGCGAGGTGGACTTCCATCCCATCGCCGCTGCTCTCCGCGACATCGGCTACGAGAGTTGGGTGTCGGTCGAGGTGTTCGACTTCTCGCCCGATCCCCAGACCATCGCCACGCGGTCGCTGGACTACTTGCGCGAGGTGTTTCGCCCATAGGCCGCTGCTATCGGGAGGCGGCGACTCACCCCGCTCCCGTTCCTGCGGAGGAGGGTTGTTCCTATGGCCAAGAGCCGGCTGGTGGTGGAAGCAGGGCCGCGGCCCCGCCACGACGTCCCCATGGGCATGCCGATCGGCCGAGCGAAGAAGGCCAAGCTCACCGACGAGACCACCCAGCGAGTGGTGCCCTGCCAGGTGGTGCGCGGCGAGCTGTGCTGGATGCTCGACCACATTCCCCCCGGCGAGGAGAAGCATTACCTGCTCGAAACCGGCCGGGGCAGCAGGGCAGGGGGCAAGGCGGCGGAGGCCACCCGCGACGGCGACGCCGTGCACTTCTTCGTGCGGGGCAAGCTCTTCACCACCTACAACTTCGCCAAGGACTGGGCGCGGCCCTTCTTCTACCCGCTCTACGGCCCCGAGCAGACCCCCATCACCCGCAGCTATCCCCTGGTCGACAACGTGCCCGGAGAGACCACCGACCACCCTCACCACAAGAGCCTGTGGGTGGCCCACGGCGACGTGAGCGGGGCGGACAACTGGTCGGAGGAGAAAGGCCACGGCCGCCAGGTGAGCCGGAGGGTCAAGGAGCTCAGCGACGGTCCCGTGGCGGCCCTCCTCCGCCAGGACCTCGATTGGGTCTCGAACCGGGGCAAGAAGCTGTGCAGCGAGGAGCGCGAGGTGCGAGTCTACGCCGCCAGCCCCGAAGAGCGGATCATGGACCTCAGCGTGACCTTCAAGGCCACCTCGCGCAAGGTCACCTTCGGCGACACCAAGGAGGGCGGCCTCTGCTCCGTGCGCGTGGCCACTTCGATGGACGGCAACAAAGACGGCAGCATCGAAAACTCCTACGGCGCCATCGGCGAGGACGAGACGTGGGGACGCCGCGCCGTATGGTGCGACTACAGCGGCCCCGTGCGCGGCAAGCTGGTGGGCATCGCCGTCTTCGACACCCCCACCAACTTCCGCTACCCGACCTACTGGCACGTGCGCGACTACGGCCTGATGACCGCCAACCCCTTCGGCATCTCCTACTTCCAGCCCGACTCCGGGGAAACCGGCGAGTACACCCTCAAGGCCGGCGAGCAGCTCCGCTTCGACTACCGCATCTTCATCCACCTCGGCGATGCCTCCGTGGCCCGAGTCCGCGAGAAATACCACGACTACATCAACCCCCCGAAGGTCACCAGGCAACGCTGACGCGCCGCTCGACCGTGACCCCGAACCATCCTCGAGCCCAGGAAGCGAGAGACCCCATGAGCCCCTCCATCGACAAGATCGTACTGGCTTATTCCGGCGGCCTCGATACCTCCGTGATCCTCAAGTGGCTCCAGGAGACCTACGGGTGCGAGGTCGTCGCCTTCTGCGCCGACCTCGGCCAGGGCGAGGAGCTCGACCCCGTGCGCCAGAAGGCCCGCCAGACGGGAGCCAGCAAGGTCTACGTCGAGGACCTCCGCGAGGAGTTCGTCCGCGACTTCCTATTCCCCATCCTCCGGGCCAACGCCGTCTACGAAGGCACCTACCTGCTGGGCACCTCTATCGCCCGTCCCCTGATCGCCAAGCGCCAGGTGGAGATCGCCCGGCACGAAGGCGCCGACGCCGTGAGCCACGGAGCCACGGGCAAGGGCAACGACCAGGTGCGCTTCGAGCTCACCTACTTCGCTCTGGAGCCCGACATCCAGGTGGTGGCCCCCTGGCGGGAGTGGGACCTCGATTCCCGCCAGGCCCTCATCGCCTACGCCGAGGAGCACGGCATCGACGTGCCCGCCACCCCCGAGAAGCCCTATAGCTGCGACCGCAACCTCCTCCACCTGAGCTTCGAGGGCGGCATCCTCGAGGACCCCTGGCGGGAGCCCGACGACGAGATGTTCGTCCTCACCAACTCGCCCCAGGACGCCCCCGACGAGCCCACGTACGTGGAAGTGACCTTCGAGGAGGGCGA
Source organism: Candidatus Brocadiia bacterium (assembly GCA_046538415.1). Classification (GTDB taxonomy): domain Bacteria; phylum Planctomycetota; class PUPC01; order DSUN01; family DSUN01; genus JBKHIY01. The sequence goes on along the minus strand of JBKHIY010000013.1, from coordinate 60,586 downwards.
CCCCGTGGCCGTGGACGGCGAGCGGATGCGCCCGGCCCGGCTCCTCGCCCACCTCAACCAGCTCGGCGGGCAAAACGGCATCGGGCGCGTGGACATGGTGGAAAACCGCTTCGTGGGCATCAAGTGCCGCGGCGTCTACGAGACCCCCGGCGGCACCATCCTCCATGCCGCACACCGCGCCGTGGAGAGCATCACCATGGACCGCGAGGTGATGCACCTGCGCGACAGCCTCATGCCTCGCTACGCCGAGCTGGTCTACTACGGCTTCTGGTTCTCGCCGGAGCGGGAGGCGCTCCAGGCGGCCATCGACGAGGCCCAGGCCAACGTCACGGGCACCGCGCGGCTCAAGCTCTACAAGGGCAACTGCACGGTGGTGGGCCGCAAGTCCCCCGTCTCCCTCTACCAGCCCGAGCTGGCCACCTTCGAGGCCGACGAGGTCTATCGGCAGGCCGACGCCGCGGGCTTCATCCGCCTCAACGCCCTCCGTCTCCGCGTCCGGGCCCGCCTCGCCCAGCGCAAGTGAGCGCATGGAGGAGGGCAGGGGATGGCGGGGGGCGGCCCCTTTGTTTCCCTCCGGGCGCCGCGCATCCTGGGATCAGCGGGCCGGCGGCCCGGCACGCGGGCCCCGCGCCCTCGCCGCGGCCCGTCCAGCCCCTCGCCGCACCCCCAGCGCCAGCCAGCTCAGGCCCCACACGACGAGGGCCGACGCGGCGTAGGCGCCGCTCAAGAGCCCCACGCGGGAAGCCGTGCCCTCGACCTCCGTGCCTGGGTAGCGGACGTCGTACCAGTGGACGACGGTGACGGCGTAGAGCCCTTCCGTCTGGAGCGGGTCCTCCTCCAGAATGCTGCGCAGCGCGATGACCCAGGGATTCGTCCACAGGGCCGCCTTCACGGCCCGCAGCTTGCCCGGCCCAGGCTCGTGCGCCTCGATGAAGGGATTCGCGTAGAAAAGGTTGCCCACCATGGCCAGGCCCACCAGGGTGGCTGCCGCCTGAGCCGCCGTGGGGCGGGCGCCCAGGCGCGCCAGGCCCGTCGCGAAGCCCCACAGCAGCAGAGCGAAGGAAAGGAGAAACACCTGCGCCCAGGCGAAAGCCCCGGCCTGGCGCCCGGCGTCGTCGGCGATGCCCCGGATGGCAAGCGACAGAGCGAAGACCAGCAGCAGCGGGCCGGCGGCACACAGGGCCCGCCGCAGCCCTCCCCGCATCCGCCGAGCCGCCACAAGGAAGAAAGGCGCCCCCACCGCGACCATGGCCGATTCCGCGGTCACTAGAATCTCAGCGATCTCGGACCCAGAGCCCCGGGCCCGCGCTGCCAGGCCGCCCAGGAGGAGCGCGTAGAGCCCCAGGACCAGGCACACAGCCTTCCAGGGCGGGGAGGGCCTCCGGGGGGCGGTGGGATGGCCAGCCATACGCGCGGACCTCAGGACGGGGGGGCGGCGGGCCGGGCCGTCTCCGAGACGTCGCTCTCCGGCTCCAGGGGCAAGACGAGGGTGAAGGCGCTGCCTTCGCCGGGGCTGGATGCGACCTCCACCCGGCCCCCGTGCTCCTTCACCAGCTTGTCCACCACGGCCAGCCCCAGGCCCGTGCCCTTGGAGCCCTTGGTGCTCACGAAGACGTTGAAGAGCGTGGGGATCAGCTCGGGCTCGATGCCGCAGCCGTTGTCGGTGACGGCGATTCGTACCGCCTGCTCGTCCCGATCGTAGCGGGTGGCGAGGCGCACGACGCCACCGGCGTCGGGAAGGGCATCGATGGCGTTGGACACCAGGTTGAGCAGGCAGCGGTGAACGGCGTTGGGGTCCACCCGGGCCTCGGGGAGGTGGGGAGCGAGGTCGCATTCCACCCGCACCTCCTTCTCCGCCTGGGGAGCCACGTCCTCGGCGGTCTCGCGGACGATGTCGTTGACCTGCGAGGGCCGGGTGAGGGGCTCTGCGGCGCCCGAATAGTTGAGCATGTCGAGCACCAGCTCGGAGATCTTGGCCTCGTTGCGGCGCACGATCTCCCACCCTCGCTGGACGGCCTCCAGGTCGCTCGTGGCCAGCCCGCGTTGGACGATGGCAGCGCCGCCTTGAGTGCAGCCCAGGATGTTCTTGATGTAATGGGACAGCCCGGCCACGGCCTGGCCGATGGCGGCGTAGCGCTCGCCGGCCACGCGAGCCTCGACCAGGCGGGAGCTCTCTACCGCGATGCCCACTTGGTTGGCCATGGCGGTGAGCAGCCGGAGGTCGCGAGGGGTGAAGCTGTGGGCGGAGCCCACGTTATCCAGGTAGATGATGCCCTGGAGGCTGGCCCGCCCGTGCAGAGGGGCGCACATGGCGGAGCGGATACCGTGGGCCACGATACTCTCGGAGGCGGCGAAGCGCTCGTCGTGGGCGGCGTCGGCGCTGAGCACCGCCTCGCCTTGCTCGATCACCTGGCGGGCGATGGTGCGGCTGATGGTCACCTGGGGAGCATCGTCCTCGGCGCGGCGGCGACGCATGGCGGCGGGCAACAGGGCCCCCGTCTCCTGGTCGAGGAGCATGACGAAGCCCCGCTCGGCATTGAGCACGTCGAAGATCTCCTCCAGCACGCGGCACAGCATCTCGTGGGTCTCGCGCACGGAGTTGATGGCGCTGTTCACGCGGTAGAGGGCGAGGAGCTTGCGGCGATCCTCCCGCAGGGCATCCACGTCGACCTTCTTCCGCCGCGCTCCGACGATGGTCGAGGAGTCCTTCTGCTTGACCGTGGCCCGGATGGTGGAGCTTTGCTCGGGGGCGTCGCGCACGACCTCGAAGGAGGGCGGCTCCGCCTCCTGCTGGGGCAGGCGCTCGAAGGCCAGCACGGTGTCCCCGAGCTGGATGGCGTCGCCGGGGCGGAGGCGCGAACGCGTAATGAGCAAGCCGTTGACGTAGGTGCCGTTGGAGCTGCCCAGGTCGCGGATCTCGTAGCCGCTATCCTGGGGCTCGACCGCCGCGTGGTGCGCGGAGACGCGGCGGTCGTAGAGCACCACGCGGTTCGAGTGGGCACGGCCGATGGTGCACCGCTCGTCGGGCACGTCGAAGAGCGAGCCCTTGTTCGGCCCCCTGGCGATGATCAGCTTCATGGCGGCCCCTCGCGAGCGTCCGGGCCGGCACTGTCCGGCATCGAGGTCAAGTATAGCGTAGGGGCGCCCAATGTCAAGATTCCGCACCGGCCAAGGCGTTGAAGACGATTCCCAGGTCGGCTATAATATCGCCGTCCCGCGCCATCGAACGGCAGGAGAGCGCCCATGGGTGAAAGCATCCCGGAGCTCGGAGTCGGGATGATCGGCTACGGCTCGATGGGGGCGATCCACACCTACGCCTACCGCAGCCTCCCGTTCCTCTACGATCCACCGCCCGTGCAGCCCCGTTTCGTGGCCGTGTGCACGGCCCACGAGGACACCGCGCGGCGGGCTGCAGAGCGCGGCGGCTACAAGCACGCCGCCACGGACTACCGAGAGGTCGTCGACGACCCCGACGTGGACGTCGTGCACGTGTGCACCCCCAACGCGGCCCACCGCGATGCCTGCGTGGCGGCCCTCGAGGCGGGCAAGCACCTCTACTGCGACAAGCCCCTGGCCCGAAACCTGGCGGAGGCCGAGGAGGTGGCCGCGGCCGCCGAACGCGCCGCCGGCGTGAGGCACCAGATGACCTTCCAGTGCCGCTTCCTGCCCGCCACCCTCCGGGCCAAGGAGCTCGTGGACGAGGGCTTCTGCGGGCGCCTGTTCAGCTACCGCGCCGGCTACCTCCACTCGGGCTACATCGAGCCCTCGCGGCCCATGTCCTGGCGCCTCGACCGCCAGGCCGCAGGGGGCGGGGCCCTCCTGGACCTCGGCTCCCACATCATCGACCTCATGCGCCACCTGGCCGGCGAGATGGCGCGCGTCTCAGCGCGGTGCGCCACATTCATCCCCGAGCGGCCCACTGCCGACGGCGGCACAGCCCCCGTCGAGGTCGACGATCTGGCCCTCCTGATGGTGGAGCTGGCCGACGGAGCGCTGGGCACCATCGAGGCCTCTCGCCTGGCCACGGGCGTCCAGGACGAACTGAAGTTCGACATCCACGGGAACCAGGGCGCTCTGAGGTTCGACCTCATGGCTCCCAACTGGCTCTACGCCTACGACCACCGCGACGCGCCCGGTCCCCATGGCGGCGACCGCGGCTTCAAGGCCATCCAGACCGTCCAGCGCTATCCCCGACCCGCCGCGCTCCCCAGCCCCAAGTGCCCCGTGGGCTGGGTGCGGGCCCACATCGCCTGTCTCCACAACTTCCTGACCTGCATCGTCGAGGACCGCCCGGCGCGCCCGAGCATCCACGACGCCATCGCCGTCCAGCGCGTGATGGCCGCGGCCTACCAGTCCTCGCGCACCGGGCGGTGGGTCGACCTCGAACCTCCCCGGAGCGCGACATGAGCCTGGCCGACGACATCGCTGCCTGGATCCGCACCATCGTCCACGACGCCGAGGCCGAGGGTCTGGTGCTAGGGCTCAGTGGCGGCATCGACTCCGCCGTCACCGCGGCCCTCGCCCAGCGCGCTTTCCGACGCAAAGTGCTCGGCGTCATCCTCCCCTGCGAGAGCGAGCCTCAGGACGCCGAGGACGCTCGCCTCGTGGCCAACACCCTGGACATCGAGACCGCCGAGGCCGACCTCACGCCCGCCTATCAGGCCCTGCTCGAAGTCCTGCCCGAGGGCGACCGCCTGGCGCGAGCCAACATCAAGCCCCGCCTCCGCATGACTTCGCTGTACTACTTCGCCGCCACCCGCAGCTACTTGGTGTGCGGCGCCAGCAATCGCACCGAGATCGCCATGGGCTACTTCACGAAGTACGGCGACAGCGCCGTCGACCTGATGCCCATCGGCGGCCTGCTCAAGTACGAGGTGCGCGAGCTCGCCCGCCAGCTCGCCATCCCGCAGCGCATCATCGACAAGCCGCCCAGCGCCGGCCTGTGGCCGGGCCAGACCGACGAGGACGAGCTGGGCATGTCCTACGGCCAACTCGACCTCGCACTCCGCGCCATGGCCACCAAAGATCCCACGGCCATGCCCGCGCCCGCGCTTTCGCGAGTCCGCGAGGCCATGCGCGCCTCCGAGCACAAGCGCCGCCTGCCGCCCATCTACGTGCCCCCCAAGCGCTAAGTCGCAACCGCTGCCGTCCGGGCCCTCGATTCCCTTGACCTAATGATGGAATCGCACGGACGGGACCGCAGGAGGGCTTTGGGGCTCTAGCTGGGCCGCGCAAGCCGGAGCGCGACATAACAGACATTATCAGACCGTAGGCATCCACTGATCCGACTCCCGGAAGCCGCTGTGTGCCAGGAGATACGGCGCGTGGGCGGCGTGTGGCTCGGTCTCGGCGCGTGAGCAAGTGGGCAAGCACGAGCGGCGGAGGAAATGGCGTCGGGTGGAAGCTCTGGCGCCCGATTGGCGTTCTCGGGACAGCTGCGCGTGGTGGCGTGGGCGGTGCGAGCGCAGGATGCGGACAGGCGGCGGGCGGCAGCGTGGCGTGCGCGTCGGCAGGACGAATGACAGCGGCTTTGGCGGAGTTCGCCGCGGGCGTGAGGCCGCCTGAGGACGAGGCGCGCGGGAGCGAGATGAGGGCCGGGAAGCGGCGTCGGCGAGGCGAAAGGGTGGTCGGCGCTCTTCCCTGGCGTGGAAGACGGGCCGCGAGGGAGGACTAGGTGCCGGCGGCGTCGAGGGGCCGCCAGGTGGTACCGTCGATGGCGTAGCCGAGGGCCTCGGCTTGCTCCAGGGTGGGCAGGAGGTGCTCGACGGGAATGGTGGCGAGGAGCGTGTCGCCCGCGGCCTGGGGATCGGTGTAACCGGCCTTGCGGAACAGGGCTGCGAGCTTGTCGTCGGGACGTCGGGGCGCGGTGAGCGTGAGGCTGGCGGCGTCGGTAGTCTCCAGAGCCTTGATGAGATCGACGTAGGAGCCCTGGAGCTTGACGGTGGCCACCGGCCCGACGAACCAGGTGCCCTCGGGGCCGTAGTCGAAGACCCACATGCCGGCGGCGGAGAAGTAGGCGTAGTCGCGGGCCCCGTAGCGGGCCTTGGCCGCGGCGTCGTGGTAGCTGAACGGTCGGGGCCGGACGTCCAGGGGCACGCGCTTGCGGACCAGCCGGGCCGGCTGGGCGGACGGCCCGCGGGGGCGGACGAGGAGATACCGGTCGGGCGGCGAGGCGACGGGAGAGACCTGCTCGGGCTCCACGGGGGTGAATACCTCGGTGTAGCGGTCGGCGTCGGGCGGGACAGTCTCCGGACCGGCGCGGCGATAGAGGCTGCCGGCCACCTGGGGCGTGGCGAGGCGCAGGTAGTAGAGGTCGCAGTAGAGCCGCCCCCGGTAGTAGCGGCGGGCCTGGCAGTCGAAGGTCTCGACGTAGCTCTGGCCGGGCAGGAGGATGCGCGCGGGGTGGAGGAAACGCGAGTTGGGCACCCGCCGCCACACGCCGGCGTCCCGGATATGCAATGCCTCGATTCGATTCAGCGAGGGCAAGTGGCGCACCTGGGTGGCGCGGATGGGCCTCAGGTAGTCCGCCTCCGCCAGGGTCCGCGGGAGGGCGAAGTACTCGCCAGGGGCGCGACGCAGGTGGAGACCCAGGGAGACCGGGACGATGGGCTGGCTGAGGACGTTCTTGACCGTGACCCTGACGCGGGCCGGCCGGCCCTCGAGCACGTTGCGGGTGGCGGCGATACGGAGCATGCGGCGCGGCTGGTAGGCGCAGCCGGCAGCGAAGCCGGCCAGGGCGGCAACAGCGACCCGGGACCAGCGGACGGGATAGCTGGTGGTCACGTTGGGGTCTTCCCCTTTCCCAGAGCGCGGCCCGTTTTCGCGAGCGCGGGGGTCAGGTGGACGGCTCGGCGAGGGAGGCCCAGAGGGCGTCGTCGGCCAGGCGCTGCTCGATGTCGACATCGAAGGCTTCGGCGATGGGCTCGAGGACCTCCGGGCTCGTGCTCCACACCTCGCGGGCCGCGGCGCGCACCACCTCCACCCCCGCTGGCGACATCTTGCCCAGGGGCGGGCGGCAGCCGTTGGCGATCATCCCCAGGCCCTGCATCAGGGTCTTCACCGGCGCCGGATTTCGGAACTTGTCGCGCACGGTGAGCGGCTGGCCCCGCAGGCTCCTGGGATCGTCGACCGTCACGGTGACGATGCCGAACAGCGGCTCCAGCGCCTTGGCCCGGGCCAGGCCTTCGTCGCTGCGTCCCTCGGCCAGTGCCCGGACCATGGCGGCGACCGAGGCGGGGACTACGTTGGACATCACGGAGACGACGCCGTCGGCCCTCACCGCCTCGTCGAGCATCATGGTGGCCGTCATGTTGTCGTCGCCGGAGAGGATATCGAAGTCCCCGCCGACCAGGGCGCGGGTGTGGGCCATCCGCTCGAGGTCTCCCGTGGCCTCCTTGACGGAGCGGACGTTGGGGTAGGCATCGGCCAGCAGGGCGAGGTCTTCAGGTGCCAGGGCGGTGCCCGAACGCCCTGGGATCACGTAGGGGACGATGAGGGTTTTGGGACAGGCCTCGGCCACGGCCCCGTGGTAGTGACGGCGCAGCTCGAGGCTGGACGGGCCGTTGTAGTAGCAGTCCACGAGCAGCAGCGCGTGGGCTCCGGCCTCGGCCGCGTGCTTGGAGCCGCGGAGGGCCTCGGCCGTAGAGTTGGAGCCAGTGCCGGCGAGCACGCCGCAGCGGCCGCGGCTGAGCCGGATGGTGGTCTCGATCACCTGGTCGTGGTCCCGCCACTCCAGGGTCGGAGACTCGCCGGTGGTACCCACGGGCACCAAGCCGTCGATGCCCTGGTCGATCTGGAATTCGACGAGCCGTTCGAACTCGTCCCACGCGATGTCCCCGTCGATAGCGAAGGGGGTCACCAGCGCGGTCCAGGCGCCTTGTAGCCGTTTCAACTCCACGGAGCCGTCTCCTCGCACAGCGATCGCAGGGAGGGAACCGCCGGTATTCTAGCAGCGGCGCCAACAGGATGCAACCGGAATCAGACCGCCGGGACGGCTATGGCCAGTTTTGCTGTTGACTTTACCTGCCTGCGCGGGTATAATCGCGGTCGGAAAGTGCGCGAGCGGTCGCTGCAGCAGGGCGCGAGGCGGCCCACGGTGTGGCGGTGCGCCCCCTGCGGGAAGCGGGGGGGCCGGAGCGCTTCCTGTCTTCGAGCGACGCCCGCTGGCGAGCGGGGCGGAGCGGAATCCCAGGTACGAGTCGCTGAATGTCCCAACCACATCTTCCCGATCTTCACGTTCCCCCCACGCAGCGCGTTTGCCTCACCTCCTCGGTCGCAGGCGAGGTGCTGAAGGCTCGGCGAGCGCGGAAAGATCGAGCCACGGTGTCGCTGGACCTCAACCGCTCGCGGTCGGTGGTCCGCATCGAGGGTCGCAAGGTGGTGTTCCCCGACGAGGCCGAGCTGTCCGTGGACGACCTGCGGTCGCTGTCCCGTCGGGGGAAGCGGGTGTTCGTGGTTCGAGGGGGCGAGCTGGTGCCCGTGGAGCGGCAGGGCACCTACCACTACCGCCTGCTGGCCACCGACACGGCCCCTACGCTGGAGATGAGCGGGGTGAAGATGCACCGCACGGAGGGCTGCTGCCCCTATACACAGGCGGAGCTCATCGTGCGCAGCGTGGTGACCACGGGGGACCGGTTCCTGGACACCTGCGGGGGCCTGGGCTATACGGCCATCTGGGCGGCTCGCCTGGGGGCCGAGCGCGTGGTTTCCGTCGAGTACGACCTCGACGTCCTGGAACTGGCCCGCCTGAACCCGTGGTCCGAGGAGTACTTCTTCGATAGCCGCATCGACGTGATCCCTGAGGACGTGACCGACTACCTGGCCAGCCAGCCCTCCGGCTCGTTCGACTCCGCGGTCCACGACCCCCCGCATTTCTCGCGGGCGGCACCCCTCTACGACAAGCATTTCTATTTCGAGCTCAGCCGCGTGCTGGGCGCCAGCGGCAAGATGTACCACTACGTGGGGGTCCCCTTCTCGCGGCGGGGCCAGAAGGACTTCCATCGCAGCATCGCCCAGCACCTGTCGAGCGCGGGGTTCGACGCGGAGTACGACCGCGAGCTGATGGGCTTCGTGTGCCGCAAGCGACGCTGACCCCCCTCCCCCACTCTACCCGCTTCCGCGCTTTCCGCCGCGCTGCTGGTCCGCTCGCCGCACGACCATGCGGGCGAAGCGGACCACGGGCTCCGGATCGGCGAGAGAGGCGAGGACCAGGTCGGCCTCGTGGAGTTGGGCGGCGGGCAGGGTCTTCGCGACCCCGATGCAGGGCATGCCCGCGGCCCTGGCGGCCCGGATGCCCAGGGGGGAATCCTCGATCACCGTGCACCGCGGCCCGGGGACGCCCAGGCGCGAGGCCGCGAGCAGGAAGGCCTCGGGGTGCGGCTTGTGCCGCTCGACCTCCTCCTGGCCTACGAGAGCCTGGAAGCGCGCCTCGACGCCCATGGCCCGCAGCACCGTCTGGATGTTCTCGCGCCAGGAGTTGGACGCGACGGCCAGGTGGAACTCGGGGTGGAGGGTCTCGATGAGCTGGGGCACACCCTCGAAGGGCCTCACGTGGCGCTCCAGGATGCGGGCGAAGACCTGCCGCTTGGCTTCCTGCCACCAGCGGGGGTCGGTCTCCTGGCCGCGCCGCTCGAAGAGGTACTGGATCCACTCGGCGTCGCGCATCCCGATGCCGTGGGCGTACTCTTCTTCCGTGGCGTCGATGCCGTGCTGGGCGAAGAGGATCTTCCAGGCCTGGACGTGCAGGGGCTCGCTGTCCACCAGCACGCCGTCGAGGTCGAAGATCACGGCGCCGCTGCGGTTCGCGGAGAGGGACACCGGGGCACCTATCTCTTGCTGTCGTCGCGGTAGACCCCGGCCTCGGGGAGGGTCTCCAGGATGCGGCAGTAGCTCTCGTAGCGCTCGGGGTCGATCTCACCGCTCTCCACCGCGGCGATCACGGCGCAGCCCGGCTCGTGGGTGTGGATGCAGTCGGCGAAGCGGCAGTCGTGGAAGCGGCAGCCGATCTCGGGAAAGTGGTGCTGGAGCACGTCGCGGTGGATGTCGTACAGCGCGTACTCCCGCACCCCCGGGGTGTCCACCACAAAGCCGCCGAAGTCCAGGGGCAGGAGCTGGACCGCGGTGGTGGTATGGCGGCCCTTCTGCGTGCTCTGGCTCACCTCGCCCACCCGCAGTTCGAGCCCCGGCTGGAGGCGGTTGAGGAGCGCCGATTTCCCGGCGCCGGACGGTCCCGCCAGGACGCTCGTCTTGTTCCGGAGGGTTCCTCGCAGGGCGTCCAAGCCCTCCCCGGTCACCGCGCTCGTAGCCAGGGCCGCGTAGCCGAGCCGGCGGTATAGGTCGAGAAGGGGCTGGAGGGCCGCGAGGTCGACGAGGTCAATCTTGTTCACACACACCACCACGTCGAGCTCGTCGTGCTCCCCGGAGACGACGATCCGGTCGAGGAGGCGTCGGTTCAGCGGCGGCTCCGCGGCGGCGACCACGGCGACGAGCTGGTCGACGTTCGCCGCCACCACCTGCTCCCCGCGGCGGCCCCCGGCGGCCTTGCGCGAGAGCTTGCCCTTCTCGCGAGGGAGAATGCGCTCGACCACCCCCTCCCCTTCGTCCCCCGGCGCGACCACCACCCGGTCGCCGACTGCGATGGGACGCGTCTGCTCGCCGCGGTGGAGGCGCCACCTGCCCCGCAGCGGGCAGCGCACGGTCTCGCCGTCCGCCCTCACAAGGCAGGAAGCGGTGTCGAGCCGGATCACGGTGCCTGTGACATGCCCGCCTATGGAAGGCCCTCGCCGATACTCAGCCAATCTCCAGCGACGCGAACGCCTGCTCGAATTCCGGCAGCAGCTCGTCGAAGTGCTCCGCCGACGCATAGCCCATCAGCAGGTAGAGCTTGCCCTCCAGCACGGTATGGACGCTCAGGAACTTCGCTTGCTCCCGGCGGCCCCGCCACCTGCATAGCGACACGCGGCGGGTGAACGCCCGCCCACCGATTCGCACCGTCCCCTCCTCCACCACCTCGAAGGACGCCAGGACGCCGCGTCGGCCCAGCTTCTCGAAGCGCTCCACCTCCTGCCACGCCGTCGAGCCCGAGGGAATCTCCGCGACGAACAACTCTATGATAGCAAACTTCGGCTCCCCGGATCGAGGGTTTCTTCGCATCTCCAGGACCTTGGCCGGATGGCGCACGGGGTCGCGGAAGTTGGTCCTCTTGGTCGACACCGTCCAGTCCGTGCTCTTCGGCTTCTCGACCTTCACCTCCAGCTCGTCGTCTTCGAAGGTCTGGCATACGGTGCGCTCCGCCGGTTCCGGCGCAGCGAGGGGCTGCGGCCGTTGCTCGTTGCCAGCGGGGGCCTCACGGACGGCCCGGGAGGCTGGGATGTCTGCGGCCGGCGGCTCCGAGCGGGCATCCTGGGCGCCGACGGTTGCCGGCCGGGCCATGGCCACGGCCGGGACCAGCTTGCGGCGAGTGCCGGCGCGCCCGGCGAGAAACGCCGCTCCGCCTGCGGCCAGGAGCGCTGCGGCGATGGCGATGGTCGAGCGCTGCATCTCGTCCCCCTCATCTCGCGTGTCGTTGCGGCCCCGGGCCCTCCGCCGCGGGCGCGGGGCCCCCTGCAAGCATGTCCGGAGTCGCGCCCGCCGTCAAGCCGTGTTCATAGGTGTCTGACACGCTTACGCATGCGGAAGCCCCGGGCGCGGGAGCTGCCGCGCCCGGGGCGGATGACCGGCGAGCGGCCGCGCTCGCCCGGGCCGAGGGCGGGGCCCTAGCCCTCCGGCCCGTCGAAGGTGAAGGTCACGCTCTTGCCCTCGTTGACGTCGGGGTCGTTCGCCTCGTTCTCGATGGTCACTCGCACGCGGATGTGCTCGCCGAAGGCGGTCTGCCAGCTCGGCTTCGTGGTAACGGTGATGTCCACGGAATGGCTCTCGCCGCTGGGCACGGAGCCGACGTCGGTCTGGCACTGGATGGCCTCGACGTGGCTCGCGCCCTCGACCACTTGGATGCCGAGCTGCACGTCGGCGGCGGCGTCCTGCGGATCCGAGGCGGTGTTGGTGATCACCGCGGTGGCGGTATAGCTACTGGGAACCGTGGCCTCCTCGCGTCGGGTGGCCGCGTAGGGGCCATCGGGGCCGACGACCTCGCCGCCCTCGAATTCGAATTCCACGTGGCTGAGGGCGTGGCGGTTGCTCACGCTGGTGACCGAGAGCTTGTACTGGCCGCCGCCCAGGGGCTCGAGGCTGGTCCGGAAGCCCAGGGTGTCGGTCACGCTGCCACCGAGGGGCACATCGTTGGTCGCCGTGCCCGTGGCCGCCTTGGTCTTGACCTTCACGCTGGTCACGTCGCCCTCGACGGAGATGACGAACTCGTCGGTCTGGTGGGCGCCGTCCTCGCCGAGGCCCACGGGAGCGTCCTCGAACTTGATGGTGTTGTCCTCGTCGCGCTCGACCACGTACTCGACGCTCGACGTGGTGTCCTCGATCTCGCCTTCGCTCACGCCGTCCGAGGCGATGGCGAGCACGGGCTCAGGGTCCTCGGAAGGCGGCTCCGAGCCGCCGCCCTCGTCGTCTTCTTCACACTCGCGCTCGGCGACGGTGGCCGTGGCCAGGACGATGAGGTCCTGGAAGTCGATGCCGTACTCGGTCTCCAGGGGATTGAAGTCCCACAGCCACAACGCCTCGTTCTCGGCGATGGTCACGGTGCCTGTCTGGGGGTCCACGTAGGGGGCGAGCAGCTCGCCCACGGGCGCCTGGCAGGGGAACCCGGGCTCGAAGTAGACCGGGGTGTCGCCCCGCTGGAGGGTGAGCACCTGGCCCGTGCCGTCGGTGGACCTGTAGGAGAGGGGGTAGCCGTAGTAGCTCCACAGCCAGCGCTCGTAGGCCCCGGCGATCTCGCCCTTCACCACCACCCGGGTGCCTGCGGGCACGCTGTCGCGGGTGAACTCGTCGCCAGCCCGCACGGGCTGGCCGTTGAAGAGGTCGAACCAGCCGTCCCCCAGGTCGGCCTCGGTCACGACGTCCACCAGGCTCCCGTCCTCGTAGCCGAATTGGGAGCCGACGATGAAGATGCGGAGGTCGGAGCAGGTCCTGGTCTCGACCTCCCCGTCGTCGTGGAAGTCGAAGCCCGCCTCCTCCTCTACGGGCTCTGCGGGCGCGTCGGGCGCGTCCTCCTCCTCGCCCAGGTCGGGGTCGAGGACGGCCAGGAGCTCTTCGGCGGGGGCGTCGGGGTCGAAGAGCAGGTCGTCCTCCCGTTCCACCTTGCTGTTGGTCTTGAGGATCACCGCGGTCTTCCCGTTATCGGAGACCATGGCGGTGATGTACTGGTCGGGGCGGTCGAGCTCCTCGAGGGTGGGCTGGCGGTAGAGCTTGTTGATGGTCTCGCCGGGAGCTTCTTCGTCCAGCAGGGGGTTTTCGAAGACTTCCGGATTCTCGACGAAGGGCGCCAGCTCGACGGTCAGGTCGCTATCCTCCGGCGGATAGCTGCTGTACTGGCGGAAGTAGAGCTCCATGCCGGTGGAGACCTGCTTGAGGTTGTTCTCGGCGACGGAGGCGTGGGCCGCCAGTCGCATGCCTCGATAGAGCATGAAGCCCAGGGCCAGGAGCAGCGCGATCACCGCCACCACGGCGGCCACCTCTACGGCCACGAAGCCCGTCTTCTTCGTGCGTCGGGACCCGCTCATTGTTCTCTCCTCTCCCCAGTGCGTGAGACCAGGCGCGGTCAGTTCCTTCGCCACCGTCCCTGCCCGCTTGCAAGCCCCGTGCCGCCTCGGGCCGCGGTTTCCCGGGGGGGACCGGCCTGGAGGCCTAAGCGTCTATGCCACAGGCTGTTGTGGGATTGTGCGGGCGGTTGGCGCCCGTCGCGACGGGCTCTCGCCGGTGGCGAGGCGCCTACGCATCGCGGGGGTTGGGCCCCGTCGCGCGGGGCCCGGGTTCCGGCGAGCGACCGGTGGGCGGACGGCGCGGAGTCGTCGCGCCTTGCCCCCTCCCCACCCGGGGATTATCCTTTGCCGTTCACGCCCGCCGTGGCCAAAGCAGGGGCCTTGAAGCGCACGGTGCGGAGCACCGTCTTGAAGTCCCACCGCAGGCGAGGGAAGGCTTCGGCCGGGGCCGTGCCCACGAAGCACCACAGCTTGGTGCCCAGCGGCACTCGCACGCAGTAGAGATAGTAGGTCGTGGCGTTGCGGCTCTGTCGCCAGGCGAAGATGCTTCCGACTCCCTCGCGGCCGTCGACGAGGACGCGTCTCCTCGGCCCCTCGGTCAGGTGGCGCCTCGGCGGCTGGCGAAGGAGAGCTGTGACGACGGTCTGCGTGTCGGCGGCAGTGGTGTCGACGAGGTAGATTTCGGCGGAGGCCCGGGCCGCGGGGTTGGTCAGCTCCACGAGCTTGCCCTCCGCCGTGTCCGCGAGCCCCACGTGGCCGCGGGCCGCTGCGAACGCGAAGTTCCTGGGCTTGGAGACCAGGATCCACCCTTGGGAAGGGGGCTTACCGACTTCGAAGGCCGGGCCGCGGTAGTACCGCTCGTCCTTCGAGCTGCTGCACCCCGCTGCCAGGAGAGCGGCGCCCAGTGCGGCGAGCAGGAGGCGGGCGGTGCGTCGACGTGTGTTCATGGCTTGAGTGTCCGGTGGATGCGGCTGCCAGCTCTGGGCTCGTGGTGTCCTCGGTTTCAGTGGAGTTTTGGCCGCCTGGGCACGGGCAGGCGGCTCCGTGCCCAGGCGGGCCTTTGTCCCGATGGAGGTGCTCATCTCGGCGGCGTCCTCTGCGCCCTACTGCTCGCTGGTGGCGGTCTTCTTGAGGGTGGCGAGGACGACGAGGTCGTCGAGGTCGAAGGCGCTGCTGCTGGGGTCGATGGTGCCCAGCTCGAAGAGGAACAGCACCTGGTCGTTCTCGATGGTGACCGTGCCGGTGACGGGGTCGATGAGGCCCTCCAGCGGGGTGCCGGTGATGGGGATGTTGCTCGTCGCGGGGTCCTCGAACGCCTGATCGCCGTTGCGCAGGGTGAGTACCTGGGAGGTGTGGACGTCGCTGGCGTAGGTGGCGGTGCCGGCGATGCCGATGAGGGCGAAGGACTGGTCCTTGGCGAGGGTCTTGGAGTCGAACTCGCCGCCGTCCACGTCGGCGCCGCCGAAGAGCGGCTCGCCGCTCATCCGCGTAACGTCCTCGGTCACCTCGACTTCCGTGCCTTCGCCGAAGTCGAACTCCACGTGGCTGAGGGCGTGCTCGTTGCTCTCGCTGCTCACCGAGAGGGTGTAGACACTATCGTCGGAGATGCTCTCGACGGTGATCACGAAGCCCAGCTCGTCCTTGGCCGTGGCGCCCACCTCGGCGGGCAGGGTGGTAGTGGCCTTGCCCGTAGCCGCCTTGGTGGAGACGGTGACCGAGTCGGTGGTGCCCTGGACGCTCATCACGAAGCGGTCGGTCTCCTGGGCGTCGTCCTCGCCCAGGCCCTCCGGGGCGTCCTCGAACTTCACGCGGCTCACCCCGTCCTGGACCACTACGTAGGTGATGGCCTTGCCGAACTTGCCCTCCACGAAGACGTCCAGGTCCGTGGTGCCGGAGCTGAGCGCGGTCTCGATGACCTCGAAGTCCACGACCACGTCGTCGAGGACCTTGATCACCCCGGGGACGACCTCGTTGCTATGGTCATCGGGCGAGCTGGTATCGGTGGGCTCGTCGGGCGCGGCAAGGATCACCACGTCGTCGTCGCCATCGCCCGAGCTGGTGGTCGTTTCCGGGTCGAGCATGGCCACCAGGTCGCCGGGCGGCGCGTCGGGGTCGAACCGCAAGTCGTTGCGGCGCTCGACCTTACCGCCGGTCTTCAGCACCACCACGGTGCGGCCGTCCTCGGAGACCAGGGAGGTGATGTAGTGGTCGGGGCTGTCGAGCTGCTCCAGGGAGGGCTCCTTGTAGAGGGCGTTGAGGGTCTCGCCCGGGCTCTGCTCCTCCTTGAGGGGGTTGGCGAAGGCGTCGGGGTCGGTCACGAAGGGAGCCAGCTCGGCCGTCAGGTCGCTGCCCTCGGGGGGATAGCTGTTGTACTTGCGGAAGTAGAGCTCCATCCCCGTGGAGACCTGCTTGAGGTTGCTCTCGGCCAGGGAGGCCCGGGCGGCGAGCCGCATGCCGCGATAGAGCATGAAGCCCATGGCCAGCAGCAGCGCGATCACGGCCACCACGGCGGCCACCTCGACGGCGACGAAGGCCCTTCGGTTCCTCGTTCGCAGTCCACCCATCGTCGTTCTCCTTTTCCCTTGGCTCGGCGTCTTCACGGCTTCCGGCGGCGGTCTCGCCGCAGGCGCTTGGTGCATCGTGCAAGCGGCGTGCCGGCGGGCGGCTGAGCCACCGTGCGGGACTGCCTCAGCTACGCATACCCATCTGGTATAGCGACACTTATGCGCCGGGGCTGGCGCCCAGGCAGGGCGCCGCGACGTGGTCGCCTCGGGGCTTGCCTCCCCCGCAGCGGCGGGCCAGAGCACCGCGTGGCGGGGCCTGCGACGGGCCTGGGGTATGGGTTGATGGGCGGCGGCGATGGAGGTCGCGGGGCGGGCTACTCGAAGCGGACGGAGGCAACGATCCGGTCGAAGCGCGCGCGGTGCCGGGCGAAGGCCTCCGCCTCGCACACCGCGACGAAGCACAAGAGGCGTTCGGCGTGGCTCACCGCGTAGTTGATGGCCCGGAACCGCCGCCCCCCGAGGCTCCAGGCACCGGTGCGCGCCGTCCCCTCCTCTCCCCCGATGGTCACCGTCCGCTCGTCAACGATGCGGAAGCCGGGACGCTGGGGCCGGAACTCGAGCACGCGCAGCACGTGGTCGGGCTCCACCTGGCCGTAGAGGGGATGGACGAAGAGGTCCATCCGCGCCCACTGGCGGCGGCTTTCCCCGGGGCCGACCATCCGGTCGATTTCCAGCACCTTGTTGACGCCCTTCAGGCCCTGAAAGCGAAAGTGGGAAGGATCGCTGACCATCCGCCAGTCGTCTTCGTCGGGAATCAGCATGCACAGGCCGAGGAAGGAGTTACGGAAGACCTTGGGGTCGTCGTCGGTATCGGTATGCTGGCGCGACCAGTCCTCGGCGGGCCTGGCCAGCCGCCCCAGCAGGAAGCAGGCGACGATGGTGGCGGCGAAGGCCGCGGCCAGCGCGGCGGCCCGGCATCTCTTCGCCCTTCTTCGCGCCCGGGCCTCCTGCTGTGCCCTCTTGTCCGACTTCCTATGTACTTCTATCAGCACGACTTACCTCGTCTTCACCGAGTTCGGCCTTGCCTTGCGGCGGGGGCTACGCCCCACTTTCCCAAGTGTAGCGTAAGCGCGGCCCGGAACGAAGTCAAGCCCGCGGCCCGCTCCTTCGCGGTCTTGCGTCGCCCGGGGCTTTCTGCTACTCTCCGGGCGCCACCAAGCGGAATGCGGGAGCCAGATGAAGCCCATCCGAATCCTGGAGGTCGTAGAGGCCTACGCCGGGGGGGCGCGCAAGCACGTCGAGCAGATCCTTAGGGGGCTTGACCGCCGCCGCTTCGACCTCCACCTCGCCTGCTCCGTGGAGCGAGGGGGCGAGGGCGAGGAGGTGGTCGAGGGCCTCCGCGCCGAAGGCTGCGAGGTCGAGGTGGTGCCCATGAAGCGGGCCCCCAGCGCGCGG
This sequence comes from Candidatus Brocadiia bacterium, assembly GCA_046538415.1. Lineage (GTDB taxonomy): Bacteria > Planctomycetota > PUPC01 > DSUN01 > DSUN01 > JBKHIY01. The sequence goes on along the minus strand of JBKHIY010000013.1, from coordinate 42,984 downwards.
GCCGATTGCGCCGCCCTCGGCCAGCTCACCCGCTTGATGAAACGCGGGAGCTACGACGTGGTGCATACGCACGCGGCGAAGGCGGGTTTCCTGGGCCGCCTGGCCGCCCGGCGCGCGAGGGTGCCGGCGGTCGTCCATACCCCCCACACTTTCCCCTTCGAGCGGGCGGACACGCGGCTGGGCTGGCTCTATCGGCGCCTCGAGCGCCGCGCGGCGCGCTGGGCGGACCGCATCGTGCTGGTCGCCCCCAGCCAGCGGGAGACCGCTCGCCGCGCGCGGCTGTGCGAGGAGGAGAAGCTGTTGGTCGTGGAAAACGGCATTCGGCCCCCCGAAGCCGCCCCCGGGGCGCTGCGGGCACGCTACCGGCGGGAGCTGGAGCTGGCCGACGAGGCCGGGGCCGTGGCCTTCGTAGGCCGGCTGACCCCGCAGAAGGACGTGCAGACCTACCTCTCTGCGGTGAGCGAGCTTCGGCGCCCGCGCCCCGACGTCCACGCCTTCCTGGTCGGTCGGACCGACAATCCCCGCTACCTGCGGAGCCTGGAGCCCCGCTACGCGCCCCCGGTGTGGCGGGTGGTGGTGCGCGACCTGAGGCCCGCCGAGCCGGTCCTGTGGTCGCCGTCCCTGCCCATCCGCGTGCTGGGGCACCGCGCGGACGCGGCCGACCTGGTCGCCGCCTTCGACGCCGTGGTCCTGCCCTCCCGCTACGAGGGCCTGCCTTACTCGCTGCTCGAGGCCATGGCCCGCGGCGTGGTGCCCGTGGCATCGGACGTGACGGGCAACCGCGACGCCGTGGAGCACGAGCGAAGCGGGCTGCTGATCGAGCCCGGGGACTGGCGGGGCTTCGCCCGGGCCGTGGCACGGCTTCTGGACGATGCCGGATGGCGTCGTGAGCTCGCCGCCGCGGCTCGCCAGCGAGTGCTGACGCACTACACCGAGGCGCGATTCCTGGGGCAGATGGCGGAACTCTACGAGGGTCTGGCCGCGGGCCGTTAGCCGTGGCCGCCGGACAGTTGCTCGGCCAGCTCGATGGCCCGGAGCAGGGCCTTGGCCTTGTTGATGGTCTCCTCGTGCTCTCGCGCGGGCACGGAGTCGGCCACCATCCCGGCGCCCACCTGCACGTAGGCCCTGCCCTGGTGGAAGGCGATGGTTCGGATGGTGATGCAGGTATTGATGTTGCCGTGGAAATCGATGGTGCCTACGGCCCCGGCGTAGGGGCCACGGCGGGTGGGCTCCAGCTCGTCGACGATTTGCATGGCCCGCACCTTGGGGGCTCCGGACACGGTGCCCGCGGGGAGGCAGGCGCGGAGGACGTCGAAGGGGCCTGCGTCGGGGCGGAGCCGCCCCGTGACGTTGGAGGTGATGTGCATCACGTGGGAGTAGCGCTCGATCACCATCTGCTCGTCGACGGTCACGGAGCCGTAGCGCGCCACGCGGCCTACGTCGTTGCGCCCCAGGTCGAGGAGCATGGCGTGCTCGGCCCGCTCCTTGGGGTCGGCGAGCAGCTCGGCGGCCAGGCGCTCGTCGTCCTCGGCAGTGGCCCCGCGGGGGCGGGTGCCGGCGATGGGCCGCACGGTCACCTTATCCCCCTCCAGCTTGACCATCACCTCGGGCGAGGCCCCTACCAGGGTCAGCTCCCCCAGGCGGAGATAAAACATGTAGGGCGAGGGGTTGACCACCCGCAGCACGCGGTAGACGTCGAAGGGGTGGGCCTGGGTCTCGACCGCCAGCCGCTGAGAGAGGACGACCTGGATGATGTCGCCGGCGCGGATGTAGTCCAGGCAGCGGCGCACGGCGTCCTCGAAGTCCTGCCGGGTGAAGTTCGATTCGAAGGGCACGGTGACCTCGCCGGCGGGGCGCACGTCGTCGGTCACCTGGGTGACGGGGGTGCGCAGGCGCTCGACCACGGCGTCGATGCGGCTCGCCGCCTGGTCGTAGGCCTCGCGGGCCGAGCGCCCGTCGAGCCGGGCGTTGGTGACCACCTTGATGGTCTTGAACACGTGGTCGAAGACCACCAGGGTCTCGCAGGCCAGGAGGTAGATGTCGGGCAGGCCCAGGTCGTCGCTGGGGGCGTGGGGCAGGTCCTCCACGTAGCGCACCACGTCGTAGCCCAGGTAGCCCACCACGCCGCCCGTGAAGGCCTCCAGGTCGGGCAGCCGCGCCGGGTGGGTGTGGGCCAGGAGCTGCTCCACCTCGCCCAGCGGGTCGGCCGACTCGTACTGCTTGACGGCCTGCCCCCTGACGATCTCCACGCGGTGGTCCCGCGCCCGGAGGATGGCCGGCGGGCCGCCCCCCAGGAAGGAGTAGCGTCCGATCCGCTCGCCCCCCGTCACGCTTTCCAGGAGGAAGCCGTGGTCCGCCACGTCCAGCTTCTGGAAGGCGGAGACCGGCGTAAGGGTGTCGGCCAGGAGCTGGCGGTAGACGGGAATCACGTTGGCCGTGCGAGCCAGCCGCTGAAACTCGGGGAAGGAGGGACAATGCACTGCCGGCCTCCGCGACCTGGGCCTCGATGGGCGGCGAACGGCCACGATTCTACCCCTGGCCCCCCATGTGTCAAGCGAAAAAAACTTTGACCGACACGCCAGAAGGTGCTAAAATACGGGGCTTTACGACCCCATAGGCACGGTTCTCAGGGGGCGGCCCACGCCGCCACGACCCTCGCAGGGAAGAGCAAAGTGCAAATCGAGCTCTCCGCGCACCATCTCGAGGTGACCGACGAGTTGCGCGGCTACGTCCAGCACCTCGCCGACCGCCTGGAGCACTTCTTCGATGGCGTCCTGTGCCTGCACGTGACCTTGCAGGCCGAAAAGGAGCGGCGCATCGCTGAACTGGTGGCCAACGTCAGCCACGGCCCTGCCGTCGTCGCCAAGGTGTCGACCGACAACGCCTACGCCTCGCTCCACAAGGCCGCCGACAAGGTGGAGGCCCAGCTGCGAAAGCACAAGGACAAGATCCGCGACCACCACCATCGCGGCCCGCAGGCGGCGCCCGGGGGCGCCCCCGGCGCCCAGGGGCCCGCCGAGCAACCAGGAGCAGACGACACCAGCGCCTGAGACCTCGTGGGCGGACCCCGCGCTGGGAGCCCAACGCAGAGAGCCAGCCGCGCCCGTGGCCCAGCAAGCTGCGCAGCAAGTCGAGGTGACGCACGCACAGGGCATCCACTTCCGGCCCGCCCAGGTGATCGTGGAAGTGGCGCAGCAGTTCGACTCGGACATCGTGCTCCGACAGGGCGACCGCGCGGTGGATGCCAAGGAGTTCCTGCCCGTCCTCGAGCTGGCCTCGCCCAAGGGCGCGCGGCTGACCATCGAGGCCCGGGGCCACGATGCGGAGCAAGCGGTGGCCGCCCTGGCGGCGCTGATCGGAGGCGAGTTCGACGAGGAGTCCGTCGCCAGGCTACGCCCCGGCGACGCCTAGGTTGGGTAGCTATGGAAGAGCTCAGTGGAATCCCCACCTCTCCCGGGGTGGCCATCGCCGAGGCCCTGGTGCTGGACAGCCAGGAATTCCCCATCTCGCACCGCAAGATCAACGCGGAGGAGGTGCCCAGGGAGAAGGAGCGCTTCGAGCAAAGCGTGAGCGACGCCATCGCCGAAATCCAGTCCATCCAGCAGCAGGCCTCGGACGGCGCGGCGGGCGAATACCTCAAGATCTTCGACGCCCACATCTCCATCCTCCGCGACGAGGAGCTGAAGCGGGGCGTCTTCGAGGAGATCGAATCGAGGAACTGCACGGCCGAGCTCGCCGTCTCGTCGGTCATCAAGCGCTACGTGCGCAAGTTCCTGGACAACGAGTACCTCAAGCGCCTGGTCCACGACCTCTACGATATCGAGCACACGCTGTTGCGCCACCTCCACGGGCTCAAGCGAGAGGACCTCAGCCACCTGGAGTCCGACGTGATCATCGTGGCCAAGGACCTCTCCCCGTCACAGACCGTGACCCTGGACAAGGAGAAGGTGGTAGCCTTCGCCACCGACGCCGGGGGCCGCACCTCCCACACGGCCATCATCGCTCGTGCCCTGGGCATCCCCGCGGTGGTGGGCCTGGGCTCCATCACGGCCGAGGTGGTGGGCGGCGACCTGCTGATCGTAGATGGCGGCTCGGGCGCGGTGGTGGTCAATCCCGACGCCGATACCCTCGACCGCTACCACGCCGAAGTGCAGAACATCCAGGAGCACGAGGTGCGCCTGGCCCGCCTCCGCCAGCTTCCCGCGGAGACTACCGACGGCCACCGCGTGCGCCTCTACGCCAATATCGAGTCGCCGGCCGAGGTGCAGGTCGCCGTGGAGCGGGGCGCCGAGGGGGTGGGCCTCTACCGCACCGAGTTCCTCTTCTTCGAGAAGGGCCGGCCCCCCGAGGAGGAGGAGCACTACGAGGCCTACCGCCACGTAGTGGACGCCCTGGGCGGGCGGCCGGTGGCCATCCGCACCTTCGACATGGGGGGCGACAAGCTGGTCCCCGGCGAGAGCGCCAGCGAGCGCAACCCCTTCCTGGGCTGCCGGTCGATCCGCCTGTGCTTCCAGAACCCGGACCTCTTCCGCACCCAGATCCGCGCCATCCTGCGGGCCTCGGCGCGAGGGAACGTGAACATCCTGTTCCCCATGATCGCCATGCTCCGCGAGATCCGCCTGGCCAAGCGCTTCGTCCACGAAGTGATGGCCGAGCTGGACGAGGAGGGAGTGCCCTTCGACCGCAACATCGAAATGGGCATCATGGTCGAGGTGCCCAGCGCCGTGTGGACCGCCGACCTGCTGGCCCAGGAGGTGGACTTCTTCTCCATCGGCACCAACGACCTGGTGCAGTACTGTCTCGCCGTCGACCGGGGCAACCAGTGCGTCTCCTCGCTCTTTCAGCCCGCCGATCCCGCGGTGCTGCGGATGATCCGCGACGTGATCACCGAGGCGCGGAGCACCGGCACCCGTGTGGCCATGTGCGGCGAGATGTCGGGCGACGTGGTCTACGCCATTCTGCTCGTGGGGCTGGGCCTCAACGAGTTCAGCGTCAGCCCCGCCGTCCTTCCCCAGATCAAGGAGATCATCCGCTCCGTGTCCCTGGAGTACGCCCGGGAGGTCACGCGCCAGGCCCTGTCCTTCGACGAGGCCGAACGCACGGTGGCCTACCTGCGGGAAGTCACCGAGGAGCTGCTGGCCGAGCAGGTCCAGCCAGCCCCCCAGGCGGCCCGGACAGCAGGCGCCGAAGCCTCTCGGAAGGGGAAGTAGAGTGGCCACGGGGCACACCGAGACCGAACGTGGCGGCCGCCAGGCCGCATGCAGCATCGAGCTGCCATGACCCTTCATCGTGTCCTGTTGCGTTTTCGCAAGGAAGGAGAAGCGAGGTTCCTGTCGCATCGCGACCTGATGCGGCTCTTCGCTCGGGCGGTGCGGCGTGCGGGGCTCCCGGTGCGCATGACCCAGGGCTTCAACCCGCACCCCAGGCTGGCCATCGTCCTGGCCCTGCCCCTCGGCGCGGAGGCGGACGAGGAGCCCCTGGAGGTCGACCTGGCGAGCCCCGTGCCCCCGGCCGACCTGCTGGCGCGCCTGGATGAGCAGTTGCCTTCCGGGCTCTCGTTCGCCTCGGCACAGGCCCTGGACGAGCACCAGCGGGCGCGCGTCGAGGCTATCGTCTACCAGGCCGAGCTGCCGCCCCATCTGCCCGTCGGCTCCGCCGACGTGGACCGTTTCCTGGCCCGCGACTCGCTCGAGGTCCAGCGGACGACCAAGAAGGGGACCCGGCGGATCGATCTCCGCCCGCCCGTGGAGGCCATGGAGGTGGAGGGCCGGCGGCTGACCTTCGCCCTCCGAGTCGCACCCGGAGGCACGCCCCGGCCCGCCGAAGTGGTGGCCGCGGTGCTCGGGCGCAGGACGGACGAGCTGAGAGGAACCCGCTACCGCCGCACCCGCGTCCACCTGGCGGGCCCGACCCGGCGAAGACCCCGAGGGGGCACCGAGCAGCGAGAAGAGAGGGACGGGGCGAATGCAACGTAAGATGCTCATCAATGCCCTGGAGCCCGAGGAAAGCCGCATCGCCATCCTCGAGGACGACGTGCTACAGGAGCTCTACATCCAGCCCACGGCCACCGAGCAGTACCTGGGCAACATCTACAAGGGCCGCATCACCAACGTGGAGCGGAGCATCCAGGCCGCATTCCTGGACATCGGGCTGCCCAAGAACGCCTTCCTCCACGTCTCCGAGGTCAAGCCCAACGGCGCCGACGAGCTGGTGCCCACCGACGGGGCCGTGGCCACGCGGCGGAAGAACTCCCCGCCCATCCAGAAAAGCCTCAAGAAAGGCCAGGAGATCGTCGTCCAGGTGACCAAGGAGCCCATCGGAAACAAAGGCCCCAGCGTCACCACCTACATCAGCCTCCCCGGGCGCTACCTGGTGATGATGCCCGGGGTGGTCCACCGAGGGGTGTCGCGGAAGATCCAGGACGACCCCGAGCGCCAGCGGCTGCGCAAGATGCTCCAGGAGCTCGACCTGCCCGAGAAGATGGGCTTCATCGTGCGCACCGCGGGGGCCGACTGCCGCAAGTCCGACCTCCAGCGCGACCTGCGCTACCTCAAGAGGCTGTGGCAAGCCCTGGAGGAGCGGATTCGAAAGACCAAGGCCCCCTCGCTCGTCTACCAGGAAAGCGACATCGTGATCCGGTGCCTGCGCGACGTGCTCACCCCCGACATCCAGCAGATCGTGATCGACACCGAGGACGCCTGCCACAAGGCCGCCGAGTTCCTCCGCATGGTCTCCCCCACCCACTGCAAGCGGGTCAAGCACTACCGCGGCGCCACCCCCCTCTTCCACCGCTACGGCATCGAAGAGGAAATCCAGAAGACCTTCTCCAACCGCTTCCCCCTCAAGAGCGGCGGCTCCATCGTCATCGAGCAGGCCGAAGCCCTGGTGGCCATCGACGTCAATTCCGGCCGCTACACCAACGAGGACGACATCGAGGAGACCGCCTTCCGCACCAACATGGAGGCGGCCAAGGAGGTCGCACGACAGCTCCGACTGCGCGACATGGGCGGGGTGATCGTGGTGGACTTCATCGACATGCGCCAGGACAAACACCGCCGCAAGGTGGAGAAGACCATGACCGCCGAGCTGCGGCGCGACAGGGCGCGCAGCCGAGTCCTCCGAATGTCCAGCTTCGGCCTCATGCAGATCACCCGGCAGCGGGTCCGCGAGGGCACCAAGCGAGCCCTGTTCACCTCGTGCCCCACGTGCTCGGGCACCGGCCTGGTGCGCAGCGTGGAGAGCATGGTGCCCCACGTGATGCGCCAGACGCGCCTGGCCGTCTCCAAGAAGGACGCCGAGCGCATCGAGGTCGCCACCCATCCCCAGGTGGCCGAGGAGCTGGCCAACGCCAAGCGCCACGAACTCGACCGCATCGAGCGCGAATCGAACCGACGACTACGCATCATCTGCCGTCCCGGACTCGGGCCCGGCGACTGCGAGGTGGTGTGCTACCTGAAATCGGGCAAGAAGACCACGCTCTGAGTCCAGGAGACCCCATCATGTACGCCGTCATCGAGAGCGGAGGAAAACAGCACAAGGTGGCCCCCGGCGACACCATCGAGGTCGAGCGCCTGCCCGACAAGGCCGGCGAGCCCATCGAGTTCGAGCGAGTCCTCTTCTACAGCGACGGCGACGACGTGCGCTGGGGCAGCCCGACCCTGGCCGACGTGCGCGTGATCGGCTCCGTGGTCGCCCACGAGCTGGGCGAGAAGATCACCGTGGCCACCTTCAAGCGGCGAAAGGGACGCCGCCGGAAAATGGGCCACCGCCAGAAACTCACCCGAGTGCAGATCAACCGTATCCTCGCATCCTGAGCAAAAGGAGCTCCTCCCATGGCACACAAGAAAGGACAGGGGTCCTCGCGGAACGGACGGGACAGCAATGCCCAGCACCGCGGCGTCAAGCGCTTCGGCGGCCAGTCGGTGAAGTCGGGGACCATCATCATCCGACAGTGCGGAACGCGATTCAAGCCGGGGTTCAACGTCGGACGGGGCTCCGACGACACCCTCTTCGCCAAGTCCGCCGGGCGCGTCCACTTCGGCACCGGCCGCAAGGTCCACGTCCTCGCCGACTGAGCCCCCAGGGATGGGCGCCCGGCATCGGGCGCCCGCCTCCCATCCCCGCCACGCCATGTTCATCGACGAAGCCACAGTCTATGTGCGGGCCGGCAGGGGGGGCGACGGCTGCGTGAGCTTCCGCCGCGAGAAGTTCGTGCCCCGCGGCGGCCCCGACGGCGGCGACGGCGGTAAGGGGGGCGACGTAGTCCTCGTCGCCGACCCCTCGGTCGACACCCTCTACGATTTCACCTACCGCCGCCACCTGGTGGCCAAGGCCGGCAAGGGCGGCCAGGGCAAGAACAAGACGGGGGCCAGCGCCCCGGACCTGGTCGTCCCCGTGCCCGTGGGCACCCTGGTCTACGACGTGGACAAGAGCCTCCTGCTCCGCGACCTGAGCAAGCAGGGGGAGCGGGTGTGCGTGGCCCGGGGAGGCGCCGGGGGACGCGGCAACAAGCACTTCGCCACCGCCACCCACCAGACCCCCCGCGAAGCCGAGGAGGGCCAGCCCGGCGAGGAGCGTACCCTGCGCCTGGAGCTCAAGCTGCTCGCCGACGTGGGCCTGGTGGGCCTCCCCAACGCGGGAAAGTCCACCCTCATCTCCCGCATCTCCCACGCCCATCCCCGCGTGGCCCCCTACCCCTTCACCACCCGCCAGCCGTGCCTGGGCATCGTGGACATGGGGGACTTCCGCCGCCTGGTCGTTGCCGACATCCCGGGCCTCATCGAGGGAGCCCACGAAGGCCACGGCCTGGGCATCGAGTTCCTCCGCCACATCGAACGCACCCGCGTGCTCCTCCACGTGGTCGACGCGGCGGGGGTGGACGGCACGCCGCCCCTGGAGGCCTACCGCGTGCTCCGCGACGAGCTGGCCTCCTACGGCCACGCCCTCCTCGACAGGCCAGCCCTGGTAGCGGCCAACAAGGTAGACCTGCCCGAGGGGCGAGAGGCGGTACGGGCCCTGGAGGCCGACCTGCCGGTGCGCGTCCTACCCATCTCGGCCGCCACGGGCGAGGGCATCCCGGCCCTGCTCGCCGCCCTGGTCGAGCTGGTGGACCGAGCGGGAGAGTGACGCCGGGCTCAGGGCTCCCGGGGCAAGTCCCCCACCAGGCGGAGGATCAGGTGGGTGGCCTCCCGCAGGTCGGCGGCCACGAAGTCGGCCTCGCACGCAGGAGCCTCTTCCGCGTCTACGAGGATGGTGGTGCAGCCCCTGGCCGCTCCCGCCTGGACGTCGCGGGGAGAGTCGCCCACCAGGAAGGCCCCCGCGGGATCGATGCCCAGCTCGGCGGCGGCCCGGTCGATGAGCCCCGGCCTGGGCTTGCGGCAGGGGCAGCGGTCCTCGTCCACGTGGGGGCAGACGTAGACCCCAGCGATGGCCCCGCCGGCCTCGCCCACGGCGGCGAGCATCCTGGCGTGAATGGCCTCGATGGCCGCCAGCTGCGCGAAGCCCCGGCCCACGCACGACTGGTTGGTCACTACCACCACGGTGAAGCCGTGGCGGCGGAGCGTCCGCAGGGCGTCCAGGGCCCCGTCGGCGAAGTGGAAGTCCTCCCACCGGAACACCCAGCTCCCCTTCGGCGGCGGCCTGTTGACCACCCCGTCGCGGTCCAGGAACACCACGCGGCGGTAGGAGCGGGTTGCGTCCATGGTCACGGGGCTGTATTGTAGCCGCGGCACGCGCCGACGGCAAGCCGCCGGCGAAGCTCGTCGCCGGCGCAGGGCGCGGCGAACACGGGGATGGGACGTGGCCGAGATACTCCACATCGACGGCTCCGAAGGCGAGGGCGGCGGGCAGATTCTGCGCACGGCCCTAGCCCTCTCCATGGTCACTGGCCGGCCGTTCGCGATCCGGAACCTGCGGGCCGGCCGGCGCAAGCCGGGGCTGCGGCCCCAGCACCTGGCGTGCGTGAAGGCGGCGGCCAAGGTGAGCGGCGCCCAGGTGGAGGGCGCCGCGCTGGGCTCCAGGACGGTCCGCTTCGCGCCCTCGGCGGTTCGTCCGGGCACGTATCGGTTCGATATCCGCACGGCAGGCTCCACCTCGCTTCTCCTCCAGACCCTGTCCCTGCCCCTGGCCCTGGAGCCGTCGCGCTCCGTGGTCACGCTCGGGGGCGGCACGCACGTGCCGTTCAGCCCCTCGTTCCACTTCTTGCGCCACCAGTGGGCGTCGCTGCTCCGCAGGATGGGGATCGAGGTGGAGCTGACCCTCAGCCAGGCCGGCTACTATCCGGAGGGCGGGGGCCAGGTTCGGGCGAAGATCCTGCCCGCCCGCTCCGTGGACCCGCTGGAGCTGGGGTCTCGCGGCCCGCTGGAGCGGCTGGAGGGGGTGTCGGCGGTGAGCAACCTGCCGCGCTCCATCGCCGAGCGCCAGCGGCGCCAGGCCCTGGCACGCCTGGAGGCGGCGGGGCTGCACGCGGGCATCGAGATCGCCGAGCTGCCCTCCCCTGGCAAGGGCACGGTGCTCCACCTCCTGTCCTGCTACCGAGGGGGCGGGCGGGCCGCCTTCGACGCGCTGGGAGCCCGGGGAAAGCGGGCCGAGCAGGTGGCCGACGAGGCGTGCGACGCGCTGCTGGGCTTCCTGGGCACCGCGGGGGCCGTGGACGCCCACAGCGCCGACCAGCTGCTCCTGGCCCTCGCCCTGGCGTCGGCTCCCTCGCGGTTCCCCGTGCCGTGCATCACCACGCACCTGGTCACGAACGCGCGGGTGATCGAGCGGTTCGTCGACGCCACGGTCGTCCTGGAGGGCGAGGTCGGCGGCGAGGGCGCGGTGGCCGTGACGCCCCACCGGGCGTCCGAACGCTGCGACGGGGCGTAAGCGGCCGCCAGGCACTCGCCGCGGGCCTTGCGGGAAGGGTGCCGTGAGGGTATACTTGGGCACAATGCCGCAGCAGAACGTCGCGGAGCGAGCGATGGACATCCACCGGGCCGTGCGACAGATCGAGGAGGAGCTCGAGGAGCTCTTCGCCCGGGCCGACCTGGGCGCTGCCGACCGCCTGCTCGACGGCCTCGTAGCGGCTCGCCGCGTGTACGTGGCGGGCGAGGGCCGCTCGGGCCTGGTGGGACGGGCCTTCGCCATGCGCCTCATCCACCTGGGGATGCACAGCTTCGTGTGCGGGGAGACCATCACTCCCGCCATCGAGGCCGGCGACCTGTGCATCGCCTGCTCCGGCTCCGGCGAGACGCCCATCACCTGCCACCGCGCCCGCCGCTCCCGCGAGGTGGGCGCCACGGTGGCGGCCATCACCGCCGCGCCGGGCAGCCGCCTGGCGGCGGAGGCGGATATCGAGGTGGTGCTTCCGGCGCCCACCACGCCCTCCAGCGCCTCGCCATCGGAGCAGTTCGGGGCGTCGCTGTTCGAGCAGTCCCTCCTCCTCTTTCTCGACGCCATGGTGCTCCTGCTCCAGGAGCACCGCGGGGCCTCGCCAGAAAGTATGTCCGCCAAGCACGCCAACCTGGAATGATGGTGCTGCCCTCGCCCAGGGACCGGCGTGAGGACATACGGCGAGGCCCATGCCATGGTTTTTCCCCCGTGCCCATTCTGCTAGAATGACAGGGGGAGATGGGAGTGTGCCCTGATGCGAGCAGCGCGCATCCAGCCCGTCGCGTGCCTGCTGGTCCTCGCCGCCGCGCGGAGCGGCGCCGGGGAGGCCGACCTGGTGCGCCTGTCCCGCACGCGCAGGCCCATGGGCACCTACATGGCGGTGACCGTCTACGCGCCCGGGCGGGAGGCAGGGCTGCGGGCCATCGAGGCCGCGTTCCAGCGCGTCGAGGAGGTGGAGGCGGCCACCAGCACCTGGCGGGAGGACAGCGACGTCTCGAAGCTCAACCGCGCCGCCGGGTCGCCGCCCATGGCCGTGAGCGAGCATCTGTGGGTGCCCCTGCGGAGGGCCGTGGAGATCGCCGAGGAGACCCGCGGCGCCTTCGACCCCACGGTGGGCCCCGTGGTGGCGCTGTGGCGGCGCAGCTGGCGCACGGGCAAGCGCCCCGGCGACGAAGAGATCGCGGCGGCCAGGGCTCTCGTGGACTACCGGTCGGTGGAGTGCGCTCCCGACGCGCCCCGCGTGCGGCTGGCCAAGGCGGGCCAGAGGCTCGAGCTCAGCGGCATCGGCAAGGGCTACGCCGTGGCCCAGGCGATCGAAGCCCTCCAGGCCCATGGCATTCGCGCCGCTCTGGTGGACGCCGGCGGCGACATCTACGGCGTGGGCGCCCCGCCGGGCCGCGAGGGCTGGCTCATCGGCGTCCGCGACCCCAGCCGGCGAGGCAAGATCCTGCCCCGGCCCATCCTCCTGCGCGACCGCGCCGTGGCCACCTCGGGCGACTACGAGCAGTTCGGAATGGTCGACGGGCGGCGCTACTCCCACATCCTGGACCCTCGCACCGGCCGTCCCGTGGAGGACATGACCAGCGTCACCGTGGTGGCGGCCGACCCGATGACCGCCGACGCCTACGCCACGGCGGCGAGCGTGATGGGGGTCGAGCAGGCGCTGGCCTTCGCCGAAAAGCGCGAGGAGGTCGAGATGCTCATCATGTACCGCCGCGACGGGGAGCTGGCTACGGCGCGCTCCAGCGGCTTCGAGCGGCTCCAGGTCGACCAGGCAGGCTCCCGCTAGGCGTCCGCGTGTCCCACATGGCGCTGCCCGAGGATGAGCACGAACGCCGCAAGCCGTGGGCAGGCCGCCGCAGGTGGGCCTGTGGGGCGGCCCTCGTGCTGGTGCTGGCCGGAGCCTTCCTCGCCCGCGCTCGCGACGCTCACTTCGTATTCGTCGACGGGCGCGTGCTCCTGCCGGGCAACGACCCCTACTACCACCTGCGACGCGTCCAGAAGGCGGTCGCCGATTTCCCCACGGTACCCGCCTTCGACGCCTACGTGAACTACCCCGAGGGAGCCCACATCTACTGGCCGGCAGGCTTCGACCTCGTCCTCGCCGCCGCGGGGCGGGTGGCCGGGGCCCGCCCCTGGTCGCAGGACGTCGAGCGCGTGTGTGCGTGGGCCATGCCCGTGCTGGGCTGCCTGGTCGTGGTGGCCACGTACTGGTTCGGCTCCCTGTGGCGCGGTCGGTCGGTGGGCTGTGTGGCGGCGGCCCTGGTGGCCCTGCTTCCGACGTGCATCGCGGCCTCGGCGGTGGGGAAGGTAGACCACGACGCGGCGGTGGTCGCAGCGGTGACGGCTGGCCTGGGCTGCTGGCTCGCGGCGCGGCGGCAGCCGGGCCGGCGAAGACGGCTCGCCTGGAGCGGGCTGGCGGGTCTCCTGCTGGGCGGCTCGTTGTGGCTGTGGCCCGGCTCGGTGGTCTTCGTGCTCCTGGCCGCGGGGAGCCTTTGGGTGCGTGCGGTAACCGCGCTCGCGTTGCAGCGGCCGGTACCGCGTGGCTGGGGTGCGGCGAGCGCGGCGCTGGGCGGCGCGGCCCTGGTGGTCGTGTTCCTCCTGGGTCTTTCGCCGGCGGCGCGGCCCTGGGGGGCCTCGTTCGCGTTCCTTTCCGGCTTCCATGGGGCGGCGGCGCTGGCCTGTGGGGCGAGCCCGGTGCTGCTCTGGGCGGTATTGCGGAGCGGTCGGCTGAGCCGGGGCGCGAAGCTGGCCTGGGTGGTGGGCTCGCACGCGGCGCTGGCTGCGGCGGCCGTGTGGGCCGTTCCCGGGGGCTGGTCGGCGCTCGGGGGCGGCATCGGGTTCATGGGCCGACGGACGGACGTGGTGGTGGCCACGGCGGGCGAGGCGAGGGGCCTGTTCGCCACCGGGCTGGACGGCGCGGTGAATCGGCTCACGTGGGCCGCGGTGGCCTTCCCCGCCGGTCTGCTCCTGGTGGTGTGGCGGGCCGCGGGGCGGCGGGCGGCCGAGGGCGACTGGCTGGTGGCCGTCTGGGCGGCGGGCACCTGCCTCCTGGCCGTGGCCCAGCGCCGCTTCGCAGGGCACCTGGCCGCGCCCCTGGCGCTGTGCCTGGCGGCGCTGGCCGCGGGGCTCTGGCGCGCGGCGGCCCTGGGGGCGCCGCGCACGCGGGTGCTCTGCCGCGTGTCGCTGGTGGCGGTGACTGCGGTCGCCGCCGGGGCGCCGGTCGAGCGATGGCGCCCGCGCCTGGGCCTTCCCCGCTACGAGCTTCAGCGGGTGCTGCCGGCCCTGGAGTGGCTGCGTGCCGAGGCCCCGCCCGGGGGGGACATCTCGGACTTCGATACGCGGCCCCCGTACGCGGTGATGGCCTACTGGCACTACGGGCACTGGCTCACCTACCTGGGGCAGCGAGCCAACGTCGCGTGCCCCTTCGGCAACACCCCGCAGCACCGTCTGGGGCTGGAGCGGGCGAGGGCCTTCTTCGGGGCCCGCTCGGAGGCGCAAGCCGCGGCGCTGTGCCGACGGTTGGGGGTCCGCTACGTGCTGTCCACCGACTTCTTCCTGCCCCTCATTCTCGCCGACCTGGGGCTCGACCCCCGCACGGGGGCCGAGGCGGCCGTGATGGCCGGCGCGCTCCAGGCCCGCCCCGAGCCGCTGGCCCCGGGCACGCGCCGGCCGCTGCGCCAGTTCCGCCTGGTCCACGAGACGGTCCACCACAGCCGCCGTCTGGGCCGCGACTTCTCCACGCGGCTCTTCGAGCTGGTGCCCCCTGGCCCGGCCGAGGCGACGGGCGAGGCCCACGTTCTCCCGAGACTCCCACAGACGAGGCAGGCCCACGGATGCCAGAGCTGAAGCCCTTTCGCGGCATTCGCTACGCTAGCGACGCCGGTCCCCTCGCCGATCTGGTCTCGCCGCCCTACGACGTCATTGGGCCGGAGGACCACGTCGCCCTGTGCCGGCGAAGCCCCTACAACGCGGTGCGCCTGATCCTCGGGGAGCGCCGCCGCGCAGAAGCCCCGCCGGCCGACGACTGGTACGAGCGGGCCAAGGAGCTCTACCGCGCCTGGCTCCGCCAGGGCATCCTGGTCCCCGATCCCGAGCCCGCCTTCTACCTCTACGTCCAGCGGTTCAACCACCAGGGCGAGCGCCGCCAGCGCACGCTGGTGATGGGCGCCCTGCGCCTCGAGCCGTACGAAGAGGGCAGCGTGCTGCCCCACGAGAATACCATGCCCGGGCCGAAGGCCGACCGCTTGCGCCTGATGAGAGCCTGCCCCGCGAACCTCAGCCCCATCCTGGCCTTCTTCCCCGACCCGGAGGCGCGGGTGCGAGACCTCCTGGCGGGCCCCCAGGCCGAGCCCCTCGCCGTCTTCGCCGACGAGCGGGGCATCGACCACGAGCTGCGCCCCCTGTGGTCGGCCGACCGCAGGGCCGCGCTGGCCGATGCGCTCGCCCCCCTGCCCCTCTATATCGCGGACGGACACCACCGCTACGAAACGGCTCTGGCCTACCGACGCCTCCAGCGCGCCGGCCATCCCGCGCCGGAGGGCCAGCTGCCCTGCGACTACGTCCTCGCCGCCTGCATGTCCTCCGCGGACCCCGGGCTGGTCATCCGCCCCACCCACCGCGTCCTCCGCTGGGCGGGCGAACCGACGGCGGACGAGGTGGTGGACCGCGCGGCAGCATGGTTCGACGTGCAGCGGCTGGCCGAGGCGAGCGTGGACGATGCTCTGGCGGCCCTGGCCGACCGGGCGGGGCGGGCCGCCTTCGCGCTCCACGGCGGCCAGGGGCCGGGCTACACCCTCCTCGAGCTGCGCGACGAGGCGGCGCTCGCCGAGTCCCCCTACCCGAGCGGCTCGCCCGTCCGCCGCCTTCCCGCTGCCGTTTTCACGCATGGCTTTGTGAGCGCTGCATTTACGGAACGCGAGCCGGAGGTCAGCTACGAGGCGTGCGCGGCGCGGGCCACCGCCCAGGTGGACGCGGGGGCGGCCCGGATGGCGGCCCTCCTGCCCGGGGTACGGGCCGAGGAGCTGATGGCCGTGGTGAACGCGGGACAGCGGATGCCGCCGAAGTCGACCTATTTCTGGCCCAAGCCTCGCACTGGCATGGTCTTCCGTTCCCTGGAGGAGCTGTGAGGGGGCTGTGTGGGGCCGCGAGTTTTTGTGGGATTTGCTTGACACCGCGCGTCGCCGGCGTATAATTTAGGGTGGTGTCAGGTCACAGCCTATAGCCTTTTCAACCCAGAAAGGGGGTGAGACAAGATGAAGAAAAGGCGCGGCTTTACCCTCATCGAGCTCTTGGTCGTCATTGCCATTATCGCAATTCTGGCGGGCATGCTTCTGCCTGCCTTGGCCAGGGCTCGTGAGGAGGCCAGACGGATCCGTTGTCGTAACAACCTCAACCAGCTCGCCAAGGGTATGGCCACATACCTGACCGAGCTGGGCGACAACCGCTTCTATCCGTGTCCGCTCGGTCGGACGCGGTCGGCAAGCGGCGACAGCTACAACGGAGCCGAATGGCTGGCCAGTCTCTATTGGACCAGGGTGGTGCCCGACCCCGGC
This sequence comes from Candidatus Brocadiia bacterium, assembly GCA_046538415.1. GTDB lineage: Bacteria > Planctomycetota > PUPC01 > DSUN01 > DSUN01 > JBKHIY01. The sequence goes on along the minus strand of JBKHIY010000013.1, from coordinate 26,557 downwards.
GTTTTCATCTGCCCGAGTTCGCCCGACACGAACGAGGACGGGCTCCGGATCGGCTCGGAAACCGCCGCTACCACCTTCGACGAAGGTACCGTCAGCTATGCGGGCATGCACTACTACAGCATGACCGAAGCGGGCGGTACGCGGGTGGCCCGGGCCATCCCCGACAACTTCCCGCCCAACATGCCGATGGGTAGCGACGACACCCAAGACCCCATCAACCACGGCGAGGAGAACAACGGCGGTATGAGCGTCCTGTTCTTCGACAGCCACGTCGAATTCAGGACCAATACCGACATTGACCTGCTGCGAGGCGTGGGCGCCGACAGCGGTGGGGCCGACAAGTCGCTGCTCTGGCAGCTCAGCAACTGAGGCAGACCATCCAGTGTCGCCCCGAGCAGCCCGCCTCCCAAGGCGGGCTGCTCGGCTTTTAACCCGCCCCGACGCCGCCCGCTCCTCCGCCGCTTCTCAGTTGACACCTTCCCCCCGTCGCGCTACAGTTGCCCCGTCTTCACGGGCTACGACTGCCACTGACCCGTTCCGCACGGACCGCGAGCGCAGGAGGCAGGAAGGTGAGCACCCCGCCCGACCAGTGGTACGTCCGAGGAGCCGGCGACCGGCCCTCGGGACCTTTTTCCACGGACCGGCTGCTCGACCGCCTGTGGCGAGGGCAGGTCGACGAGACCACCCCCTGCTGGCGGGAGGGCATGGCCGACTGGCAGCCCATGGGGCAGGTGGAGCCCTTCGCCGCGGTGGTCCGCGGGGAGGCCACGCCCCCGCAAGCGCTCGCCGGCATGCGCCTGGCCTACCCCCGGGCGGACCGCAATGCCCTGGTCAGCGCCATCGCCGTGGGCGTGCCCTGCGGTGTGGTGGCCGTAGCCCTCTTCGGCTCCATCGTCCTCAGCCTCATGATGCTCCCGGCCCTGGCCCGGGCGCGGGAAGAGGCCCGACGCATCCGCTGCCGCAACAACCTCAACCAGATGGCCAAGGGGATGGCCACCTACCTCACCGAGCTGGGCGACAACCGCTTCTACCCCTGCCCCCTGGGACGGGGCGCGCGGGCCGACAACTACAACGGCGCCGAGTGGCTGGCCAGCCTCTACTGGACCAGCGTGGTGCCCGACCCCGGCGTTTTCCTCTGCCCCAGCACGTCCGACACGAACCACAACGGCCGCGACCTGGGAGCCGAGCGCGCCGACCGCTGGCGCTTCGGCCCCCACACCGTCAGCTACGCGGGCATGCACTACTACAGCATGACCGAAGCGGGCGGTACGCGGGTGGCCCGGGCCATCCCCGACATGTTCCCACCCAACATGCCCATGGGCAGCGACGACACCCAGGACCCCATCAACCACGGCGAGGAGCACAACGGCGGGATGAGCGTGCTCTTCTTCGACAGCCACGTCGAGTTCAAGACCAACCGCGAGATCGACCTCCGCCGCGGCGTGGGCAAAGAGGGTGGGCTGCTCTGGCAGTTGAGAAACTAGGGGTCGCGAGCAGGCGCCCGGTGACCTATTCCTCCCCTTTCGACCGCCACGAGGCTTTCCTCTCCAGGCGCTCCAGCCACTGCTCGAGCCCCGGGACATCGCCCTCCGCCTCGGCGATGGCCTCCACCTGCGCCCTGGCCTCCTCGACCATGCCGTAGCGCTCGTAGGCCCTGGCGAGCTGTGCCCGCAGCTCGATGTCGTCGGGCCGCAGGCTGAGCGCGGTGGCGTAGACCTCCAGCGCCCGCTCCCGCTCGCCCCTGGCCTCCAGGAGCCGGCCCAGTCGCTCGGAGCACCGCTCCAGGCCGGCGCGGATGAAGCGCTCGTGCTCCGGGTTCCGCGACAGCGCGGTGCCGGCGTGGGAGGCGACCTCGAGATACTGCCCCCAGGCCCTCTCCGGGCGGTTCGCGTCGACGTAAGCGCTGGCCAGGCCGAGGCGAGTGACGGGCGAATCGGGCCAGCGCTCGACCGCCTCCTTCCAGAAGACCATGCTGTTTCGCCACGTGCGGTTACGCTCCACCGTGGCCGTTCCCAGAAGCCCCACCACCAGGGCCGAGCAGGCGACGACGAGCGCCCCACGCCGCCTGGCCAGGCTCGCCACCAGCTCGGCGCCGTAGGCCCCGGCGCCGAGCAGCGGCAGGTACAGGTAGCGCTCGGCGATGAGCATGCTCAGCGGCACCAGGTTCGACACCGGCAGCAGGAGCAGGAACCACCAGCCGAGGCAGAACAGCGCCAGCCGCCGCCGAGGGGCCGCCCACCACGCCGCCGCCACCACCCCCACCACGACCGCCACGGAGCCGAGGACGACCCACGTGGCCGACCACGGCACCGGCTGTCGGGCCTGCGGCGTGGACAGGCCCACGGGGAAGAACAGCAGCCGCCAGTAGGCCGCCAGGCTCCACGCCACGCTGGGCAGCCGGCCCCCGGCCACCACCTCCTTGACGACCCCGGCCTGACGGGCCGCCAGGAAGTGCACCGCCGCACCCCCTGCCGCCAACAGGCCGTGGGGCACGCACAGCGCCACCCGACGCCACACCGCGCCGGCCCGCCCCCCGAACACCAGCACGGCGAGCACCAACACCGCGGGCAGCATCATCGCCGTAGCCTTCGAGGCCAGGGCGCACGCCAGCCCGGCCAACGAAGCGGCGTAGAGAAGCCACCGCCGCCTGCCCCCCCGCCGCTCGAAGCCCACGAACGCCAGGAACGCGGCGAGGAAGAAGAAGCCGCTCAGCACGTCCCGGCGGCCCGCCACCCAGGCCACCGACTCCGCCTGCACCGGATGCACGGCGAACACCGCCGCTCCGAGGAAGGCCATCGCCGGCCGCCCCACCACCCAGCACACCAGGGCGTAGGCCAGGAGCACGTTGGCCGCGTGGAGCCCTACGTTGGTCAGGTGGTAGCCGAAGGGGTCAAGGCCCCACAAGCGGTAGTCCACGGCGTAGCTGAGCTCGCGCAGCGGCAGCCACACCCCACGGTCGTTGGGCCGGGCGAACAGCGCCACCACGCGAGGCCAGGCGAGCGAGCGGATGCGCGGGTTCTCCTCGACCAGGAACCAGTCGTCGTAGGTGACGAAGCCGTTGGCCAGAGCGTTGAGGAACGCCGCCCCCACAAGAACCAGCAGCGCCAGGCAGGCCAGCGCGTGGCGGAAGCCGCGCGAGGGACGCCAGGACGGGCTACCAGCGCTGGGGATGCTCATGGCTGCTCGACCTCGTTGGCCAGCTTCCCGAAGGCGGGGCAGCGGGCCACGGCGGAAGCGAGCCGCCGACAGCCCTCGGCGCTGAGATGAATGAAGTCCTGCGGCGGATTCCAGAACAGCGCCTCGGGGTCGGCGGCCTCGGCGAAGTCGCGGGCCGCGTCCACCAGGCAGGCGCCCGCCTCCCTGGCCACGTCCCGCGCGATGGCATTGTACTCGTCGTGCAGCTCCACCAGGGCCGCCACCGCGTCGCGTCCGCCATGGAGGCCAGGGGGCAGGGAGTCGAGCGGTACGGCGGCCAGGTAGTTGGGCGCGGTGACGATCACCGTCTCCCCTCCCCTCTCGCCCATGGCCTGGACCATGGCCAGCAGGTTTTCGGCGTAATCCTCCCGTGAGACCCTGGGCGGGCGATCCGGCTGGGAGGCCGTTCCGCCCGCCGGCCCTGCTGCGGGGAGGGGCTCGCGCTCCCGGGCCATGTGATAAGCCTTGATGCCCAGCTGGAGCAGCTTGCACCAGGAGAGCCCGGCCCGCAGGCGCTCGGGGAGGGAGCCCGAGACTTCCTTGTCCGGGCCGCCCGAGCGGGCGGGCCAGTGGTCGTTCCAGCCGAAGTAGAGCACCAGCGCGTCGGGCTCGTAGCCCAGGATCTCGCGCTCCAGCCACAGCCGGCCCTGGAACGAGCTGTAGCCGCCCACCCCGGCGTTGATCGCCTGCCAGCGCGCGCCGGGGAGCCGCCGCTCCAGCTCCTGCTCCAGCTGTCGCGGGTAGGTCCGATCGAACGACGCCAGGAGGTCTCCCGCGGTGCACGAATCGCCGAGGCAGAAGACGCGGACGGTGCCCGGCGGCTTGGTCGGCGAGAACTCCTCGCCCAGGAATCCCAGGGAGTTGACCGAGAAGACGGGGCCTTCCCAGCCGGGGCGGTTGCGCCAGCCGAGCAGGGGGTCACGGGTGAGCCGCCCGGCGCGCACCTCGACGCCGCCCACCTGGAGCGCCGCCTCGGCCACCACCAGCGCCCCGAGCAGGCCGGCCAGGACGAGGAGCAGCCGCGCTCGGAGGCTTCTCGGAGCGGGAGCCTCCGTCGTCTCGTCCCTTCCCGGCGGTGGCGATGGCGCCTGGCTCATGAAGCGCGCGCGACCTGGCAGGATGTGGCGGGGCCAGGGGCACAGGAGCGGGCCCGCGGCCTCAGCGTGTCCCCTGGGCCGTCGTGGGGCTCTCCGCGTCGGCCTGGGCCTCGCCCGATTCCTTGAAGCGGCGATACGACTTGAGCTTGCGGAAGGCCGCGATGTTCCGGGGCACACGGGGCAGGGGGATCTCCATGCCGCCGCCCTGGGGCAGGAGGAGGTCCGTGCGGTCCACCTCGTCGAGCACGTAGCGGCACAGGCGGCGGGTGGCGAGCCATCCCAGGCGCATTCGGCGGGGGCCGCGGCGGCCTTGGCTGGCGGCGTAGGCCAGGTAGCGGGGCACGAAGGCCCTCATGAACTGCCTCAGCTCCTCGTTCAGTTCCTCGCGGAGGACCCGCAGCTCCTCGCGGGCCCGGTCCAGGCCAAGGAACTGGCCGAAGAGCTGCTGGACCTGGCTGGCGCACAGCCGCTCGATGTTGTCCCAGTAGTTGGCGGCCAGCAGCGCGGGGCGGCCGTCGTCGAAGGAGAAGAGCAGGTCGTCGACCTTCCGCTGGCGCAGCTCGTAGTCGATCCGCAGGTTCTCCAGGCCCCGCGTGAAGTTGGCCAGATGCTCCTCGAAGCGAGCCGTGGCGTCCTCGGCGCGGTGGAGGACGCCGCAGACGTAGTCGTCGGACTGGACGAGTGCCGCCCAGTGGCGGAGAATGGCCTTGGTGGAGGTGTGCTCGTCGAGGAGATCGAGGATCACCCCGGCCTTCCGCTCCGAGCGCTCGTTCTCGATCAGCTGGTCGAGCGGCAGGTCGGCGAGCAGGGCGGTGCGGAAGGAGTCGGCCGAGATCCGCCCCTCGTAGAGCACTCCTGAGCGGCGACGGGCGAGGCGAGCGGACGTGACGCGGAGCAGCTCCTCGTCGAAAAGCTGGGTGTCGATGTGGGCCGGGTCGTCGCCGATGAACTCGCGGAGGCGGAAGCGTGCGTACTCGCGCTGGAGGTCGGCGCGCTCGGCCTGGGCGCGCCGCAGGTCGTGCCGGGCCCGGCGCAGCGACTTCTCGATGCGCCGCGAGCCGATGCCGTGGGCCTGCTCCTCCAGCTCGCGCACCATGGCCTGGAGGCGCTCGATCTCGCGATTCTGCGCGGCGAGGCCCCGCCGGTAGTCCTCGACCGTGGCATTGAGGTCCCGTGCCATCGCTGACCCCAGGGACAGGGCGCCGGGGGGTGCCGACGCCTCAGCTCTCGGCGGCTTCCGTCTCCACGCTGCCCGCGGTCTCGTCGCCCGCCAGTTCGACCTCGGCCTTGAGCACCGCCAGGCTCTCCTTGGCCGAGCGTTGCTCGGCTTCCTTCTTGTTCCGCCCCCAGCCCGTGCCGTAGTCCACGTCGTTGATCACGGTGACCACGCGGAACGACTTGGCGTGGTCGGGCCCTGCTTCCTCGACCACCCGGTAGGTGGGGGTGCAGGCGAGCTCTCGCTGGGCGAGCTGCTGGAGTTGCGACTTGTAGTTGACCGCGTGCTTGGTGCGCTCGGCCTCTTCGATTTCGGCTTCGAGGTTGCGAAGGACGAACTGGCGGGCCGCGGCCAGGCCGGCGTCGAGGTAAATGGCCGCCACCAGGGCCTCGAAGACGTTGGCCACCACCGAATTGGGCAGCCGCCGGGCCACGCTCATCCCCCGACCCACGGACAGGAATTCGTCGAGCTGGAGCTCGCGGCCGTGGCGGGCCAGGGTGCGCTGGCTGACCACGATGCTCTTGATGGCCGTCAGCTCGCCCTCCGTGTGTTCGGGATAGGTGTGGAAGAGGTATTCCGAGGTGACCATTCCCAGGATGGCGTCGCCCAGGAACTCCATGCGCTCGTTGCTCAGTCCCTCGTCGCTGCGATTCGAGGAGTGGATGAGGGCCTTCTGGAGCCAGAAGGACTCGCTGAATCGGTAGCCGATGGCCCGCTCGCAGGCCTCGACGCGCTCCTGGTCCATGGGAGCTTCCTCAGCTCGCTCAGCCGCTTGCGTAAGCCGCTGCAACTGTATCACATGCATTACGGAAGGTCAAGCGCCCTTGCAGGTTACGCGCTCCGGGAGCCACCGGCCCGCGGCTGTGGGCCAGGGCGCCGCCCCGGGCCGCGTCCCGCCGCTCGCCGGAAGGAAGACGCGGGCGTCGCAGCGTGCGGTTGCGGCCGCCGCCAGTCGTTCGCCGCCGCCGTGGGCGTTCTTGACTTCCCTCGGGGCGCATACTAAGATGGGTTCGGTATCCGTCGTATGTTCTAGTTTTCAGTGAGTTTCTGCATGCGTCCAGCGGTCAACGCGCTGGTCTTGTTGTTGGCAGCGACGGCGAGCTGGGGCGCGGAGCCGGAGCCCACGGCCCGAGGGCGCCTGGCAGCCGCTCTTCGCCGGAGCCTGGCGGCGACGGCCCCCCGGCCCTCCTCGGGCGCCAGCCTGGCCGAGCCCGAAGGGGCGGTGACGGCCGACTACTCGCCGCATTCCCGGCCCAACGCGGCCCTGGAGCGGGCCCGTCGGCTGGAGCAGGACGAGCGATGGAGCCAGGCCATCGAGCTCTACCAGCGCCTGGTGGACGAGGCTCCCCACGAGCTGTGCCATCCCGAGCCTCGCCGCTACGTGCCTATCCGCAGCTTCGTCGAAGAGCGGCTGGCCGCCCTGCCCCCCGAGGGGCGCCGGGTCTACCGGGCGGCGGTGGACGGGCGGGCGGCGGAGCTCTACCACGCCGCGGTGGCCAGCGGCGACCTCGCCGCGCTCAGGCTCGTGGCGCAGCGCTTTCTGCTCAGCTCCTGGGGCGACGACGCGCTCGACCGCCTGGCCACGGCGTGGCTCGCCCGGGGGAAGGCGGGCCAGGCCCTCCGCGCCTGGCGGCGCCTGCTCCGGCTGTGCTCGGATACGGATACCGACCTGGTGGCCACGGCGGCCAAGCTGGCCACCTGCCTCCAGCGCCTGGGCCGTCCCGCGGCCGCCCGGGCGCTGCTCCGCCGAGCGGCGAACGAGGCCGGCCCGGGGGCCACGCTGGCGGTGGCCGGCCGGCGTATCCCGCTCGCCGCGTATGCCAAGGTCTTGGACCGCCTGCCCCGTCTGGCCACGGAAGCCAGCGAGTGGGCCTACCCGGGCGGTTGCCCGGCGCGGCCCGACGCGGCGACCCCGGTCCGCCCAGGCCCCCTGCTGTGGTCCGATCTGATCCACGCCAAGGCCGTGGCCCAGGCCGCGGCCTTCCGCTCCGGGCGCCAGGCCGCGCGCCGTGCGGCGAGGCCCTACCGCCCACCCGTGTGGGTGCTGCCCGCGGTGGGACAGGGGCGGGTGATCTACCCCTCCAGGGGGGGCGTGGTGGCTCGCGACCTGGACTCCGGGAAGCTGCTGTGGGAGCTGCCCTGGCCGCCCACGAGCGGGCGCCTGGTCGAGCCCTTTTCCACCGCCACGTCGTCCTCCGTGGGCCGCTGGTGGTGCTCGGCCCGGGGCCAGCGGGTCTACTGCTCCTTCCCCATGCTGCGCACCTCCCACCGGGTGCGCGGCCAGGAGATGGTGGGCGAGATGCTGGCGGTGGGCGCGGCGCGAGGCGCCCTGCGCTGGCAGCATGGTGCGGAGGAGCATCTGCCCAAGCCGCTGGCCAGCGGCTGGTTCGTGTCGCCGCCACTCCCCCGCGGGGAGCGCCTGATGGTCGGCCTGCGCGCCGGGGAGACGGGCCACGAGTACCATCTGTGCGCCCTGCGTGCCCGCGACGGCGGGTTGCTGTGGCGGCGCTTCGTGTGCAGCCGTCCGGCCAGCCGCTTCTTCCGCATCGGCCTCCACCAGCAGTGGTTCGAGGGAATGCCCGCGTCCGGCGATGGGCTGGTGGTCGCCTGCGCGGGCGGGGGCATCGTGGCCGCGGCGGAGACCGCCACAGGGCGACTGGCCTGGCTGTTTCGCTACGACCAGGCGGACGAAGCCGCGGTGCGGACCGGACGCATCGTCCTCCACGACGGCTGGCGAACGCCCACGCCTGTCGTGGCCGACGGCGTGGCCTACGTGACGCCCGTCGACTCGGACTTCCTCTACGCCCTGGACCTGGCCACCGGGCGGTTCCTCTGGCGGGCCGAACGTCAGGACCACCACTACCTGGCCGCGGCCGACCGAGGCGGCGTCTACCTCGCGGGCCGCCGGGCCGCGTCGCTGAGCGCCGAAGGCGAGCTCGAATGGGAGGCCCACGTGCCGGCCGAGGTGGTGGGCCGGCCGGCCCTCGCCGGCCACGTCCTCCACCTGCCCGTGGACGGGGGGCTGCTGTTCCTGGACGCCAGGACGGGGCACAAGCTGGCCGAGACGTCCTGGGCCGAGTGGAAGAGCACCCACGAGCCGACGTGGGACGCCGATCTGTCCTCGGGCGACCTGTTGATCGCCGAGGGCAGGTTGTTTGTGGCTACCCCCTTCACCCTCAACGTCTTCTCCCCCCTGGAGCCGCGCCCGGCCCTGGAGCGCGAGCTGGCCCGCAACCCGCAGGACCCCAGGGTGCACTTCGCCGTGGCCAAGGAGCACCAGTGGGAAGGCGACCTGGCGGCCGCCGCCGCCGCGTTCGAGAAGACCCTGGAGCTGGCCGCCCAGCACCCCGAGGCCCTGTCGGCCGGCGAGCTGGGCGACGTCCGCCGACGCCTGTCCGCCTCCTACGCCGCCCTCTCGCGCCGCCACCAGGAGGCCCGCAGGCACGACATGGCCCTCAACGCCGCCCGGGCCGCCCTGCGCTACGCCGAGCCCCTGGAGGCCCCGTGCCTCCACCTCCGCGTGGCCCGCCTGTGCACCACGCTTCGCCAATGGGACGAAGCGATCGAGGCCTACCACCATGTGCTCGCCGCCGCGGAGCCGCGCGGGCCCGACTGGCAAGAGGCCCGCCGCGGGCTGGGCGACCTGCTGGCCCGGGCCGGCAGGGGGCTCTACGAGCGGTTCGAGCAGGAAGCTGCCGCGGCGCTCCGCGAGGGCAGTCAGCGGAGCCTTCAGGAGGTTGTGCGCCGCTATCCCAACAGCCGCGCGGCCCCGCAGGCCCTCCTCGGCCTGGCGGCCGCGGCGCGGCGCGACGGGCGGCTCGCCCAGGCCAAGCTGTGGCTCCACCGCCTGGCCCACGACTATCCCGCCTCGCCCCACGCCCCCGAGGCCCTCTACCGCCTGGCCCTGGTCCACGCCAGGGCAGGGGCCAGGGCCATGGCCCGCGGCGCCCTGCGCGCCCTGGGGCGCGAGCACCCCGAGTGGCGAGCCGTGGTGGACGGACGTGCGGCCTCGGCGAAGGTCGAGCCCGAGGCCCTCCTGGCCGAGCATTTCCGCGCCCCGAGGCCCGCCGAGGCCCCTACGCTGGCTCCTCCGCTGGCCGTCCAGTGGGGGGTGCCCCAGGAATACGGCTCGTCGGAGCTCTACGTGGCGGGCGACCGCGGTGGGGCGGACGAGTTCTTCCTCCTGGTGGGCCGCTCCTTCGAGTGCCGCGAGGCGGCCGACGGGGCGCTGCGGTGGGCCGACCGCCCGGGGTGGATCGGCATCCATATCCTGGACGCCGATCGCCGCAAGGGCGGGGTGCTCGTGCGAGGCGTGGTGCACGGGACGCCGGCGGCGCGGGCGGGGCTTCGCAACGGCGACGTGATCGTGAGCTTCGACGCTCGAGCGGTGCGCCACGTAACCGAGCTGATCGACACCTGCCTGGCCCGCCGCCCGGGCACCCGGGTGGCCGTGCGCTTCCTGCGGGACGGCGAGGAGCACAAGATACATCTGGAGCTGGGCGAGCGGCCCACCCAGGCCGGCGAGTTCCACCTCCAGCCCCACAGCTTCGTGGGGCTGGCCGGCGGCTGCGTGTTCGTGCGGCGCGAGCAGCGCCTCGACGCCATCCGCGTCGAGGGGGGGGCCCGGGCCTGGTCGTTCGCCCTGGAGCAGAGCGCCGGGGGCCTCGAGGCGGACGGCGCGGCGTGGGCCTCCGCCAGCGCCCCTGGCATCGTGGCGATCGCCGACGAGCGTCAGCGGCTCTTCGCGCTCGACCCCCAGACGGGACGCGTGCTGTGGACCCGCCCCCTGGCCGGCCCATCGCTGCGCCGGCTGGCCCTCTGGGAGCACGGGCTGGTGGCGGCCTACGCGCAGCCCTCGGCCGTCGAGATCCTCAACCCTTTCGACGGGCGGCTCCTCTTCCGCGTCGAGGCCCGGCGGGCCCTCACGCCGCCGCTGCTCGCTCCCGCGGGCCGTGGCCGGCTGTGCTATGCCATGGGCTCCACCCTGGGCTGCTACGACGCCGCGGCGGAGGAGCTGGTGTGGAGCCGGCGGGTGGAGAACTTCGCTTCGCGCCGCCTGTGGGTCGCGGGGCAGCGCCTGGTGGCCCACGGGGAGGACGGCCGCGGCCTGGAGGTCCTGGAATGCCGCCGGGCGGACAGCGGCGAGGCCCTCTGGTCGCTGGCCCTCCAGCGCGGAGAGAGCCTCCAGCGGGCTGCCCTGACCCCGCAGGCTCTCTACGCAGCGACGCGCCGAGCCGGCGTGGCCACCCTCGTGCGCCTGGATGCCCGTAGCGGCGAGGTCGCCTGGGAGTACGCCCTCGAGCGGGACACCACGCTGGACGACTGGTGCGCTGCTCCCCAGGCGCTCTTCCTCGGCCTCAGCCGCAGCGACGTAGTCGACGCCCAGGCCGCGGCCGTGCTGACCCTGGATCCGCGGACCGGCGAGGAGGCTCAGGAGGTGTCCGTGGGCAAGGGTCGGCTCCACGCCCTCCAGCTCCTGGGCCGCTCGCTCTACGCCGTGGTCGAGGAGGAGACGCGCCGGCCCGCCGTGCGGCCCCCTCGGATCCTGGGCGAGGTGCCCGGCGAGTCGCCGCGCTTCCGCATCGTCCGCATCGCCGCTCAGCAATGATCAGGCCCGCACCGCCAACACAGGAGCACACGCCATGTCGGAGCCCGAGAAGCACGAGGCCCAATCCGCCGGCTCCGCCCCGCAGCCCAGCCAGGAAGACCTGGATGCCGTGGAGCAGCTCAACGACGCCTACAACACGATCCGAGGCGAATTGGGCAAGGTGATCGTGGGACAGGAGCAGGTGGTCGAGTACCTGCTCATCGCCATCTTCGCCCGCGGCCACGGCCTCCTGGTGGGCGTGCCCGGGCTGGCCAAGACCCTCATGGTGAGCACCCTCGCCCAGGCCCTCGACCTGTCGTTCAGCCGCATCCAGTTCACCCCCGACCTGATGCCCTCGGACATCACGGGCACGGAGGTGATCCAGGAGGACAAGGCGACGGGCGAGCGCTCCTTCCGTTTTCTGCGAGGCCCCGTCTTCGCCAACGTGATCCTGGCCGACGAGATCAACCGCACGCCGCCCAAGACCCAGGCCGCGCTCCTGGAGGCCATGCAGGAGCACCAGGTGAGCGCGGGGGGCGAGAAGCGGCCCCTGCCCGACCCCTTCTTCGTGCTCGCCACCCAGAACCCCATCGAGCAGGAGGGCACGTACCCCCTCCCCGAGGCCCAGCTCGACCGGTTCATGTTCGAGATCACCGTGGACTATCCCACGGAGGACGAGGAGTTCGACATCCTGCGGCTCACCACGGCGCCGTTTGGCGCCGACCTGGGTCAGGTGCTCGACGCCCGCCAGATCGTGGGCCTCCAGGGGCTGGTGCTCAAGGTGCCCATCGCCGACCACGTGATCCGCTATGCCATGGCCCTCGCCCGCCTCACGCGGGTGGGCAAGGGCGAGGTGCCGGAGTTCATCAGCCGCTACGTCCGCTGGGGCGCCGGCCCCCGGGCCGGGCAGTACATGATCCTGGGCGGCAAGGCCAGGGCGGTGCTCCACGGGCGCTACTACGTGTCCTGCGAGGACATCCGCCACGTGGCCTACCCCGTGCTCCGCCACCGGATCATCACCAACTTCAATGCGGAGGCCGAGGGGGTGAGCACCGACGACCTGATCGGCCAGCTCATCGACACCGTGCCGCCGCCCAAGGGGGATCCCGCGGCGGTGCCTCAGCTTCGCTCCGTGCTCGAGGAGGGATAGGTGCGCAGTGCCGCGAATCGGCTCATGCTCCCAGGAACAGCCCGCTACGGCGATTTTTTGCTTGACAAGCCCGGCCCCCGCGATTATATAGGGGGCAGCGTGTGGTAGCGGGCCGGCGCGTGCCGCGCACCCGTTTGACCGGTGTCTTTTTCCAGAAGGGGGTAGAGGAGAGAATGGCCAAGTCGAAGAAGAAGTCGAAGAAGAAGAAAGCGCCCAAGGATACGCTGGTCGTGGGCACCAAGGTGCGAGCCTACATCCGCGGCAAGAAGGCCATGATGTCCGGTGAGCTCCTCGAGGCGCTCAACGACATGGTGACCTGCGCCCTGGATAAGGCCATCGAGCGGGCCAAGGCCAACAAGCGCGCCACGGTCAAGCCCCAGGACCTCTAGCCTCCCAGCCTCTGGTAGTGAAACCAAGACCTCCTCTTCCCGTGGTCGGAAGGGGAGGTCTTCGTCTTGGGCCCGCGGTCCCTCCCGGACGTTCCTACGACGCCTGCCCCTCCGACGCCTCGGCCAGCCACGCCAGGGTCCGGTCGAGCACCTCCTCCGTCCACGCCACCGAGTAGTAGCTGTGGTTGGCTCCCTCGACGGTGTGGAAGCGGGCGGGGATGCCCTCCTGGCGACAGAAGGCGCGGTAGTAGCCGGGGGCGCCCACCGCCTCGTCGTCCTTGCTCCCGTAGACGAAGAGGGCCCTGCCGCGGTAGCCGCGCAGGTCGGCCATCACGTCGCGCCGCGAGTCCTTGGGGTCCCGCTGGCCCTCGGCCGGCTCTCGGCGGCCGAAGAGGATGCGGGCGATGATGCCCAGGCGCACCCGCCCCCGAAGCACCTTGGCCCAGGTCTCCCGCCGGAAGAGCTTCCTGGCGTATTCCACGAAGAACATGCCCCGGCGCACGGCCTCCTGGCCGCGGCTCTTCTGGGGCGCGAACAGCGGCGTGGACCACAGCACCAGGCCGTCCACGTCCTTCTCCAGCGAGGCGGCGCCCAGGGCCACGTTGCCGCCCGAGCAGATGCCCAGCCAGTAGGTGGCCGCCACCGCCGTCTCCTGGAGGAGGAAGCGGCGGGCCGCCCGCGCGTCGTCGACCATTCCGTCCAGGTCCGTGGCCGCCACCTGGCCTTCGCTATCGCCCCGGCCCCGCAGGTCGAAGCGCAGGGCGTGGTAGCCCTGGGCACACAGCCGCCGCGCGGCCTCCACGAACATCCGGTGGGGGCCCGCCCGGTAGCCCGACCAGCCGTGGATGAAGACCACGCCCGCGCCCCGGGCCTGGCCCTCGGGCTCGTGCAGGATGCCCACCAGGCGGCCGTCCTTGCGGAAGGTCACGGGGCGTTCCACGGGGGGCTCACTCCTCTCGGGTTCCGGGGCAGGCCCCGCAGCGGGAGCAGGGGCCGAAGCGGCAGTCGGGGGTGGTCTCTCCGCGCTCGGCGCGGCGCTTCTCCTCGAGCAGGAAAGCCTTGGTGACCCCCGCGTCGATGTGGTCCCAGGGCAGCGGCTCGTGGTCCTCGCGGCGGCGGTTGGCGTAGGCCGCGGGGGCGACGCCTGCCCAGTCGAAGGCGCGGAGCCATCGAGGGTGGTCGAAGTGCTCGTCCCAGGCGTCGAGCTGGGCTCCCATGCGGCGAGCCTGGCCGATGGCTTCGGCCACCCGCCGGTCGCCCCGGGCGATCACCGCCTCCACGTGGCTGCGGGCCGCGTCGTGGAACTTGAACCGCACCCGCCGGCCCCGGGCCCGGGCCAGGATGCGCTCGTGCTTGGCCCGCAGCACCTGGGGCTCGTCCATGGGCTCCCACTGGAACGGGGTGTGGGGCTTGGGTACGAAGGAGGCCACCGAGACGTTCACGTGGCCCCCCTTGCCGCCGCGCTGGGCGGAGACCTCGTAGGCCAGGTCGACGATGGCGTCCACGTCGGCCTCGGTCTCCCCGGGGAGGCCGATCATGAAGTAGAGCTTCACCGAACGCCAGCCCTCCTGGTAGGCCCGCCGTACGCCCCGCAGGAGGTCGTCGGTGCGGATGTCCTTGTTGATCCGCCGCCGCAGCTCCTCGCGCGCCGCCTCGGGGGCCAGGGTGAGGCCCGACTTGCGCACGCGGCGGATGGCCCGGGGGATGCCCGCCAGCTGGTCGTCGACCCGCAGGGACGGCAGAGCCACGTTCACGGCCTGGCCGTCGAAGGTCTCGGCCATGGCCGCGATGAGGGCGGGCAGGTCGGGATAGTCGCTGCTGGACAGCGAGGTGAGGCTCACCTCGTCGTGGCCCGTGGCCCGGTAGGCCTGGCGGGCCTGGTCGCGGAGGGTCTCGACCGAGCGATGGCGCACTGGGCGGCGGGTCATCCCCGCCTGGCAGAAGCGGCAGCCCCGGGTGCAGCCCCGCATGATCTCGACCGCGATGCGGTCGTGCACCACCTCGCAGAAAGGCACGATGGGCCGCACCGGGTAGGGAGCCTCTTCCAGGTCGTCGGCCACGGCCCGGCGAACCACGGGACGGGCCTCGGGGGCCAGCGGCTCGAGGCCGGCGAGGCGCCCAGAGGGCTCGCGCCGCTCGCGGTAGAGCGCGGGCACGTAGAAGTGGGGGCTCGCCGCGGCGAGGGCCCGCAGGCGCCGCTCGCGGGGCATCCCGCGGGTGTCGCGAGCCGCCTCGGCCAGGGTCACCGCCATCTGCTCGCCGTCGCCCACGGCGAAGAGGTCGATGAACGGGGCCATGGGCTCGGGGGCCATGGCGCCCACGCCCCCGGCCACGACCAGGGGCTGGGCGTCGTCGCGGTCGGCGGCCCGCACGGGGATGCCCGCCAGCTCGAGCACCGCCAGCACGTTGGTGAGGCACATCTCGTACTGGAGGGTGAAGCCCGCGAGGTCGAACTCGGCCAGCGGAGTCCGCGTCTCCAGGCTCAGCAGGGGGATGCCCGCGGCCTGGAGCTGGGCCTGCATGTCGGGCTGGGGCATGAAGACCCGCTCCGCGGCGATCCAGGGCTGGCGGTTGAGCGTCTCGTAGAGGATGGCCAGGCCGGTGTGGGACATTCCGATGGCGTAAGTGTCGGGAAAGGCGAGGGCCACGGTGAGGTCCACCGCCTCGTGGTCCTTGACCACGGCGTTCCACTCCCCGCCGATGTACTGGGCGGGGCGCTCGACGCGGTCGAGGATTGGGTCGTAGGTCAGGTCGCTCATGGTCGGTGGGCGTCAGGAGGGCCTCATGAAACTTTCTTCGGGCATGGGAGCCGTGGCCCGGCGGGCCTCGGCCTCGGGATCGAAGTCGTCGCCGGCCAGGGCCACCTGGCGGTAGGTGCTCACGTTCACCACCAGGGCGAGGCCGATGAGGGAGGAGAGCAGCGAGGAGCCGCCGTAGCTGATCAGCGGCAGGGTGAGGCCCACGATGGGCAGTTGCCCCGCGGCCATGGCGGTGTTGACGATCACCTGGGAGCCCACCATGGCCACCACGCCCACCACGATGAGGCGCCCCCCGGGGTGGTGGGTGTCCTCGGCGGTGCGCAGACACAGCAAGAGGAGGAGGAAGTAGAGGGCGAGCACGGCGTTGGCGCCGACGAAGCCCCATTCCTCGCAGATCACGGCGAAGATGAAATCGTTGTTGGCCGCGGGCAGGAAGTTCAGGCGGTTCTGCGTCCCCTGCCCCAGCCCCCGGCCCCACAGCCTGCCCGCCCCGATGGCCGCCTTGGCCTGGCGCAGCTGGTACTCCTCGCGCACGTTGCGGTCCTCCTGGGCCAGGAAGGCGAGCACCCGCTCCTTCTGGTAGGGCCGCATGTGGAGCCACACCACGGGGGCCGCGGTGGCCATGAGGAGGACGATGAGCAGCAGGTGGCGGGACCGCGCGGCGGCCACGTAGAGCAGCGCGAAGGCCACGGGCAGGAGCACCAGGGCGGTGCCCAGGTCGGGCTCCTTGGCGATCAGCACCATGGGCACGAGCACCATGAGGAAAGGCACGGCCAGCCCGCCGAAGCGGCGGTGCTGCTCGCTGTACATCAGGTAGCGGGCCAGGGCCAGGATCACCAGGATTTTCATCAGCTCCGAGGGCTGGAGGCGGAAGGGCCCCACCTGGAGCCATCGCCGGGCGTGGATCACGTCGCTGGTCACCCCCACGAAGAGCACCGCCACCAGGAGCACCAGCCCCAGCCCGTAGAGCACGTAGGCGTGCTCCAGGAGGTGGCGGTAGTTGAGGAACAGCACGCCCGCGAAGACCACGGCGCCGAAGGCGGCCCACACCACCTGCTTGGCCGGGCTGGCCGTGTAGTAGCCCTCGCCCATGGGCCCCGAGCGGTAGGACGCGCTGCGCACGAACGTGACCCCGATGGCCAGGAGCACGACGATCACGGCGATCGCCGCCCAGTCGCGTCCCTGGAGCCGCGGCCGGCCGAGTCTCATGGCCCCCCTCCTTTCGCCGCCAGGCGCTGGCGACGCTCCTCGCGCCGCCGCTTGCCGGGCACGCCCTCCAGGTAGCGCTCGGGCAGGCCGGCCAGGAGGCGGCGGGCCAGGGGCGCCGCCACGTCGCCCCCGTGCAGGTGCTGGCCCTCGTGCTCCAGGACGACCACGAAGGCCAGCCGCGCCTCCCGCGCCGGGGCGAAGCCCACGAACCAGCCCACGTTGCTCCGCCGGCCCCGCAGGGGGCAGTCGGCGGTGCTCGTCTTGCCCGCCACCGCGTAGCCCTGCTCCTCGATCCAGGGCGTGCCGCTCTGGCTGCTCGACCAGGCTCGCCAGCCGGTGCCTCCCCGCTCGTGGCACACGGCCCGCATGGCCCGGTGGAGCATGGCCAGGCGGGAGGGCGAGAGGCCCAGGGCGGCCGCCTCCTCGCCCGCTCGCCAGGGCTCCTCGGTGCCGTCGGGGTAGACGACCCTGTCGACCAGCCGGGGGCGCACCAGGCGCCCACCGTTGGCCAGGGCGGCCACCATGCGGGCCACCTGGAGGGGAGTGACCAGCAGGTAGCCCTGGCCGATGGCCAGGTTGCGGGTGTCGCCCGGGTACCAGGCCTCGCCGAAGCGCCGGGACTTCCACTGGGCCGTGGGCAGGAGGCCGTCGCCCTCGACCGGCAGCTCCACCCCCGTGGGCCGGCCGAGGCCGAAGCGCGAGGCCCACTTGGCGATGCGGTGGATGCCCAGCCGCTCGGCCGTGCGGTAGAAGTAGACGTTGCACGAGCGCTTGATGGCGTTGTGGAAGTCCACCACCATGGGCAGGCGGTGGTTGTGGCACTCGTGTCCCCGGTACTCGCCGCGGCAGGTGATCTCGCGGAACCAGCATCCCTCCTCCAGGGCGGCCTGGGCAAGCAGGAGCTTGAAGGCCGAGCCCAGGGGGTATTCGCCCTGGGTGGCGCGGTTGAGCCGGGGGGCCAGCTCGGCCCGCTCGGGGTCCACGGGGCGAGGCATCTCGTTGGGGTCGAAGCCCGGCTGGCTGGCCATGGCCAGGATGCGTCCGCTGCGGGCCTCCAGGAGCACCACGGCTCCGATGTGGCCCTCGAGCAGTCGCTCGGCCAGGGCCTGCACGTCCTGGTCGATGGTCAGGTAGACGTCGGCCCCTGGCACGGCGGGCACCTCGCTGAGGATCTGCTGGGTGCGCCGCGCGGCGTCGACCTCCACCAGCTGCTCGCCCCGTGCGGGCCGCAGCAGGGGGTCGAGCGCCCGCTCGATGCCCGCTCGCCCGATCACGTCGTCGGGCAGGAACCGCTTGGCGGGGCTGCCCGCGTAGGATTCCTGCCACCGGCGGTACTCGCCGGCGGAGACCTGTTGCATGTAGCCCAGCAGGTGGCAGGCCCGCTGGTTGTAGGGATAGACCCGCTTGGCGGACACGACGACGCGCACGCCGGGGTAGGCCGCCTGGTGCGACTCCACTTCCGCCGCCGCGGCAAAGCCCACGTCGCGGGCCACGACGCAGGGGCTTCCCAGGCGCCGCCAGCCCCGGCCCACCTGGGCCAGGCCCTCCATGAAGGCCTCCACCATGGCCACTGGCCCGGCCACGGCCTCCTCGTCCGGGCTCTCCAGCCCGCCCCTGCCCAGGACGGCCGCCTCGGCCAGGCGCTCGAGCAGGGCCATCACCGGGGCGGGCACGCGGAACCGGGCTCCGTGGCGCTCGTCGCGCTCGACCAGCTCGGTGCCCTTGCGGCGGAGGAAGGCGGCGGCCACCTCGAAGCTCACCTCCAGCCCGCCCGAGCCCAGGGGCTGGACGTCGATCTCCACCTCCTCGACCGACAGCACCCTCTCGCGGCGACGCAGGCGATAGAGGTCCAGCACGGGGCGGCACAGCCGCCGCCACTGAGGCAGGCGGGTGGGGGCCAGGGCGAGGTTGAACGCGGGGGCGTCGAAGGCCAGGCGCTCCCCGTCGCAGTCGAAGATCTGCCCCCGGTTCGCCTCCGTCTCCCGCTGGTCGAGCCGCACGTTGTCCGCAATGTGCCGGTAGTGGCTCCCCCGCACCACCTGGAGGTAGAAAAGCCGCGTGGAGACCATCAGCATGCCGCCGAAGATCAGGATCAGCACCACGCGGACGCGAAATCTATACATGCCGAAACTCCACCCGGGGACGCAGCCCAAACCACCGCGCCCGTCGCCACACCAGCCAGCCCAACAGCCCCGCCACCAGGGCCGTCTCGGCGCCCCGCAGGGCCAGGCTCTTGCCCACCGCGGCCAGCGAGGGCGCCCCGCCCTGCACCGCCACCGCCAGCGCCGACACCCCGCCGCAGGCCGCCGCGCACACGAAGCCCAGGATGGCGTGGGTCACCGGGTGGTCGGCGAAGACGTTGGGCCGCAGCCACGCCAGGCCCAGCCCCAGCAGGGCCAGCGTGGCGATGCCCAGGCCGAAGGGCTCGACGGTGAACAGGTCGCGCCCCAGGCCCAGCAGGCCCCCCGCGGCGAACGCCTGGCCCTTCCGCACCCCCAGGGCGAAGACCACCAGCACGGCCACCACCAGGTCGGGACGCCTGGCCGGCGGCCCGCAGGCCCGCATCACGGTCACCTGGGCCAGAACCGCCACGAGAGCCACGAGAGCGAACCGCAACCAGCGCACCCGCCACCTTCCTCGTCCTCGGGCCGCAAGCCCCTCGACCAGGGAACCGGCCG
Organism: Candidatus Brocadiia bacterium; assembly: GCA_046538415.1. Classification (GTDB taxonomy): domain Bacteria; phylum Planctomycetota; class PUPC01; order DSUN01; family DSUN01; genus JBKHIY01. The sequence goes on along the minus strand of JBKHIY010000013.1, from coordinate 7,277 downwards.
CCCCGGGACGCCCCCTGCCGGCCCCGACCGTGGCTCCCGGGGTGCCGCCCGGCCCAGGCCCGGGCCGCCGGGCTGGCGGGAGCGACGCTTACGGGGAACGGGGAGGGCCAGGGGCTCAGGCGTGGATGCCCTGGCCGAGCCACGCCCGGGCCGCCTCCATCACCGCCTCGGGCAGGGTGGGATGGGCGTGCACCGTGCGGGCCAGTTCGTCCATGGTAGCTTCCAGTGCCACGGCCATGGCCCCCTCGGCGATGACGTCGGAGGCGTGGGGCCCGACGAGGTGGAGGCCCAGCACCTGGCCCGTCTCCTCGTCGCCCACCACCTTGGCGAAGCCGGCGGTCTGGCCCATGGCCACGGCGCGGCCCAGGGCCTGGAGGGGGAATGCGGCGGCCTTGGGCCGGTAGCCGGCCTCGCCGGCCTGCGCCTCGGTGAGGCCCACGGTGGCCGCCTCGGGCTGGGTGAACACCGCGGCGGGCACGCACCGGTAGTCCATCGTGGCCTCCTGGCCCATGGCGTGCTCGGCGGCCACGATGCCCTGGGCCGAGGCCACGTGGGCGAGCAGCAGCTTGCCCGTGACGTCGCCGATGGCATAGATGCCGGGCGTGGACGTCTCGCAGTGGGAGTCGACGACGATGGCCCCCTCGTCCACCTGCACCCCGGCCTCCTCGAGGCCCAGGCCCTCGCTGAGGGGCCGGCGGCCCACGCACACCAGGGCCACCTCGGCCTCCACGCTCTGGTCGTTCGATAGCGCGGCCTTCACGCCGTTCTGCCCGGACTCCATGGACTCCACCTTGGTCCCCAGGTGGACCTTCACCTTGCGCTTCTTGAGGGCCTTGGCGATCGCCGGCCCCACGTCGGGGTCGAGGGTGGGCAGCAGCCCCTCCAGCATCTCCACCAGGGTCACCTGGGTGCCGAACTGGGCGAAGATGGAGGCGAACTCGCAGCCGATGTAGCCCCCGCCCAGCACCACCATGCTCTGCGGCAGGGCCTCCAGGGCCAGGGCCTCGTCGCTGGTGAGCACGCGGTCGCTGTCGAACGACACCCACTGCGGCCTGGCGGGCTCGGAGCCCGTGGCCAGGATGATCTTGGCGGCCTCGAGGGTCTGCTCGTCGCCCTCGGGAGTGGCCACGGCGACCTTGCCCCGCCCTGCCAGCCGTCCCCTGCCCTCCACCACGTCGACCCCGGCCCGCTGGAGCAGGAAGCCCACGCCCTTGGTGAGCTTCTCGACCACGGCGTCCTTGTTGGCCATCGCCCTGGGGAAGTCCACGGCGACCTGCTGGGCCACGATGCCCAGCTCCTCGCCCTCCCGGGCCATGGAGAGGACTTCGGCGGTGTGGGCCAGGGCCTTGGTGGGGATGCAGCCCCGGTTCAGGCACACCCCGCCCAGGGCGTCGCGCTCGACGACGCAGGTCTTCCCTCCCAGTTGTGCGGCGCGCAGCGCGGCCACGTAGCCTCCCGGCCCGGAGCCTACCACTACGACGTCGTAGTTGCCCATGAGTGCCCCTCTTGCAGTGACGTCGATTCGGGTCATGCCCGATTATAGGCGACCTCTACGTGCTGTCAACCACAAACCTTAGGGCTCATTCTCCGCCGCCCGAGAGGCCCAGCACGTCGGGCATGCCGTAGGTCCCCGGGGGCTTGCCGGCCAGGAAGGCGGCGGCTCGCAGGGCGCCGCGGACGAAGGTGTCGCGGCTGGTCGCCACGTGCCGCAGCTCCACCCGCTCGCCCTGCCCGCCGAAGAGCACCGTGTGCTCGCCCACCATGTCGCCGGCCCGCACGGCGTGGAAGCCGATCTCGGCCCGTCCCCGCTCGCCCACCATGCCCTGGCGACCGTGGACAGCGGCATCGGCCAGCTCGCGCCCCAGGGCCGTGGCCACGCACTGGCCGAGGGCCAGGGCGGTGCCGCTGGGCGCGTCTTTTTTCTTGTTGTGGTGGGCCTCGATGATCTCCACGTCGTAGCCCTCGCCCAGGGCCTGGGCCACCTGGGCGGCCACGCGGCACAGGAGGTTGATGCCCAGGCTCATGTTGGGTGCCAGGAGGCAAGGGATGCGCTGTGCGGCGGCGGCCACGCGCCGGGCGCCCTCGTCGCCCAGGCCGGTGGTGCCCACCACCACGGGGATGCCCCGGGCGGCGGACCAGTCGATCATCTCCAGGGCCGCGTCGGCGTGGGAGAAGTCGACGGCCACGTCGGCCTCGACGTCGCGCCGCTCGCTCAGCTCGATGCCCAGCTCGCCGACGCCCGCCAGAACCCCCGCGTCGGCGCCCAGGCGGGGGTGGCCGGGCTTCTCGAAGGCCCCCACCACCTGGAACCGCGCATCCTCGGCGGCCAGGGCCACCAGCCGCCGGCCCATCCGTCCCCCGGCGCCGTTGATGATGGCTCGCACCATGAGGCAGCGCTCCTTTCCTCTTGTTGTGGCCTACGGGGCCACTATAGCGGTCCGCGGGGACCGAGTCAACGCGCCCCTGGCCGGGCCGCCGGCGCGGCGACTTGACTTCCATGGCCCGCTGGCTAGAATAGCACCCATTCCCGTGGAGACCGCTGCTTTCGCCTCGCGTTCGGTGTCCTGCCATGCACGAGTTGCAGCTTCTGCTCGTCACCCACGGCCTCGCCCCGCCGGTGGACCGTCCGCAACGGCTGGCCGGCCTGCTCTCGGGGGCGGTGGAGATGGAGGTCTGCGAGCCGTCCATCGCGGGGGCCGACCGGGCGATCTACTTCCTGGCCCGCAGCGCCTACGACAAGCACCTGGGCGTGGCCTACGACGCCGCCTCGCCTCCCCCCGCCGCCGAGGCTTTCGAGGGCACGGTGGAGACCAGGGAGCTGGCGGGGGTCGAGGTGGCCATCAAGCTCTGCCGGCGCACCCATGGCAACGCGGCGGCGCTGCGCCGCCACCTGCCCTTTCTCCAGCCCTGCTGCCTCGGCCTCGACCGCTCCTTCGGCCTCGGCGACCGCCTGGGCCTGGCCACCCCCGGCCACGTCCGCGCCGTGCGCGGCAGCGGCCTGCGGCCCGTCTTCGCACAGCAGTCGGTCCGGGAGATGACCCGCACCGGGCGGACGCCCCCCGACGTGCTCGACGATGCCACCTGGGGCCTCCTCCAGGAGGGCTGGCGCGAGCCCCACGGCGCCGACGCCGACCACCTGAAGACCCTCGGCGACGTGGACCGCTGCCTGGACGCCGGCTTCACCCTCTTCACCATCGACCCCGGCGACCACGTGGACGACGGGGCCGCCGAGCTGCCGCCCGAGCCGCTCGTCCAGGCCTTCCGCAACCTGCCCTGGGACGCCCTCGAGAGCTCGCCCGACGACTGCATCGCCGCCTACGCCGACCGGCCCGCCCACGTCGAGGGCGACCTGGTCGTCGAGCTGGACGAGGAGGCGCTGATGCGGGCCGCGGTGAAGTACGGGGCCGCGGTGGCCCACACCGCCATGCTCGCACGCCACCTGGCCGAGCGGGCCGGCGAGCGGGCCGTCGAGCTCGAGGTGTCGGTCGACGAGACGGCCACACCCACCACGCCCCAGGAGCACTACCTCGTGGCCCGGGAGCTCAGGCGGCTGGGCGTGAGCTGGGTGAGCCTGGCGCCCCGCTTCGAGGGACGGTTCGAGAAGGGGGTGGACTTCCAGGGCGACCTGGGGGCCTTCGAGCGCTCCTTCGCCCAGCACGCGGCCATCGCCCGCGCCCTGGGCCCCTATAAGCTGAGCATCCACTCGGGCAGCGACAAGTTCGCCGTCTACCCCCTCGCCGCGCGGCTGGCCGGCGACCTCCTGCACGTGAAGACCGCGGGCACCAGCTACCTGGAGGCCCTCCGCACCGTGGGCCGCGTGGCCCCCGACCTGCTGCGGGAGGTGCTCGACTTCGCCTGCGAGCGCTACGAGGACGACCGGGCCACCTACCACGTCTCCGCCTCCCTCGGCCAGGTGCCCCGCACCTCGCACCTCGATGACGGCGAGCTGGAGAGCGTCCTCGACGACTTCCACGCCCGCCAGGTGCTCCACGTGACCTACGGCTCCGTGCTCAACGCCGAGGCCGAGGGCGGCGAGCCGCGGTTCCGCGACCGACTGCTCGAGGCCCTGCGCCGCAACGAGGACTCCTATACGCGAGCCCTCCAGCGCCACCTGGGACGACACATCGAGCCCCTGGCGAAAGGATGACCGATGGCTGACGACCCGCTGCGCGACCTCTTCGGCATCGACGGCAAGGTGGCGGTGATCACCGGCGGAGGCGGCGTGCTCTACAGCGCCATCTCCGCGGCCCTGGCCCGCCTGGGCGTCCAGGTGGCGGTGCTCGACATTCGCGAGGAGGCCGCCGCCGAGGTGACCCGGGCCGTGGCCCAGGCCGGCGGCGAGGCCCTTCCCGTGGTCTGCGACGTGCTCGACCGCGAGAGCATCGAGGCCGCCCGCGACGCCGTCCTCGACCGCTTCGGACAGATCGACTTCCTCATCAACGGCGCCGGCGGGAACAACCCGCGGGCCACCGCCACCGACCAGATGCCCTTCTTCGACATCCCCCCGGACGCCATGCGATGGGTCTTCGAGCTCAACTGCATCGGCACCCTCCTGCCCTGCCAGGTGCTGGGCAAATACCTCGCCCAGCGAAACGAAGGGGTGGTGCTCAATACCTCCTCGATGTGCGCCTTCACCCCCCTCACCCGCGTCGTGGCCTACTCCGCGGCCAAGGCCGCGGTGAGCAACTTCACCCAGTGGCTGGCCGTCTACATGTCCCAGCATTTCGGCCCCGCCATCCGCGTCAACGCCATCGCCCCGGGCTTCTTCCATACCATCCAGAACCACTCCCTGCTCTACGATACCGAGAGGGACTACGAGGCGGACGTGGACCCCGAGACGGGCGAGTGCGCGGCGGAGCTCTCCGAGCGCGGCCGCACCATCCTCGACCACACCCCCATGGGACGCTTCGGCGTGCCCGCCGACCTGGTGGGCACCATCGTGTGGCTGCTCTCCCCCGCGGCGCGATTCGTCCACGGCGTGGTGGTGCCCATCGACGGCGGCTTCTCCGCCTTCAGCGGCGTGTGACCCGCAGCATCCTTTCACAGCTTAGGAGACCCGTCCAATGGCCGACCCGCAAGCGCAGCTCAAGGCCTTCGAGCCGCAGCACGACTTCCTGGTCTGCATCGACAGCGACGGCTGCACCTTCGACACCATGGAGGTCAAGCACAAGTTCTGCTTCGTCGTGGCCGTGCTCCACGCATACGGCCTGGCCGCCCTGGCACGCATCCTGAGGGACGTGTGGGACTTCGTGAACCTCAACGGCACGACCCGCGGGTGCAACCGCTGGCTGGCGCTCCGCGACACCTTCCAGTACCTCATCGAGCTTTCGCCCTACGAGCGGTTCCAGCCCTTCCTGGAGGCCCACCTGGACGTGATCCGCGAGTTCATCCAGGCCGCCGACGAACGCGAGGACGTCCACCTGAGCAACCAGGGGCTCCTGCTGTTCGCCGGCGAGAAGCTCGATACCCCGCCCGCCGAGCTGCTCGCACGCTGCGTCGTCGCCGACCCCGTGGCCGTGGCCACCTCGCCCATGGGCCGAGAGGTCACCGACGCGCCCACCGACCCCCAGAGCTGCCTCGTGCGTCTCATCTACTGGACCCACCTGGTCAACGCCCTCGTCGCCCTCCGCGTGCGCGACGTGCCCCCCTTCCCCCACGTGTGCGAAAGCCTCGAGAAGCTGGCCCCCAAGGCCGACATCATCTGCGTCTCCGCCACCCCCTTCGAGGCCCTCACCCGCGAGTGGGAGGAGCACGACATCGCTCGATACGCCGCCATCATCTGCGGCCAGGAGCAGGGCAAGAAGGCCGAGCACATCGGCCTCGCCTGCGGCGGAAAGCTCGACGGGAAGGGCAGCGTCGCCGAGATCGGACAGCGATACCCCCAGGGCCACGTCCTCATGGTCGGCGACGCCCCCGGCGACCTCAAGGCCGCACGGGCCAACCAGGCCCTCTTCTTCCCCGTCAACCCCGGCCACGAGGAGCAGAGCTGGGAGCGGTTCTTCAAGGAAGCCATCGACAAGTTCCTCGCCGAGGACTACGCCGGCGACTACGAGACCAAGCTCATCCACGACTTCCAGGCCCACCTGCCCGAAAGCCCGCCCTGGGAACGCACCTGAGAGCCGCCCATGGGCCACGACGCCCCGGTCCTCGACCGCTTCCGCCTCGCAGGCCGCCACGCCCTGGTCACCGGCGCCAGCCGGGGCATCGGCAGGGCCTGCGCCCTCGCCCTCGCCCAGGCGGGCGCCGACGTGGCCCTCGTGGCCCGCTCCCAGGACGACCTCGAGGCCGCCGCCGCCGAGGTCCGAGAGGCCGGCGCCAGGACCTTCGTCCGACCCGCCGATCTCGCCCGGCCCGCCGACTGCGAGGCCGTAGTGGCCGACGCCGAGGGCGCCCTGGGAACCCTCGACGTGCTCCTCTACGCCGCGGGCATCAACCTGCGGGCACCCGCCGAAGAGGTGGGCCTCGACCAGCTGGCCCGCACCCTCGAGGTCAACACCGCCAGCGCCTTCGCCACCGCCCAGGCCATAGGCCGCCGCCTGCTCGACGCCCGCCGGCCCGGCTCGCTCATCTTCATCGCCTCCCTCATGTCCCGCGGCGCCCGCCCGACCACGATCCCCTACGGGGTCAGCAAGATGGGCCTCGGCGGGGTGGTCGCCGGCCTGGCCTGCGAATGGGCCGAGCGGGGCATCCGGGCCAACGCCATCGCCCCCGGCTACATCCGCACCGAGATGACCCGCCCCCTCCAGGAATCGCCCCACCTCGACTCCTGGGTCCGCCAGCGCACGCCCATGGGCCGCTGGGGCGAGCCGGGGGACATCGCGCCGCTCGCCGTCTTCCTCGCCTCCGACGCCGCGGCATTCGTCACCGGCCAGACCCTCTACTGCGACGGCGGCTGGACCGCCGCCCTCTGAGCCCCAACCGCCGCTCTAAGTGTCGGTTCTGACAATGGTTGGCGACCACCTGCGGGGGTGCCTCCCCCCAGAGCCCCTCCTCCCCAAAAACCGGGGCATGCGCTCGGGCGGCCGGCCACGACCCGCCTTCCTCTCCACCCCTACAAACCCAAGCCCCCCCTCTGAGCCGCCACGAAAAATTGTAAAAATCGCAAAAAAACTCGCCCGACGGCCGTAACCATCAAAACGACGGCTACTTACGCCGACCAGAAGTTTTCCGCCCTCTCCGGACCGCCCCTCGACGCCCTAATGGCCTGTTAAGACGGTACTTGTGGACCTCTTCTGGCGGAGGCACCCCCTTTCTGGGCAGAAAGCGATGCCCCCGCC
>JBKHIY010000190.1:0-4782 GCA_046538415.1 Candidatus Brocadiia bacterium | reverse complement strand
GGGGCGAAGGCCCCAAGCGTCGAGACGCCCGCGCCTTGCGAAGACAAAAACTTTCCGAGGCCCCGCCGAGCCCCGCGCCACGGCCCAAGCGGCCGAAACGACGACACTTGCGAGAAGCGACTGCCGTTCTGGCAGGGAGCGGGGGGCGCGCCCCACGCCCGCGGCGGGCCGATCTGTCGTTTTTGGCCACGGCCCTTCATTTTTGGACACCCCCTGGCGAGGCCGCCGGGGCTCCCCGGCGACCGCTGCTGGAAGCGCGCGGCGCGGCGGGCCTGCCCGCCGGGAAGGGCCGGACGCGCGGCCAGGCTTGACGCGGCGGGGCCATCGGCTATGATACGCAGGGAACGGCGCCTGGCAGGGAGAGGCCCGTGGATGCCGAGTTGCGCAAGACCTACCGCGCCCTGGAGGAGAAGCTGCGGGAGGTGGCCGGCGCCCCGCTCGAGGAGCTGGTGGGCTCCTGCGGCGAGCGCCAGGCGGCCTATCCCGGGGAGACGGCGTTCGACGACGACCCGCCGCTTCGCCGCTTGCTGGGCCGTCTGGGCCTTCTGCGAGGGGGCCGCTCGGCGAATCTCTATGAGCTGGTGCGGCGGATGGCCGAGGCCACGGGCGAACGGCTGGAGACCGTGCGGCGGGTGCTGCGCCTCTACTGCGCCCCCTCGGACGGCGTGCCCCGGGCGATCTGCGGGGAGGAGCCGGCGTGCTCGGAATGTCCCCTGCGCGGCGAGTGCCGCTTCTTCCAGCGCACGCCGACGATCACCGACCTGCCGGTCGACCAGCGCCCCCGGGAGCGCCTGATCGCGGAGGGCGCGGCGGCCCTCTCGGATGCGGAGCTCCTGGCCATCATCCTGCGCTCGGGCACGCGGGAGCAGACGGCCATCGGGCTGGCCCACAAGCTGCTGGCCCGCTTCGGCAGCTTTCGCCAGCTGGTGCGCTGCGGGGTGGGGGAGCTTTCGAGCGTCAAGGGCATCGGGCCGGCGAAGGCGGCGCAGATCAAGGCGGCACTGGACATCGGGCGGCGGCTGGCCGAGCAGACGGCCACCCGCCCCGGCCGCCAGCTCACCGACAGCCAGGCCGTCTACCAGATGTACTCCCCGCGCCTGCGGGACCGCAAGAAGGAGACCTTCCTGGTGCTCCTGCTGGACGCCAAGAACCGGGTGTTCCGCGAGGTGGAGGTCTCCGTGGGCAGCCTGACGGCCAGCGCCGCGCATCCTCGCGAGGTGTTTGGCGAGGCGGTGCGGGAGAGCGCCGCGGCGATCCTGTGCGTGCACAACCACCCGGCCGGCGACCCCACGCCCAGCGCCCACGACATCGAGGTCACCCGCAAGCTCGCCCACACCGGCCGCGTGCTGGGCATCCACCTGCTCGACCACGTGGTGGTGGGCGACGGCGCCTACTACAGCTTCGCCGACGAGGGGCAGCTGGGCCGCGAGCGGCGAGACCACGGGTGAGCGACTTCGTTCCTTCTATCACAAAGTGTAAGCCATTGCCATACGGACGCTTAGAGCGGGCGCGGGGCCCCGGCAGCGGCGGCCCCCGGCCGAGGAAATCTCATTGACAGGCCCCGGCGAATCGCTTAGAATAGAGCCTAGAGGGGAGGGCGAGGCCGAACCCCCGTAGCCAGCAGAGAGCACAAGCCATGCGCCTGGAACTCTCCCGCGCGCAAGTGGATTCGGACTGGAAGAAGGAGGTCGAGCGGCGCCTGGGCCGCCAGGTGGCCGAGTGCTACCAGTGCGGCAAGTGCTCCGCAGGATGTCCCGTGGCCTACGAGATGTTCCATCCCGTCCACGCCATGGTCCGCCTGGTCCAGCTCGGGCGGCGGGAGGAGGCCCTCCGCTCGCGTTCCCAGTGGGTGTGCGTGGCCTGCGAGGCGTGCAGCACCCGCTGCCCCAAGGACGTCGAGCCGGCCCGCCTGATGACCGTGCTGCGCGAGATGGCCCAGGAGGCGGGCTGCGTGAACGCCAACGAGGTCGACATCTTCGACTTCCACCAGTCGTTCCTCTCCAGCGTCCGCCGCTTCGGGCGGGTCTACGAGCTGGGCCTGGTGGCCGGCTACAAGATGAAGAGCCCGCTCAAGCGGGGGCCGCAGGACGTGCTCACGGGGGTGCAGATGTTCCGCCGGGGCAAGCCGGCCCTCAAGCCCCATCGGGTCCAGAACGTGGCGGCCATTCGCCGGATCTACGAGCGCACGCGGCTCAAGCGAGCCAGCACCTCCGAGAAGGAGGGCTCCTGAGATGGACGTCGGCTACTACCCCGGCTGCGCCCTGAAGGCCCACGCCACGGCCCTCGAGTACGGCATCGCCACCGACGCGGTCTTCCGCGCCCTGGGCATCGAGCTCCGGGAAGTGCCCGATTGGAACTGCTGCGGGGCCTCCGCGGGGCATATGACCAACACCGTGCTCACCCGCGCCCTGAACGTGCGGAACCTCGCCCTCGCCGAGGCGGCGGGGATGAGCGAGGTGCTCGCCCCTTGCCCCCTGTGCGCCAAGGAGCTGGCCCTGGCCGACCAGGAGGTGAGGGAAGATCCCAAACTGCTCGAGGAGGCCCAGGAGGCCTGCGAGATGGTCTACCGGGGCACCGTGCGGCCCATCTCCCTCATCGAGCTGCTCTACCGCCAGCGCGAGGCCATCGAGCCCCGGCTGGACCACAAGCTCCCGCCCGTGCCCGTGGCCTGCTACTACGGGTGCCTGCACACCCGGCCGCCCGAGGTGATGGGCTTCGACGACACCGAGCAGCCGGAGACGATGGACGAGCTGTGCCGCCTGCTGGGCCTCGAGCCCGTGGCCTGGAGCCACAAGACGGAGTGCTGCGGCGCGGGCTTCACCATGAGCCGGGCCGACATCGTGGCCCGGCTCACGGGGCGCATCCTGGGCGCGGCGAGCCTCGCGGGCGCCGAGGCCGCCATCGTGGCCTGCCCCATGTGCCACGCCAACCTCGACATGCGCCAGCGCGACGCGGCCCGGGACGCGGGGCTGGGCAAGGACTTCCACATGCCGGTCCTCTACCTCGCCCAGGTGCTGGGCCTGGCCCTGGGCCTCGGGCCCGACGAGCTTTCGCTGGGCACCCATTTCGTAGACACCACGGCCCTGGTCGAGCGGCTGCGGCGGGAGGCCCGTCCCGCGGTGGCCGCCGGCGAGGCCGACGAGGAGAGCTAGCCGTGTCGCGCATCGGCGTCTTCGTGTGCCACTGCGGCGAGAACATCGCCAGCGTGGTGGACTGCGAGCGGGTGGCCAAGACCCTCGCCGACCACCCGGGGGTGGCCTACGCCACCGACTACCAGTACATGTGCTCCGAGCCCGGCCAGGCCCTGATCAAGAAGGCCGCCGACGAGCAGGAGCTGACCGGCGTGGTGGTGGCCGCCTGCTCGCCCCGGATGCACGAGCCCACCTTCCGCACGGCCTGCGCCGAGCAGGGCCTCAACCCCTTCCTGTGCGAGATGGCCAACATCCGCGAGCACTGCTCCTGGGTGCACCAGGACCGCGAGGCGGCCACCGCGAAGGCCATCGAGCTGGTGCGCCTGATGGTCGAGAAGGTCAAGAACAACGAGGAGCTGCACCCCATCCGCGTGCCCCTGACCAAGCGGGCCCTGGTGATCGGCGGCGGCATCGGGGGCATCCAGGCCGCCCTCGACGTGGCCAACGCGGGGCACGAGGTGGTGCTCGTCGAGCGCGAGCCGAGCATCGGCGGGCACATGCTCCAGCTCTCCGAGACCTTCCCCACCCTCGACTGCTCCCAGTGCATCCTCACCCCCCGGATGGTCGAGGTGGCCCGCCACCCCAACATCAAGCTCTACACCTGGAGCGAGGTGGAGGAGGTGGACGGCTACATCGGGAACTTCGAGATCACCATCCGCCAGAAGGCCCGCAGCGTGGACCTGGAGAAGTGTACCGGCTGCGGGGCCTGCATGCAGAAGTGCCCCTCCCGCAAAATCCCCAGCGAGTTCAACCAGGGCCTCACCGTGCCCGACCCCGAGAACCCCAAGAAGCGGCTGGGCACCCGCACGGCCATCTACACCCCCTGCCCCCAGGCGGTGCCCAACAAGCCGGTGATCGACCGCCAGCACTGCCTGAAGTTCCAGAAGGGCAAGTGCGGGGTGTGCGCCAAGGTCTGTCCCACGGGGGCCATCGACTACGAGCAGGAGGACACCCTGGTCACCGAGAAGGTGGGGGCCATCGTGGTGGCCACCGGCTACCAGCCGTGGAGCATCGAGAAGGCGGCGGCCGACTACCCCTACATCGGCTACGGGGAGTACGGCTACGGGGTGCACCCGGACATCATCGACGGCCTCCAGTTCGAGCGCCTGCTGAGCGCCAGCGGCCCCACCGGGGGACGGGTGCTCCGCCCCTCGAACGGCGAGGAGGCGAAGACCGTGGTCTTCCTCTCCTGCGTGGGCTCGCGGGACAACGAGAAGGGCTTCACCTACTGCTCCAAGATTTGCTGCATGTACCTGGCCAAGCACGCCATGCTCTACAAGCACAAGGTCCACGACGGCCAGGCCTTCAACTTCTATATGGACGTCCGGGCGGGGGGCAAGACCTACGACGAGTTCACCCGCCGGACCATCGAGGAGGACGGGTGCATCTACCTGCGGGGGCGGGTCTCCCGCATCTTCCCCCGGGGCGAGAAGCTGGTGGTGCAGGGGGCCGACACGCTGTCGAACGCCCAGGTGGAGGTGGAGGCCGACCTGGTGGTGCTGGCCACGGCCATCATCCCCCAGCCCGACGCGGAGGCGCTGGCGCAGAAGCTGCGAATCCCTTACGATAAGGACCGCTTCTTCGCCGAGGC
>JBKHIY010000076.1:0-21285 GCA_046538415.1 Candidatus Brocadiia bacterium | reverse complement strand
AGGGAGGGGAGGCCAGGCAACTGGCCTTCCCTACCCCTATCAATGGGATGGGGACGCGGGAACAAGGCGGAAGGCGTGGGCTCAGACGAGCTCGTCGCGGAGGGCGGCGGCGATGGCGGAAGCGGTCTCGAAGGACGGCTGGGCGGTCTCGTAGGGGCGGGTGCCGAGGCCGCACGCGGCGGTGACGAGGCTCTGGCGGAGGACGGTCGCCCGGTCGAGGCCGTAGGAGACGAGCTTCTCGACCATCTGGCGAAGCCGCGCCGTGAGCTCCTCGGCGTCGGTGGCCGCCAGGTCGTCGGGGTCGGTGGGCACGATGCCCCACGCGATGTTGCCGCCCCGGCCGACGAATTCGACCAGCTCGTCGCGGTAGGTGAGGAAGTTGCGGGCGAAGCCGAAGGCGTCGAACGACACCACGTCGACTGAGCTGCGCAGGAAGATCGACCAGTCGGTGTTCGAGCAGCAGTGGGTGCCCTTGACGGGGGCGAAGGCGTAGACCTGCTCGATCACCTCCCGAGGCTGCTCGGGCCGCGTCCAGGAGAAAAAGGGCGTGCCGAAGGAGGCGAGGAACGGCTCGTCGACGAAGACGACGGGGCGGGCGCCCGCCGCCTCGATGCGGGCCGCCAGCCAGCGGACCTTCAGCGCCAGGTGCTTGACCACCACCTCGCGGAGCATCTCGTCGAACAGCGCCGGCGTGCCCTCCTCGGTGACGATGCTCATGGCCACGGTGACGGGGCCGGAGACCTGGGCCTTGGCCTCGGCCACGCCCGCCGCCGCCACGCGCTCGAGGAAGGGCTCGAGGGCCGCGCTGCACTCGGCGGAGACCGCCCCCGCCTCCTCCCGGGGGCTCTCGTAGTCCTGGAAGAGCTGGTCGACGGCGAGGAAGAAGTCCTCGTCGCGCACCACGGTGGGCTTGCCGTCGCGGACCACGAGGCCGGGGAGGCCTTCGTACATCTGCTCGTTCATGCCCTCGCTGCGCGAGCGCTGGGGGAGCTGGGGCAGGAAGGGCAGACCGGGACAGTGCTCGAAGACCAGGTCGAGCGCTTCCTGGACGTCGGGGGTGGGCAGGCTGCCCACGCCGGTGACGCGGCATCGGCCTTCGAAGGCCATGGCTCATCTCCCAGCAGGGGGTCGCGGTGCGGCTGCCGATTATAGCGGAAGACCGTGGGGCTGCAAGCCTGGCCGTCAGTCGCCCATGGGCTGAGCGGGCCCGAGGTTTCGGAAGAGGTAGAGCCCGTCCTTGCCGGGGGCGACGATGTCGGGCCGCCCGTCGCCGTCGACGTCGACCACCTGGCAGGCGATGCCGCAGCCGGTGGCCTGGCGGATGGGGCCGTAGTCGACGACCTGCTTGGCGAAGCCCTCGCCGGTCCACTTGAAGTAGTAGATGCCCAGGGGGTCGTAGGCTCCTGGGTCGTGGCCGCAGTGGGCGCGATAGCGCTTGCCGGTGACCAGCTCGCACGCCCCGTCGCCGTCGAGGTCGCCCCACCACAGGTCGTGGAACTGGCTGTTGAAGGGGTCGATGGGGTGGCGGACCCAGGAGCGCTGGCCGTCCTCGAGGCGCTGCTCCCACCAGTGGAGGCCGTAGGGATGGGCCTGTCCGACGATGAGGTCGGCCAGCCCGTCGGCATTGACGTCGGCCACGATGATGGGGCAACTGGCCGAGCCGAGGTCGAACTCCTGGTGGAAGGCCCAGGGCTGGCCGCCCAGGGGCTGCTCGGGGGCCTCGAGCCAGCCCTTGGCGAGGACGATGTCGGGCCGCCCGTCGCCGTTGATGTCGCCGCAGCCGACGCCGTGTCCGCTGGGGCCTTCGCCGACCACGTGCTCCTGGAACTGGCCGGTGCCCTTGCCCCCCTGGTCGGTGACGAGCTTGTAGACGCGCTGGGGGCCGCCGGGGGTGTTGGGCACGACCTCGAGCTGTCCGTCGCCGTCGACGTCCCAGGCCCGTGCGGTCTCGATGTGGCCGCACTCGGCGATGGGGTGGAGGGGCCACTGCTGGTCGGGCTTGCCCTGGGGGTTCTGGCGCCAGTAGAGGGTCTGGCCGAACCACCCGCCGGTGACGAAGTCGGTGAATCCGTCGCCGTCGACGTCGATGGGGATTGTGGCGAAGTCGTCGTAGTATTCGCCGCTGGCCGCCACCTCGCCCACGGGGTGCTTGCGGTCGAAGGCGGGGCCGGGGTACCAGTAGGCCCCGCTCACGATATCGAGGGCGCCGTCGTTGTCCACGTCGAAGACGGCTGCGGACTCGTAGCGTTCGTCGGCGATGAGGATCTTCTGGAATCGCAGCGGGGGCATGGGCGTCTCGCTTTCGGGACCGTAGTCGCGGGGGTGGTCACGGGAGTTCGGGCTCCACGTCGACCCATCCGCCCTCGCGGTCGTAGGCGGAGCGGTACATGGCGTGGAGGATGGCCTGGGAGCGTCGTCCGTCGCGCCCGTCGCACACCAGGGGGGCGCCCTGGCGGAGGTGTGCGGCGAAGTTGTCGACGCAGTTGAGCCATTCGCTGTGGGCGGTCTGGGGCGGGCCGTCGCTCCAGGCTCCGTCGAGGAACCATCGCTCGAAGGGCTTCTCGAAGGGGCCGCCGGCGGCCCGGGCCATGGCCCCCTCGGTGCCGTGGAGCTCGAGGCGGAAGTACCACGTGGGATGGGGGTAGCAGGAGGTGGCGTAGAGGGTGAGGACCATGCCGTCGGGATAGAGCCAGGTGGCCTCGCCCAGGTCTTCGGCCTCGATGTCGTGGTCCTGGGTCCAGATGTTGCACCGCACTCGCTGTGGCACGCCGAGGGCGAAGGCCAGCTCGTCGAGGTGGTGGATATTCTGGTTGGAGAGCACGCCTCCGCCGTCGAGGGCGCGGGTGCCGCGCCAGCCGCCGTTGGCCTCGAAGTAGTCCATGGTGCGCAGGATCTTGAGGGCGGCCTGGCCGCTGAGCAGGCGCCCCAGGCGGCCCGCCTCGACGGCGGCCTTGAGGCTCAGCGGGCCGGTCTCGACCCTGCGGCTGAAGTCCACGGCCAGGGTCAGGCCCTGCTGCTCGGCGAGGCGGATCATCTGGTCGCAGGCCGCCACGGTGGCCTCCATGGGCTTGGTGACCAGCACGTGCTTGCCCGCCTGGAGGGCCTGGCAGGCGACCTTGGCGTGGTTGCCCGTCTCGGTGAGGACGAAGACGGCCTCCACGTCGTCGCGGTCGAGCCAGGGGCGGAGGTCGGTGGTGTAGGGCACCTCGCGGTCCTCGCCGGTGCGGGCCGCCCGCTGGGGGTCGATGTCGCACACGCCGACCAGCTCGGTCCCCGGCGTGTTCTGGATCATCTTCGCCCGGTTGTGGCCCATGCCCAGGCCGACGACGACGAAGCGGACCGGCTGGTCCTCCCAGGGCCGGTGGACGGCCTGGTAGTCCTTCTGGCTGTCGAAGAGGCTTCCCGGGGCTGCGGTGGGCCAGGCCTTGCGGATGGCCTCGACGACGCGGCGGGACATCTCGGCGTTGTCCACGCTGCGGTCCGGGTTATGAGTCTCGGCGCTCACGGGTCCCTGGACGCCGGCGTTGTGGCAGGTGGCGAGCACCTTGTCGTAGGGGATGAGGGTCTCGGCCAGGCCCTCGACGGCCCCGCGTGCCTTCACGTGGAGGCATCGGGCTCGCTGGGCCATGCGCACGAGGTAGGCGGCCTCGTCGTCGCGTCGCTGGGGGCCGTCCCAGCCGTTGGCCACGTCCCAGGCGAGCCCCCATGCGGGCACGCCGAGGGCGTCGAGGATGGCGAACACCTCGTCGGGGCTCACCCCGCAGTTCTCGAAGGCCAGGACGAGGCCCTCCTCCTGGGCTCGGCGTGCGAGGGGGCCGAAGCGGTCGAGCACCTTCTGCTGCTCGTCGGGCCGGGCGGCGAGCGCGCCCCGAAGCTCGGCCGGCGGCTGCCAGAAGAAGAAGGAGCGGACGAGGCGGCAGTCCAGGGCGTCGGCGGCGCGGACGATGCCCTCCAGCTTCTCGCCCTCCGCCTGGCAGCGGGGGGCCTCGGGCAGGTGGACCTTGGCCAGCGACGACTGGAGGCAACCCACCCGCAGGCCGTGCTGGTCGAGCAGCTTCCGCGCTTCGGCCAGCTCCTGGGGGCTGAGGGCCTCGAAGGCCTTGCCCAGCACGCGGCCCCGCAGGTCGCAGGCCTCGAGGCCCCACGAGGCGATGACGGGCAGCGCGTCGGCGATGTCCAGCCCCAACTCGTCGGTGAAGATGGACGGGAACATGGGCTCTCCTTGCAGGGCCAGGTGGGTGGGCGCTCGCGCCGCCCACTGTAGCCCGTGGGGCCGGTTTGTCAAGCCCGGCCCCGACGCGCGTTGTAAGAGTTTCGTCAGAGACCTCTCGC
The DNA here is from genome assembly GCA_046538415.1 of Candidatus Brocadiia bacterium. GTDB lineage: Bacteria > Planctomycetota > PUPC01 > DSUN01 > DSUN01 > JBKHIY01. The sequence continues at coordinate 16,953 of JBKHIY010000076.1, read as the reverse complement.
ATCGTTGCATATCCGCGGCAGCGGGCTACAATGAGGACGCGGCGGCGACAGGCCCCTTCCACACCCCGGGCTTCCAGCGAGGGAGGCCATGAGTCGACTTGTGCGGCCCGCGACGGTTCTGCTCGCGGTCCTGCTCTGCGCCCGCTGCGCCGTCGCCGGCGCCAAGGGCATCGCGCCCGGCGACAAGGTGCGCGTGAGCATCGGCCCGGCGCCGGTGCACCGGGGCGAGAAGGTGGTGGCCCAGGCCCAGGCGGGCACCGTGCTCGAGGCCCAGAAGGTCCGGGGCGCGTGGGTGGCCGTGACCCTCCGCTCCGACGGGGACTCGGTGGAGGGCTGGGTGCACAGCCGCCACCTGACCCCCGTGGCCGAGCCGCCCGAGAAGCCGCCCGAGGAGCCTCCCGAGGAGAAGCCCGAAGAGAAGCCGGAGAAGCCGCGGCCCAGCCCCGCCTACCCCGACGCGCCCGAGCTGGAGGCCGAGCCGTCGCGGGTGGGCAGCCTGGCGCGCTTCCGCGGGCACGAGGGGGTGGTGGCCGCCGTGGCCTGCCTGCCCGACGGGCGCCTGGCCGTCTCCTGCGGCACCGACGGCACGGTGCGCCTGTGGGAGGTGGCCACGGCCAAGGAGCGCCGCGTGTTCCGGGGCCACGAGGGGGCGGTGACCTGCCTGGCCGTGGCCCCCGACGGGCGCTACCTGCTCTCCGGCGGGGCCGACAAGACGGTGCGGGTGTGGGACGTGGCCTCGGGCAAGCAGCTCCGCCGCCTGGAGGCCCATCGCTACCCCGTGGCCTCGGTGGCCTACGTGCCGGGGTCGGCCCGCGCCGTGTCCACGGCGGACTGGATGCTGGGCTGGGACCTTCGCGGCGGCTCCCACCGCCGCATCGCCCGGCCCACCAGCGCGTGCAACCTGGCGGTCTCGCCCGACGGGCGCGCCGTGCTCACCGCGCTCTCGCCGGGCCGCGTGGCGGCCCTCTGGAGCCTGCGCTCGGGCAAGCTGGTGCGCCGCTTCGAGGGCCACGAGGGGAACGTGTGCGGCGTGGCCTTCGGGCCCGAGGGCACGCGGCTGGCCACCGCGGCCCACGACAAGACGGTCCGCCTGTGGGAGGTGGCCACGGGGCGGGAGGTGTGGCGCTTCGAGGGCCACGGCGGGGGCGTGAGCAGCGTGGCCTTCTCGCCCCATGGGGCGCGGCTGCTCAGCGGCGGCTACGACCGCACGGTGCGGCTGTGGGACATCGCGTCGGGCAAGGAGGTGCGCTGCTTCGCCGTGCACCGCGACGAGGTCGCCGCCGTGGCCTTCCACCCCGGGGGCCGCTACGCCCTCTCCGCCAGCTCCGACGGCGACGTGCGCCTGTGGGGCCTGCCGCGCTAGGGCGGCTGGCCGCCGCCGCTCGCCAAAAACGCTTGACAGGCAACCCCTTACCCGTAAAATGAGGCGGGCCAGGGAGCCCCGACGTTCAGCCAATGGAAGGCCGGATGGAAGACGACACCAAGCCCCGGCTCGCGGCGCTGCTGCGCACCCTGGCCGAACTCCGGGGGTCTCTTTGACGCCGAGACCAAGGAGGCCGAGCTGGCCAAGATCGAGGCCCGAATGGCCCAGCCCACCTTCTGGGACGACCAGGAGGCGGCCCAGAAGGTGGTTCGGGAGCTCAAGCGCCTGAAGGCCGTGGTGGAGCCGCTCCGCGACTTCGAGCGGCGGGCCCGCGACCTCGAGGAGCTCTTTCCCCTGGCCGCCGAGGAAGGCGAGGAGGAGACCCTCGCCGAGCTGGAGCGCGACCTGCGAGGCCTGGAGGCCGAGGTCGGGAAGTTCCAGCTCCAGGCCATGCTCAGCGGGGAATACGACCCCTGCGACGCCTTCCTCACCATCCACGCCGGCGCGGGGGGCACCGAGGCCTGCGACTGGGTGGCCATGCTCCTGCGCATGTACTCCCGATGGCTGGAGGCCAAGAGCTACGAGTTCGCCCTCGTCGACGCCCTCGAGGGCGAGGAGGCGGGCTACAAGAGCGTGACCCTGGACGTCAAGGGCCCCTACGCCTACGGCTACCTGAAGAGCGAGGTGGGCATCCACCGCCTGGTGCGCATCTCGCCCTTCGACGCCGCCGGACGCCGCCACACCTCCTTCGCCTCCGTCGACGTGGCGCCCCAGCTCGGCGACGAGGACCTGGATGTCGAGATCGACGAGGGCGACCTGAGGGTGGACACCTTCCGCGCCGGCGGGCCCGGCGGCCAGCACGTGAACGTCACGGACTCGGCGGTGCGGATCACCCACCTGCCCACGGGCATCGTGGCCTCGTGCCAGAACGAGCGCTCGCAGCACCAGAACCGCGCCGTGGCCCTGCGCATCCTCAAGGCACGCCTCTACGCCCGACGCCTCGAGGAGCGCCAGGCCGAGATCGCCGAGCTCAGCGGCGAAAAGGTCGAAATCGCATGGGGAAATCAGCGGCGGAACTACGTCCTACAGCCCTACACCATGGTCAAGGACCTGGTGAGCGGCGTGGAGACCGGCGACGTGGCCCGGGTGCTCGACGGCGACCTCGACCCCTTCATCGAGGCCGCCCTCAAGCTCACCATCGGCCGGCCCGCCGCCCCATCCCCGGGACAGGCCGGCGAGGGATGAAGCACCACAGGAGCTCCCAGCACGCGATGAACCCCCTCCGGCAGGTCGACCCCGAGGTCTTCGACGCCCTCTGCGGCGAGCTGCGCCGCGAGCTCACCGGCCTCGAGCTCATCGCCGCCGAAAACTACGTCTCCGAGGCGGTCCTCGTGGCCCAGGGCTCGGTGATGACCAACAAGTACGCCGAGGGCTACCCCGCAAGGCGCTACTACGGGGGCTGCGAGTTCATCGACGTCGGCGAGCGCCTGGCCATCCGACGGGCCAAGCGAATCTTCAAAGCCCAGCACGCCAACGTCCAGCCCCACTCCGGCTCCCAGGCCAACATGGCCGTCTACTTCGCCGTCCTGCGGCCCGGCGACACCCTCATGGCCCTCGACCTGGCCCACGGCGGCCACCTCTCGCACGGAGCCGAGAAGAGCTTCTCCGGGGCCCTCTACAACGTGGTGCCCTACGGGGTGGACCGGAAGACCGAGATGCTGGACATGGACCGCCTGCGCCACCTGGCGCGCCGCTGCCGGCCCCACATGATCGTCACCGGGGCGAGCGCCTACCCGCGGACCATCGACTTCGCGGCCTTCGGCGAGATCGCCCGCGAGGTGGGGGCCTACCTGATGGCCGACATCGCTCACATCGCCGGCCTCATCGCCGCAGGCCTCCACCCCTCGCCCGTCCCTCACGCCGACTTCGTGACCGCCACCACCCACAAGACCATGCGGGGGCCGCGAGGCGGGATCATCCTGTGCAAGGAGCCCTACGCCGCGGCCATCGACGCCCAGGTGTTCCCCGGCATCCAGGGCGGGCCGCTGATGCACACCATCGCGGGCAAGGCCGTGGCCCTCAAGGAAGCCCTCCGCCCCGAGTTCCACGACTACCAGCGCCAGATCCTGGCCAACTGCCAGGCCATGGTCGGCGAGCTCCAGGGCCGAGGCTACCGCATCGTGACCGGGGGGAGCGACAACCATCTGTTCCTCGTCGACCTGCGAAACCGCGACATGACCGGACGCCGCGCCTGCACCCTGCTCGACGAGGCGGGCATCACCCTGAACCAAAACCTCATTCCCTTCGACCCCCGCAGCGCCAGGGAGACCAGCGGCGTGCGCATCGGCACCCCCGCGGTGACCACCCGCGGGATGAAGGAGCCCCAGATGGTGCGCATCGCCGAGTGGATCGACCAGGTGCTCTCCCGCCCCCACGACGCCGAGCTCCGCCGGCGCATCCGGGGCGAGGTCGAGGAGCTGTGTCTTCGGTTCCCCATCTACAGCGGGCTCACGGGCACCTTCCTGCCCGAGCTCGTCGAACGCGTCGGAGCCTGACAGGGGACGCACCCATGCGCACCAGAGCCACGAGCTTCGCCTTCGTCCTTCTCCTCCTGGCCGCATCCTCGGCCCGCGCCGCCCAGGAGCCCACGTGGGTGGACCAGGTCCGCATCCAGGTGGGCAAGGCGGTGAAGACCTTCGGCCGCGAGGTGGGCAGCTGGATGACCGCCGTGCGCGGCGGCATCGGCCAGGCCCGCAAGGGAGTCCGCAAGGGCTACCGCGACCTCGTCGAGGCCGGCCAGGAGGGCATGGCCGAGCTGCGCCAGGGCGCCCAGTTCGCCTTCGCCAAGACCTCCAAGGGGGCCCGCACCGTGGTGGACACGGTGGTGGCCGTGGCCGGCCCCGTGGGCACGGCGCCCACCCGGCCCCGCGCCGTGGCCACGGGCAAGCTCGAATCGCCCATCCTCGACCCCCTGTTCCTGCGCACCCAGGACATCGTGCTCGCCTGGAACCTGGGGACGGAGGGGGGCGCCTTCCGCCGGTCCATGGTCCTCGAGGACCGCCTGCTGATCGAGAACGCGGCCCACGACCTCTACTCCTTCGAGCCCCGCAACGGCATCGTCCAGTGGGCCTTCCCCCTGCCCGAGGCCAGCCAGTGCCCCTACGAGCCCCGCGAAGACCTGATCTTCGTGACCGCCTCCGACACCCTCTACGAGCTGGACCGCCAGGTGGGCCGGCCTCGCAGCAAGTTCGTCTTCCCCACTCCCGTGGCCTCCGAGGCCAGCTTCATCGACAACCTGGTGGTGGTCGCCTCCTGGGACCGGCGCGTCTACGCCTTCAACCGCGAGAACCGCGTGCGGGAGTGGACCTTCCTGCCCCCCGACATCGCCCTGGCGGGAATCGTCCTCGCCCCCAACATGGCGTATATCGCCGACATCGGCGGCAAGCTCACCGCCTACTCCCCGCCCGACCGGCGGACGGTGTGGACCTACCAGGTCGACGACGCCATCCGCGTGCCCATCCTGATGTACGACAACCACATCATCTTCCCCGCCGAAGACCTCTACGTCCACTGCGTCAACCGCTTCGGAGGCTTCCGAGCCTGGAAGTTCCCCCTCCGGGGATTCGTCAAGGACCAGCCCTGGGTCACCGACCAGCGCGTCTACTTCTCCGCAGAGGGCGACGCCTTCTACGCCGTCACCCGCGAGGAGAGCGACCTCGTCTGGAAGGTCCCCAACGGCGGATGGCCCGTCGCCGTGGGACAGCAGAATATCTACATCCAAGGCCCCGACCGCGAAATCTGGTGCATCGACCGCCAGACCGGCGCCAAGCAGTGGGCCGTCTCCGCAAAGCCCTTCACCTACTTCGTCCGAAACACCCGCTCCGACCGCATCTACCTGGGCACCGACCGCGGCGAGCTCTACGCCCTCTACCTGCGCGGCGACCACCTCGAACCCGAGGCCGAGAAGCCCGAAGGCCCGCCGCCCCCGCCTGGCGGCGAGCAAGCCCCGCCCCTCGAACCCGAGCCCGGAGCCGCCGCGCCCCCCGCCAGAGCACCGGCCACCGCCGAAGAGGCCTCCCCCACCGCTGTCTTCCAGGCCATGGTCCAGGCCGCCAGGGCCGACGACAAGGAGGCCATGAACGCCCACTTCGACGCCAAGACCCGCGCCGCCCTCGCCGAGATGGAGAAGCTCGTCCAGGCCAATCCCCAGGCCAGGGGAGGCCTCGAGATCAGCTCCCAGTTCAAGGACGCCCAGATCGACTACGGCGCCGAGACCGTGGCGGGCCAGAAGGCCTTCCTCGAGGTGACCGTCGACGGGAAGGCGGAAACCATCAACTTCGTCAAGGAAGCGGGGGCGTGGAAGATCTCCGTGCCCGAAGTCCAAATGGCCGTGGAGATGATGAAGGGCATGGAAGGCGGCGCCCCGTAGCCGGCGCCCGCACCCGCCCGGCCGCCCCCCGCCGACACACGGCCCACCATGCCGCGAGGGCCACGGCGTGATCATCCGCACCCGAGCCCACGCCCGAGCCGGCCTGCTGGGCAACCCCTCCGACGGCTTCTACGGCAAGACCATCTCCTTCATCATCAAGAACTTCACCGCCCGGGTGACCCTCTACGAGAGCCCCGAGCTGAACATCCTGCACGAGAGCCGCGAGGACCGCTCCCACTTCCGAAGCCTCGACGACCTCATCCACCACGTGAGCCTCTACGGCTACTACGGCGGCATCCGCCTCATCAAGGCCGCCATCAAGACGTTCGCCCAGACCGTCGAGGAACGCCACATCAAGCTGCCCCGACGCAACTTCACCATCCAGTACCGCAGCAACATCCCCCGGCTGGTGGGCATGGGCGGCTCCAGCGCCATCGTCACCGCCACCATCCGCGCCCTGATGCGCTTCTACGACATCGAGCTGCCTACCACCGACGTCCCCTCCGTCGTCCTCGCCGCCGAGGCCCAGGAGCTGGGCATCCCCGCCGGCCTCCAGGACCGCGTGATCCAGACCTACGAGGGCGTGGTCTACATGGACTTCGACCGCCAGCTCATGCACACCCAGGGCCACGGGCGCTACGAGCCCCTGCCCAAGGACTGCCTGCCCCAGGTCTTCGTGGCCTACCGGGCCGAGCTGGCCGAGGGCTCGGAGGTGGTCCACTCCGGACTCCGCAGCCGCTTCGAGCGCGGGGAGCCCCAGGTGCTCGAGGCCATGGGGCGCTGGGCGGGCCTCGCCGAGCAGGGGCGCCAGGCCCTCCTCGATGCCGACACGGAGGCCCTGGGGCGCCTGATGGACGCCAACTTCGACCTCCGCCGCGACATCTGCCCGCTCAACCCCCGCCAGGTCCAGATGGTCGAGGCGGCCCGCGCCCTGGGCGCCCCCTGCAAGTTCGCCGGCTCCGGCGGCAGCGTCGTCGGCCTCTACCGCGACGAGAAGCAGTACGACAAGCTCCGCCGCGCCTACCAGAAGCTGGGCTGCAAGACCCTCAAGCCCAAGCTCTAGGCCCGGCGTCCCCGGTTCCCCCGGCTTCCCCGCTCCCGGGCCGCCGTCCCATGATGCCCCCTGCGCTCGAGGAGCTGGAGGCCGCGCTGGGCCCCCAGGCCGCCCACTATACCCCCATGCCCATCGCCCGGCGCATGGCCCGGGCCGTGGTCCAGCCGCTGTGCCGCGGGAGGGAGCCGGAGGCCATCCTCCGCCTCCGCGTGCTCGACCCCGCGGTGGGCAGCGGGCGCTTCCTGCTCGCCGCCCTCGAGGTGTTGGCCGAGGCCACGGGCCGGCCTGGCCAGATGCGGAGCCGGGTGGCCGAGCGGTGCCTGTTCGGGGCCGACGTGGAGCCCGCGGCGGCGGCGCTCGCCCGGCGGGCGGTGAGCGAGGCGGCGGGCTGCCCGCCGGAGGCCCTGGCCGGGCACATCGCCGTGGCCGATAGCCTGCTGGCCGACCTGCCCGCCACGTTCGGCGTGCCCGGCTTCCAGGCCGTGCTGGCCAATCCGCCGTGGGAGTCCTACTCGGGACGGCACGCGGCGCCCATCTCGGCGGCGCGCAAGCGGGCCCTTGGCGGGCGGTTCGCCGCCTTTCGCCGCTGGCCGAGTGCCCACGGGGCGTTTCTGGAGCTGGCCGCGCGGCTGCTGGTGCCGGGCGGCCGTGCCGCGGTGCTGGTGCCGCACCAGGTGTGCCACCTGGCGGGCTACGCGGCGGCGCGGCGGGCCGCGGGCGCCGGCTGCGCCTTCGATCCCCCGGCCCAGCCCCTGGGCGAAGGCTGCTTTGAGGGCGTCGTCCAGCCGGCGGCCGTGCTCTTCCTGCGGCGGCCCGAGGGGCACGGCGCGGAGCCGACGCCGCAGCTTCCCGCGGGCCATGGGCCGACGGCGGATGTGGTCGAGCGCATGGGCCGCTTCGCGCCCGCGCCGAGGGAGGCCTTCGGCGACATCGGGGTCCACTCGGGCAACAGCGCCCGGCGGATCCTCCACGACCGGCCGGGGGAGGGCAGGGCGGCGGTGCGCGAGGGGCGGTGCATCCGCCCCTTCGCCCTCGACCCGCCGCGGCGATGGCTCGAGGTCGAGCCGGAGCTGCCGCCCGGCCGCTACTGCACCATCCGCCCCCTGGGCGCCTACCGCGCGGCACGCATCGTCCTGCGCCAGACGGCCGACCGCCCGGTGGCGGCACGGCACCGGGCGGCGACCTACTTCCGCAACAGCGTGCTCGCCTGCTTCGGGGTGCCGGGCCTCGACGACCGGGCGCTGGCGGGCCTGCTCAACAGCTCGCTGATGGCCTTCTACCACCGGGCCTGCCACGCCGACAGCCGCCAGCGGACCTTCCCCCAGGTCAAGGTGGCCCACCTGCGGGCCCTGCCCCTGGCTCGCGACGCGGCGGGCCTGGTGCCCCTGGTGGCCAGGCTGGAGCGGCTTGCGGCCAGCGACGCCGCCGGTGCCGCGTGGCGCGAGGCCCTCGCGGCGCTCGACGGCGCCGTCTTCGACCTCTATGGCCTGAGCGCGCAGCAGCGACGCCACGTCGCCGAGGCCACGAGCCCGTTCGGTTGGCGAGGAAAGGCGAAAGGAAGGGGCAGGGGGTGACCGGCGGCTGGCGACACCAGGCACACTACCTGTAAGAGCCAGTAGCCAGGCGCCGCGCGACGAAGGGCCCCGATGATTGGCCCGTGGACGGCGGGGGGATATCCACGAGCCACCCAGTTCACCGAGGCCCGGCGCGGCCCCTGACAGCGCCGTCGGCCACCCCCATACTGTCAAAGAAGGCCCCTCGACCTCCGACCGTCACTCGGAGAGCCGATGCAGCGCCGATGCCTTGTCCGCCTCCCGGGTTGAAATGACTCCCAGACGGGCGTCGGACGAGGGGCCGAAAGGAAGCTCTTGCGTGTGCTTCCACCGAAAAGGGTGCAAACCTCGTGCCGGCAGGCCGCCGCTGGCCGCCGGCCCTCGTCCCCGTCCCCGAGCCACCGACGTAAGTCGTTGTGCTGGCGAGCGATACGCCCGGGGCGTGGCCCGCCGGGAGCGCCCGCCCCGGCGCCCGGTCCCCGGCGTGGAGTGTGAAGCGGGCTTCACATCCCGACCCTCGCCGGCGGCGGTCACACTGCGTATCTATCGACATGCCAGGCAGATAGCCTGGGCGCCGCAATCTGTGGCGCCGCGCGACGGAGGCGGGCGCCCCATGGCGGGATAGCACACATCGACCGCGGCCCGGGCCACGCATTCCGGGGCCGGCCAGCCCCAGGCGGGTCTCACGGCGCGGCGGGCAGGGCCTCGAGCAGTTGGCGCACGCGTGGATGCCCGGGGGCCGTGCGTTCGAGCTGGCGAGCCAGGGCGCGGGCCTTGGGGGCCTCGCCGGCGGCGAGGTACGCGGCGGCCAGGTCGCACAGCAGGTCGAGGTCGTCGGGGCTGGCCTGGCGTGCGGCCTCGAGGTGTTGGACGGCCTCGGCGGGCTCGCCGCGGCGGAGCAGCAGGCGGCCCAGGAGCTGGCGAGCCCGCGGCTGGTCGGGGGCCTGGCGGGCCAGGGCTTCGGCCCGCTCGTAGTCGCCGACCGTGGCGTAGGCGGTGGCCAGTTGGCACAGGGCGCCGGGGTGGCCGGGCCGGGCTTCGTGGGCGGCCTCGAGGTAGGGGATGCCGTCGGCGGGCCGTCCCTGGCGGCACAGCAGGGAGCCGAGCTGGAGGTTGGCGGCGAAGTGGTCGGGCCGGGCCTCGAGCGCGGCGCGCAGCTCGGCCAGGGCGTGGACCCGCCAGCGGCGGTCGGCCTCGACGCCGGCGCCGGGCCGCCACTGGGCCTGGACCTTCTGGGGCAGGGCGAGCCGCTCCTGGTAGTTGGCGTAGGCCACGTAGTCGAGGTAGAGGCGTGCGGCGGCGGCGCGGGCGTCGGGGGGCGCGATGCCGCGGTCCATGGCTCGCCACAGGAGCAGTGCGGCGCGGGCGTAGCGTCGGCGCTCGAGCAGGGCGTCGCCCTCGCGGGCCACGGCCTGGAAGTCGCCGCCGGGCAGGCTGTCGAAGCGGACGCGCTGGACGGGCGGGTGCGGCGGATGGCGGACGACCAGGACCGCGAGGACGAGGGCCGCGGCCCCCTCGGCGCCCAGGGCGGCGGCGGCCCATCGCCGGGGCGAGCGGCGGCGCCGGCGCTCGGGGCCCTGGCGGCCGAACAGGGCGACGGCGCACACGGTGGTCAGCGGCGCGGTGGCCAGCAGGCCGATGCCGCAGGCCAGGATACGGGCCACCTCGGCGCAGCCGGCCTCGGAGTTGACCAGCTCCGCGGGGGTCAGGCGCACCGCCGCGGGGGCCAGGAGCACGGGCAGGCGCACGCCGATGGCGGCGAAGACGAAGGTCGTGGCGCAGACCCCCATCACGTCGCGGCCGATGGTCAGGCCCGAGGCGAAGGCCCGCCGGCGCTCGATCCCCGGGTGCGCCCGGTAGAGCTCCTCGATGCCCGCCGCGATGCTCACGCTGGTGTCGATCACCACCCCCACCACCGCCACCAGCAGCCCGGCCAGGAGCATGGCCCGGTAGTCGAAGCGCAGCCCGGCGTGGTACCACAGCTCGGCGAGCCAGCGGAAGCCGGCGGCGTAGAGCCCCGTGAGGTCCAGCCCGTGGCTCACCGCGGCGCTCAGGGCCACCACGCAGGCCAGGGCGCCCAGCGCCCCCGCCAGGGCGGCCAGGGCCTTGCGGTCCCAGCCGTAGAAGAGCAGCAGGATGCCGCCCACGGCGAGGGCGGTGAACAGCCCCATGACCCCCAGCGGCGGCGCGCCCCGCGCCAGCAGGGGGAACACGCCGCCCACCATGGCCGCCACCAGGGCGAGCACGCCCAGGATGTTGCGGGCGCTGCGCCAGCCGCCGAGGGCCAGGAGCCCGGCGAACAGCAGGCCCACGAGCCACAGCAGGCCACGGTAGCGGAGGGCCGGCTTGCGCAGGCGGGCCCAGGTGGCGGTCTCGCCCGCGGCCTCGAGCTCGACGGTGGCCAGGTCGCCGGGACGCACCACGATGTTCCTCGCCGGGTTGGGGTGCACGTGCTGGTTGCACAGCACCACCTGGCCGGCGTGGGGCCCGTCGAGCAGTTGGCAGGCCACGAGCTGCCAGGCGTGGGGCAGGCCCCTGGTCGATGGCCCGCCGGAGCCCTGGTCGGCTCGCGGGGGGCGGACGGCGAGCACGCGGCCCAGGGTCTCCTCCTCGCTCAGGCCCTGGCCCGCGGGGGGCGCTCCCCGGCGGGGCACGCTGCGGAGGGCCAGGCGGTCGGCCAGCACGAGCCCCAGGACGACGACGGGCAGGAAGCCGAGGGCCGCCAGGCGGGGTCCCCAGGCGGCGAAACCGCGCTCGGCCCCTCGCCGCTGGCCCGAGGGGCTTCGGGGGGACGCCAGGAACAGGGCCGCGAGCAAGGCGGTGAGCGGGGCCACCAGGGTCATGGTGAGCCCCGCGGCGGCCATGCGGAGCACCAGGAGGGCGATCTCCTCGAAGCTCATCAGCCGCGCCCAGCCCAGGGCGCTGCGCTGGAGGCTGCGGTGGAGAAACGGCTCGAGGTTGCTGCCCAGGAGCACGAAGAAGAGCGTCGCCGCGGTCATCCACACCGCGGCCCGGCCCACCGCCAGGCCGCTGGCCACCAACCGGCGGCGCGACAGCCCGTGGCCCTGGGCCGCCACCTCCTGGACCGCCGTGGCCACGCTGATGGCCACGTCCATCGCCGCGCCCAGGCACGAGAGCACCACCCCGGCCACCAGCAGGCGAGCGAAGTCCACGTGCCCCACGCCCTCGGACAGCCAGTAGCGGTAGCCCACCTGCTCGGCGTGGGGCCCGAAGCTCACCGACAGGCCGGTCAGTGCCAGCCACCACACTCCCGCGGCGCCCACGGCCAGGGCCAGGCCCACTCCGCCGAGGGTGCCCAGGAGGGCGGCCAGCGACTTGCGGTTCGCCCCCGCCACCACCACGATGGTGCCCCCCGCGATGAGGGCGCACAGGCCCAGGGCTACCCCCAGGGGGTCCCAGCCGGCCACCGTCAGGGGCACCAGCACCACCACCAGGAGGAGGAACGCGGCGACCAGGCTGAGCGCCGCGCGCAGCGCCCGCCGGCCCCCAGCCAGGGCGAGGACCACGAAGAAGAGGGCCAGGATGACCAGCAGCGTGCGGTCCCGCACCTTGGGCCCCAGGCTCACCTGGGCTTCCTCGCCCTCCTCGAGGAAGCGCACCAGCACGCGGTCGCCCTCGCGGGGAGCCTGGGGGGCGTGGATGCCCGCGGGGCGCTCCTGGGTGAGCTCGATGGGGCCGCTGGGGCAGGCGATGGTCAGGCGGTCGACCTCCCCGTCGGGCTCGACGCGGCGGATGGTGCCCCGCTCGACCCTGGCCTCATCGCTGCGCGTGTACCAGCCCCAGCGGGGGAGGAGGAACCAGGCGGCGAGGGCCAGGAGGGCCACCGCGCCCACCCAGGCCGCCAGGAACCGGGGCGAGGGCAGGAGCGTCTCCGGCCGCGGCGGAGGCCCGGCCAGGGGAGCTGGATTGGGGTTGGGTTCCCCGGGGGACGGCGAGTTGGCGTTCAATGGCGCCTCCCCGGCCCATGGTCGGCGGCGCTAAGTGGCCAGGCGGCGCATGGCGGTGAGCCGCGGCGCCCGCGGCCTGGCGACGGTGGCGAGCGGGGGGCGGCGGCTCAGGCCTTGACCTCTTGGATGTCCACCTTCTCGAGGTCGGCCTCTCCGACGCCCATCTCGCCGCAGATCTTGAGGTAGTTCTGCTTGCTCTTGTTGAACTTGATGTAGTCGCTGTCGCCCTTCGACCAGTCGGCCAGGGGCTGGGGGTAGAGGCCGGGGCTCTTCTCGTTGAGGGCCTTGCCCAGGACGCCGCATCCGAAGACGTCGATGGCCAGGGCGTCGTTGCCCGCCACGGCGATTCCCGCGGGGAAGGAGCCGAGGCGCTGGCCGCCGGGGCCTCGCCAGCCGAAGCACGGCTCCCCGGCGTCCAGGATGTCCAGGCGCAGGCGCGGCCCCACGGCGAGCTTGTGGGCGTTGGCCAGCTTCTTGGGGAACAGGTGCCAGCCGTCGCTGCTGGCGGGGTCGAAGCGCTTCTTGACCTCCGTGCGCTCGTCGACCTTGTGGAAGCCGTACATCCGGCGGGTGAGCCCGATGATGTTCTTGATGCACCCGGTGAACACGCAGTGGGGATGGGTCTTGAGCCGGGCGAGGTTGAGCACCACGGCGTCGTCCTCGTAGAGCTCCTTGGCCACCATCAGCTCGTGCCACAGGGGGGGCTGGGGCTCGATGAGGGTGTAGGCCTTCTCGCTGCCGTCCACCCAGTAGTGGGGGAGGTGGACGAGGCGGGCGTCGTTGGCCTGGATCACCTCGGCGAGGGTGGGCAGGCCCTTTCGCTTGCAGGTGAAGCCGCCCCACTCCTGGCCGAAGACGGTGAGGCTCTTGGGCGAGCACTCGCGGGTGAGGCGGAGGAGGGCGTTGGCGGCCTGGCTGGAGGTATTGGCGTCGCGCGCCCGGCCGTCGGTGGCGTTGAGCTTGATGAACACGCGCGTGCCGCGCACCAGGTCGGGGAAGCCGCCGTAGGCATCGAGCGCGGCCTTCATGCGGCGGAGGGCCAGCTCGTCGGTGTCGGGCACGGCCTCGGTGCGGGCCACGACCATGCGGGGCTTGGCGGGCGCGGCGCCCAGGGACCGGGCCGCCAGGGCGAGGGCGGGGGCCGCGGCGGCGGTGCGGCGCAGGAAGTCGCGGCGGCTCAGTGGGTGGTCCATGCTCGACTCCTTCGTCGGCGGGTTCGGCGGGATCGACGGCCCGGGACCTCTATGATCCAACCAGGCCCCGGGCGGCATGTCAAGGGCGATTTCGGCGGCTCGGCGGCGGCGGCCCGTGGGGGCTCGGCGCGGCCGATAATTCGCTTGCAATCGCAAGATCTACGTGCTACAATGCCCCGCGTCCCCAGGTATAGTGTTTCTCCCCGTCTCCGGCCGTGCGTTCCAGAGCCCGCCCGGTGCGTCCGGCGCCGCATGCGGCGTAACGCAAGGAATTCGAGGACGTTATGGGACAGCAATCGTTTGCTTTCCAGCCCTCTGGCTCCTCGTCGGGCGGCGGGGGCTCTGCGGCGGCGGCGGCGAGCGGCGGCGGCAAGAGCGCCCCGCTGCGACGGCGGGTGAGCGCCCAGGAGCTGGCCCGCCGCCAGCGCGAAATCTCCGTCGCCGAGTTCTTCACCAAGAACCGCCACCTCCTGGGCTTCGACAACCCTCGCAAGGCCCTCCTGACCACCATCAAGGAGGCCGTGGACAACGCGCTCGACGCCTGCGAGGAGGCGGGCATCCTGCCCGAGGTGAGGGTCACCATCCAGGAGATCACCAAGGAGGAGCGCTACCGCGTGGTGGTCGAGGACAATGGCCCGGGGATCGTGCGCAGCCAGGTGGGCCGGATCTTCGGAAAGCTCCTCTACGGCTCGAAGTTCCACCGACTCAAGATGTCGCGCGGCCAGCAGGGCATCGGCATCTCCGCGGCCGCCATGTACGGGCAGCTCACCACCGGCCAGCCCGCCGTCATCATCTCCAAGTACAGCCCCAAGAAGCCCGCCATCCGCTACGAGCTGATGGTGGATACCAAGAAAAACGAGCCGCGGGTGATCACCGAGGAAGACTGCGAGTGGAACGGCGAGCACGGCACCCGCGTGGAGATCGAGCTCGAGGCCCGCTACCAGCGAGGCCGCCAGAGCGTCGACGCCTACATCGAGCAGACCGCCATCACCAATCCTCACGTGCGGATCCTCTACACCACGCCCGACGGCGATACCAAGGAATATCCCCGGGCTACCGACGAGATTCCGCCCGAGCCCAAGGAGATCAAGCCCCATCCCCACGGCATCGAGCTGGGGATGCTGATGCGGATGCTCGAGGAGACCAAGGCCCGGCGCCTCAAGGGCTTCCTCACCAGCGAATTCTCCCGAGTCTCGGCCCGCGTGGCCGACCGGATCATCGAGGAAGCCAAGCTGGAGGACCGCAACCGCCCCTCCCGCATCGCCCGCCAGGAGGCCGAGACGCTCTACCGGGCGATCCAGACCGTCAAGATCATGAACCCCCCGACCGACTGCGTGATCCCCATCGGCGAGGACCTGTTGCTCAAGGGGGTCAAAAAGGAGCTGGAGGCCGACTTCTATACCGCCGTCACCCGGCCTCCCGCCGTCTACCGGGGCAACCCCTTCCAGATCGAGGCCGCCGTGGCCTACGGCGGCAGCATCCCCGAGGATGGGCGGGTCCAGCTCCTCCGCTATGCCAACCGCGTGCCCCTGCTCTACCAGCGCTCGGCGTGCGCCATCACCGAGGCCGTGATCTCCACCTCCTGGCGGCCCTACGGCCTCAGCCAGCCCTCCGGAGCCCTGCCCCAGGGCCCCGCCATCATCGTCGTCCACATCGCCAGCGTCTGGGTGCCGTTCACCAGCGAGAGCAAGGAGGCCATCGCCCACTATCCCGAGATCGTCAAGGAAATCCGCCTCGCGCTCCAGGGCTGCGGCCGGCGCATGGGAGCCCACGTCAAGCGCCGCCGCCGAGAGGCCGAGGCCGCACGAAAGCGCTCCTATATCGAGAAATACATTCCACATATCGGTATCGGCCTCCGCGAAATACTCGGGTTCGGCGAACGCGAGGAAAACCAGGTGGTCGAAAACCTCACCGACATGCTCCAGCGGAGCAGAAAGTAGCCGACCAGGGAGACCCTGAGCCCCATGGCCAAGAAAAAACGCACCCGGCGAAAGAAACCCACCAAGGCCACCAAGAGCCGCGCGGCGGCCAAGACCGCCGCGGCCAGGGACGACGGCCACCAGCCCGTGGGCCGCATGGTGGAGGTCGCCCAGGAGATCCACGGCGATATCATGGGCATGAAAAAACCCCACATGTCCTTCCCAGTGCGATCCTTGAGCAACGTGCGCTACGACCCCAAGGGCGGGACCTTCAAGATCAAGGGCCGCACCTCGCGCCGCGACTTCTCCTACGCCACGGTCCGCACCTTCGCCCAGAGCCTCCGCATGCTCGCCCTCTCCAAGGCCGTCGTCGAGACCGACGACATCATCAACAAGCGAGAAGCCTACTACCGATCCAAGTCCTGGGGCGAGGCCGCCTTCCACGAGCAGCCCGAGAGCGACACCGTGATGGACGACCTCGAGGCCCTCCTGGGCTTCAACCGCGAGCAGATCGGCTTCATCCCCGACGAACACGGCGGCTCCGTCGCCGGCCGCCTCACCGTCATCGACCGCGACCCCGCCACCGGCGAGGAGGTCGAGATCGACTGCACGCGCTTCGGCACCGGCGCCTACAGCGTGCCCCCCGAGGTCGAGCACCTCGAATTCCAGACCCGCGCCAAGTTCATCCTCGTCGTCGAGACCACCGCCATGTTCCAGCGCCTGGTCAAGCACGCGTTTTGGGACACCGCGGACTGCGTCCTCATCGCCATGGGCGGGGTGCCCACACGGGCCTGCCGCCGCTTCATCCGCCGGCTCGCCGACACCAGGAGAATGCCCGTCTACGCCTTCACCGACGGCGACCCCTATGGCTACGCCAACATCTATCGCACCCTCAAGGTCGGCTCCGGCAACGCCGCTCACCTCAACGAATTCTTCTGCGTGCCCAAGGCCAGCTTCATCGGCGTAACGCCCCAGGATATCACGGATTACAACCTGCCCACGCAGCCGCTCAAGGAGATCGATATCAAGCGGGCCAAGGACGCCCTCAAGAACGACCCCTTCTTCAAGCACCACAAGCGCTGGCAGAAGGCCATCCGCCAGATGCTCAAGATGAAGGTCCGCGTCGAGCAGCAGGCCTTCGCCGCTCATAGCCTCAACTTCGTGCTCGAGACCTATCTGCCCCAGAAACTCCGCAGCCCCAAGAAGTTCCTCCCCTGAGGCTCGCCGCCCATGGCCCCCTACAGCCCCCACCAGCGGCGCATCATCCGCCGCTACTACGACCGCAAGCCCGACATCATGCTCCAGCGGCTCGGCGAAGTCGCCTCCCAGCTCGCCATCGAAGAAGACCCCGCCGCGCAACGCCGCCTGTGGCGACGAGCCGAAACCGCCCTCAAAAACCTCAAAGTGCCCTCCTGGCGAATCGCCAGAATCCTCGAGGCCCGCGACCCCGCCCTCCTGGCCAAGGTCGTCGAGG
>JBKHIY010000075.1:0-21557 GCA_046538415.1 Candidatus Brocadiia bacterium | reverse complement strand
ATGCCCAGCTCGGGCAGGGGGGCGATGCTCGTAACACACCCCCTCTACTACTAAGGCATGCAACTGGGGGGTAGGTGTGTGGAACTTTCCTACACTTCGCAAAAAAACTGCAAAAAAATTCCCACGTCCTCCGCATGCACCCTCCCTGGCCGCGGACGGCCGCCGCGTGCCAATGGGCAAGTGCCGAAGCGGCTTGGAGATACGTCGCGGAGGCCGAGCGCCCGTACGCCGCCGCCCACCCATCTCGCCCGGCCCCCCGCGCCGCTCAGCGCCCGTGGGCCTGCTCGGGTGCGAGGCGCTCGCGGCGAAGGGCTTTGAGGACCTCGATGGCCTGCCTGCGGTCGACGATGCACGCCTCCAGGTCGGGGTCCTTGGGCTGGAAGCCGCCGTCCTCGACGGACGCGATGACGCCGCGGAGCCGCGCGCCCCGGTCGAGGAAGGGCCGCAGGAGGCTCGACCGCGGCGCCTGGTCCATGTACTGGCGGAGCTGGCGGGCGTGCTCGGGCGCGAGCTTGCCGCGCTTGAGCTCGACCAGGATCAGCTCGTCGCCATCCTGGGCCACGAACACGAGGTCGACGAAGTGGCGCCGCTCGGCGTCGCTGAAGACGTAGTGCTGGCGGGCCAACAGCACCACGGGCCGGTCGAAGACCAGCTCTGGAGCCGCGGCGACGGCGTCCTCGAGGTGTCGCTCGGTATCCACCGCCTCGTATTCGGCGTTGAGGACCTTCACCATCCGGCGGGCCTTCTTCGCGCCGATGCCCCGCACGGCGCGAAGCTCGTGCTCGGTGGCCTCGAGGATCCGCCGCACGCTGCCGAAATGCTGGAGCAGCTCGCGGGCCATCACCATCCCGCAGCCGGGCAGCATCTCGACGAGGCGCCGCTGCTGGTCGGCCAGGTCGACCGCCTTGCGCTTCGGAATCAGCGAGATCTCGCGGATGCCCATCTGCTCCTGCCGCGCCATCATGGCCAGGAGGGCCACCGTCTCCTCGACGCTTGGCGTGGCAAGCACGTTCAGGCCATAGAGAAGCATCATCGAGCACAGGGCGCCGCGCACGGCCTGAGGGTCGAACATCGAGTACTCGTAGTCCACCTCGCCCTCGACGATGAGCACGGGCAGGCGGAAATGCTCGCGTAAGGTGATGGCGCTGGTGAACAGCGTCTTGTCCTGGATGCCCGCCAGGAAGCTGCTGCCCGTGCGCCGCTCGATGGCGAGGCGCTTGGAGAGCACGTAGCGGTCGACGTTCCCCTCGTCCTCCTCGATGGGGACGATGCGGATGCCCATCTCGGCGAGCATCCTGGCGGGTCTGCCCTTCGGCTTCGTCGCAGCGACGTTCAGCGCGGAGCGGTCCACCGCGGTGCTCCTCCCAAACCATCGTTGGCGCCGCCGAGGCACCCAATGCGCCCCTAGAACCGTGGCTCTACGGGAGCGGGCGGGGGCGCGGGGCTACGTGGTGGCGGCCCGCTCCCGCTCGAGGGCCTGCATCAGCAGGTCCACGTCCTCGCGGAGCATGTGGGGCTTCTCGGCCTGGTAGATGCCCACGCACACGGCGTCGTTCTCTCGCAGGTGCCGGGCTACGAACTGGAAGGCCTGGGCGGGGTCGTTCCGCCCGGCGGCGAGCACCTTGTAGTGGATGGCGGGCCTGGCCAGGTGGGCGATGGTGCGGACCATGCGCTGGCGGTCCTGGTCGTCGAACTTCTCCCTTGCGCCGTGGGGGTGTTCGGGGTCTTCGTCGCGGCGGGTGGGGTTGTAGTGGCAGCACATGTAGAAGTCGACGTCGAGGTGTTCCTCGGCCCACTCGAACACCCTGGGGTTGTGGCCTGCGACGCCAGCGGGCAGCCCGGCGTCGTGGATGGCCTTCACGGTGTCGGCGGCCTCCCCGAGGCGTCCCTGGGCGAGCAGGTGGTCCATGACGCCGCCGTGGACGTAGACGGCGCTGGCTCCGCCGCGCACGCCGTTGGCGGCCCCGCGCTGGGGCGAGCCGAGCTCGGGACAGGTCTGTGCGAACCACTGGATGGTGCCGCCCTCGTCCCAGTATTCCATCAGGACGCGCATCACGTGGTGGTCGGCGCGGGCGTTGTGGGTGTTGATGCCCAGGCTCTCGGCTTCGCGGAGGGTCTCCTTGATGCGGGCGGTGGTGAAGAAGTGGCGCTGGGCGTCGTCCACCTGGGGGCTCTGGTGGGAGAAGCCGCTGAAGGGGTTGCCGCCGATGATGAACCGGCTGACCTCCAGGCCCCCGATGGTCACCATGTCGGGTCGCATCGATATCTCCTTGTCTTGTCCCTGGCGGGCGGCCGCCCTTCGCCCTTCACGGGCCGATGAGGATCTTCGGTCCGTCGAAGCGGACCGTCTGGTCGCCCACCGCCACCTCGTCCGCCCGCACGGTCACCTCGGGGGCGGGGCCCCGCTGGAGGGTGAGGATCACGACGAACTGGCCGCCCTTGGGATCGGCGGCGTTGGTGGCGTGGATGGCGTTGAGCTCCACGTCGCCGTGCTTGCCGTACTTCAGGTGGATGTGGCGGGTGCCTTGCGCGATCTCGATATGGGGCTTCGAGGGCCTGACGAAGGTGGCCTGGAGCGTGGCCTCGCCCTGGCGGATGGCGAAGGCGCCCTGCCCGATATCCACGTGCTGGGGCTCGACGCCCTTGGGGAGCTGCCACATCCATATCTTCCTGCCGCCGCCGGAAATGTGGTCGGCGACCACGAAGAGCGCGGGCGCCCCGGCCCGGCCCGAGTAGTCCACGGCGAAGCTGCGGGTCCCCCGGATGCCCAGGTCCTTGGGCTGGGAGCCCTTGGCGCCGTGGCGCTTGGCCTGGGCGGGCTGGCGGCCCATGTAGACCTCGTTGAGGTCCGCCACCAGGGTGCCCGAGCCGTCGTCCTTGCCTTCGAAGTGGAGGGCGTGGGCGGCGGCGTTGGTGCAGATGTCGTCGTCGGGCAGCATCACGACGTTTTCGAACCAGCGGCTGCCGGCCTTGCTGTTGCCCACGCCCTGGACGGCCCAGGGGTGGCCGAGGCCATAGATACGGAGGGTGGCCGCGTCGGGATGCGACCAGCCGCCGAGGCCCTCGCTCTTGAGGCCGACCTGGGCCACGATGTCGTCCGTGTCCTCCCAGCGGTTGCGGAAGATGTAGCCGCCCTTGGTGGAGGCCACCCACACCCTGGGCAGGCACTGGCCGGGATTCTTCGCCTCCATCCCCAGGGGATAGTGGAGCAGGGTGTAGACGGCGTCGACGGCGTCCTTGAACTTCGGCGTGCCCTGGCCTTCGGGGCTGAGCCCCATGGCCTGGTGCCAGGCCCAGAGCACCGCCGGCTTGTAGTCCTCGGGCACCACGGGGAAGACCCGGGAGTAGTGGTGGGAGCCCATGGTGCCGTTGGCGAGGCTGAAGGACTGGTTGAACAGGCGCTTGCCGCCGAAGAGGGTCTGGGCCACGTAGCGGCAGGGGAAGTGGCTCACGTCGGGGCGGCCGGTCACGTCGGTGCCGAACATCTTAAGATGGGCCGCGGCGTACTCCAGGGGCAGGGGGATGGAGTAGAGGGTGTAGGTCTCGCCCTCCACCTGCCAGCCCCCGTCGCCCATCAGGGTGCGGTAGCATTGGGCCATGTGGTATCGGCCCAGCTTGGCCAGGTAGATCCCGTTGGGGTCGGCGCCGTCGCTGGCCTTCCAGGCGGCGTGGTCTTCCCGCCACTCGGCGAGGGCGAGCTTGTAGAGCACCTGGCGGCGGGCCAGGTCGTCCGCCGCCTCTTTGCGGCTCACCTGGATGAAGCGGGGCTCCATCCAGATCTTGCCCCACGGCGAGGTCTCGAAGATGTGGGCGCGGACCAGCACCGGGAGAAGGCCCGCCGGCAGCTCCACGTAGTCCTGGTCGTGGACCCGCTGCCCCGCGAGCCACACCGCGATGTCCGTGCCCCCCGAGGCGCCGGCGAGGAAGTGGACCAGTCGCCGCTGGTCGTTGCGCACCACGGTGTAGAAGTAGGCCGTGCTGTGGTAGCCTTCTTCCTTCTTCTCGTAGTTGCGACGGTAGATGGCGGTGAACTCCACGCGGTCGTCCCAGAAGAACTTCTCGTTCTGGGGCAGGGGCTCGAAGGGGTCGGCCCGGTCGCCGAAGCGCACCTCGCTGCCCACGGCCAGCCTGGCGTGGGCCTGTGCCGAGCCGCCCAGGTGCGCCAGGTAGTCCTCGCCGCGGTTCCTGGGGTCTTTCAGGGGGCCTGCCAGGAGCCAGTCCTTGAGCGGCTCGCCATCGGCGTAGGGCACCACGGGTACCCCTTCGCCGGGCTGGAAATCCCGGGGGGCATCGAGGGCGAGGGGCTCGGTGCCCGGGTCGCGGGGGGGCTGGGGCTCGTCGCCCTTGTCGGTGACCAGGGCGAGGGAGCCGATGGCCGCCCCGCCGCGCAGCCAGCAGTGGTAGTTGCTGTTGGGCGACCAGTTGACCTTGGGCGACACGGAGTTGGGGCGGTAGATGAGCCGCTCGGTGATCCACTCGATGTAGCCGACGGCCTTGTCGTTGAAGTCCTCGTCCCATGCCTCGGTGCACAGGTCGAAGGTCCGGGCCACGTCGGCCAGGCGGGCGCCCCATACGTGGCCGGTGCTGAATGCCCCGGCCCCGCGCTCCTTCATCCGCTTGGCCACCAGGGGCTTGGCCTGGCGGGCGTAGGCCTCGTCGCCGGTGAGCTGGTAGAGGACGCCGAGGGCGACCATGTGGTCGCCCTTCTGGACCCGCCGCCAGGCCGCCTCGGTGACGGGGGACTCCTGGGTCCTCGCCTTGATCCGCGGAATGTCGCGCTCGCGGAACAGGATGCGGGGGTGCTCGCCGGGCTCGAAGGGCACGAAATCCTCGGGCGGGTCCCTCGGCTCCACGAGCTCGGCGACGGCCTTGCCCGCGACGTCGGCGGCGCCCCAGTGGCCGGCGCCGAACTCGCCCGTGAACTGCCCTTCCAGGCGACCCTCGCCCGCCCACTCGAGGGCCACGCGGTAGAGGCCGCGGCCGCCCTTGATCCAGGGGTCGCTGGCGATGCGCATCTCGATGGTCAGCCGCGCCCCGTCGGCCGTTCGCTGGGCCTCGAGCACTCGCCCGCGATGATGCCCCTTGTTGAAGGTGGGGGCCACTCCGATGACGTTCCCCCACTGGCCGTCGTGGCAGGCGACGTCGAGCTGGAGAGGAACGGGCGGGTAGGAGACCAGCTCGCCGTCCTGCATGCGGCGCTGGAAGACCGCCCCGTCGAGCTCGAGCGAAAGCCGGCCCTCCAGCTCCCGCGGCGCCCCCGCGGCGGGACCACAAGCCATCGCCAGCGCGGCCACCCACGCGAGGCCCCACGGGATGGCGCGCCGTCCGCCCCTCGGCGTTTCTGGTTGGCTCATCGCCCTTCTCCTGTGAGGCTCGCAGGCTGTTCGCGATGCGGCGGCCCGGCTGCCCCTAGCGGGCCCTGGACCGCCGTCGGCTCCGTGGCCCTCCGTTCCTATGTATAGCGCGGGGCGAATGGCCGTTCAAGCTCGCGCGCGGGCATCACTGGGGCGGCTTGGGCCGGGGCTCTCGCTTGGCGGTCCAGAAGATGGCGTTGGCCAGGAGCCGCAGGAAGTTGGGGTTCTCGAAATCGGGGGGCAGCCCCATGGGGGTGTAGAAGGAGCGGCCGTCGCGGGCGTCGTCGTAGACCCGTGCCCAGGCGAGCGGCTCGCGGCCCTTCTTGCTCTCGCGGCTTAGCAGCACGGCGACGTCCTCGGCGAGCTCGGGGTTGTGGTACATCTTGCAGGCGCGGGTCCACTCCTCGACCCCGGCGAGAATAGGGTGATCGCGGGCTTCCTCCTCGATGAGGACGCGGACGGCCTTCTCCATGCCGCCGTGCCCCTTGTAGTCGCCGCCCAGCACCTCCTTGTCGAAGGCCAGCCAGGTCTGGAAGGCGTGGCTGGCGGTGCGGATGCCCACCACGGGCTTGCCCGCCCGGCACCACGCCTGGATGCGGGCGAGCTGGTCGTCGGGCAGGCGCATGCGCCGGCAGAAGACCACCAGCACGTCGGCCTCGTCCAGGGCCTCCAGCCCCGGCAGCTCGCGCCCCTTGTCCTTGCCCCGCGAGAGGGTGCAGGCGACGTGGTACTGGCTCTCGAGGTGCCCCCGGAGTGTCGCCAGCGAGGCCTCGGACTTGTATTCGCGCGAACCCGAGAGCATGTGCGCCCTCAGCGGCTTGGGGGCCTCGCCGGCGGGCGCGAGGCCGCATCCCAGTGTCGCAGCCAGGAGTACGATGGTCCGGTGCATGGCAGGCTCCTTTCTTCAGTTGCCCTCGGTCTCTCCTCGCTCTTCCTCGACCACCAGGTGGATGCCGCACAGCACGGCGGGCTTTGAGCCCGGCTCGGGCCGCAGCCCCACCACCAACCGGTCCCGCACGGCGATCGGCCCGAAATCACGAACCAACCCCCGACGCGGCCCGCCCGCCGCACGCGCCACGTCGAGCCGCGGGAGGGCCCGCTCGCCCTGGAGCGCGACCGCGAAGACCCGCTGCCCCGGACCGAGCTCCTCCGGCTCCACGAACGCAAGCCGCACGGTGTAGGTGCCCGCTCGAGGCGGCGTCACCGCGATCTCGCGGGCGCCCACCAGGCCCGACGCTGCCACCCACGGCAGTCCCTCTCCGCCGCGGACCCAGGTGACGTAGTGGCGGAAGGTGCGAGCCGTGCGGGGCCTCACCTGCACCTCGACATGGGGCGAAGGCCCGCCGACGCTGGGCACGTCGAGCCACAGGGTGCCATCGGCCGCCCGTCGGTCGCCCGGCGCCCCGAAATTCAGGCCCAGCCGCCCGGGCTGGAGGTTCCCGCCGAAGGTCCAGTACTCGAGCTCGGGCATATGCACGAGAGCCAGGGAAGCGCGATTCTGGTAGGCGCAGGTGCAGGCGCGGGTGTAGTCGGGCGCGTTGAGCACGCCATCGGCCGCGATGAGATTCGAGGTACAGCCGGAGCGGAAGCCCCCCAGGTTGCCCGTCCCGTCGTCGGCGGCCAGGTCGTAGAAGCCGGCGCACCCGGAGCGGAAGGTGAGCAGGTGCACGCTGCCCGCGGCGGGCCCGCAGCCGTGGAAGCGGCGGAAGCGCCACCCGCGTTCCCCGCCGCCCGCCTGGCGCCAGGTCCGCTGCACGCCGGTCAGGAGGTCGAAGGCCCGCTGGCCCTGGGTGAAGACGGTGCGGTCGCAGAGGATGGGCCCCCACTTACCCCACCAAAGCGGGTCGTCGCGGCTGTCCAGCGCGGGGTTGGGGTGCCTGGCGTAGCCCTCGAGGGTGGGGGCCTCCCAGAGCACGGCGCCGTCCTGGCCCCGCAGGGCGCCGTCGGCGAGGAGCACGTCGTGCTCCCGGGAGTAGGCGAGCTCGTCGCCCACGCAGCGCTCGGACGTCCAGACCACGGCGCCCGTGCGGACGTCGAGGGCCAGGATGTGAGGCTCCTCGGCAGATGTCACGCCGCGCCGCTCCAGGGCCTCTCGGGTCTCCGGAGCTACGCGGTCGCGGCAGAAGACCTTGCCCCCGCCGGCGACCAGGCCGTAGTGGCCGAAGCTCTCCGCCGCGTCGCGGGTCCACAGCACCCGGCCCGTATGGCGGTCCATGGCCACCAGGCGCCGGCTGGAGGCAGGCTTCACGTAGCGGCCCCCCGTCGCCTCCACCACGGGATGCGAGCCGGCGATGAGCACGTCGCCGCAGACCAGCAGGAAAAGCCACGGGGAACGCTCCTCGTCCCCTTCCCGAAGGGGCAGCCGGAATCGGCGGACCGTCTGGCCCGTCGCGGGGTCCAGCAGGTGGCAGCTCTTGCCCGCGGCCACGTAGACCGCGTCGGGCACGGCGTAGAAGTTGCTCCCGATGGCGTGAGCTCCGCGCTGGTGGCGCACGATGTCGTAGTGGGCGCCCAGGCCGGGGAACTCGCGGGTCCACAGCACGCGGCCGGTGTAGACGTCGCACGCGCTGAGGCCGTCCGGCCCCTCGACGAACAGCCGGCCCCCCGCCACCTGCTCCACCGGCCCCTCCCCGTGCTTGGGCAGCATCCGGCGGTTGGACAGCGCGTTGCCGAACCACAGGACGCCCAGCGGCAGCCGCACCCGCCGGTCGCGGCTGCACCGCGTGTTGCCCGCGTCGGCGTTCTGCCCGCACCAATCCGCCGCCCCGGGCAGGGCTCCGACCCGGCGCAGGATCGTCAGCTCGCCGGCCCGCTGCATCTCGGCACCCTCGAGCGCGGCCGCGGCCACCGCCTGGGCGAACTGCCCGTGCTGCCGCTCCGACAGCGGCAGGCAGGCGAGGCCGCCGTAGGGTCGCAGAGCGCGGAAGAGCCGCTCCACGAATGCCCTTCCCTGTCCCAGCCCCGCCGCCTCGGGGTCCTCCGAGACGACCAGCTCGGCCAGGTAGGGCGCGAAGCCGATGGCCTGCGGCTCCCCGAGGCAGGCCGCGGCCCGGCTCCCGTAGAGGCCCGCGGCGTCCAGCCGCCGACGGAGCCTGCCGATGACCTCCGCATCGGCGTCCACGGCGACCAGGTGCAGCTCGCTGCGGCGGACCAGCTCCTCGACCAGCCCCCCGTCTCGGAGGTCCCAGACCAGGCAGATGCCCTCGCAGACCCCCGTGGCGTCCAGAATGCGGCGGGCCGTCCCGGCCCAGGCCTCCCAGCCCACCCGCTCGGGCTCGGGAAGCGGATGCCGCCGGGGTTCCGCCTCTCCCTGGCCGTAGCACAGGATGCGCCCGTCCAGCGTGGTGGCGACCAGGCGGCCGCTCGCCGCAAGCACGTCCGCCACCTGGCCCTCGATGGGAGCCTCCCACACGGCCTGGGGCTCGCCGGAGGGGTCGCTGACGTCGAACGCCTGGATGGCCCCCTTGCCCGTGACCACCAGGGTGGAGCCGGCGAGGAGCCGCGGCGTGCCGGGGAGCCGTCCCGGGAGGCGCTCGATGGTGCCCTGGAAGATTTGCTTCGGGTAGGTCGGGCTGTCGGGCTGGGTGGTCTCGCGGAGGTGGATGGTGGCCTCCCGTAGCTCGAGGGTGGAGGGGTCGAGCGCCCGCCCGTCGATGTACCATGCCCCCTCGCCAAGCACACAGCGGCGCACGCGTTTTGCCCCCTCCAGCCGCACCTCGCGGCCGGTCGCCACGTGGAAGCCGTGGCCGCCGGCGAAGGCCAGGCCGTCCCGCGACGCGACCGACGGGCCCAGGCCCTCCCCGTAGAAGAGGAACGCGCCGGTGCGGCGGTCGAATACCGCCGGCTTGTAGCGGCTGCCGGGCACGATGAGCCTATCGCCCACCGCGGCCAGGTGGCCCTGGGGCGAGAGCCCGCTCAAGGACCACGAGCCGGGGTGGGGGAATCGCCGCCACGAGAAGCTCGTCGCGTCGTTGGTCCACACCCGCTCGCCGCTCACCGCGTCCACAGCGTGCACGAACGTGCCCATGAAGGGCCACAGCCCGGCCGCGAAGTAGACCCGCCCGTCCGCCACCACGGGGCCGCCCCGGGCCGGCCAGGAGGCGACCACCCGCTGGTTGCCCACCAGGCGCCGGTCGAACGGCCCGCCGCGGTACTTCCACAGCACCCGCCCGCCGGCGGCGCCGAGGCAGCTAAGAAAACCGTCGTCGGAGGCCACGAACACCCGGTCCCGCCACGCCGCGGGAGCCACGCGAATGGGCCCGCCGGCGTAGAAGCGCCACAGCTCCTCGCCCGTGGCCAGGTCGTAGGCAGTGAGCCGGTCGTTGGCCGTGGAGGCCACGAACAGCCGGCCATCCAGGGCCACGGGGAGGTACCCGCGGTCGAACTGCATGGCCCCCTCGTCCTTCCACGCGGGGACCTGGGGCAGGAGGTGGCGCACCCATTGGAGGCGCAAGTCGCGGGGCAGGTCATGGGCCGAGGCGGCGGTGCGTGCGGCGTTGCCGCGCCACATGGGCCAGTCGGCCCCCGGTGCCACGGGCCCCCAAGCGAAGAAGAGAATGGCCGGGACCAGGACGGCGCGGGCGCTCACTGTCCCACCGCCTCGGCCACTTCCGCGGCCACGGCCCAGAGCCGCCGCACGTGACGGCGCACGTCGGCGCCCCCCTGGGGCGAGAAGCGAGCCCCCGTCTCGAACGCGCACAGCATCTCCTCCATCACCGACCGGCACCGCCGGGCCAGGGCGTCGTCCAGCCTGGCCCGGGAACCCCCATCGTCCAACACGCGGCGAAGGAAGAGCATGGCCTCCGTGTCCTGGATGCCCTCCCGCAACATCTCGTACTGCACCGTGGCGATGGCCCCCCGAGGGCCGGGGGCGGCGATGGTCCGGGGCGTGGAGCCCACGATGTTGCCGAACCGCACGTAGGTATTCAGCGCGCTCCGCCGCTTGCCCCCCGACACCCTGTACGGCCAGTAGTCCACGCCCTTCCAGCAGAAGCCATCGAAGAAGGCGCTGATGGTGGTCAGAAGGGGCAGCGAGCGGTACTGGAAGGGGTCGGTGCGCGTGCAGTCGCGGGCGTTGCAGCAGGTGGGGCAGCCCTCCACCCTGGGCCGCAGGTTGGTCACCCGGCGGACGATTTCCAGGCAGGCCACCACCATGCCGTTGGGCTGGGTGCGGTCCTGGCGGCTCTCGCCCCACCGGGGCACGCCACTCCCGTGGGTGATGGCTCGCCAGCGGGCGTAGGGGGCCACTTTCTGGAACATCTCGATGGTCCTGCGGTGGGGCCAGCCGTCGCACGAGGTGCCCAGCAGGACGCACCGCTCGGGCCAACCCAGGTCGGTCACGATCTCGTGGACCCCGTCCATCACGGCCCGCCAGGTGGCCTCGGTGCCCGGCTCGCCGTAGATGGGCAGGTCGAGGGGCTCCAGCTCTCCGTCCCGCAGCTCCATCACGGGGATGGTCGCCGCACGCCACTCCTCATCGCCCCCGCCACGGCCCGCGCCGCGCTTGTACATCTCCCAGTTCCACACGTGCAGTACGAGGAACTTAGGGGGGCCGGCGCAGCGGTCGTAGAGCTCCAGGTAGCGGCGGAGGAACTCCAGCTCGGGCACGACACGGCCGGCCTCCCTGCGGAAGACCACCACCGGGTCGTTGCCGAACACGCTGTGCCCCACGGCCGAGACCCCCAGCACGTCGTTCCCGCACTCGCCCATCAGGCGGAAGGAGGGGGCCATGAGGCGAAAGTGCTCGTCGGACCACGGGGGCACCCCGTAGTGGCCGGCCACGGATTCCGGCGACTGGAGGAGGTTCACCCACGTCTCCCACTCGCGGGGGTCGCCCAGGGTCCAGCCGTAGACCTCCAGCTCGACGGGCACCCGCACGGGCTCGGCCAGCCCCCGGATGCGCAGTTCGCCCCTGTAGGTCCCGGGCGGGGCATCGCGGGGCACCCTGGCGGTGAGCCACACGGCCTGCACCTCGGCCGGCCCCGCGGGCTCCTCGTGCAGGGCCACGAAGCCCTCGTCTCCATAGGGCCTGGCGTAGCGGATGCGCACCGCGTCGGAGGGGACGCGGCCGCCGGTCTCGGACCTTAGGTCGCTGACTTCCCCGCGCAGAGCGGGGACCTCGACGGGCACCGGAGCGGCGGCCAGCGCAGGCAGGTCGGCCCGGGCGGTTACCACCACCTGGCCCGAAGCCACGCCATTGCGGGGCGCCAGCAGCTCCACGGCCCGAAGGGGCTCGAAAGGGTCTCCGTAATCGGCGTCGCGCCCCACGCGCAGCAGCGGCGTGGCCTTCCACACCTGGACGCCCACGGGCGGCGCGGTGTTCGCCTCGACGCCGCTGCCCGACCCCGCGGCGAGGGTGGCCTCCACGAGGCCGGCGGTGTGCCAGTTCTCCTGGAACCGCCTCAGGCGGCGCACCTCGGGCGGCACGGGAGCGCGGTGGAGCTCGATGGCCAGGACGTTCACCCCCCGTCGCAGGGCCGCCGAGGGGATGGTGGCCTGGAGGGTGCGGAGCCGCATCCGGTAGCGGCGGGCGAGCTTCTCCGGCGGCTCCTTCCCCCACAGCGTGCGCAGGGGCTTCTTCCCCCCCGGCTCCAGGAACGCCTCCGCAGGATAGGGCTCGGCGGGCGTCAGCGGCCCCACCTCGCCCTCCGGCAGGTGCCCCCGGGCCACCTCCCTGCCGTTGAGGTAGACCACGACGCCGCCGCGGTAGCGCAGAACGAGTTTCAGCTCCCCCGCCTTCGAAGGCTGGGCCACCCCGAACCGCCCGCGCACGCACAGCAGCGCCAGCCCCGCGCGACGAGCGCATCCGTAGACCCCGAAGAAGGGAGCCCTGCGGCGCGGCCAGCCTGCATCGTCGAAGTCCGCCGCCGCCCAGGCCCCGGGAGGCAGCGGCCCGCTCAGCTCGTCGCCCCACCGCACCCACCGGCCGCGGGTGCGCTCCAGGGCCTCTACTGCCTCGTCCTGGGGGGGACGGTAGATGGCGCAAAACCGCCAGATGGTGCCGGCGTTTAGTACCTCGACCTCCTCGGCCGCCGCCGACAACGCCCCGCACGCGACCAGGATGAGCGCCACGGGCCGGCCCGCTTCGCCCCGACTCCACCTCATTCGCAGCTCCTCGCTCCCTGTGGCCGGGGCATTGTACACGATTGCATCTGGAACGCCAAAGCAGGGGGTCAAGGCGTCGACCCGCCGCCGGTAGGCCACGCGCTGGAGGACGGGCAGGCGCGGAACCGCGTCGGGCGGCGGGCGGTGCGGTTTGACGGGCAGAGGCCCATCCTGGTAAAAGAGCCATCCATCGACGGAGGCAGCCGATGAGGAGACACCGAATGGCCCCTCAACTCGCGGCGGCGGCTTGCCTCCTGGCGGCCTCGCAGGCGCCGGCGCTGATCAGTCCCCACTTCACGCCCGTCCACCTGGTCGAGCAGTCCGAGGGCATCCTGGTGCTCAGGCTGGGCCCCGCGGAGAGCAAGAAGCGAATCCCGGTCGCCGCGGGCCGCGCTCTGAAGGGCAAGAAGCCCGCCCAGGCTCCCACCCTCGACCTTTCGCGAACCGCCGAGCCCCATGTCCAGGCCCTGCTCCGGGCCCTCGAGGGCCAGGAGCCGCGGCTGGCCCTCCTCTTCTACGGGCGATACCGCGAGGAAGGTCCCGACGAGGAGCCGGAAGAAGGGGGCGGCAGCGACGGCCTGCTCCACGTGCGCGGCCTGTGGTTTCGTCTGGGTGCCAGGGAGCCCGGGGTGTGGATGGTGGACGTTGTGGACGAGCGGCTGCAAAGCTGCTGGGCGGGCAGCACCGACATGCTGCTCCGAGTCGCCGACTACGTGCTCACCGACCCCGACCCTTGGGTGCCCGTGCGCACCCTGGCCTCCTGGGCGGGAAAGACCCAGGTGGCAAACGTAGCGGGCGCGGTGGGCGGCGTCCGCGCCGTAGACCTGGCCGGCGACGGGCGGCTGTGCCTCCACGTCCTGAGCGCCGCGGGCGACCGGCTCTTCCGCTGGGACGGAACGCAGCAGGGCTTCGCCGAGCTGGCGGGAAAGCTCGGGCTCGGGGCCGCCTCCCGGGCCGCCGCCTGGGGCGACTTCAATGCCGACTCCCGACTCGACCTCGCGTCCTGGGACGGCGCGGCCCTCCGCTTGTGGCTCCAGGCCGCCGACGGGACGTTCCAGGCCCGGGACTCACGGATTCCCTTGAAGGAAGGCTGCATCGGCCTCGCCGCCCTGGACGTCGGCGCCGAGGGCAGGGCGGGGCTCCTGGTGAGCACCGCCCAGGCCCCGATCGTCGTGTGGCCGCGCGAGGACGGGAGCTTCCAGAAGCAAGCGAACCCCGCCGCGCCAGGCGGTGAGGCCCTGGGCGAGGCCAGGCCCTGCCTGGTGGCGGATTTCGACGGCGACCGTGTGGCCGACCTCCTCCAGCCGTTCGCTCAGGACACGCTTTTCTACAAGGGGAAGGCGCCGGGCCGGTTCGCGCCCCCGCGCCGCTGCGGCGTGGCCACGGGACCCGGCCCTGCGGAAGGCTTCGTGGGCGACTTCGATGCCGACGGCCTGCTCGACGTGTTCGTGGGCGCCGAGCAGCGGTGCTTCGTGTGGCAGAACCGGGGCGGGAGCTTCGAGGAAGCGCTGGGCTACTCGGGCGAGGCCGCCTATATCTCGAAGCCACAGGCCATCGGGGGGAGCACGGGGGACGTGAACAACGACGGGCGGCAGGACGTGCTGATCCTCTATGCCGCGCGCTGCCCGCAAATCTTCTTCAACCGCGGCTTCCGCAGCTTCGGCCACTCCCACGCCCTCGATCTGGCCGAGCAGCAGCTCCTGCCCCCCGCCGCGGAGGGCCAGCAGGCGGGCCTCCTGGCGGACCTGGACGGCGACGGGGGCCAGGACATGGCCCTCGTCCTGGCGGGAGGCGAGACGTGGGTTTTCTTCCGCGAGGTCCAGCGCGGGCCGGCGCTGTGCCTGCGGGTGGCCCTGGCCCCGGGGGGCTACGCGGGGCCGCTGACGGTGACCGGCTGGAGCGGACCGCGCTGCCTGGGCGCCTGGAACGTGGCGCCCGGCGTGGCCGAGGCGTTCTTCGGCCAGTTCGACCCCGGGCCGGTGCGGGTCCGATGGCAGCTCCCAGGGGGCGAGCCCCAGGAGAAGCAGATCATTGTCGAGAGCGATCCCGTGCGCTTCGTGATCCGCCCCTAGGCGATCCCGCCGCAACCGCAAGGTGAGCCATGCGACCCGCCGCGCTTCTGGCCGCACTCCTCGCCTCGGCGCCGCTGCTGGCGGGGGAACGCGGCTCCAACCGGTGGCTAGCCCTGCCCGTGAAGACGGCCATCCGCGGCTACGAATATGCCGAGCCCGTGTACGTGCCCTCCCGCGGCCAGCTCCTCCACTGGGGCGCCATCCGCCCCATCTACAAGGTGCCCACGGTGCCCCGAAACGACGTCCGCGCCTTCCAGTCCGAGACCGGCCAGTGGGTCTGCGACTACCCGCCGACCGACGATCTGAAGGGCGTGCGCACCCTCCACCACCACGGCACCGGCACGTCCTACGTGGGCACATCGGCCATGCTGGAGTGCGGCACCCCCACCCCCTCGATGATCGTCAACGCCGCCTGCTACGTCTCCAAGCGCGACCAGGTGGTCTACACCATGAAGGGCCTCACGGCCGCCTACGACCCCAGGAGCAAGACGTGGCGGGACATGGGGGCCAGGACCATCCTCTACGGGCAGGAGTATCCTGGCGGCCCGCCCGTCTACGGCGCCGGCACGTGCTACGACCCGGTGAACGACCAGGTGGTGCTCTTCCCCCACTTCAGCGGAAGGCGAGACCCCAAGAACGTCGACCTCCGCGACGTGACGGGCCGCGTGAGCGGGCACCTGGGCACCCTGGTCTACGACTTCGAGGAGAAGACCTGGCGGCGGGCCTCGCACACCTTCGGCAGCGAGGAGGTGAAGGCCGCCCGCAAGGCCCTCCTGGGCCTCATGGGGCGGACCAGCCGGGCGCTCGACCGCGCCTGGCGCCTCCGCCGCCTCCCCGATCCCGAGGCCGAGGAGACCGTGCGCGCGGCGCTGGCCGCCGTGGCCGCCGACGCGGGGAACTTCCCCAACGCGCGGCCGCTGCTGCTCGCCGCCTCGCGGGCGACGACCATGGCCGAGGCGCTGGACCGGGGGAGCCGGGCGCTCCGCGCCCTCGAGGCCGTCCTGGGCGGCCGCCTGCGGGTGGAGCCGCCTCCCCGGTGCGCCGCGCCCATGGTCTACCTGCCGGGCCGCAAGGCCATCGTGATGTTCGGGGGCCACAGCGGCCTCGTCCGCTCCGACCTGCGGCCCAGCGTCCACCTGGGCAGCCGGCCCGGGGCTCTGAACGACACCTGGCTCTACGAGTGCACGACCCGGCAGTGGCGGCAGGTGGGCTGCTCGCACCGTCCTCCGCCGCAGCGCCGCCCTCGCCTGTTCCACGATCCCGCCAGCGGCCTGGTGATGCTGGTGACCTTCGAGCCTGCCGAGGACTCGGAGCAGCCCCCGGCGACTTCCACCCTCTGGTCTCTCGACCTCGAGGAGGGCGAATGGCGCCAGCGCGGGAAGCACGACTTCCCCGCCCCCCTCACCATCCAGCGCTGCTACGCCTCTCATACCGGGCTCTACAATGTGGGCTACGACCCCCGGCGGCGCCTGCTCGTGATGTTCCAGAACATCCGCAACGGCACCGACGTGACCCAGCACACCTACGTGATGGAGCTGGAGCCGGAGCGGCTGCCCTCGGAGCTGGCGCCGCGGTGGGAGCCGCCGCCGCCCCTGGTGCCTCATGAGCCGCCGCCCGACGACCCCGCCTGGGTGGCCAGCCTGGAGGCCCTGCCGCCCAATCGCTGGGTGCGGGCCGAGCCGCCCCGCGACGCCACCTCCCGCGACTGGGGCAACCTGGCCTGCGACCCGGTGCGCGGCTGGGTGGTCTACTTCGGCGGCGGCCACTCCACCTACCAGGTGAACGACGTGGCCATCTACGCCGTGGGCGCCAACCGCTGGGCCCACGCCGCAGGCGACCACAACGACTTCGTGCCCCCCGTGGGCTGGGGCGGGGTGGCCATGGGCTTCCGGGGAGGCCGCCACGCCCACCACCAGCGCAACCAGTACGTGGCCCTGGACGGGCGGATGTACGTGCGGGCCGGCGGATGGCCCAAGATGCGACGCCATGGGTACATGGAGCGGGGGCAACGGCCGGGGCCGCGCACCGCCTGGTTCTACGACGTGGATCGCGGCGGGGTGTGGCGTCAGCAGAAGATCGCCGAGGTGGCCAAGGGCGAAGGGGTGGACGGCACCTGGGGCGCGGTGCACGTGGTGGACCCCGCGGGCCGCATCCTGGGCTTCGTGGGCAACCGCGAGCAGTACTACGGCAAGACCTTCCCCGAGCTGTTCGTCAGCATCTACGACGTGTATCGCAACCGCCTGGAGATCCGCAAGGTGCCCGAGCCCTATCCCCAGAGGTGGGGCGAGTGCCGGCCCTTCTGCGCCCTGCCCGACCGCGACCAGGTGTTCTTCCACGAGTACAACCGCCACACCGAACGCCACGTCACGTGGGTCTACGACGTGGGGGAAAACCGCTTCGTGGACCTCCAGCCCACCCGCCAGTGCCCGCCCGGCGAGCCGCTCGCCGTGGTCTACGTGCCCGGCCAGAAAGCCGTGCTGGCCAT
Organism: Candidatus Brocadiia bacterium; assembly: GCA_046538415.1. GTDB lineage: Bacteria > Planctomycetota > PUPC01 > DSUN01 > DSUN01 > JBKHIY01. The sequence goes on along the minus strand of JBKHIY010000075.1, from coordinate 4,542 downwards.
CATCAACCGCCGGCCCGAGAAGGAGCGGGAGCAGTGGGTCTACTCCTTCGAGCACAATGCCTGGGCTCCGCTGCCCATCCAGGCCGAGGGGCGGCTGGGCTTCGCAGGGCCCTACGGCCAGATGGTCTACGTGCCCACCTACGGCGTGCTGGTGAACACGGGCTCGGCCAACCGCGGCACGTCGCTCATGCGCCCCGACTTCAGCGCCATCGAATGGGAGTAGCCGCCGTGTCCCGAGCGCTGGCCGCGGTGCTGGCCCTTGCCCTGGCGTGTCCCGCCGCGGCAGGCGAGCCCATCGAGATTCTCAGTTGCGATAGCAGCTACCGCCTGTTCCTCCATTGGAGGACGCCCGTCGTGGCCGCCCGGTCGGGTGAGCTGGTGCCTCTGCTGGAGAAGAAGCAGCGCGGCATGACCGAAGCCGACCGCAAGCCCGTGCCCTCGGCCCGGTCCCCGCTTCCGCCCGACGGCTGGCACGAGCCGGGCTTCGACGACCGCTCGTGGGCGCGCGACATCCTGCCCGTCGAGTTCCCCCAGGATCACCGGGCCACGGCCCGCGAGGCGGGCAACCCCGCGGCGTGGGCGCTCATCGCCGCGCGAGGCATGTTCTACGTCGAGGACCCTGGCCAGGCGCGTGGCCTGCGGCTGTCACTGGTCTATGCCGGCGGGGTCGTGGTGAGGGTGAACGGGCAGGAGCTGGTCCGCGCCCACCTGCCCAAGGGCGCTCTGAGACCCGAGGCCGTGGCCGAGCCCTACCCGCCGGAGGCCTACCTGAGGCCGGACGGCAAGAAGCTGCCCATGGCCAGCCGCACGGAGGCGTATCCCGAGCGATTCGCACGCCGGGTTCGCCGGCTGGCGGACATCGAGGTGCCCGCCGCGGTGCTACGCCAGGGCACCAACGTCCTGGCCATCGAGTGCCGCCGTGCCCCGCTCAGCGAGGTGTGGCTGGAGGCCCCCTACGGCAAGCTCACCTACCGCGGCCCCCATGGGCCCTTCGGCCACGTGGGCCTGCTCGACCTGCGGCTCACTGCCCAGGCGGGGGTGAGCCCCAACGTGGCCCGGCCCGAAGGCCTCCAGGTGTGGACCTGTCGGGCCTTCGAGAACCTCCTCCAATGGCACCACGGCGACCCCTGCGAGACACCCGCCCTGCGGCTGGTCGGCTGCCGCAACGGGGCCTTCTCGGGCCGCATCGTGATCAGCTCTGCCGAGCCCATTCGGGGCGTGTGCGTGGAGGTGAGCGACCTGGAGGGCGAGGGAGCGAGCCTGCCCGCCGCGGCCATCGAGGTCCGCTACGCGGACCGCGCCACGCCCCCGACCTCGTGGGTCCCCTCCCGCGCCTCCAGCGGACACTACCGCTTCGACCGCCTGCTGGCGGAGCCGCCGGCGGAGGTGGCGGCGGTCGACGTCTCGGTGCCCAAGAGGAGCTGGGGCCTCCAGTGGTCGCATCCCCGGGCGAAGCCTGGGCCTGCCGCCGTCCTGCCCGCCTGGCTCACCGTGCACGTGCCGGCCGATGCGAAGCCGGGGCTCTACCGCGCCACGGCCACCGTCGAGGCCCAGGGCGCGGAGCCGACGCGCGTGCCCCTGGCCATCCGCGTGCACGACTGGGCTCTGCCCTCGCCCCGCGACTTCGCCAGCCACAACAACCTCTACCAGAGCCACGAATCGACGGCTCTCTATTACGACGTGCCCCTGTGGTCCGACCGCCACTTCGCCCTCATGGGCCGCGCCCTCGAGCTGAGCACACTGGCGGCCGACAAGTTCTGCGTCGTCCACCTGGTGGCCCCGGCCTACCACATGGGCAACAGCCAGTCGATGGCGCGGTGGGTGCGCAGGGGGGACGGCGGTTACGACCACGACTTCTCCCTGGTCGACCGCTACTTCGACCTCTACGAGGCCGCTTGCGGGAAGCCGGGGCTGGTGCTCCTGGTGGTCTTCGTGCCCCGCGCCGACCACGTGGACAAGACCGGGGAGCCGGCCCGATGGCTCAAGGTCAGCCGCCTGGACCCCGCCACCGGGAGGGTGGAGCCCATGGACCAGCCGCCTTACGGCACGCCCCGGAGCGTGGCCTTCTGGCGTCCCGTGCTGGAAGGCGTGCTCGAGCGCCTTCGGCGGCGGGGCTGGCTCGACGTGGCGGCCCTGGGCACCGGCGCCGACGTCCATCCCCAGCCCGCGACCGTCGCGGCCTTCCACGAGATCTGGCCCGAGGGGCCGTGGATGAGCTCCTCCCACACTCGCCCCAGGTGGTACAAGGCGGGTGAGGACCGCCGCGTGCCCGTCTTCTACCGCGAATCGGTGTGGGGCGTGGGGCGGCTCTACGACCCCGAGGCCGACCGCCAGGACCACTACCCCCGCCCCTGGGCCTCCGACTCGCCGTACCGCGAATGGGCCTTCCCCCGGGTGGGCCAGGCGATGATCAAGGCCCTCTACGACAGCTCCCGCCTGGTGCTCTTCCGCGCCGCGCCCGAGGCCTCGCTCCAGGGCGGCCTGACGGGCATCGGACGGGTGGGCGCCGACTTCCTGCCACTGCCCCACGAGACGAAGCCGGGTCGCTTCCGCTCCCTGTGCGGCCCCATCGGCGCCCACCTAGGCCCCGCGGCCAGCACCCGCGCCTTCGTGGGCCCGGGCTCGGACGGCCCGGTAGCCACCGAGCGGCTGGAGATGTTCCGCCAGGGGGTCCAGGTGCGCGAGGCCCTGCTCTTCCTACAGAGAGCCCTGGAAGCCGAGGCCGTGGACGAGGAGCTGGCCCGCCGGTGCACCGCCCTCCTGGACGAGCGAGCCCGGACGTATTTGCGCACTCGACGCGACACCGTGGCCGGCTACCTGTACTTCGAGAGCGGCCTGCTGGAGCGGGAGGGCCGCCTGTTCGCCCTCTGCGCCGAAGTGGCCGAGGCCACCGGCAGGTAGCCGCGCGCCGCGAATCCGCACGGAGGGGAAGCCCATGCGAGCGCCCGCCGCGGTCCTCATCATCGCCCTTCAGGCCGCCGTTCTCGCGGGAGCCGCCAGCGACCTGCCCCTCAACCAGTGGGTGAAGCTGGACACGCCCCGGGAGGCGGGCTACACCTACAGCCAGCCCGTCTACGTGCCCTCGCGCGGGGCGGTGCTCCACTGGGGCGCGGTGGCCGGCGGCGACTATCGGGCCTGGATGCGGAACGACGTGCGGGCCTTCGACGCCCAGGCGCTCCGCTGGAGGCCCGACTACCCCGTCGCCGAGAAGCTGCCCGGCCTCAAGACCGGCAGCAGCGCGGGCAAGGGCCTCTCCTACGTGGGCCACGGCGAGATGCTCGCGTGCGGCACCCCCGCCCCATCGATGATCGCCAACGGCGTCTGCTACGACTCCACGCGCGACCAGGTGGTCGTCACCATGAAGGGCCTCATGGCCGCCTACGACCCCAAGGCGAGGAAATGGCGCCACGTGGAGGCCAAGACCGTCCTCTACGGCCAGGAGGTTCCCGGCGGCCCGCCCGTCTACGGCGTGGGCACGGCCTACGACCCGGTCAACGACCAGATCGTCCTCTTCCCCCAGTGGGGCGGGAAGAACGTCGATCGCCGCGAGCTCACCGGCGAGGTGAGCGCCCACCTGGGCACCTTCCGCTACAGCTTCGAGGACGACACCTGGCGGCGCGTCGGCCACACCTTCGGCAGCGACACGGTGCGCGCCGCGCGCCAACGCACCCTGGCCCTCATGGGCGAGCTGAGCACACTGCTCGACGGGGCCTGGCGCCTGCGCCGCCAGCCCCGGCCCGCGGAGGCCAAGGTGCTGGGCGAGAAGCTCGCCGCCCTCCGGGACCGGGCCGCCGGGGCCGCCGGCCAGATGCCCAAGGGGGCCGGGCGGGCTATCGGCCAGGCGCTCGGCCCCCTGGCGGCCGCGGCGGCCAGCGCCGCCACGGGCCGGCCCAGCGCGGCGCTGAGCCGGGGCAGCGAGGCCCTCCGCCGGCTCGACGCCGTCCTCGACGGCCCCCTGCGGGTCCAGCCCCCGCCCCGCTGCGGCACCCCGCTGGTCACCCATCCAGAGGCCAAGGTCATCGTGATGTTCGGGGGCCACAGCGGCCTCGTGCGTACCGACCTCGAGGACGCCCGGCATCACGGCGGCGCCCCGGGGGCCCTCAACGACACCTGGCTCTACGACCTCGCCACCCGCCAGTGGCACGAGCTGCCCTGCCCCCGCAGGCCGCTGCCCACGCTGTGGCCCAAGATGGTCTACGACCCCGCATCCCGCCTCGTGCTCCTGGTCACCCGCACCGGGCCCTGGGCCAACAAGAAGGAGCGGGTCATCACCCTGTGGGGCCTCGACGTGACGGAGGGCCGGTGGAGCAAGCTCCACCAGCAGCCCTGGACCTGGGACTACGGCGCGGGCCACGCCACCGGCTGGCGCCCCGACCCCTTCGAGGTGGCCCTCGACCGCGACGACGGCCTGCTGTTGCTCACCCAGAACGTCCGCCAGGACCGGACGCCCGTAGAACAGGTGTTCGCCTTCCGGCTCGACATTGTAGGCGGGACGTCCCTGTCCCGCGAAAACAAGGACGCGGGGCGGAGACGCCCCGCCTA
>JBKHIY010000189.1:0-4944 GCA_046538415.1 Candidatus Brocadiia bacterium | reverse complement strand
AGCATCCAGCATCGAGCACCCAGCATCCAGCATCCAGCATCGAGCAGCCCGCGGTTGCGCCGCGTCGCCGGTCCGGGTACGATGGGCTTCGCCAAACCCAAGCCCCTGTAGAGGAAGCGCCGTGAAAACCACAGCCCTTTTCCCAGGCCTCCTCGCCGCCGCGGCCCTGGCCGGCTCCTGCGGCACCTCGGCCGGCGGCGAGGCCGGCCGAGGCCGCCACCGCCGCCTCTTCGTCGTGCCCCGTCCCGGCGAGGTGACCATCGACGCCAGGCTGGACGACTGGGACCTCTCCGGCCAGATCTGGGCCTACGTGGTCCGCCAGACCGCCGAGATGCAGAGCGCCCGATTCGCCGCCATGTACGACGACCAGGCGCTCTACCTCTCCGCCAAGGTGCGCGACCCCAACCCCCTGATGAACCGACACGACCCCTGGGTCGACGGCCACAAGGCCTGGGACGCCGATGCCTGCCAGTTCCGCATGGTGCTCGACCCCGAGCAGGGCTATCCCGTGCGCCAGAGCAGCTTCCAGCCCGTGCCGAACGACCAGATGGTCCACCTCATCCTGTGGTACTACACGGACCGCAAGGAGCCCAACCTCCAGATGCACGTGGGGATGGACTACCAGGTGCCCGAGACCGCCACCCGGCCGCACGGCGTGGTGCCCCACGAGAAGTTCCAGGCCGCCTACCGCGAGGCCCCCGACGGGCGGGGCTACACCTTCGAGTACCGCATCCCGTGGAAGACCCTGGGCGCCCGCCGCCCGCCAGGGGCCGGCGACATCGTGGCGGGCACCGTGCAGTTCAACTGGAGCCGTCCCGACGGGCTGAAGACCGCCGGCGGCTCCGCCTGGGCCTACGACGTGATGGCCGGCCCGGGCTTCCCCTTCCAGTCCTCGGCCTGCTGGGGCAAGCTCATCTTCTCGCCCGAGGGCGACCTGCCCCGCGAGCTGGTCGAGGAGGGCACCCCCGTGGAAAAGCCCCTCCCCCTGGCCTTCCGCTACCGCCTGCCCCGCGACGGCGAGGTCTCCATCGCCCTCTTCGACGAGCGCGGCCTGTGCGTTCGCCAGCTCATCGCCCAGGGCGAGCGGCGGGCGGGCCTCAACGTGGAGAAATGGGACGGCCTGGACGCCACGGGCAAGCCCCTCGAGCCCGGCACCTACACCTGGCGGGGCCTGGTCCACGAGCCGCTGGGCACCCGCTTCGTCCTCTCCGTCCACAACTCCGGCCAGCCCCCCTACAAGACCGACGACAACACCGGCGGCTGGGGCGGCGACCACGGCCTGCCCACCGACGTGGCCGTCGCCGGCCAGGCCGTCCTCCTGGCCTGGGACGTGTGCGAGAGCGGATGGGGCATCATCCGCACCGACCCCGAGGGCAAGAAGCAGTGGGGCAGCAAGCACTCCGCCACCTACCTGGCCACCGACGGCCGGCGCATCTTCGCCGCCGGGGGACACGGCTTCGAGAAGGGCGAGGGGGTCAAGGTGTTCGACATCGCCGATAGCCGGCCCCTGAACTTCGCCAACGGCAGCCCCACCCTCGCGCCCCCGCCCGACGCCCCGCAATTCGCCATCCACCAGCCCGAGCGCCGCTATCGGCCGGCCCGGCGCTACGGCGTGGACCCCAACGCCGTGACCGGCCTGGCCTGCGCCGGGGGACGGGTCTACGTGGCCTTCCGCGAGCGCGACCTCATCGCCGTCTACGACGCGGCCGAGGGCTCCCTGCTGGCCACCTGGCCGGTGCCCGAGCCGGGGCGCCTGGCCGTGCGCCCCGACGGCTCCCTGGCCGCCGTCAGCCGCGGCGCCGTGGTGGCCGTGGACGAGGGGACGGTGAAGCCGCTGGCCCTCTTCCACCTCGACGAGCCCACGGGCATCGCCGCGGGACCCGACGGCACCCTCTACGTGGCCAACCGGGGCAGGCTCCAGAACGTCTCGGTGTTCGGGCCCGACGGGGCGTACGTGCGGAGCATCGGCCGGCGGGGCGGGCGTCCCTTCGTGGGACGCTACGACCCCTCGGGGATGCTCGAGCCGGCGGGCATCGCCGTGGACGGGCAGGGGCGGCTGTGGGTGGCCGAGCACCTCGACGGTCCCAAGCGGGTGAGCGTGTGGGACGCGGCGACGGGCGAGCTGGCCGCGGAGTTCTTCGGCGGCAGCGCCTACTCCACCTTCGCCTGGATGGACCCCCGGCACCCCGACGAGGTCTACTGCCACAACGTGCTCTGGCGGGTGGACCTCGATGCGGGCACCTGGCGGCCCCACAGCACCTGCTGGCGCAGCCGCGAGCCCAACGCCGTGGGGGGCATCGGCGGGGGCTTCTTCCAGGCCCTCCGCGTGATCACCGCGGCGAACGGCCGCCAGTACGGCTGGGCCAACCGCCACGCCATCGGGCCCATCCTCTTCATCCGCGAGGGCGGGGTCTTCAAGCCCCTGGTCCACTTCATCCGCTGCATCGACGGCCACAGCCTCACCCCCTGGCCCCCCTATCCCATGTTCGCCGACAAGAAGCGCTTCCCCACCGGCCAGTGGGTCTGGGCCGACGCCAACGACGACCAGGCCTTCCAGCCCGACGAGCTCACCTACCTGGGCCAGCGGGCCCGCGACCGCGCCTTCCACTGGGTGGACGAGCATCTGAACCTGTGGTCCGGCGGCGGATACGTCCACCGACCCGTCCGCATCGAGGACGACGGCCGCCCGGTCTACGACTTCGAGAAGCCCGAAGAGACGGGCATCCGGGGCAGAAACGGCCACGGCCCCATCGTGGTCGACCCCCAGGACGGCTCGCTCTACACCAACTGGCCGGCCCACGAGCCGGGCTTCGCCCGCTGGAGCCCCGGGGGCGAGATGCTGTGGGGCTACACGGGCACCGTGCGCTGGCGCGACGCCATCAACCTGCCGCCGGTGGAGCCCGGCGACCTCTACGGCCCCACCTGCCCCCTGGGCGTGGCCGGCCCGTTCACCGGCCTGGCCACCTACTTCGGCCCCTTCCACCTCTTCACCCGCGACGGGCTCTACGTGGGGATGGTGATGCGCGACGGCCGGCGCGGCGGGGGCCTGGGCCCCGACGTGATCGCCTGCGAATCCTTCTCCGGCCAGCTCGTCAAGCCCGAGGGCACGGACCGCTACTTCCTCCTGGCCGGCGACCAGGACGGGCGGATCACCGAGGTCACGGGCCTCGATACCGTCCAGCGCCTGGAGGGCGGCACCTACGAGCTGAGCGCCGAGCAGGCCCGGCTCGCCGCCAAGGCACTGGCCGACTACCAGGCCGCCAAGGCCAAGGCCCAGCGCCTGACCATCGTGCGAGGACGCGAAGCCCTCGAGCTGGCCAAGGGCGTGGGCAAGACGGTGGACAGCCGCCGGGGCTTCACCGCCAAGGCCGCCTACGACGACGAGCACCTCTACGTGGCCTTCGACGTCGAATCCCCGGCGCCCCTCACCAACGCCATCCCCGAGCCCCGCCTGATCTTCAAGGGCGGCAACCTGCTCGATATCCAGATGGCCACCGACCCCGAGGCCGACCCCGACCGCGAGGAGCCCGCTCCCGGCGACGTGCGGGTGCTCGTCACCCGCCAGGGCGGAAAGCCCGGGGCCGTGGTCTACCGCCCCCGGGTGGAGGGCTTCGACGGCCAGCCCATCGTCCTGGAGTCGCCCACGGGCAAGGAGACCTTCCACGCCATCGAGCGCACCGAGCGGGTGGAGCTGGAGGTCCGCGAGCGTCCCGGCGGCTTCCGCGCCGTGGCCGCCATCCCCCTCGACCTCGTCGGCTGGAAGCCCCGCCCAGGCTCCACCGTGCGGATGGACCTGGGCTACATCTTCGGCAACGCCACGGGCACCGACGCCGCCATCCGGGCCTACTGGTCGAACAACAGCTTCACCGCCAACGTGGTGGACGACATTCCCCACGAGAGCCGCCTGGAGCCCGACCAGTGGGGCACCGCGGCCGTCGAGTAGCGGCCCCCCACGCAGCGCGCCCTGGAGGAACCACGCCCATGCCCAGGATCGGCCTGATGCCCCGCTGCTACCTGGTGGACATCGCGGAGGGGCGGATGGACCTCTTCGAGTGGCTCCGCCGGGCTCAGGCCCTCGAGCCCGAGGGCCACGAGCTGCACGCCGCCTTCTTCGCCGCCCAGGAGCCGGCCTATGCCGAGAAGACGCGGCGGCTGGCCGAGGAGCTGGGCACGCCGGTCTTCTCCCTGTGCTACGCCCCCGACTTCACCCGCCCCGACCCCGACGCCCGTGCCGAGGAGATCCGCCGCCAGGAGGAGGCCATCCGCCTCGCCGCCCAGCTCGGGGCCACCGTGTGCCGCACCCTCAGCGGCCAGCGCCGCCAGGCGGTGGATATCGACCAGGGCATCGAGTGGGTGGTGGAGTGCATCGACGCCTGCCTGCCCACCGCCGAGGAGTGCGGCGTGCGCCTGGCCCTCGAGAACCACTACAAGGACGCCTTCTGGCAGCAGCCCGAGTTCGCCCAGAAGGCCGAGGTGTTCCTCCGCATTCTCGAGCGCCTCGACAGCCCCACCCTGGGCGTGCAGTTCGACCCCTCGAACGCCATCCTGGCCGGCGACGACCCCCTCGAGCTGCTCCGCGCTGTCGCCGGCCGCCTGGTGACCGTCCACGCCAGCGACCGCTCCCTCGAGCCGGGGGCCAGCCTGGACGACCTGCGGGAGGCAGACGGCACGCTGGGCTACTCCCCCAAGCTGCGCCATGGGCAGGTGGGCCAGGGGCTGAACGACTACGACGCGATCTTCGCCATCCTCCGCGAGGCCGGCTTCGACGGCTGGATCTCGGTGGAGGACGGGGACACGATGGAGGCCATGGGCGCCTCCATCCGGTTTCTCAAGGGGATGCGGGAGCGCACCTTCGGGGCCTGAGGAGGCTCGGCGCCGCCATGCCGCCGGCTCGCTGCGGCCCGTGGGGCAGAGGGCAGAGCTCGGTGGTCACAGGTCCCCATC
>JBKHIY010000188.1:0-4961 GCA_046538415.1 Candidatus Brocadiia bacterium | reverse complement strand
GCACCGAGATCATCAGCGACAGGTAGTCGTGCACCGCCCCGATCAGCACCACCCCCAGCAGAATCCACAGCGCCGTGGGAGCCCAGCCGAACGCCGCCACCGCCACCACGGGGCCTAGAATGGGCGCCGCGCCCGCGATGGACGCGAAGTGGTGGCCGAAGAGCACGATCCGCCGGGCCGGGTAGTAGTCCACCCCGTCGCGCTGCGCGTGGGCCGGCGTCGGCTCGTCGCTGGGCCCCACCAGCCGCCGCTCGATCCGTCGCCCGTACCACCGGTAGGCGAGCACCAGCCACACCGCCGCCACCGCCGCCAGCACCAGCCCGTTCGCGTACCACGGCGCCGCCGCCACCACCAGGAAATCGCCCACGTGCGCACCCACGGTTCGCTAGCCTCCTTCCACGCCGAGCAGCGGGGGGGTCCCCAGGCCGGACGAGGGGCATCCAATCACAACCCGCCCCGGTTGTCAAATACAGGCCCCGCGGGGACGAAAGGCCAGGCTTCTCCCCTCGTCCCGACGGTCCCCGTGGAGGCGCCTCGGCTCCGACGCTCCCGCCTCGCTCCGCCCCCGGCCCGCGGAAAGCGAAAAGGGACGGGGGACGGTCATGGGCACGGCGTCCCCACGCGGGGCGTGGGGACGAGGGGGCGGCGGGGGCTGGCGCACCGGCGGCGCCGATTACGGTTTAGCGCTAAACCGTAATGGCGGTCCGGGGACGGAACTGCCCTGCTGCCCCCGCTTGACCCGCCGCCGCGGCCCCCGTAGAATACCCCCGGCTGCCGGGGGAGCCCTCGCACGCCCCGCGGACGAGGGCGAGAGAAGACGGGTCGCCTCCCGCAACCCCACGGGCGACAACGCCCCCGCGGGGAAGCAGCCGCGGGCCCGCCGTACCGTGCGGCACGTGCCCCAATCCCCCCCGACGACCCGCCGACAGAGGACCGCCTTCCGTGAAGCTTGACGAAATCCGGGTCACCCGCCTCATCGTCGAAAGCTACGCCCGCAAGCTCTCCGAGGCCGCCGACGTCGACGTGGCCATCGCCGGCGGCGGCCCCGCGGGCATCACCGCCGCCGCCTACCTGGCCCACGCCGGCCACCGCGTGGCCCTCTTCGAGCGAAAGCTCAGCCTCGGCGGAGGCATGTGGGGCGGCGGAATGATGTTCAACGAAATCGTCGTCCAGGACGAGGGCAAGGAGATCCTCGACGACATGGGCGTCGCCAGCCACGACGCCGGCGATGGCTACTGGCGGGCCGACGCCGTCCACGCCGTCGCCGCCCTGCTCTACAAGGCCACCTGCGCAGGCGCCCGATTCCTCAACTGCATCGGCGTCGAGGACGTGATGCTCCAGGAGGGACGCGTGACCGGCCTGGTCATCCAGTACAGCCCCATCGAGATGGCGGGCCTCCACGTCGACCCCCTCACCATCCGGGCCAGGGCCGTGGTCGAGGCCACCGGCCATCCCGCCGAGGTGGCCAGGGTCCTCGTCGAAAAGGCCCGCGTCCGCCTCGACACGCCCAGCGGCGGCCTCGAGGGCGAACGGCCCATGGACGCCCAGCGCGGCGAGACCGCCATCGTCGAGAACACCCGCCAGGTCTTCCCCGGCCTCTACGTCGCGGGCATGGCCGCCAACGCCGTCTACGGCGCCCCCCGCATGGGCCCCATCTTCGGCGGCATGCTCCTCAGCGGACGAAAGGTCGCCCAGCTCATCGACCACGACCTGGCCACCGAGAAACCCTGAGCCCTGACCCCCGAGAGGAGGGACCGTCATGCGAGCCGCCCCCCTGGCCGCCTGCGCCGCCGCCATGGCCCTCGCCGCTGCCGCCGTCGCCGCACCCGCCCTGCCCCAACAGGCCAAGGGCGACCACGTGGTGAGCATCGCCTACATCGAGGTGCCCGAGGTCGACTTCGGGGCCTTCCGCCAGACGGTCCACACCCTCCTCGGCGAGCACGCCGCCTTCGCCGCCGAGGGCCTCCGCAAGCTCGAGGACACCCGGGGGAAATTCCTCGACGCCGGCGGCACCACCCTGGCCATGGTCCTGCCCTTCCCCCCGCCCGAGCCGGGCGTCGACCCCCGCCTCGCCGACCCCGAGCCCTTCGTCCTCATCCGCCTGCGAAAGGACGAGGACGAGCCCGCGATGCGCCAGATGCTGGCCGACCTGGCCGGCGGGGGCAAGCAGATCGTCACCCTCTTCGCGCCCGGCTGGCTCAGCTACTCCCAGGAGGAGACGCCCCAGCCCGGCGACCCCGGCGAGCACCGCAAGCGCCTCGACGCCGCCCTCGCCGCCGCGGGCAAGAGCCCCGCAGGCCTCGTCTTCGCCCCCAACCCGCCCTTCCGCACCATGCAGAGAACCGTGGTCAAGCAGGAGGCCGACGAGGTCGACCTGCCCATCGTGGTCAAGAAGTTCATGGACTTCTGGCTCGAGCTCGTGGAGGCCCAGTGGCTCGCCTTCTCCGTCACGCTCGGCGAGGAGCCCCGCGCCACCGGCGTGTGCCTGATGCCCACCGAGGACGCCGCGGCACGCCTCGGCCAACGCCTCAAGGCCATCGGCGAGACCGCCCGGAAAATCGACCAGGGAACCCTCGAAGACCCCCGCATGCCGCTCGACGAGCCCCACGTCGCCCAGCTCCTCAAGAGCCTCGTCCCCTTCGAGAATATCAAGCTCACCCAGGACGGCCCCAAGCTGACCTTCGAGCTCACCACCGCGCAGCTCCGGGCCTTCACCCTCCCCTGGGTCTTCATGGCCCGTCACGCCCGCCCGGCTCCGCCGCCGCCGCCGAACCCCTGAGCTGCGCGGGCGCCCCCCGGCCGTTTCGTGGCCCCCGCTTCCCTCCGCGCCGCTTCAGAACGAGAAAAGCCCGAGAGCCCGAAGAGCACCGCCCTCCAGGTCACCGGGCTTGGCCCTTCAACACCCGACGACGCAGCCGCCAGGCTCGAGTCGTCAATGCCTCACAACGGCCTCAACGCACTATTCAGCGTCTTCCTCGGGCGGCAGCGAATCGATGATGGCCCGAATCGTGGACACGAGCAGCCGATCGGGCCTGATAGCGCGACGGCCTCCTTCATGACGTGACGGCGGAACCGGTCGCGCATGCCCGCCTCGCTGATCACATCCACCTCGACCCCCAGCAGATCTCGCAGGTCCATGATCAACTCGCCGTGGTCGAGCAGCGTGCGGTCGGGGTCGAAGCGGACGACCAGATCGAGGTCGGAGGTCTCATCCGCCTCGCCGCGCGCGATGGAGCCGATGACGCGGACGTCGTGCGCGCCATGCCGCCGGGCGATCTCCAGGATCGCCTTCCGCCGATCCAGAAGTTTCCGTCGAGTAATCCTGCCTCGCTCCTCTGCGCCCTCCGCACGCCACGAGCGACATCGCCCCTTCGCACGCTGACGCGGGCCTGTAGTCCCAGGGGCGCCGCGTCGCAGGCTCACTATGGCCCACCTCTCGTGCTCGAGCTTGATCGTAACCGACCGCCAGGACTTGTCAAGAAGCAGGCCCGCCAGGGGCGCTCGCATGTGCACTCGTCCAGGAGCTGCCCGACCCGCCGGGACAGAACGCCGCCCGAGCCAACGGCCGTGGCAGGCCCCCACTTGCCCCGCCGCCGCCGGAAGGCTAGAATCGTATGGAGCTCTGCATGCCCACCCTGTGCATCATCGCCGTCTCCGCCCTCCTCCGCTTCCCGGCCGCCTGGGACGCGGCGGCCTCCGCCCGGCTCGCCGCTCGCCTCCAGGCCATCCGCCAGGCCGGCGACCCCGCGACCCCCGCGGACTTGGCCGAGACGCTGCCCCAGCCGCCCGAGGGGCGCAACGCCGCTGCCCTCTACAACCGCGCCTTCCAGGAAATCAAGCCCCTCAGGGAGCCACTGGAAGACCTCGAAGAGCAACTGCCCATCATCGGAACGGCCGACCTCCCGGCCCGCGACGCACCCATGGACGAGCCCATGCTGGCCGCCATCCGCCAGTACCTCGCCCGCCACGAGGCGGCGCTCGAGCTCCTCCACCAGGCCGCCGAGCTCGAGCACTGCGCCTTCGACCTCGATTTCGAGGCGGGGTTCGCCATGGAGATGCCCCACCTCGCGTCGCTGCGCCACGCGGCCCGCCTGCTGTCCCTCCAGGCCGTCGAGCGCGCGGAGAGCGGGCGGCCCGCCGAGGCGGCCAAAGCCCTCCGCGCCGCCCTCCGCACCGGCCACGCCCTGCGCCACGAGCCCATCCTCATCTCCGCACTCGTGCGCATCGCCTGCGACGCACTCGCGGTCCGCCACCTCGAATGGACCCTGGCTCGATGCCGCTTCCGCCCCCGCCTGCTGCCGCCCATCGAGGCCGCGCTGCGCGAGGAGGCCGACCCGCGGCTCATCGAACGCGCCATGGTGGGCGAGCGGGCCATGGGCATCGACGCCTTCAACAAGTACGTCCTCGGACCCCGCCGCCGCGAGGTGGGGCTCCTGGCACCCGGCCTCGGCCACCCCGGGCTGCCGCTCATGCCCGCGCCCATCCGAAAGGGCGATATGCTCTGCTACGTGGGCGCCATGGGCCGCTACGTCGAGCTCGCACGCCGGCCCTACCCCCGAAACCTCGTCGACGGGGCGGAAACGGGCGACCAGCTCGCACGCGACGTGCCCGCCTACTTCCCCTTCACGCGGATGCTCCTGCCCGCCCTGGGACGCGTGTGGGAGGTCGGCCAGGAGCACATGGCGCGCTGCGAGAGCGCTCGCGTGGCCCTCGCCGTCCTGCGCTACCAGGCCCGCCGCGGGCACCTGCCCCAGCGGCTCGACCAACTGACCCCCGACTCGCTGCCCGACTTGCCCCTCGACCCTTACGACGGACGGCCCCTGCGCTACCGCAAAGCCGCCGACGGGTTCGTCGTCTATGCCCTCGGCCAGAACGCCACGGACGACGGGGGCGAGACCCAGCGGCGGCCCGACGGCGCCGACCCGCCCGACATCGGCTTCCGCTACCGCCGCCCCCGCGCC
>JBKHIY010000187.1:0-4978 GCA_046538415.1 Candidatus Brocadiia bacterium | reverse complement strand
TCGAGCGGGTGCCCCGCGACGACGGGCGCCTGGCCGCCCTGGCCTTCAAGGTCGTCGCCGACAAGCATATCGGCAAGCTCATCTACGTGCGCGTCTACAGCGGAACCCTCCGGGCCGGCACCTACGTGCTCAACTCCACCCGCGAGAAGCGCCAGCGCGTGGGACGACTCCTGCGGATGCACGCCAACCGCCAGGAGAGCATCGAGGCCCTCTACGCCGGCGAGATCGGCGCCGTGGTGGGCCTCGGCGACACGGTGACCGGCGACACCCTCTGCGCCCCCGAGCACCCCATCGTGCTCGAGGCCATCGAGTTCCCCGCCCCCGTCCTCAGCGTGGCCGTCAGCCCCCACAGCCGGGCGGACCGCGACAAGCTGGCCACCGCCCTCACCCGCCTGGGCGACGAGGACCCCACCTTCGTGGTCTCCTCCGACCCGGAGACCGAGGACACCATCATCTCGGGCATGGGCGAGCTGCACCTGGAGGTGCTCGTCGACCGCCTCCAGCGCGAGTTCGGAGTCGGCGTCCAGCCCGGGCCCCCCCAGGTGGCCTACCGCGAGACCCTGGGCTCGCCCGTGGAGGTCGAGGAGAAGCTGGTCAAGCAGACCGGGGGGCGGGGCCAGTACGCCCACGTGGTGCTCCGCCTCGAGCCCCAGGACCCGGGCAGCGGCTTCGACTTCGAGGACCGGGTGCGGGCCGGGCGGGTGCCCCGCGACTTCATCCCCGCCGTGGAGAAGGGGATCATCGACGCCATGACCGAAGGCCCCTGGTCCGGCTTCCCCGTGGTCGACGTACAGGCCACCCTCCTCGACGGCTCCCACCACGAGGTCGACTCCTCCGAGGTCGCCTTCCGCTCCTGCGCCGCACAGGCCTTCCGCAAGGGCTTTCGGCGCGGCAACCCCGAGCTGCTCGAGCCGGTGATGGGCGTCAACGTGGTGACCCCCGAGGACTTCGCGGGCACCGTGGTCAGCGACCTGTGCGCCCGGCGGGGACGGATCACCGGGATGGAGAGCCGGGGGACGGCCCAGGAGGTGAGGGCCATGGTGCCCCTGGCCAACATGTTCGGCTACGCCACCGCCCTGCGCAACCTCACCCAGGGACGGGCCACCTTCACCATGCACTTCGAGCGCTACGAGGCCGTGCCCTTCGCCATCGCCGAAGAGGTGATCGCCCGGCGCAAGGAGGAGGCGGAGAAGGAGCGCTGAGCCGCCCCCCGCCCCGCCTGCCGACGCTACCGCGCCCTTGATCGGAGGAACTCCACCGCCCATGCGCATCCTGGTCGTCGAGGACGAAAAGCGCCTGGCCAGCTACCTGCGGCGCGGACTCCAGGAAAGCGGCTACGCCGTCGACGTGGCCGAGGACGGCGAGGAGGCCGAGCACCTGGGCCAAAGCGGCGTCTACGACGTGATCGTCCTCGACATCCTCCTGCCCAAGCGCAGCGGCTTCGACGTGCTCCGACGACTCCGCCAGGCCGGGGTGGCCACCCCCGTGCTGTGCCTCACCGCCCGCGACCAGCCCCACGACAAGGTGACCGGGCTCGACCTGGGGGCCGACGACTACCTGACCAAGCCCTTCAACTACGCCGAGCTGCTGGCTCGCATCCGGGCCCTCCTCCGCCGCTCGCCCGAGATGGCCCCCACGGAACTGCGCTGCGCCGACCTGCGACTCGACCCCGCCAAGCGCCGCGTGGTGCGCGGCGGCAAGGAGATCGACCTCACCCAGAGGGAGTACGCCCTCCTCGAATTCCTGCTGCGCAGGAAGGACACCGTGGTCACCCGTTCGGCCCTCATCGAAGGGGTGTGGGACATGAACTTCGACTCCCTGAGCAACGTGCTCGACGTGACCGTGAACCGCCTGCGCACCAAGGTCGACTACCCCTTCGACAAGCCCCTCATCCACACCGTCCGCGCCGTGGGATACATCCTCAGCGAGGAGCCGCGCTAGGATGACCCTCCGGGCCAAGCTCACCCTCTGGTACAGCGGCGTCTTCGCCCTCTCGGGCATCGCCCTCACCACCTCCCTCTACCTGCTCATCGCCCACAAGATGCGCAGCGAGGCCGACAAGTTCCTCGAAGACGAGTACGAGGAGTGCCTGCGCATCACGAGCCAGCTCGTCGACCAGCCGCGAGAGCTCGAGGCCGCCGTGCGCCGGGAGATCGGCAGCGACCGCTATGTGCCCCTCACCTACCGCCTCCACGACGTCGGCGCCGGCCGCGACCGCCTGTTCGTGGGCATGGCCGGCTACCGCAGCGAGCTCGCCCACGCTGTGCCCATCCGCGAGCCGATGAGCGACGAGACCTTCGACCGCGTGCGCGTGGGCGACGGCGACCGCCCCTTCCGCGTCGTCACCGGGCCCCTGCACCCCCGGGCCCATCCCCACCTCGTGGTCCAGCTCGCCATGTACACCCGCGAGGTCGACAAGCGCATCGCCTCCCTCCGCAAGTACCTCTACCTGGTGCTCCTCGCCGCGGTGCTCCTGGCCGCGCTGGGAGGCTGGCGGCTCGGCGCCCGGAGCCTCAAGCCCATCGACGAGCTGGCCGCCGAGCTGGGACGCATCGAGACCAGCACCCTCGGCGAACGGCTCCACGTGAGCCCCACCGAGGACGAGATCGCCCGGCTGCGCGAGGCCCTCAACCGCATGCTCGCCCGACTCGACAACGCCTTCGACCAGCTACAGAGCTTCACCGCCAACGCCGCGCACGAGCTGCGGACCCCCCTGTCCGCTCTCCAGTGCCGACTCGAAGTGTGCCTCAACGAAGCCCAGAGCCTCGAGGAGTGCCGCGACGCGCTCGACGACGCCCTGGAACAGGCCACCGAGCTGGGGAAGCTGGTCGAAAACCTCCTCCTCCTCGCCCGCATGGACCGCGACGGCGGGCCGCCCCAGGCCGGCGACGTCGACCTCGCTGCCCTGCTCGACGACCTCGCCGAGCCCTTCGCTCTCCTGGCCAGCGAGAAAAACGTCCGACTCCAGACCCACTGCCAAGGCCAGGTCCACAGCCGAGGCGACCCCGCACTCCTGCGCCGGCTGTTCGGCAACCTCCTCGATAACGCCGTGAGATACACCCCTGCCGGCGGCCAGGTCGACGTCCAGGCACGGGCCGAGGACGACCACTGCGAGGTCGCCGTCCAGGACACCGGCGTGGGCATCGAGCCGCAGGCCCTCGAGCACATCTTCGAGCGCTTCTACCGCGCCGACCCCTCGCGCTCCCGCGACGCCGGCGGCACCGGCCTGGGCCTCAGCATCGCCCACCGAGTCGCCCAGCTCCACGGCGGCAGCATCGAGGTCCACAGCACCCCCGGCCAGGGCACCACGGTGCGCGTGCGCCTGCCCCGCACCGAGCCCCAGGACGCCGAGGCCTGAAGCCCCGCAGTTCCCCCCCCCAAAAAATGACGAGACCGTAATCCTGCACTAAGCCTGCCATAAGGCGCCGCCGGTAGACTCGGCATGGAAAAGGCCAGGGAGGTCCCTCGCTCGCACCAGGCGACCCGCAGCCCATGAAATACCCGCTGTTCCGAAAACCCGACAGCTACCTCAGGAACCGCGAGGGCGGCCCCCTGCGCGGGGCCCTCAAGCGCGCGGCCGAACGCCGCGCTCTGGGCCGGTGCCTGGACCGCCTGCGCCGGGTGCGCACCCTCTGCGACGCGCCCTGCGGCCCGGGGCGCCTGTTCCGCTTCTGGCGCCGCAGGGGCCTCCGCGTGAGCGGCGTGGACCTCAGCGGCGAAATGGTCGAGGCCGCCCGGGCCGAGGCCCACCGCCTGGGCCTCGAGGGCGCCGTGCGCCAGGCCGACGCCTTCCAGCTTCCCCGCCAGGCGGGCGCCCGGCCCGACGTCGTGGCCTGCGTGCGGTTCGCCTACTACTTTCCCCGCTCCCGCCGCATCGAGCTGCTCAGGGGCCTCGCCCGCGCCTCGCGGCGCTACGTGCTGGTCGAGTACAAGACCTCGGAGACTCTCAAGGGCCGGCGCAACCTGGCCCGGCACAGCGAGCGTAAGCCCTACCTGGCCAAGCACTTCTGCACTTACGACGAGATGCGCCGCGAGCTCGCCGAGGCCGGCCTGCGCGGCCTGGCCATCGTGCCCATCGGGCCGTTCTCCGACCGCGCGTTCGTCCTCGCCGAACGCCGCCCGGCCGGCGCCCCGCCCGCCCCCGCCCCGGTCCCCGTCCTCCGCCATCCCCGGCGCGCCGCGGTCGCGGCCGCGGCCCTCCTCCTCGCCAGCCTCTCCGCGGCCCTGCTCGCCGTGCTCGGCGAGGGGTGACACCGGCCGGCCCAGGGCAGCCGACCACCTCGAACCCCCGCCGCGGCGCGCTCCGCCAGGGCTCCAGGACGCGTGGCGAGAAACGCCGGGTCGTGGCGAGAAATGCAGGGCCGGCGGGGAGTTCAGGACGGGAGTGTTTTGCGGGGGAGGGACCTTTCTACCAGAAAGGTCCCCTCCCCCGCACCCCCACCCTCCAAAGACTTTTGGGTGGGTCGGCGGCGGGCTCGGGGCGGCGGCGTTGCAGCCCCCGCCCCGAGCCCGCACTCCGGTCTTTGGGGAGCAGCGGGTCTGGGGGAGGCACCGCTTTCTGCCCAGAAAGCGGTGCCTCCCCCAGACAATCCCCATAACCATCGTCACAGCAGGCGGTTACAGCCCCAGAGGCGGGGGGGGGCGGGGGCATGGGGTTTTTCGGCGTCGTAAGCGCTTGGCCTTTCGATGGTTAACGGGTGCGGGAAAAAGTTTTTCGCGAGTTTTACAATTTCTTACGGCGGAAAAGAGGGGGGGCTTCGGTTTGTAGGGGTGGAGGGGAGCGCGCCGGGTGGCCGCTCCATACCCCCCTCCCTCTCGTCCCGACGGTCCCCCGTCGGGACGCAATGTCTTCGACGCTCCCGCGTCGCTCCTGGCCTCGGGCCGGGGAGCGTCCAGGACGGGCCGTCGCGGGCCAGGGAGGGCCATGGGCCTTGCCCTTGTCGCCGGCGGCCATTACGGTTTAGCGCTAAACCGTAAT
>JBKHIY010000186.1:0-5027 GCA_046538415.1 Candidatus Brocadiia bacterium | reverse complement strand
GCTTGTCAAGCACGCGGCCTTGATGCCCGGGAGCTGCCGTGGTAGCCTGTGAGCCCCCAGCCCGGAGGAAGGAGAGGCCCGTGAGCGAGCGCCCGAACGTCCTCGTCATCAACACCGACCAGCAGCGCTTCGACGCCCTGGGCGTGAACTCGCAGGGCTTCGTCCGCACCCCCCATCTCGACGGTCTCGCCGCCCAGGGGGCCAACCTGAGAGCCCTCTACGCCAACAACCCGGTGTGCATGCCCAGCCGCGCCTGCTTCCTCACCGGCCGCTACTGTCAGAACCACGGGGTCAGGACCAACGGCATCCCCCTGCCCGAGAGCGAGGTGGCCCTCTCCCACGTGCTCCGCGACGCGGGCTACGCGACCGCCCAGCTGGGCAAGCTCCACTTCCTGCCTCACGCCGGCCGCGACCACACCCAGCCGCACCCCGCCTACGGCTTCGAGGTCCGCCACGTCTCCGACGAGCCGGGCTGCTACCCCGACCCCTACATCCAGTGGGTGCGGCGGGTGGCCCCGCAGATGGAGCAGAAGATCCGCGTGCCCACCCCCAACGTGGAGCCCCGTAGTCCCCTCGACCGCTGGCCCTTCGAGGGGCCCGAGGAGCTCTCGCACACCGCCTGGGTCGCCGACCGGACCATCGAGTTCATCCGCCAGCACAAGGGGCCGTGGTGCGCCGTGGCCGGCTTCTATCCGCCCCACCCGCCGTGCAATCCCCCTCAGCGGTGGCTCGAGCTCTACCCGCCCGAGCGGATGCCCCGGCCCACGCGGCGCGAGCGCGAGATGGACGACAAGCCGGCCCTCTTCCAGCGCGCCGCCCAGCAATGGGCACAGGTATCCGAGCAGGAATGGCTGGAGTGCCGGGCCTACTACCTCGCCATGTGCTCGCTGGTGGACTTCCATTGCGGGCGTATCGTCGAGGCGCTTCGCGAGGAGGACCTCTTCGACGACACCCTCATCGTGTTCTTCTCCGACCACGGCGACGCCCGCGGCGACCACGGAATCGTAGGCAAAGGCCCTACGAACTACGACTGCATCGTCCGCGTCCCCGGCTTCTTCCACTTCCCCGGCCGCCTGCCCCCCGGCCGGCAGGTGGAGGCGCTGGTGGAAAGCGTCGACTTCGTGCCCACCATCCTCGAGGCGGTGGGCGTGGAGCCGCCCGACGGGGTGAAGGGCGTCTCGCGGTGGGACCTGCTGGCCGGCCGCACGCAGCAGGGCGCCGATGGCGTCCTCATCGAGTTCAAGCAGCCTCACGGGACGAACATCAAGACCCTGGTCACCGCCGACTACAAGTACTGGGTGAACGAGGGCGGCGAGGAGGCGCTCTTCGACCGCGTGGCCGACCCCCACGAGTTGGTCAACCGCGCGCCCGACCCCGCCTATCGGGAGGCGGTCGAGACCCTCCGCCAAGCCTTGGTCGCCAAGCTTCTGGCGGCCGAGGACGACCTGCCGCCGAAGATCGCACCCTACTGACCGCTCCTGCCGAGGGCCACCCATGCCACAATACCAGCTCCTGTGGGGCGACCTGCACACCCACCTCGTCGACTTCGACCGCGGCGACGCCATCCTGGGCGACGCGAGGGAGAACATCGACTTCGCCGCCGTGCTCTGCTACCCCTTCGAGTGGGACACCCGCCGCGGCCTGCGCGTCGAGAGCGTGGGCAACCGCCCCCACTTCCTCGAATGGTGGGAGCGCCTGCGAGAGCTGGCCCGTGCCCACCACGAGCCGGGGCGCTTCGTGACCTTCCTGGGCTACGAATGGAACGGCAACCGCACCCGCTACGGGGACCACAACGTCATCTACTTCCACGAGGACAGCCCGCTGGACGACGCCTGGTCGCTGCCCGACCTCTACGCCAACCTGCGGAGCACACGGGCCCTCGCCATCCCCCACCACACCGGCTATCGGCCCCATCGGCGGGGCAAGGACTGGGACGTCTTCGACCCCCAGCTCTCGCCCGTCATGGAGGTGGTCTCCATCCACGGCTCCTCCGAGGGCTGCGATACCCCCCTGGGGATGACCTCCAACACCAGCATGGGCCCTCGCGCCGCCGGAGGCACGTTCCACGATGCCCTGGCGCGCGGCCTGCGGGTGGGCGTGCTCGGCTCCAACGACTACGCCGGGCTGCCCGGCCGCTGGGGCATAGGCCGCGCCGCGGTGTGGGCCGAGGCGTGCACTCGCGAGGCCATCTGGGAGGCCCTGCTCGCTCGCCGCACTTACGCCGTCACCGGCGACCGCATCGAACTCGACTTCCGCGTGGCCGGCCAGCCCATGGGCTCGGAGCTGGAGGCCGGCGGCCCGGTGGATGCCCAGGTCCAGGTGGTGGGCTCGGCGGCCATCGACCGCATCGACCTCTTGAACGCGGGCCGGCTGGTCGCCAGCCACGTCCCCGCCGACCGCCCCGAGACGCCGCCCGCCCAGACGGGGGAACGCTCCCGCTACAAGGTGCGCATCGAGGTCGGCTGGGGTCCCTGCGCCACCTACGGCTTCCAGCCCCATGACTGGCGCTGGAAGGGCCGCCTGGAGGTCGAAGGGGGGCGGCTGGTGGGCGTGGAGCGGTGCTTCTCCTTGGGCGGCCAGCGCCTGGCGAGCGTGGACGAGCGGCACTGTGCCTTCGAGCTGGTCACCGCGGGGCGCGCGGTGCGCAACCCCTTCGGAATGACCCAGGCCATCGTGGCCGAGCTGGAGGGCAGCCCCCGCAGCCGTCTGACGCTCGACATCGAGGGCGGCCGCCTGGAGCTCGCCGTGGCCGACCTGCTGCGCGGCGGACGCCTGGTGCCCCTCATCGAGGAATCGGTGGAGCGGGTGCAGGCCGACTTCGGCATCCACGAGGAAGAGATCGGCAACCCCGATATCTACTACCACAACGCCCGCAAGGTCAAGATCCACCGCGCCGTGCCCCAGGCGGCCTACCGTGTGGCCCACGCCTTCCAGGACGTGGAGCTGGCGCCGGGGCGCCACCCCCTGCACGTCCGCGTGTGGCAGCGCAACGGCCAGCTCGCGTGGTCGAGCCCCATCTGGGTCCAAGTCCGTGGCTGAGTGCGGGGCGCCGCGCTTGCGCCCGGTCGGGCCGCTTGGTAGGATTCTCGCCGGCCCGGGCTGGCCGCTCGCCGGCCGGAGGGCGGAGAAAGGAGTCCACGGAGATGAGGCGTGCATTTCGCAGGGTGTGTGCCGCGGCGCTGGCCTGCGGGCTCGCCGCGACGTGTGGGTGCGGGCCGCGGGCGCAGCCGCTTCAGGCCGAGACCGCGGAGCAGCCTGCGGCGCCGCGTCGTTCCCCACTCCGGCCCGTGATGTTCTACGTGCCCAACCGCGTGCTGGACCTCCTGGACACGGTGTCGCTGGGCCTCGCCGTGCCCTCCATCCCCTACCTCCTTCCGGCGTCGATCCACGCCAACGTGCACGCCACGCGGGCCATGCAGGCCGGCGCGGGAGGCACGCAGGGCATCTTCCTGGGGAAGGGCTACCGGCGCCAGTTCGCCTGGCGGCTGATCCACCACGAGCTCTCGGTCGGCCCCCTGACGGTGTGCGACCTGGAGTATAGCGCCGCGACGGACACGGAGGTGGAGCGAGTGGGCGTGCTGGTGCCCTCGGACGAGCCTTTCGCCGAGGGATACATGGACTACTGGGCGCTGGGCGCCCACGCCGGCCTGCTGGTGGTCGCGGTGGAAGCCGATGTCCATCCCCTCGAGCTGGCCGACGCGGTGCTCGGCTTCCTGCTCATCGACCTTTCCGGCGACGACCTGTAAGGGCATTGACGAGCCGCGCCATGGCCGACGCCCCGCCCCTCCGCTCCAGCCCCCTGGTCGCCCGCCATCCCGCAAACCCCATCCTCACCCGCCACGACGTGCCCTACAAGGCCACCCTGGTGTTCAACGCCGGCGTGGCCCGGTGGGAGGGCCGCTACGTGATGGTGTTCCGCAACGACTACGGCACCTGGGGCGAGCCCCGCTTCCAGGGCACCAACCTGGGCGTGGCCTTCAGCGACGACGGCGTCCACTGGACGGTCGAGCCCCAGCCGTGCCTCGAGCTGGCGGACGAGGAGATCCGGCGGGTCTACGACCCGCGGCTCACCGTGCTCGACGGCCGCCTCTACCTGTGCTTCGCCGTGGACACCCGCCACGGGGTCCGCGGGGGCATCGCCACCACCAGCGACCTCCGCCGCTTCGACATCCTCAGCCTCTCCGTGCCCGACAATCGCAACATGGTGCTCTTCCCCCGCCGCATCGGGGAGACGTTCGTGCGCCTCGAGCGCCCCTTCCCCGTCTACAGCCGCGGCGGCGGAGAGCTCTTCGACATCTGGCTCTCCCGCTCGTCCGACCTCCGCTACTGGGGCGACAGCCGCCTCGTGCTGGGCACCGAGCACGTGCCGTGGGCCAACGCCAAGATCGGCCCCGCCGCGCCGCCCGTGCCCACCGAGCGGGGCTGGCTGACCACCTTCCACGCCGTGGACATCGATCCCCAGCGGGGCAAGAACGGCTGGGAGCCGCGCTGGACCAAGCGCTACACCGCGGGCATCATGCTCCTCGACCTCGACGACCCCGCGACCGTCCTCGGCCTCGCACCCCAGCCCCTTCTCGTCCCAGAGGCCCCCTACGAGACCGAGGGCGGATTCCGCAACAACGTCGTCTTCCCCTGCGGCATGATTCTCGAGGACGACGGCGAAGTGAAGGTCTACTACGGCGCCGCCGACACCGTGATCGCACTGGCCACCGCCCAGGCCGACGACCTGGTGGGCCTGTGCCTCGGCGGATAGCCGCTCTTGACTTCCCCGGCCCTTCCGGGCAACATGCTGCACGCACGACCGTACCGTGGGCCGACCGGCTCGACGCCCGGCCACAGGGAGGAGGTGAGGAGCACCCCCCGGGACCCAGCCCCCTCGGCCGCTCACCCAACCGTCCGATGGACTAGGAGGAGGACAAGGGATGCTCAAGCGGCGTCTCGCAATGCTGCTCGGCCTCGTCGCCCTGGCCGCTCCGTGGGCTCGCGCCCGCGCCGCAGAGGCCGAAAAGCCGAAAGACCCGCCCGAG
>JBKHIY010000185.1:0-5036 GCA_046538415.1 Candidatus Brocadiia bacterium | reverse complement strand
GGGACAGGGACGTCCCGCCTACAGTACTTCTTGCAAGGAGTTTTCCCCCGCGCCCCCTCACAGGCCCAGGGCCTCGCCGAGGAAGTCGAGGACGGCGCTGGGCGGGTCGTCGGTGGTCTCGGTCCTCACGGCGCCGCCGCAGGGGCCGAGGGCGGGGGCGAGCAGCTTCTCCGCCTCGCGGGCGGCCAGGGGCCGCGCCCGGTAGCCCACGGGATTGACCAGCAGGGCGGGCCGCGGCGCGGCCATGGCCAGCATCTGGGGCACGTCGGCCACCTGGAGCACGTTGGCTGGATAGGCCCACAGCGGCTGCGACAGGGGGTCCTCGATGGCCCGCAGGAGGGAGGCGGGCGCGCCCTCGGCCACGAGGGGGCCGGTTTCGTCGCCCAGCGCGGCGGCCGCGACGGCCACCAGCCCCACGCGGCCCCGGCCGTAGACCGCGATGGGGGAGCCCTCCACGTCGTCGCGCCTCCGCAGGTAGCGGGCGGCGGCCAGCACGTCGGCCGCCTGCTGGGCCAGCAGCGGGCGGCCCAGAAGCACGGCGTCGCTGGCGCAGTGGTTGGCGTGGACCTTGCCCTCGCCCGTGGCCCGGGGGTCGAGGAGCAGGACGCCCAGGCCGCGCTCGAGCAGGCCGACGACGGCGGGCGAGCTTCGGGCCGCGGCCTTGCCCTCGTCGTCGAGCACGAGCACCGCCGGCGCGGGGGCCCCGGGGCGCACGAAGAGGGCGGGCACCTCGAGGCCCGGCTCGGTGGGCACGGCCAGGCGCTCGACGGTGCGTCCCCGCCAGGCGAAGGTGCCCACGCGGCGGGGCTTGCGGCGCGGTGCGGGGGGCTTCCCGCCGAAGGTCTCCCACAGGCGCTTGCGGCGTGCCGCGGCCCATCCCCTGCGTGCCGCAAGCTCTGCGGGCACGGGGGGATAGGCTTCGGCCAGGCGCTGGGCCTCGCGGCGCACGAGCTGCACGTAGGTGAGCGCGTCGGCGGGCATCGCCCCGTCCTTGAGGCACAGGAGGGCCTCGGGCGGGAGGGCATCGAGGGCCAGGTCGGGCTCGGGGATGGGCGAGCCGTCGCCGGCGTCGAGCAGCCAGCGGGCCATCCAGCCGGTGGCCGCCTCGCGCAGCGGCTGTGCCCAGCCGTGGGGCAGGGGCACGTCCCGCTGCGCGATGCGCTCCTCGGCCTCGTAGAAGGCGTAGATGGCCCGGGCCCGTTCCATGGTGCGGCGGGTGCCGGCGATGGGGAAGATGGGGTCGCGGGCGCCGTTGCCGGCGAGGAAGGGCCGGGGGGCGCACAGCCCCACGATCTCGAACTCCTCCATGTGGCGCAGTATCCCCGGCAAGTGGTTGCAGATGCAGTGGTTGCCGCCGTCCTTCACCCACGCGTAGTAGGAGCAGACGAAGCAGAACGAGGCCCCCGCGGCCACGCGGGGCTCGAGGGGCATGGCGTAGAACGTATTCTCCCCGCCGCCCGAGTTGCCCGTCAGGCCGATGCGGGCGGGGTCCACGTCGGGCCGGGCGGCCAGGTAGTCGATGGCCCGCATGGTGTCCCAGGTGATCACCCCCTCGTTGGTCCATCCCACCATCAGTGCGGGATATCCGACGAGGTGGGCGTAGCCGCGCCGCCGCCGCTCGCCCTGGCCGATGGGGTCGTAGCTGAGCACCACGAAGCCCTGGCGGACGAGGCCGAGCTGGGCGCGGCGGTACAGCTCATAGTTCTTCGCCTCCTTCATCGCGTGGCCGGGCACGACGACCACGGCGGGCTTGCGCTCCGGGCCGCCCCGGGGCAGGTAGACGTTGGCCGTGACGTAGAAGCGGGGGCGGCTCTGGAACACCACGTTTTCGAGCCGGTAGCCCTCCGTCTCCGCGCGGCCGGTCACGCGGGCCTCGAGAGGTGTGCGCGGGGGCCAGGGGCGGAGGCCCAGGGCCTCCTGGAGGCGGGTGCGGATGCCCTCGCGGCGGGCTTCCCACTGGGCTTTCGAGGCAGGGGGCTTTCGCTGGCGGGCCAGCTCGAGGCAGGCCTGGATATTGAATCGAAGGGCGTTGGCCCGTTCGGGCAGATCGTCGGGGTAGACTCGCCAGTTTCGTTCCTCGGCCATGGGGTCGTCGCCCTTTTCGTTGGTCAGGAGGATGGCGTCGGCGCTCTCGTAGCCGACGTCGGCGTCGTGGACGGCGATCTGGACGGTCCCGGGCTTCAGCTCGACCTCGCCCGCCCGCTCCCAGACCCAGCGTCGGCGGGTGTCCTTGTGGGTGACGGCGAGGCGGCGGCCGGCGACCTCGACCTGGAAGGCGCGGCGGGAGTTGGCCGACGTAAAGCCCCGTGCCCAGACGACATAGGTGCCGCCCTCCGTGACCTTCGCGGTGGTCCGCATGGCGCTCTCGGCCACCTTGGGATTGGCGTTCGAGGTGCAGAAGCCCTTGCCCAGGTAGCCCTTGATGTTGGTCTGCCGCCGCCACGGCCCCTGGAAGTCCTCGACCTGGAGCATCAGCCGCTCGGCCAGGGCCGGGGGCGCGAGCGCCGCCGCCAGGATGGCCAGCAGGAATGCCTTGCGGTCCATGGCCCCACCTCCTTCCGCCCGACTATAGTCGTCGCGGCCCGGGGACGCAAGTCGGCGTGCGCCCCTCCGGCGCCTTCCCCTCTACTACTACAACCCGTTTGCCCCCCCAAAAGCGGACACGAAAAATTGTAAAAATTCGCAAAAAATTTTGGGCGGACGGCATAACCATCGAGGGGATAGTGGATTAGGGCGATCGGATAGGGCCTATAGGTCGTATAGGCCCTGAAGGGGAGGTGGCGGGTCCGGGGGCGGGCTCGGTTGACAGCGGCGGGCGGGTGGGGACAATGGGGGCGCCCGGGGAGCCCTGTGAGGAGACTCGCCGTGAAGCCGCTCGCCCTGCTCGTCCTCGCCCTGGCCGCGTTGCCCGCGGTGGCTGCCGCGGCGTCGCCGCCGGTGCGGGCCATCACCCGCGGCCCGAAGTTCCACTGGTTCGGCTACTACGACAAGCTCCAGTTCGACCCCGCGTGCCGCTACGTGCTGGGGATGGAGGTGGCCTTCGAGGGCCGCTCGCCGCGGCCCGACGACGTGGTGAAGGTGGGCATGGTGGACACCGGGGACGGGGACCGGTGGATCGAGCTGGGCGAGTCGCGGGCCTGGTGCTGGCAGCAGGGCTGCATGCTCCAGTGGCGGCCGGGCTCGAAGACCGAGGTGGTGTGGAACGACCGCCAGGGCGAGCGGTTCGTCTGCCACGTCCTCGACGTCCGCACCCGCGAGCGCCGCACAATCCCCTGGCCCGTCTACGCCCTCAGCCCCGACGGCCGGACCGCGGTGACGCCCGACTTCCGCCGCGTCCAGGACATGCGCCCGGGCTACGGCTACCCCGGCCTGCCCGACCCCCACAGGGAGGAGAAGGCGCCGGCGGACAGCGGCATCTGGCGGGTGGACCTCGATAGCGGCGAGGCCACGCTGGTCGTCTCGCTGGCCGACATCGCGAGGGTGCCCTACGAGCACGGCGACCTGGCCCCGATGAAGCACTATTTCAACCACCTGCTCGTGAACACCGACGGCAGCCGCTTCGAGTTCCTCCACCGCTGGCGTGGCCCGGGGGTGCGGAGCTTCGGCACCCGGATGTTCACCGCCGACCTCGATGGCTCGGCCCTCTACTGCCTGGACCCCCACGGCCGGACCAGCCACTTCATCTGGCGCGACCCGGCCCACATCCTGGCCTGGGCGTGGCATCCCGACCTGGGCGCCGGCTTCATCCTCTTCCGCGACCGCAGCCGCGAGGTGAGCCTGGTGGGCAAGGAGGCCATGCCCCACAACGGCCACTGCTCCTACCTCCCGGGCAGCGAGTGGATTCTGAACGACACCTACCCCCAGGGGCCGAAGCGCCTCCAGACGGTCTACCTCTACCACGTGCCCACGAAGCGGCGGGTGGTGCTCGGCCGGTTCCCCAGCCCGCCCGCGTATCGGGGAGAATGGCGCTGCGACACCCATCCGCGCTTCAGCCCCGACGGCACGAAGGTGTGCATCGACAGCCCGCACGGGGGGAACGGCCGTCAGATGTATCTCATCGACATTTCGGAGATCGTGGCCCGCCCGCCCTCCTGAGCCGCCGCTGGCGCGGGAACTCAGCGGGCGCCGCGCACCCGCAGCTCGACGGCCCAGACAGTGGTCGTGGCGGTGATGAACAGGGTGGTGCCGCCAGGCCCGCCGAAGGTGCAGTTGGCGGCCGTCTGGGGCGTGCGGACCTTGCCCAGCAGCCTGCCCTGCGGGTCGAAGACGTGCACCCCGTCGCCGGCGGTGCTCAGGAGGCGTCCCGCGGCGTCGCAGCGGATGCCGTCGGGCGCCCCGGGCTCGATGACGGCGAACACCTCGCCGCCCCCGACCGAGCCGTCGGGCCGGACGCGGAAGCGGCGGATGCGGTGGGCCGCGCGGTCGCTGTTGGCCACGTAGAGCAGGCTCTCGTCGGGCGAGAAGCACAGGCCGTTGGGGCGGGTCATGTCGCCGATCACGGCCACCGGCTCCTCGGCCCCGGGGTCGAGGCGGAAGACGTGGGAGGCCGGCTGCTCCTGGGCCTCCGCCGAGATGCCGTAGGGCGGGTCGGTGAACCAGATGGAGCCGTCGCTGCGGACGACGGCGTCGTTCGGCGAGTTGAGCCTTTTGCCCTGGTAGCTGGCGGCGAGCGTGACCACGGTGCCGTCGCGCTCGGTGCGGGTGACGGTGCGGCTGCCGTGCTCGCAGGTCACCAGCCGCCCCTCGAGGTCCAGGGTGTTGCCGTTGGCGTGGCGGGAGGGCCGCCGCCACACGGTATGGCCGGCGCCCGCCTGCCAGCGGTAGATGGTGTCGGCGGGGATGTCGCTGAAGAGCAGCATTTGCTCCTCGTCGAGCCAGGCGGGGCCTTCGGTGAACTCGAGGCCCTGGGCGATGGGGCGCGGGGCCGCGCCGGCGTCGGCCACCTGGCTGAATGCCTCGTCGAGGGTCTCGATTCCTGGTTCGCTCGCCATCTCGCGGGTCTCCTTTGCGACTCGATGCTGGGTGCTCGATGCTGG
>JBKHIY010000074.1:0-22281 GCA_046538415.1 Candidatus Brocadiia bacterium | reverse complement strand
ACTGGGGCAGGACCTTGAGAGCCACGAAGCGGTCGAGGGACCTCTGACGGGCCTTATAGACCGCGCCCATCCCGCCGCGGCCGAGCAGCTCGATGACCTCGAAGTCGCCCAGGGGCGTGCCCAGCAGCGGGTCGGCGGGCTGGGCGGGCCGCTTCTTGCCCGGGAGGCGGAGCGTGGCGCCGCAGGCCGAGCACTGGACCTGTTCGCCGGCCGCGGTATCGACTTCGATGCGAGCCCCGCACTTGGGGCATCGGGCAGGATGCTTGGCCACGGACGGCCCTCCGTACTGGGCTGGCGGCCCGGAACAGAGCGGGCCCATGCGAGGCCGCACACTCCCCGGGGAGCACGAGGCGAGGGTACCGCCTGGTGGTCGGGAAGTCAAATCCCGCCACCCACGGCGGTTGACAGGGCGGAAGGGACTCGGTACACTGCCCGCGACCTTGCGCAAGGGGCCGTCCCGGTTCTCTCGGAGAGGATGCCGCGTTGATCCATCGCCGCGCCGTGCACACGTGGAGCCTGGCCGCCCTCCTCGCCGCCCTCGCCGCGCCGGGCGGGGCACGCGCCGAGGAGGCCGAGCCCGACCACGAAGAGCATTACGCCCACCGCATTCCCCTCAAGGCCGCCGACGGGACCGTGCTGGGGCCCCAGAGCACCGTGCCCTACAGCCCCCGCCAGACCTGCTCGGGAGCCGAGTGCCACAGCTACGAGGCCATCACCCAGGGCATGCACTTCGACATGGGCAAGAGCCGCCTGGCCGACGACTGGGGCGCCGAGCGCCAGGAGCCGTGGGCCCTCTCGCCAGGCATGGTGGGCGGCTTCCTGCCCACCTTCCTCCGCCAGTACGCCAAGAAGGAGAACGAGTCGGCGGCGGAGATCGATATGACCGCCTACGAGTTCGTCCAGGCCTGCGGGGCCTGCCATCCCGGCGGCGGGGCCATGGAGTACGACCGCGACGGCCAGCGCTTCGACCGCCGCCAGAAGGCCCATCCCGAAGTCGCTCAGAGCCTCGACGGCGACTACCACGGGGCGAAGTGGGACCGAAGCGGCGTGGTCGAGGTCGACTGCCTGATGTGCCACGCCCAGTGGCCCTACGACAACGCCGAGCGGACGGCCCAGCTCCGAGCCCAGAACTACCAGTACGCGGCCACCGCGGCGGCCGGCTTCGGCGGCGTCGAGGGGCGCGTCGCCGACACCGAGGAGCCTGGCGGCGTCGCGGTGCGCTACCACCCCCGGTGGTTCGACAGCGAGGGCCGAGTGGCGATGGACATCGATCGCCCCCAGGACCACAGCTGCCTCTTCTGCCACCACTTCCCCGCGCTCGAGGGCGGCAGCGGCTGGGAGCACCGCCAGTGGCGCGACATCCACACCGCCCAGGGCCTGGCCTGCGTCGACTGCCACGCGGGCGAGGAGGACCACAACTTCAACCTGGGACGCAAGTTGCACTGGTCGGTCCGCGATACCGATGCCCAGCCGATGACCTGCGAGCGCTGCCACGGGGAGGGCCACCTGGGCTCGCCTCCCGCGCGCCACCCCGGCTTTCCCAGGTTTCACTTCCAGAAGATCGCCTGCGTCACCTGCCACAGCGGCCCTGCCCTGCCCGTGGCGGGCCGGGGCATCGAGCACGTCTTCACCGACACCTCGTCGTCCACCCCCGAGGCCGCGGGCTTCCAGCCCGAGGCGGGGGCGGCAGGCGGGAGGTGGACCCCGGTGCCGCGCCCCGACCCCCAGGCGCCCTGGCAGATCGTCTACGAGCCCCGGGGCGGGCAACTGCGGGTGCACAACTCCCAGCTGCCCGTGTGGTGGGGGAACTTCCTTGACGACGACACCTTATGGCCGCTGTTCCCCAGCGAGGTGGGCGCCGTGTTCAAGCGGGAGCGCGGCGAGGAGGGCACGGAGCGCCTGGTGCTCGTCGCCGACGGCCAGGTGGTGGGCGAGATCACCGACCACATGGGCGACGGGGTGGCCGAGGTCAACCGCCACGAGGAGGCCGTCGCGGCCATGACCGCCCTCGGTAAGTCCTTGGAGGGCGGGCGCTTCGAGCACGTCAAGCCAGGCTTCGTCCGAGGCCGACACGTCCACTGGGTGGAGACCGGCGACGACAAGTCGGGCGAGGAGTTCGACCAGACGCAGTCGCTGAACATCGCTATCGCCCACGTCGTCCGCCCTCCCCAGGAGGCCCTGGGGGCGGGGGGCTGCGGCGACTGCCACTCGCTCGAGTCCTACATCTTCTGGGGGCGCCGCGTGGTGGAGCCCTACAACAACCAGGATGAGGTCAACGACAAGTCGATGCGGCGGTGGCTGGGCTTCGAGACCGCCCGCATGCGGCTGGGCTTCTTCCGCGAGAAGGTGCTCCGGCCCTACGGCCTGTGGCTGGTGCCCCTGGCGGTGGTGCTGTGCCTGGCCCACTACGTGGTCTTCGGGCCCAAGCGCGTGCGGGGGGACGATGCGGACGACGAGGTGCGGCGGTTCAGCCTCTTCGAGCGGGCCACCCACCTTGTGCAAATGCTTGCCTTCCTGGTACTTGCGGTCACTGGCGCGGGCTTCATCCTGTCGGCCCTCTGGCGGGACGGGCTCTCGCACCTGTGGCGGTCGCCGACCACGGAGTCCGTCCACGAGGTCGCGGGCTACGCCTTCCTGGCCGCGAGCCTGGTGCTGGTGGTGCGGTGGGCGCCCAACTGCATCTTCCGGGCTTACGACTTCCGATGGTTCGACGTGATGGGGGGTTACCTGTGGCGCAAGGGCGAGGCCCCGGCGGGGAAGTTCAACGCGGGGCAGAAGCTGCTCTTCTGGCTCACGGCGGCGGCGGTGGCGGCCATGGGGGTGTCGGGCGTGCTCATGGCCCTCCGGCCGGCGTCCCTAAACCACTGGATGCCCTACGCTTACACGCTCCACATCCTCACCGCCGTGCTCCTCCTGCCCCTCATCGTCGGCCACGTCTACCTGGCCACGATATGCAACCCGGGCACGCTGCGGAGCATCTTCGAGGGGCGGGTGACCCGCCGCTGGGCGGCCACCCACCACCCGAACTGGCTCGAGGAGACGGGCGAGGGGCGTTGAGCGGCGCCGGGGCTCCCATGGGCGTTTTCGGGTCGTAAGCGCCTTTCGCCTCTACACTTACAGCCAGAACACGCTGTTTTTGCACAAACGGCGCGTTTTACGCCATTCGGGGGCGCATTTACGACGCTCCGGCGTGTCTTTTTACGCCAAATTTGGCGCCATTTACGACGCGGTCCCGGCCCGAAAACGCCCGCTTTCCGGGCCGTTGCGGCCGCCTGCGAGCCCTGAGCGGAGGCCGAGGATGCACGCCGCGGCCCGAGCCCTGCCCCTCCTCGTGGCCCTCGCCGCGCCCTCGGCCGGGGAGGGCCTGGCCGCCGCGGGCAACACCGACGGCCTGCTCACCTGGCGGCTGGGCGACCTGGGGCCGGGGCAGTCGGCCCGTCGGGTGGTGCTCTTCGCCTTCGCCCCCGGCCACGGGGAGTTGAAGGAGCGGCTGGCTGAGGCCCGAGAGGCCTTCGCCGGGCCCTGGCCGCCCGCCGAGCCGACCGGCGGGCCCTCGGCGGCCGTGTGGGTGGCGAACGGGGCGACGGACTTCGCCCTCGAGCCGCCGGGGGCGTTCTTCTGGGAGCGCTGGCGTCGCCAGGCCCTCCGCTGCTCGAAGGGGGGCCAGCTCAGCCGCCTGGGCTACATGGTGCGCTACCGGGACGGCGGGCCTCGTCGTGCGGGCATCGCCATCGCCTCCTCGCGGCTCCAGACGGAGCGGCTGCGGGTGGTCGAGCCGGCGCGGCCGGCGGGCGAGCGGGCGGCGGCGGCGGCGGTCCAGACCGCCGACGGGGCGCTGGGCCTTCGCGTGCGGGCCCGGCTGGGGGAGGGGCCGCTGGCGGCCTGCGCGTTCACCGTGAGCAACCTCGGCGGGCGGGGGGTCCGCGACGTGCGGCTCAGCGTCTACGCCAACCTCGAGGCGGCACACACCCACAACGACGACTACAGCCTGCTCGACGGCGCCCTGGGCGGCATCGCGACGGTCGACCCCTCGGGCTTCGTGGTGGCCATGGCCGGCGTCCCGCGGCCCGACGCGGGGCACGTGGGCCGCTGGCACTCCTCGGCCCAGCTCGAGGCCGGCGCCGGCGTGCCCTTCGCCCGCTGGCCGAAGCTCGACCGCCTGCCGGCGCGGTGGGAGCTGCCCCGGAGCGCGATGCCCCATCCCCCGGCGCCCCGGCTGCCGCCCGTCGAGCCGCCGACGGCGCCCCTCGGCCCCCAGGCGGCGCGAGAGCGCCTCGAGGCCGACTGGCTGTTCCAGGCCGAGGGCACGCCCCTCGACCGCCGGGCACGCCAGGAGCTCCGGTGGGCCAGGGAGCTGGCCGACCGCCTGGCCCGCGACCCCCGCACGCCCTCGCTGGCCGCCGAGCGGGCACGGCTCGAGGCCCTGGCCCGCCGCGCGGAGGCCCTCGACCGATCCCCGGCCCCCGAGGCCGCGCGGGCCCTCTACCTCGCCGTGCGACGGGCCAAGCGCCGCGTGGCGATGAAAAACCCGGCCCTCGACTTCCAACGCGTGCTGCTCGTCGACCAGCCCTACCCCCGCGGCGCCGAGTGGCCCCACCAGGCCCGCCACCGCAACGGGATGATGGCCGTGCCCGGGGGTCGCCTGCTGCTCCTCGAGGGCCTGGGCCCCGGCGCCCCGGTGCGCAAGCTGGGGCCGGAGAAGCCGGGCAGCACCTGGCGCCCCGACCTGTCGTTCGACGCCCGGCGGGTGCTCCTCTGCTACAAGGCCCACGACGAGGCCCACTTCCACCTCTGGGAGGCGGCCCTCGACGGCACGGCCCTCCGCCAGCTCACCCATGGGCCCTACGACGACCTCGATCCCATCTACCTGCCCGACGGCCACCTGATGTTCACCACCACCCGCTGCCACACCTACGTGCGGTGCATGCCCTACACCTACGCCTACGTGCTCGCCCGGTGCCGGGGCGACGGCTCCGAGATCCACATCGTGTCCAGGAGCAACGAGCCGGACTGGTGCCCCGTGCTCCTTCCCGACGGGCGCGTGGCCTACTCGCGATGGGAGTACACGGACAAGGCGCTGTGGCGCATCCAGAGCCTGTGGGCCACCAACCCCGACGGCACGCACACCGCGGCCCTGTGGGGCAACCAGAGCGTGTGGCCCGACCACCTGGCCGAGCCGCGGCCCATCCCCGGCACCCGCCGCCTCATGTTCACCGGCCTCGCCCACCACGACTGGTTCGCCGGCTCCATCGGCATCCTCGAGCCCCGCCTGGGCCGCAACTACCCGCGGGGCCTCACCAAGGTGACCTGCGACGTGCCCTGGCCGGAGTCGGGCGACGGGCCCGCCGAGCGCCCCGAGGCCCCCCACTACCACACCGCGGGGCCCTACGAGGCCTACAAGAGCCCCTACCCGCTGTCCGAGGAGGACTTCCTGGTCTCGGCCCGCCGGGGCGGGAAGTTCCGCCTCTACCTGATGGACGTGCACGGCAACCGGGAGCTGGTCTACGAGGGGGCGCACAACGTCTGGTACGCCCTGCCCGTGCGGCCCCGCCCGCGGCCCCACCGCCAGCCCCGCCAGGCCGCCTGGCCGGGCGAAGAGGCCCCGGCCCACGGGCCCCCGCCCGGCGTGCCCCCCGACTGCGGGGTGCTCTACAGCACGGACGTCACGGAGGGGGTGCCCGACCTGCCGCCGGGGGTGGTGCGCCGCCTGCGGGTGGTCCAGAGCGACTACAAGACCTACACCCTGTGGACCCGCGACTACCGCTTCGAAGGCCCCGCGGTGTCCATCGTCCAGTCCGAGGCGGTCAAGCGCGTGCTGGGCACGGTGCCCGTGGAGCCCGACGGCTCGGTGCACTTCGTCGTGCCCGCGGGCCGCACGGTGCACTTCCAGCTCCTGGACGACCGCTACCGGGCGGTGCACACCATGCGCAGCTTCACGGGGGTGGTGCCCGGCGAGCGGCGGGGCTGCGTGGGCTGCCACGAGCTCTCGGGCGCGACGCCGCCCAACGTGGCCGCGGCGGCGGTGCGCCGGCCCCCCTCGCGGCTCGAGCCCCCGCCGTGGGGGCGCCGCAGCATCGGCTACGAGCGGATGGTCCAGCCCGTGCTCGACCGCTACTGCGGCCCGTGCCACCAGGGGGAGGGCAAGGCGCGGGCGAAGCTCGACCTCACCCTCCGGCCGGGGGTCGCCATGTTCAAGGAGCCCTACGTGACCCTGGTCAAGCGGGGCATCGCCAACGCCATACTGGCCGAGGCCTACGGCCGCCGCGACCCCGCGGCCTACGTCACCTTCCGGCCCATGCGCCACCTGTCCTGCCAGAGCACCCTCATCCACCACGCCAGCAGCGGCGAGCACCACGGCGTGCGGGTCGACCCCCGCAGCCTCCGCCAGCTCATCGCCTGGGTGGATACCAACTGCCCCTACCGCGGCGAGGACGAGGTGCGCGCGTTGCCCGACCCCCGCTGCGCCGAGGCCCCGCGGGTGGACCGCGCCCGCGAGGTGCTCGCCCAGGAGGTCGAGCCCCGGCGCTGAGCCCCGTCCATCGCCGCCAGGAGGCCCCCGTGCACGCCGCGGCCCGAGCCCTGCCCGCCCTCCTGGCCCTCGCCGCCGCCTGCTGCCCGGCTCCCGCGCCCCGCCAGCCCCTGGGCCTGTGCGTGGGAGAGGGCGGGACGGTGCTCAGGGAGGGCCGGCCCTTCCGGGGCATGGGGGTGAACTACTTCGACGCCTTCACCCGCACGCTGGCCGACCCCTCGGACACGAGCTACCGCGCGGGCTTCGCGGAGCTGGCCCGGCGGGGCATCCCCTTCGCCCGCATCTGCGGCGGCGGCTTCTGGCCCGCCGACTGGCGGCTCTACCGCGAGGAGCCGGAGCGCTACTTCCGGCTCCTGGACGGCGTGGTGCGGGCCGCCGAGGCCCAGGGCGTGGGGCTCATCCCCTCGCTCTTCTGGCACAGCGCCACGGTGCCCGACCTGGTGGGCGAGCCGCGCGACCAGTGGGGCAACCCGCACAGCCGCACCCACGCCTTCATGCGACGCTACGTCGCCCAGGTGGTGGCCCGCTACCGCGACTCGCCGGCCCTCTGGGGCTGGGAGTTCGGCAACGAGTACAACCTCGCCGCCGACCTGCCCAACGCCGCACGCCACCGCCCGCCGGTCGTGCCCCGCCTGGGCACCCCGGAGAGGCGCAGCGCCCGCGACGACCTGTCGCACGAGATGATCGCCGTCGCCTTCGCGGCCTTTGCCCGCGAGGTGCGAAAGCACGACCCCCACCGCCTCATCTCCACGGGCAACAGCCTGCCCCGGCCCAGCGCCTGGCACCAGTGGCGGGAGGGCACGTGGGAGCCCGACAGCCCCGAGCAGTTCGCCCGGCGCCTGCTCGGCGACAACCCCGACCCCGTGGACGTGGTGTCGGTGCACGTGTATCCCGGCGCCGCGGCGCGGCGCTTCGGGCGGGGGGCGAGCCTGGCCGAGCTGCTGGAGGTGGCCGCCGGGGTGGCCGCGCGGGCGGGAAAACCCCTGTTCGTGGGCGAGTTCGGGGCCTGGGACCGCGACCGGCCCGGCGGCGCGGCGGAGCGGGCCGCCTTCCGCCGCGTCCTGGCCGCCGTCGTCGAGGCCCGCGTGCCGCTCGCCGCCCTGTGGGTCTACGACTTCGACCACCAGGCGGAGAGCTGGAACGTGGCTCCGGGCACGCCCCGCGCTTACCAGCTCGAGGCCGTCGCCGAGGCCAACCGCCGGCTGCGCGAGCCGCCCGCGGGCGAGACGGGCGGGCAGCCTGTGCCGCCGAGATAGGGGGGCGTGCCGGGCGGGTAGACGGGTCGTATAGGTCCTATAGGTCCTATAGGTCGTATAGGGCGGGGGGGCCGGAAGGGCGCGGCCTGGCCCGTCAGGCATCGGGGGGGCCTTCGTCGCCCCCTTCGGGGGGCTGGGGGTCTGGGGGTGGCCCCGTGTCCCACGGTTCCGAGGCCGCGGGGAGCACGGGCGCGAGAGGGGCCATTACGGTTTAGCGCTAAACCGAAATCACTCCTCGGCCCGGCCCGCCGCCGCTCGTGCCCCCGCTCTCGCCTCCAGGCCGTCGCCGGCCGGCGGTGGGACCCTCCGCTCCCCGGGCGCTGTCCCCCGCCCGCTGCCCTCTGCTGCCCATCCGCTCCTCACCCCCTCCGGCTCCGCCACCAGGCCAGCAGGTCGGCGAGGGTCCGCTCCAGGTCGAAACGCGGCGCCCAGCCGGTGGCCGCGGCGAACCGCTCGGGCGAACCCTCGAGGGCGGGCACGTCGCCCGGCCGCATGCGGGCGGGGTCGGGCTCCACCCGGATGGCGGCATCGCTCATCCCCAGGAGCAGGTCGAGCAGGCGTCGGACGGGCACGGCGCGGCCGGAGCAAACGTTATACGGGGTGTTGGGCACGCAGCGGTCGAGGGCCAGGGCGTAGGCCCGGGCCACGTCGCGCACGTCGGTGAAGTCGCGGCGGGCCTCGAGGTTGCCCACGCGGAGGACCGGCTCGGCACGGCGGGCCTCGATGTCGGCCACCTGCCTGGCGAAGCTGCTGGCCACGAACCGCGGGCTCTGGCCCGGGCCGATGTGGTTGA
The DNA here is from genome assembly GCA_046538415.1 of Candidatus Brocadiia bacterium. GTDB lineage: Bacteria > Planctomycetota > PUPC01 > DSUN01 > DSUN01 > JBKHIY01. The sequence continues at coordinate 13,703 of JBKHIY010000074.1, read as the reverse complement.
AGGGGCGGAGGACCACCGCCCGCAACCGGTCGGCGTAGGCGGCGCACAGGCACTCGGCGGCGGCCTTGGTGAGCCCGTAGATGCGGGCGGGGGCCAGGGGCTGGCTCTCGCGGATGGGCAGCGCCTCGGCCGGGACGGCGCCGTAGACCTCGGCCGAGCTGACGACCAGGAGCGTGGCCCGGGGGGCGTGGGCGGCGGCGCTCTCCAGGAGGTTCTGGGTCCCCCGCACGTTGGTGGCGAAGGCCAGGTGGGGGGCCTCGGCGGCGTCCTGGACCCGCGCGATGGCGGCCAGGTGGACGATGGCGTCGGGCCGGGTGCGGGCGAGCAGGGCGTCGACGGCCTGGGCGTCGCGCACGTCGCAGGTGGCCAGGGGGTGGGGCGCTTGCTCGCCGTCGGCGAGGCGGGTGCCCACCACCTCGTGGCCGGCCTCGAGGAGGCGGCGGCACAGGTGGCGGCCGGCGAAGCCCGTGGCGCCGGTGACCAGGGTCCTCACGGGGCGCCCTCCCCGCCGCCGGCCCGCCAGCGGGCGAGGTCGGCGTCGACCATCATCTCCACCAGGCCCCGGAAGTCGACGGTGGGCTCCCAGCCCAGCTGGCGGCGGGCCTTGGCGGCGTCGCCGACGAGGAGGTGGACCTCCGACTTTCGGACGTAGCGGGGGTCGACGACCACGTGGTCCTGCCAGTCGAGGCCCACGTGGTCGAAGGCCGCCTGGCACAGCTGGCGCACGGAGTGGGTCTGGCCGGTGGCGACCACGTAGTCGTCGGGCTCCTCCTGCTGGAGCATGAGCCACATGGCTCGGACGTAGTCGCCTGCGAAGCCCCAGTCGCGCTGGGCGTCGAGGTTGCCCAGGTGGAGCTCGCCGCCGCCCTGGGTCTTGATCCGCGCCGCGCCGTCGGTGACCTTTCGGGTGACGAACTCGAGTCCCCGGCGGGGCGATTCGTGGTTGAAGCAGATGCCGCTGGCGGCGAACATCCCGTAGCGCTCGCGGTAGTTGACGGTCACGAAGTGGCCGTAGGCCTTGGCCGAGCCGTAGGGGCTGCGGGGGTGGAACGGGGTGGCCTCGGCCTGGGGCACCTGGCGGACTTTTCCGAACATTTCGCTGCTGGAGGCCTGGTAGAAGCGGGCCTGGGGCCGCACCAGGCGGGTGGCCTCGAGCATGCGGAGCACGCCGGTGCCGGTGAACTCGGCGGTGAGGACGGGCTGCTCCCAGGAGGTGGGCACGAAGCTCATGGCGGCGAGGTTGTAGATCTCGTCGGGCTGGGCCTTCTCCACCACGGTGATCAGGGAGAGCTGGTCGAGCAGGTCGGCCTGGAGAATCTCCACGCGGTCGCGGATGTGCTCGATGCGCTCGAACTTCTCGCTGCTGGAGCGGCGCACCATGCCCACCACGCGGTAGCCCTTGGCCAGGAGCAGGTCGGCCAGGTAGGAGCCGTCCTGGCCGGTGATGCCGGTGATGAGAGCGGTTTTCATGGTCGGCCTCCCAGGGGGTGGCGGGGGCTCAGATCTGGGCGCCGTAGATGGCGTCGACCAGCTCCATGGTCTTCAGCGCGTCGTCCAGGCTGGTGGCCGGGGCACGGCCCCGACGGAAGCAGTCGATGAAGTGGCGATTCATGTCCAGGGGGCCGAAGGCCCTGTGGGGCTCGCGGCTGCCCGCCAGCTCGAAGGGGTCGAGGGTGCGGACCGGCTCGGCCTGGCCGTCGGCGTAGACGGCCCCGCCCTCCTCGGGGTCGCCGAAGCAGGAGATGCCGGGGGCGTGGAGCTCGATGGTGAAGAATCGGCGGCCGGCCATCCAGTTGGTCAGCAGCACGCCGCGTGCCCCGGAGGAGAATCGGACGAGGGCCAGGTAGGCGTTGGTGTGCTCGGCCTCGAGGCGGCGCACGTCGCTGGCCACGGCCTCCACCTCGCCGCCGCACAGGGCGCGGAGGGTGTCCACGGCGTGGATGCCGTCGCAGGTCAGGACGTCCATCGCCCCGCCGTAGTAGGGGCCCTGGCCCAGGGTGTGCTTGTAGAAGGTGGCCACGGCGGAGTGGACGGGGCCGCGGGCCTCGCACAGGCGCTTGCCCTCGCACACCACGGGGCAGAAGCGGCGCTGGAAGGTCACCGCGGTGAGCACGCCCTTGCGACGGGCGATGAGGGCCAGCTGGCGCGTCTGCTCGCTGGTCACGCCCGGCGGCTTCTCCACCACCAGGTGGCAGCCCATGTCCATCACCGTGGCGGCCACGTCGAAGAGGTGGTGTGGGGGCATGACGGCGTAGACCACGTGGGGCTTCTCCCGCTCGATCATCGCCCGGTAGTCGGTATAGAGGTGGTCGGGGGCGAGGTCGAACTGCTCGGCGGCGGCCTGCATCCGCTGCTCGTCGAGCTCCGCGACGGCGGCCAGCTCGGCCCCCTGGATGTCGCGGATCGACATATAGTGGGCGCTCACGGCGCGGGCGCCGGCCCCGATGAACGCCACGCGGAGGGCTGTGGGGCGCTTCTTACGCTTCGTCTTGGCCATGGGGGCTCCTCGGGCACGCTAGGGCGGGACTAGTCGGCGGGATGGAGCATCACCTTGCCCGTCTCGCCGCTGTCGAACAGGCGGTAGGCCTCCTCGGCCTGGTCCAGGGGGAAGGCGTGGGTGACGATGGGCTCGACGGCCAGCCCCTGGCGGCGACGCTCGAGCAGCTCGAAGTACTCCACCCAGTTGGTGTACCAGCTTCCGTAGAGGGTGAGGGACTTTCGGATGAGGGTCTCGGAGGGGCGGATGGTGGCCTGGGCGCACTCGCCCACCAGCCCCACCTTGCCGCCGCCGGCGACCGCCTCGAGGGCCGTCCGGAGCACGTCCCCGAGGCCCACGCACACGATGGCCGCACTCGGCCCCGCCCCGCCGGTGCGCTCGCGGAGGGCCTCGACCACCTCGCCTTCGCGGGGGTCGATGGCGTCCACGGCGCCCAGCGTGGCGGCCAGCCGCCGGCGGTAGGCGTGGGGCTCGACCACGATGCATCGGGCGCCCAGGAAGGCGGCCACGGCGGTCATCCCCAGGCCGATGGGGCCGGCCCCGAAGATGCCTACCCGGTCGGCCCCGCACAGGCCCATGCGGTTCAGCAGCTTGTTGGCCACGCCCAGGGTGTCGCCGGCCAGGAGCACGGCGGCGTCGAAGCCCACGTCGTCGGGCAGGGGCAGGCAGCAGAACTCTGGGACGGCGACGAACTCCGCCTCGCTGCCCCCCACCCCTCGCCGCCGGGGGCACAGCGTGGCGTCGCCTCGCAAGCAGTGCAGGCACGCCCCGCACCCGCGGATCGACTGCACGCCCACCCGCTGGCCGGGCTGGAGGCGAGTGCCGGGGCCGGCCTCGGCCACCACGCCGGCCATCTCGTGGCCCGCGGGGCCCGAACGGGCCTTCGGCCCGCGGAAGCCGCCCAGCTCGCTGCCGCAGAGGCCCGAGGCCATTACCTGGAGGAGCACCTCGCCGGGGCCGGGCTCGGGCCGCGGCAGCTCGACGAGCTCGATGCGGCGGTTGCCCGCGTGCACAGCGGCCTTCACGGCCTCTCCTCGGACTCTGGCGCCGCGACCCCGGAGCTGGGCGGCGCGCCGGGGCCGCCGCCCCGGATCACGCGCACGATGGTCGGAGCCGCCACCCGGCGGCGCAGGAACCAGCGGTCCACCGCCATGGCCATCCCGAAAAGGGCCAGCAGCAGGCCGAAGCCCAGGATCAGACCTCCCGCGTTGCCGCTGGTGCCGAAGGGGCGGGCGTGGTGACCCACCACCACCCCCGCGACCAGGCCCAGCAGGGGCAGGACGAAGACCAGCACGGCGCCCAGCGTAGTGCCCGAGGTATCCACCTCGACCACCACGCGGTCGCCCACGTGGAGGGGCTCGGGGGCCGAGAGCTCGAGCTCCGGCGGCCCGCCGCCCAGCATCGAGCAGGCGCAGCAGCCGCCGCAATGGGGCCCCGGCTGGACGCGCACGCGGGCCGTATCGCCCTCCACGGCCACCACGGTACCTTCTTCGCGCATCGCCGCATCGCCTCCTCTCGCCCCGCTCGACCCGGTCGCATGGCCGGGAGCCGTCCCTACTATCCAGACTATACGCGCTGGGGGCCTGCGATCAAGCGGCAAAGGGGGCGCCCAGACGGACGATGGGCTCAGAAGTGGTACATGCGAATCCACGTGGCCTGATTCTTGGCGAAGGCCGCGTGCTTGCCCTCGGGGAAGCGGTTGAGGTAGCTCTGGCAGGCATCGAGGGCCTTGTCCCAGGCCTTCTTGGCGATGTAGCAGCGGGCGATGGCCACCATGGCGTCCTCGACCTTCGGATCCTGGGGGTAGTTGTAGACGAACTTCTGGTAGACGGTGATGGCCTGGTCGAAGTTCTCTTTCTCCAGGTGGTAGGCCCCCACCTCGAAGAGGGCGCCCACGGCTTCCTTGCTGCCCGGGTGATGCTCGAGGAGCTGCTGGAACGCGGCCATGCCCTTCTCCGGGTCCTTGAGGTACTTGGTGTAGATGGTGCCTGTGCGGAGGAGGGCCTTGCCCACCATGTCGCCCATCTCGAAGCGGTCCACGACTACCTGGTAGGCGCGGATGGCCCGGAACAGATCGGCGTTCACGCGGTCGCGCACGGAGCCGCTGGCCAGGACGCCCAGGGTGTCGCCGCCCCACACGTCCTGGGGCACGTCGGGCCCGGGCTGTGCCTCGGGGTGGTAGTGCCGGCGGAGAGCGAGGTCGGCGAGCAGGCGGGCGCGGCTCTCCAGGGTGCGCTTGCGGAGCACGATGCGAGCCTCGTCGAGCTTGCCCAGGGCGCGGGCCGCGTACTCGTAGGTGTGGCCGATCCAGAACTGGGCGTCGTCGGTGAGCCGGGTGTCGGGATAGCTCTGGACGAGCTGGGCGAAGAGCTGGCGTGCGGCGGGGAAGTTCTGGGCTCGCATCTGGGCCACCCCGGCGGTGAACAGCGCGTCGGGCGCCCGCACGTGCTGAGGGTGGCGGCGGGGGACCTTGGCGAACTCCACGGCGGCCTTGGTGTGGTTCTCGAACTCCTTGTAGAGGAGGGTGGCGATCTGGTACTGGGCCTCGGCCCGCTTGGGGTTCTGGGGATTGGTCGCGATGAAGTCCTGGTACTGCCGGATCTCCTCGAGCAGGGGGATGCGGGCCTTGCACAGGGCGACGTGCTTGTACTTGGGGAACTTCTTGGCGTAGAGCTCGTAGAGGGCCTTGGCCTGGTCCCAGTGGCCGAGGTTTTCGTGGCATCGTGCGGCCTCCACGTAGGCCTCGCTGGTCTTGTCGCCCTTGGGGAAGTCCTCCATCAGCTCGGCGTAGGCGCCGAGGGCCTCCTGGAAGAGCAGGTTGTCGGCGAAGATGCGGGCCACGGCCAGGAGGGCGTCGTCGGCCTCTCGCTTGGTGGGAAAGAGGCTCAGGAACAGGCGGTAGGCCGCGACGGCGTCGTGGTCGCGCCCCCGCTCGTCGAGGCGGCGGGCGATGGCGAACATGGTCTGGTGGACGAACTTGCCCCGCAGGATGCCCTCCCCGTCCTCGCCGCGCAGGCGGATGAGGTCGAAGGTCTCCTCCAGCTCCTCCAGCTTGCGGCGGCTGGCGGGCCCGAAGATGCCGTCGGGCTTCAGACGGTTGCGCTTCTGGAAGTCCAGCACGTTGGCGTAGCCCAGGCGGCGCAGGCGCTGGCCCACGTGGAGCTGGCGGTAGGGCAGCTCGGCGGGGTAGCGCGCGGCGTACCGGGCGTAGACGTCGAGGGCCTCGAGGGGCGCGCCCAGCCGCCCGTCGAGCAGCTGGGCCACCTTGAGCAGTGCGTCGCGGCCCTGGGGCGTGTGGGGGTAGCGGGTGGCGGTCTCGCGGTAGAGGGCCACCGCGGTCTCCCACTCCCGGGTCTTCTCCAGCAGGCGGCCGATGCGGAACAGGCAGGCCAGGTAGCGGGGCGGGTCGCTGGGCAGGATGGCCAGGTAGTGGTCCTTCGCCCGGGTGAGCACGGGCAGGGCGGCCACCGGGCCGTCCAGGGCCACCAGCTTCTGGGCCTCGAGCAGGAGGGCCTCGCCGCGCAGCGGCTGCACGCGGGCCCGCACCGCGGCGCCGTCGGCCTGGGCATCGAGCACCTGGTGGGCCTGGCGGACGAAGCGCCCCATCGCCGCCCGCTCGTCCTCCGCCGCCGCACGGGCGAGCAGGGCCTCGACGCGGACGAACGCCGCCTCCCGGGCGAAGGGGGGCCCATGGGGCGCGGCGTCGAGGGCCGCCAGCACGCGGTCCAGCGTCGCCGGCTCGCGGCTCTCCCGGGCCACCTGGCGGAGGGTGCTCAAGGCGTCCTCGACGGCCTCGGCGGGCGGCTCGGCCTCCAGCGTGGCGGCCACGGCATCCACCGCCTCGGGCACCCATCGTCCCTGGGCCGCCGTGAGGGCCTGTGCCAGCTCGTCCAGGGCCTGGCGGGTGACGGCGGGCTCGGCGAGCCGGGGCACCAGCTCGCGCAGGGCGGCGATCCGCTCCTGGCGGGTCATCCCCCGGGTCTGGAGGAGCAGGAGCCGCAGGCGGGCCAGCTCCTTGACCTCGGGGGCGTCGAGCGCCGCGTCGTCGAGCACGCTGCGGAGCAGGCGGATGGCCTCGGGGACCTGGTCGGCGCACGATTCCGCCTCGGCCAGGGCGATGGTGGCCCGGGCCGCCCAACGGCTCTTGGGGTAAAGGCGCGCCGCGGCCTGGAAGCTGGCCCTCGAGCGGGCCGGCTCGTCCCGCCGGGCGGCCAGGGCGCCGCGGAGGTAGAGGATGCGGGCCTTCTGGCTGTCCGTGGCGGCCCGCTCGCCGGCCGCGTCGAGCAGCTCGCCCGTGCCCTCCGTGATGCCCTGCTCGATCAGGCGGTCCAGGGTGTCCAGATGCGTATCCAGGTCGAGGGCCTGGGCGGTCAGGCGGCGGACCACGAGCCGTGCCCGGGGATGGTCGGGCCGGCGGCGCAGGACGGCCTGCCACTGGGCCAGCGACTTCTCGAGGAAGCACTCGTGCAGGTAGGCCTCGGCGAGGGCCACGCGGGCCTCGAGCGCCGCGGGGTCGGCCCGCAGCCGGGCCTCCAGCTCCTCGACGGTGGCGGCGGCGGCCAGGGGGGCCAGGGCGAGAGCGGCGAGTGCGGCGGCTAGGGTTCTCATCTCTGGCCTCCTTTCTCGGCGAGCACGCTGAGGGCGTTGCGCCACTCGTCCACGTCGGGCGCGTCGGGGAACAGCTCGACCATGCGGGCGTAGGTGCGGCGGGCCCGCTCGTGGCGGCCCATGGCGGCGGCCAGCCCGGCCAGGGAGGCGAGCACCTTGCCCGAGGTGGGGGCCAGGCTCTCGGCCTTCTGGAGCAGGCGGATGGCCTCGGCCCGCTGGCCCGCGGCCCGGCGGTCGATGGCCGCGCGGTAGTAGAAGTCGGCGGCGGTCCGGGCGTCGAAGAGCTTCTTGCCCCGTCCCTCCTCCAGCCAGGCCTCGAGGTCGGCCAGGCGGCCCGCGGCCAGGAGGGCCCGGGCTCGCAGCTCGGCCACGCGGGGGCTGGCGGGCTGGAGCTTCTGGAGGCGGGCCAGGTGGGCCTCGGCCAGCTCGGCCCGGCCCGCGGCGAGCCAGCCGGCCGCGACCATGTAAAGGCCGTCGGGCTCCTCGGGCCGGGTCTCCAGCACCCGAAGGCCCTCGTGGAGCGCCGAGAAGCGGGTGCACACCTGGTACCGGCCGGCCACGCCCTCGATGCGGCGGAGAACCACGTGGCCGTCCACGATGTCCCCCGGCTTCGGCTCGCCGGGCACGCGGCGGACGAGGATGGGCCCCAGGAGCTTTCGCTCCAGCAGGTAGGCCCGTCCCAGCAGGAGGTGCAGCTCGGGCCCCTCCTGGCCCGCCTCCTGGGCCATGAGGAGGTATTTCTCGGCCAGGGCTCCCAGGCCGCGCCGGAGGCAGATGGTGCCCAGGAGGAAGCTGTTGGCCGGGTTGCGCACGTCCTCCTGGAGGGCTTTCTCCAGGTAGACCTTGGCCTGGGTGTCCTGGCCCAGGGCGTGGTAGCACTGCCCCAGTGCGGCGGCGACGGCGGGCTCCTGCTTCAGGCGGTAGGCGTGCTCGAGGTAGGGGATGGCCTCCTGGTGCTTGCCCCGCTCGAGGAGCACGCGGCCGGTCAGGCCGTTGGCCTCGGGATTCTCCCTGTCGCTCTCCAGCACGGAGCGGAGCACGGCGAGGCCCTCCTCCGAGCGGTCGAGGTGCAGGTAGGCCCTGGCCAGCAGCAGGCGGTCCTGGATCTTCGCCTCCCCCGCCCGGTAGGCGGGCTCGAGCAGCTCGACCACCGCCGCGTAGTCGCCGCGGGCGTAGACCTCGAGGGCCTCGCCGCCGCGGGCTCGAGGGCACGGCGCCAGCATCGCGAGGGCCGCCGCACAGAGCAACAGCGTTCTCATGGATCGATCCTCCTGGGAAGCCGAGCCGCAGGCCGGACGCTCGCCGCGGGCACGGGCAGGCCGCCGCGACGGGGACCGTGCGACATCAACTGGACGGGGATTGGGGACGGCTGCGTGGCCGGGCCGGGATCGGAGGGAAAGACGGGACGTCGGACCGCCTCCCCGGCGCGGCACGCTTGCATTATGCTGCGGCGGACACCCCGGTCAAGTTAATTTCCATTAATTCCGACACCGACCGGCCCCCCTCGGCCGGCGGCGGGTGGCCCCGCGTGACGCCGCCGGCGCTCGCGGCGTGCGTAAGTCGCCCGCAGGCCAAGCTTAACGCCGGGGCTGGCCCCAATGCCGCGGCCGCCGTCACCGGGGCGGCTCGCGCGGGGTCGAGTGGCACGCGCTTTGCACCTCCCTGCCACTGACTGCGTCGCCCCGGCGGCGCAGCGAGCAAGAGACGCCGGGGAGGTGTCCGCGGGAGGCACGGGACACGGGGCGTTCCCCCGAGTTCGGCGAGGTCTGGCTCGCATAGGGTCCCCGAGGCCCATGCGCCCGCCGCGGCCCCAGGCACGCGGAAGGAGGTGATGGGACGGGCCCGCAGTGTGGTGAGCGACAAAGGCAATTCGGCGAGGCGACCGGGCCGCCACGGGCAGCCCGGCGCCCCGAGCACCCGGGAGGGAACCTGGAGGAGAGGCACATGAGACGACTCGTAGTAGCTTGCACGATGCTCGCCCTGCTGTGCGCCGGCGCGCAGGCGGCGATCATCGGGGTGGACACGGTGGGCACCTCCGCGCCCCCGGCCACCCTCGGACCCTACCTGATGACCCCCTTCCCGGACGATCCCCGGGCGCAGTTTAGCGCCGTGACGGACGCTCCCGGGCCGCTCGGCCTGGACGTGGCGTTCGACAGGACCATGTACCTCCTCACCGTCGGCTCGGGCTGGGCCACCTGGAGCCACGGCTACAGCGGCGACGTCTACTCGACCCAGGGCGCGACCGACGTCACCATGACGCTGCCCGCGGGCACCACGGCGTTCTACTTCTACGCCGAGCCGAATCCGTACGAGCTGTGGACCATCACCGCGACGGCCCAGGACGGCACGTCCATCGTCCAGGACGTCCATGGCTCCTCCGGTGCCAAGTACTTCGGCTTCTACGGCACCGGGGGCGACATGGTAGCCTCCGTCGCCGTCGAGTCGGACACCGACTTCGCGGTCGGCGAGTTCGGCATCGCCCAGGTGCCCGAGCCGGCCACCCTCGGCCTGTGCGGAGCCGGCCTCCTGGCCCTCATCCGCCGGCGCCGTCGCCGAAGCTGAGCGCAACGACACCAGGCACGCAAGCGTTCGCCAAGGGCCGCCTTCGGGCGGCCCTCTTTTTTTGGCCCCGCGCCGCCCCTTGCGCCGGCGCGGCGGGTCGCTTACACTGGCATGTGGAAGGGGACGCCGCCGGGAGAAGACGCCCCATGAGACCAGCAATGGCCAGCAGCGTCGCCGTCGCCGCCCTCGCCAGCCTGCTCGCCTGCGACCCCAGCCACTGCCGAGACCAGGGAAACGCCATGGACCATCCCGCCGAGAGCGACCAGGGGCCCCAAGTCGTCAAGTCCGACGACCAGTGGCGCCAGCTCCTCACCCCCCTCCAGTACCAGGTGACCCGCCAGTGCGGCACGGAGCGGCCCTTCTCCGGCCAGTACGTCGACCACGACGCGGAGGGCGTCTACCGCTGCGTGGGCTGCGGGAACCCGCTGTTCCGCTCCACCGCGAAGTTCAAGTCCGGCACCGGCTGGCCCAGCTACATGCAGCCCGTCGGCGACGAGGCGGTGGTCACGCGCCCGGACCGCAGCCACGGGATGAGCCGCACCGAGGTGCTGTGCCGGCGCTGCCACGCCCACCTGGGCCACGTCTTCGACGACGGGCCGCAGCCCACCGGGCTGCGCTACTGCATCAACTCCGCGGCCCTGACTTTCGAGCCTGCCGAAGGCGAATAGCCCGCGAGCCGGCGGCGCACGGTCGGGCGCCGGCCCCGGCCGTGGGGCGGGCCCTTGACGCATCCCCCCGACAACCTGTAAGATCAAGGCCGTAGGCTGGCTGCGACGGCCCCTGTCGCGGGGAGGCGACCCGCCTTCGAACGAGCCGCGCCACAACGCACCTTTGCTGCGAGCGTGCCGGCGTCGCGGACGGCTGCCGGCGCGCCGTATACGTCCCGGAAGGAGACCGATATGGCCGAAGCGAAAGTCGGAGATACGGTGAAGGTCCACTATACCGCGAAGCTCAAGGACGGCACGGTCTTCGACACCTCGGAGGAGCGCGAGCCCCTGACCTTCACCCTCGGCGAGGGCCAGGTGATCCCAGGCGTCGAGCAGGCCGTCCTGGGCATGAACCCCGGCGAGAGCAAGACCGCCTCCGTAGCCGCCGAGGAGGCCTACGGCCAATACCGCGACGACATGGTCCTCGTGGTGAACCGCGAGAAACTGCCCGAGGGCATGGAGCCCGAGGTGGGACAGCAGCTCCAGGTCCGACACGGCGACGGCCAGTCCACCGATGTCCGCATCACCCAGGTGACCGACGAGGAAGTGACCCTCGACGGCAATCACCCTCTCGCGGGGCGCGACGTGGACTTCGAGCTCCAGCTCGTCGACATCGTCTAGCGGCCCAACGGGCCCGCCTCCGGCGGAGGCCCGCACCATGGCGAAGCCCACGCGGCGGACATTCATCCGATGGGGCGTAGGCGCCGTCGCGGCCGGGACCATCGGCCGGCGCCGCGTGCGCGCCCAGGATGACGGCTTCGACTTCGGCCCCGAGCCCATGGGCCGCGTGGAGTCGCGCCCGGCGACCTCCATCGAGGCCTCGCCCCTGTCCGTCGGCTTCGAGGTGCTCGACCGCAAGCGCTTCGAGCCCCTCCGCACCTACCCCCACCTGGCCCGCCTGGGCGCCAAGTGGGCCCGCTGCCAGACCGGCTGGAACCGCTGCGAGCGGAGGAAAGGGGACTTCGACTTCCGCTGGCTCGACGACGTCGTCGACTCTCTCCGCAAGATCGGCGTGCAGCCGTGGTTCAACCTCGGCTACGGCAACAAGCTCTACACGCCCGAGAAGCCGGGCGACACCTCCGTGGGCTGGGCCCCCATCTTCGAGCCCGCCGCGCGGGAGGGCTGGCTGCGCTTCGTCCGCCGCCTCGCCCACCACTTCCGCGACCGCGTGCGCCACTGGGAAATCTGGAACGAGCCGAACATCCGGGGCTTCTGGAAGCCCCGCAAGCCCCGCCCCGCCGACTACGCGGCCCTGGTGGCCATCACCGCCCCCGAGATCCGAACGCGCGTGCCCGACGCCGTGATCGTCGGCGGCGCCCTCGCCGGCATCCCCATCGGCTACCTGCGAGGCTGCCTCGAGGAGGGCCTCGCCGACCATGTCGACAAGGTGTCCTACCACCCCTACCGCCCCGTGCCCGAGGCCGGCTACCGCTCCCAGGTCCAAGCCCTCCGCGAACTCCTCCGACCCTATGGAAAGCACATCGCGCTATGGCAGGGCGAGAACGGCTGCCCCTCCAGGGGCGGGGAGGGCAGCGTGGGAGCCCTCTCCAACCTCGACTGGAACGAGAGCCGCCAGGCCAAGTGGCTCCTCCGACGCATCCTCGCCGACCTGTGCCTGGACATCGAGCTCACCAGCTACTTCCACACCGTCGACCTCGTGGGCTACCGGGGGCAGACCAACTTCAAGGGACTCCTCCGCGGCGACGACTACACCCCCAAGCGCGCCTACGGCGCCTACCAGTGCCTGTGCGCCCTGTTCGACGCCCAGACCCGGCGCCAGCCGGAGCTGAGCCTCGAGCTGGTGGGACAGAAGAAGGTCCACCTGTGGGACGGCGGCTTCGTCCGCCGCGGCCGCGCCCTCTACGCCTACTGGTTCCCCGCCGACCTCCAGAAGGACTGGACGCCCCGGCGGCTCACCATCCGGGTGACCACCTCTCCCCGGGCGGCCATCCGCCAGCCCGTGCTCGTCGACCCCATGACCCGCCGCCTCTACCCCCTCGAGGCCGCCGAGGCCGGCGAGCGCTCCATGACCTTCCGCGACCTGCCCTTGCTCGACTATCCCCTCCTGGTCACCGACCGCGCAGCCACCGGGGCGTAGCCCGCCGCCGCCTCAGGCCTCCTCGATGGTGGCCTCGGCGCGCAGCCTATCCAGGTGGGCCTCGATGGCCTTGTCGCGAGCCTCCGCGGCCAGGCGCTCGCGGACCTGCTCGCGCACCTCGTCCAGGGAATGGGGCGCGGGCGGCGTGCGCTCGTGGACCTTCACGATGTGGAAGCCGAAGCGGGTGGGAAAAACCTCGCTGACCTGGCCAGGGGCCATGGAGAAGACCCGGTGCTCGAACTCCTCGACCATCTGGCCCCGGGCGAAGTGGCCCAGGTCGCCGCCGTCGTCGGGGCAGTCGGAGTGGCGCTCGGCCAGCTCCGCGAAGTCGCCGCCCGCCTCCAGCTCCTCGCGCACCCGCATCAGCTCCCCGCGCGCCTGCTCGGGGTCCACCGTGAAGTCCACGTGCTTGACGATGTGCGAGCAGCGGACCCGCTCGGGGGCCATGAAGTCCTCGCGGTGCTCCCGGTAGTAGCGCTCGACGGCCTCCTCGGACGGCGGGCAGAGGCCCTCCGTCAGCCGCTCGATGGTGCGGTCCACGCGGAGGCGGAGCTGGACCGCGCTGCGGGCCGCGGCGTCGTCGCCCTCGGGCACGCCGAGCTGGCCGTACGTACCGGCCTCGCCGAAGCGCTGGGCGAGCTCGGCCAGGGTCTCCTCGACCCGGGCCGCGGGAATGGGCTCGGGGTCGCGGCGGGCCTCCTGCTCCAGGAGGGTGCGCTCGACGACGTTCTCCCGAGCCCACTGCTGTAGCTTGGCCTCGCGCTCCTGGGGCTCCTCGTCGCCGAAGACCTGCTCGAAGCGGGGGCGCATCCGCTCCGCCTCCTGGCGGACCGCCTCGTCCTCGATACGCTCGCCGTTCACCACGATGGCCATGGGCCTTTCCTGCCTTTCGCAACGCGGGGATGGGGCCGTCGAGGCGCCATTCTACCCCGCCGCCGGCCGCCATGCAAAGCACGCCGCCCGGCCCCTGCCCGCCACGCGGCGCGCTCCCCTCCACCCCTACAAACCGAAGCCCCCCCTCCATGCGGACACGAAAAATTGTAAAAAGCGCGGAGAAAATTCCACCGAATGCCCTAAGCCTCGAACCGGTGACAAGTTACGCCCCTGGGAAATTTTCGGGGCCGGTCCCCGACCCTCTGCTCTCGTCCCCCGCGGCAGCCTCGGGGAGTATGAGGTCCGAGATTACGGTTTAGCGCTATAGGGCTATCCCCTTGACTCCAGTAGATACAAG
>JBKHIY010000001.1:0-171221 GCA_046538415.1 Candidatus Brocadiia bacterium | reverse complement strand
CTTCATTCGTGCGATTCGCCCATTCGTGGCATTCGTGATGAAATCCCTCCCCATTGGAGCGGGGGCCGTGGCTGGCGGTGGCGGCCCTCCGCCTGGTCGGTGGCCCGCGCGCGGGAGCGAGGCGGGGGCGCCTCGAATAGGTCCTATAGGACCTATAGGACGTATAGGAGCCGCGGGGCGGCCTCTGCACCGTGGGCTCTACTCCGCCACGCCCTTCGGGCGTTCAGGACAGGCGGGCGGGCGCTCGGGTGCGGCGGAGGGGCCGCGCGGGGCGGTCGGGGCGAGGCCCCTGCGCGCTCGTCCCCGTGCTTCTGTGCGGGGACGGGGTCCCGGAGGCTCCTGCGTCCCGCGACCTTCGTCGCGGGCTGGGCGCGGGAGGGCCGTGACCGGCGCTGGCCGCCCCCCGAGGCCGCATCTGCCCCTTGCATTCTGTGGGTGGGGGGCTTAGAATCATCCTCGAAAGGGCTGGCCAACGAGGCTAGGCACGAGGCAAATGGAGAGTCTCGATCTGATGTAGTACACCGGATGGGTAAGCAGAGGCACGGCTGCCTGGGCGGCCGAGCCCCGGCGAGGAGGCACGGGATGATCAGGAGTTGCGTGACAGGAGTCCTGCTGTTCGGAGCCTTGGCCCTTGTCGAGGCCGCGGGCCGTCCGCCGCGGCCACGCGGTGGCCCATCACGCAAGGCCCCCTCGAAAGACAGCCGGGAACCCCTGGATGGTCCGGTCTTCATCCCCTTCGGCGATGGCACGCGGCTGGCCAGGATCGACGAGCCGCCCGGGGAGGGCTTCGACGATGAAGCGGCCAAGATCCTGGAGGACGCGGCGAAGGCGCACTACTACGTATGGCATGGCGGGCCGCCTGTCGGCGAACGCCGGGGCAAGTGGTTCAGATGCTTCCTATACACCGTCACCACGAATCTCGCCGAGTCCACCGACTTCGGGGCCGCCGTGCGGAGCCGCATCGAGGTCTTGGGCGCCGAGGAACGCGCGGCCATCGTATGCCACCTGACCGAGGAGGGCGACTGGCGCGGCATCGTGCGCGGCCGGGGCCGGATGAGGGGGCCCGCCGCCGACGCGTGGCACCGTCTCATCGGGAACAGGCCTGGCAAGGTTCAGTGGGCATTTGTCGTGGGCGGCCCGAATGATGGCGTCTGGTTCGCCTGTCGCTTCAGGGAGGTCAAGGCCCCCGCACTCCGCGACCTTGTGGCCCAGCACCACCCTCGTCCCAGGGGGGTGACCGTGTGGCGCGACACAGACGGCACGCTGAGGGTCTTCCAGCACGACATGCTCACCAGCTTCCATCGGCTGCTAAGAGACGACTTGTCGAAGAAGGCGCTAAGCTTGCCTAAAGGGGCTACGCCCTGAGCGTGCCTCGGCGCATCGGGTTTCCACGACTTCAGGCGTGAGCAAGATTCCGCGTGCAGGTTTGCACGCCGTGCAAGCTGGGCCGGCGGATGGCCTAGCGGGTCGCCGCGAGGCGGCCTGCGACGCGGGAGGCGGTCCAGCCGCTGTGGTGCCCGGCCGCAGCCGACGGCCACAGCAGCAGAAGGGTCGCAACGGCCACCACGCCCGGCCATCGCATCATGGCACGGCCTCCCTTGGCCTCGCGGGGGGCGGGCTCAGAGGATGTGCATTTCGCTGACCTTGCGGAAGTGGTGGCCGAGGATGGAGAGCTTGACGGCCAGGGGCAGGAGCTCTCTTCGGCGGAACCACGTCCACGCCAGGAGCTTCCAGTACTGGACCCGCTCCTTGCCCAGGATGCCCAGGCGGACGATGGAGCGGGCGAAGGCCATGAGCTGGGCGCGGTCGATGGGGGTGTGGATGGCGGGGGGCTGGTATTCGCGGAGGAAGGTGCGCACGCGCTGGTAGTAGTGCTGGGGCGAGTAGATTTGCTCGAGCATCCGCTTGTAGCCCTCGCGCAAGCGCTCGATGCTCATCCTGGGCACGATGTTGGTGGTGCCGTCCACCCCGTCGCCGGTGCTCTTGCCGCGCACCCGTCCCTCGCTCTTCAGCCGCTCGAACAGCCGCGTGCCGGGCATGGCCTGGAGGAGGCCGACCATGGCGGCTGCGATGCCGCTGCGCTGGATGAAGTCGATTTGCTTCTGGAAGACGGAGGGGGTGTCGTGGTCGAACCCGACGATGAATCCTGCCTCGACGATCAGGCCGGCGCGCTGGATGCGCTTGACGTCTTCGACGAGGTCGCGGTTGCGGTTCTGGCCCTTGCTGCATTCGGCGAGGCTTTCTTCGTCGGGGGTCTCGATGCCCACGAAGACGCGGTTGAAGCCGGCCTGGACCATCATGTCCATCAGTTGGGGGTCGTCGGCGAGGTCGATGGAGGCCTCGGTGTTGAAGACGATGCCGCGCTTGCCGCGCCGCCAGCGGATGAGTGCGGGCAGGAGGTGGTGCTTGAGCTGGCGCTTGTTGCCGATGAAGTTGTCGTCGACGAAGAAGACGCTGTCGCGCCATCCCTGGCGGTAGAGGGCATCGAGTTCGGCGACCACCTGGTGGGGGCTCTTGGTGCGGGGGCGGTGACCGAAGAGGGCGGTGACGTTGCAGAACTCGCAGTTGAAGGGGCATCCCCGCGAGTACTGGATGTTCATGGAGGCGTATCGCCGCTGGTCGGCCAGTTCCCAGAGGGGCACGGGGGACTGGCGGATGTCGGGGAATTCCTGGGGCTCGTAGAGCCGGCGTGCGCGGCGGGCCTCGAGGTCGGCGGCCAGCTCGCCCACCACGGCCTCCGCCTCGCCGAGGACGATGTGGTCGACGTGGGGGAAGTCCTGGTGCTCGGCGGTGAACAGGGGGCCGCCGGCGACGACGGTGAGGCCCGCCTCCTTGCACCGCTCGATGAGCTGCCGCGCCCCCTGGCGCTGGACGGCCATGGCGCTGATGAAGGCGCAGTCGGCCCACTCCAGGTCGCGGCGGCGCAGCCGCCGCACGTTGAGGTCCACCAGCCGCTTGCCCCAGTGCTCGGGGAGCATGGCGGCCACGGTGAGGAGGCCCAGGGGCGGGCCGTTGGCGCGCTTGCGCACGAACTTGAGGGCGTGCTTGAAGCTCCAGAAGGTATCGGGGAACTCCGGATAGGCAAGGAGGCAATTCACCATATCCCTCCTTGGGAGGGGGAAAAGGCGCAGGGCCTGGCCTCGCGGGCGCGAACTACCGGCGCGGCCCGCCGACCACGCGGTGCCGGGGGAAAGCGAGTGGGACGGGTGCCGCCAGCCGTGGGCCGCAGCGCCGTCCCGGGGCGTAGAGCGAAGCACGGGCTTCGCAGCGGGAGCGCTCAGAAGCCTCCGCTGCGGTGAGCGCGCTCGACGTTCAGGTTCCGGCCCATCACCTCGGAGCCGTTCAACCCCTCCATGGCCGCGCGGGCCTCTTCGTCGGACGGCATTTCCACGAATCCGAAGCCGCGCGAGCGTCCCGTATCGCGGTCCGTAATGACCTGGGCCGACGTCACCTCGCCGTAGGCCTCGAAGGCGGCCCGCAGCGCGGCGTCGTCCATATCGTACGAAAGATTCCCAACGTAGATGTTCATCCACACACTCCGTAAAGGGGCCGGTCGAGTTCCCGCAGTCGGTGGCCCCACGCCTCACCCGCGGGGGCGACGCGCTGCTCGGGGCAGGGGCCTCACGTGCGCCCGCTGCCACGATGGGCACCTGGGATTGCGATTCGGCAGGGTAGACGGGTCCTGGTGCACTCCGGACCGACAACCGATCGCGAGCGGCGCGCCCGGCACCACGTAGGGTCGCCTGTTCCGCCCATCGCTAGAAGCCATATGCTATCATTTGAGCCCCGCCAGTGCAAGGCCCCGCGGGCGCGAGCCCGCTGCCCCCCGCGGCCGGCGGCCGCCGCCCGCGGTTGTGGCGGGGGCCGCGGGGCGCTACAATCGGAGCGCGTGGGGGGGGCGCCCCGTCGTCGGAGGGTCCTGGCATGCCGCTGCACCGCGTGGCCGCGCTACTCCTGCTCGCCTCCGCCCTGGCCGGGGCGGGCCAGAAGCTCCCGCCCCAGGCCGCCCGGCCCGCCCCCGGGCCCGAGGGCGGCGGCCTGGCCGCGCTCTACCCCGGCGACCAGGGGCTGGAGCGCGATCCCCGGGTGCTGTTCGTCGAGGACTTCGAGACCGGCTCGGTGGCGGAGATCGCCCGCCGCTGGGGCAACGTCCGCAAGGCCGAGAACATGGCCCTGTCCGACGACGTGCATCCCGCCTCGCCGGGCACCCGCTCGCTGCGCATCGAGCGCAACGGCCACCTCTACACCCACACCCGGGGCGTGGACGCCATGTACGCCCGCTTCTACGTGAAGTTCCACGAGAAGACGGGCTACATCCACCATTTCGTCCACCTGGTGGCGGATCGCACGCCCACTGCCTGGCCCAAGGGGGGCGCGGGCCAGCGGCCCTCGGGCGAAGCGAAGTTCTCCACGGGCATCGAGCCCACGGGGCGGTGGGGCCGCTTCCCGCCGCCGGGGGTGTGGAACTTCTATTCGTACTGGCACGAGATGAAGACCCGCTGGGGCACCACCTTCCATGGCCAGCAGGAGCCCATCGAGCCCGGGCGCTGGTACTGCGTGGAGGTCGAGCTGCGGGCCAACTCCAGCCCCCGGAAGGCCGACGGCGAGCAGGCCTTCTGGGTCGACGGCCAGCTCTACGGGCGCTTCACCGGCTTCCGATGGCGCTCCACCGACAAGCTGCTCATCAACAGCTTCTGGCTCCTCTACTACAACACCGACCAGCCCGCGCGGCACAACAAGGATCCCCGCCCCGAGAGCCGCGTGATGGAGGTGTGGTTCGACGACATCGTGCTCGCCACCCACTACGTGGGGCCCGTGCGGGGCCGGCCCGAGGGGGGCACGAAGAAAGCGCGGCCCTCTCGCAGTGCCCTCCAGACCCCGGGCCTGCTGGTCGCCCCGCCGGGCGAGCCGGTCTACACCCAGGACTTCGAGGCGGGGGCCGGGAAGTTCGGCGGCGGCGAGGTCCGCGACGGCGGAGTCGACGGCTCCAAGGCCCTGGCCTTCGGCCCCAAGGGCTGCTCGGCGTGGGGAGCCTACAGCACCCCCGTCGGCGACTCCACCACCATCCGCTTCAAGCTCCGGCCCCTGTGCGCGGCCCGCAGCGTGACCGTGCTGGTGTGGTCGAAGAAGCACGGCGACAACTGCCGCTACCGCATCGGCGGCCTGCGAGAAGGCCAATGGCACGACGTGGAGTTCCGGGCCATCGCCTGCCGCGTGGGCTGGGACCGCAGCGGGCCGAGCCTGGACGGCGACACGCTCGACAACATCAAGCTGGTCTTCGACGGCCAGCCCGGCGAGCGCATCCTGCTCGACGACTTCCAGGTCTGCGAATAGCCCCGAGACCATGGAGTATCTGCCCCTCGAGATGATCCGCGAGCACCTGGGGGGCATTCCCCCTGCCCCGCTGCCCGCGCCGTTCGCCATCCGCCCCTACCGGCCCGGCGACGCCGCGACGTGGCTGCGCCTCCATCGCGCCGCCGACCGCTACAGCCGCCTCACGCCCCGCACCTTCGAGGAGCAGTTCGGCACCGACGAGGGCCTCCTGGCCCGCCGCCAGCTCTACCTGGCCGACGGCCATGGCGAGGCCATCGGCACGGCCACGGCGTGGTTCGACGACGACTACCACGGCCAGCCCTGGGGCCGCATCCATTGGGTGGCCATCGTGCCCGACTTCCAGGGGCGCGGGCTGGCCACGCCGCTGCTGGCCGCGGCGTGCCGGCGCCTCGCCGAGCTGGGCCACCGCAGGGCCTACCTCGATACCGCCACGGTGCGCACCGCGGCGGTGAACCTCTACCTGAAGTTCGGATTCCGACCGGTCGTCCGCTCGGAGGACGACCTGCGGGCCTGGGGCGCCGTCCGGCCCCACATCCGCCCCGCCTACTGGCGCCGCGCCGCCGACGCCGTGCCCCAGCTCGAAACCGCACAGGAGCACCAAGGCCGTGAGTGAGACCCCCCTGTCGTTCATCGACTTCCTCGACGCCTACGGCGAGGCCCATCCGCCGGCCATGGTCTACGACGGGCGGGAGGACTTCGCGGGCTGGCAGCAGCGCTTCCGCCGGTGCATCCGCGAGCTCATGGGCCCCGTGCCCGAGCGCATCGAGCCCGGCGCCGAGGTGCTGGAGACCGTCGAGGCCGAGGGCCACGCCCGCTCGCTGCTCCGCATCCCGGTGAGCCGCTTCTCCACCCTCGTCGCTTACCTCCTGGTGCCCGCGGGCATCGAGCCGGGCCAGCGGCGGGCCGGGCTCGTGGCCTCCCACGGCCACGCCGCACGGGGCATCGACGCCGTCTGCGGCCTCGACGGCGACGGCCCGGGGGCCTACGGCCTCGCCGCCGTGCGGGCCGGCTACGTGGTGCTCGCCCCCGCCTGGTGGGGCTGGCGAGGGCGCGATGGACACGTCGACCGCGTGGGCCGCCGCGACAAGTGCAACGTCATCCAGACGGCCGCGGCCATGTACGGCCTCAACGTCCTCGCCCTCCACGTCCAGGACGGCCAGGCGGCGCTCGACGTGCTCGCCGCCAGGCCCGAGGTCGACCCCGCCCGCCTGGGCTGCATGGGCAACAGCTACGGCGGCAGGACCACCATGTGGCTCGCCGCACTGGACGACCGCGTGCGGGCCGCCGTGGCCGGGGGGTGCATGAACACCTTCCGCGAGCGCTCGCTCAAGCTCTCCTCCTGCGGCATCCAGTACCCCTTCGGCCTCCTGCGCCATGGCGACGTGCCCCAGGTCTTCAGCCTCCTGGCGCCCCGCGCCCTACAGCTCCAGGCGGGCCGGGAGGACGGGCTCATCACCCCCGCCGACCGCGACGCCATGGCCGTCCTCCTCCGCCAGGCCTATGCCCTCCTGGGGGCCGAGGAGCGCTTCGACTACCAGCTCCACCCCCGCGGCCACGTGCTCGACTGGGAGCGGGCCGAGGCGTTCCTCAACCGCCACCTCGCCCCATGATGCTTCCCTGGCCCCGGCGCGCGCTTCCCGGTATAATGGACCGTGGAGGGGACGGGCGCCGCACGAGAGGTGACGCCGTGGCACAGCCCCCTCTCGCCTGGCTCGCCGGGCTGCTCGCGCTCGCCCCGCTCGCCGGCTGCCACGGGCGGGCCGAAGCCCCCGAGCCCAGGCGCTCATCCCAACGAGAAGGAAGCCCAGCCGTGGAAAAAGCCCTGTTCGGCGCCGGGTGCTTCTGGGGAGTCGAGGAGGCCTTCCGACGCATCGAAGGCGTCGTCGACACCGCCGTGGGATACGCCGGCGGCACCGTCGAAAACCCCACCTACGAGCAGGTCTGTAGCGACAGGACGGGCCACGCCGAGGTCGTCCAGGTCGTCTTCGACCCCCGCGCCGTCTCCTACGAGACGCTGCTCGACGTCTTCTGGGCCTGCCACGACCCCACCACGCTGAACCGCCAGGGCCCCGACGTCGGCTCCCAGTACCGCTCCGTCGTCTTCACCTACGGCCCCGAGCAGCGGCGGGCCGCTCTCGCCTCCAAGCGCCGGCTCGAGGAGTCGGGCCGCCACCGCCGCCCCATCGTCACCGCCATCGAGCCCGCCCCCACCTTCTGGCGGGCCGAGGAGTACCACCAGCGATACCTCGAAAAGCGCGGCCTCGGCCAGTGCCACGCCCCTTGAGCCCGGGGACCGCGCCTGGCCCGACCCCCGCCCCTCGCGCGACCGGGCGGACACGACCTATACGACCTATAGGCCCTATGGCTCCCTGAGCCCAGCCCCGCCCACTCCCACACGCCACCCCGAAACCCGGAACCTGCAACCGGCGACCCGGCCCGCGAGCCGCCCCGGGCGGGATCCCGAACGGGAGGAGCGGTCGCTCGGGCTCTCGCCCCGGGACGGCTCAGAAGGCCGCGGCGAGCTCCCGGGCCTCGGCGATGGCCTCGTCGCGGCGGGCCGCGGCGGTCTGCGGCCCGCCCAGCAGCGTGGGCTCGACGGCCACCGACCGCACGTCGGTGATCCCCATAAAGCCCAGGATCGTCTCGACATAGGGCTTCTGGTGGTCGTAGGCCTCGAAGCCGCTGCCCTCCGAGTAGTCGCCGCCGCGGGCGTAGGCGACGAACGCCCGCTTGCCCTCGAGGAGCCCCGAGTAGCCCGCCTCGGGCTCGTAGCTGAAGGTGTAGCCGGGCTGGACGAGCAGGTCGATATAGTGCTTGAGCCGGTAGGGGATCGAGAAATTCCACATCGGCACGGCGAAGACGTAGACGTCGGCGGCGGCGAACCGCTCGATCACCGCCTCCACGGCGGCCCACGCCTGGCCATGGCGGGGCTCGAAGTCCTGGCCGTGCAGGATCAGGTACTTGGCCTCGAGGGCCAGGCCGTCGAACGGCGGCAGCTCCGCCTCGAAAAGGTCGAGGGTCTCGACCCGGGCGTCGGGATGGGCCTGGCCGTAGGCCTCGAGGAAGGCCCGGGCCACGGCCACGGAGTAGGACCTCTCGGCTCGCGGCGAGGCCTGGACGTAAAGTACCGTGCTCATCGCGTCGTCCCCTCTCGGGCTCTGGGGTGGCAGGGCACGCGGTCGTCGTAGGAGGGGGCGCTGCAACTGCGGTGCCGGGCCGGCCAGGCGCCGCAAGTGTCCCGCAGGGGGGGACGTAGGACGCGGGGCCGGACGAGACGGAGGCACGGAAGCGGGCGCCGCGGCCCCCAGATGGGGCAGGGGAGCGTGGGCGGAGCCCTACCTGGCGGGCGCCAGGGCCGCCTGGGGCGAGCGCAGCGCCGCCTCGAGGTCGCGGGCCAGCAGGTAGACCGTTCGCAGCAGCTCGTCGGGCGTGCTCGACCGGGCGAGGCGCTTGACCATGGCCCGGGTCACCACGCGATTGACGTCGACGACCTTGAGCGCGGCGACGTAGGTCTCGCCCACCCGCTCGACGCGCCCGACCACGATGGCCCGCACGCCCAGGGCCTTGCCCACCTGGGAGAGTCGCTGCTCGCGGTCGAAGAGCTGGCCGGCCTGGAGCCGGTGGGTCTCGAGCACGCGCTGGATGTCGGTCCGCTCGGCGAGCACGAAGCGGCCGGTCTGGTGAAGCTCGGCCTCGAGGGCCACGGTGAGGGCCGAGGCCGTCCGCTCGTCCACCCCCACGCTGCGGATGGGCACCACGGCCAGCCGCTCGCGCGGCTGCGCGGGGTCGGGCGCCTGGTCGTCGGCCAGGGGGGCCGGGATGCGGCGGCTGGCCAGGCGCACGCGGTCGCCGGGCCGCGGCGGCTGGTCGGCCCCGACCACGCGGCACTCGACGAACAGGGTGCCGGCGCGGGCCGTGAAGTCGCGGCGCGAGACCTGGCAGTCGTTGCGGCGCACCCGCCCCTCGGCGTCGCGGTAGGCGAAGGCGCGGACGGCTCGCAGGCGGGCCACCAGCCGGCCCTTGCGGAAGGCCGAGTAGTCCTTGGGGAAATCGGCCCACAGCGGGCTGTAGGCCGAGCCGTTGTCGCGGCGGAGGTCGAGCAGCGGCTGCTTCTCGTCGTAGACGGCGACGAGCACGATGTCGCCGCGGGTCCACGGGGCGTCGGCGGGCTGGCGGTAGTAGCCGGGCTGGATGCGGGCCACCTCGCCGATCTCCGGCCCGTCGTAGCGCTGCCAGGGCTCGAGGAGCCCCGGCGAGCGCTCGGCGAGGGCCTCGCGGGGCAGGCCCGCGGCGGGCTCGGGCGGCGGCGCGGAGCGGCAGCCGGGCCACATCGTGGCCCCGAGTAGAAAAGCCAACTTCATATGCAGTGGGGATTTACGCAGGATCATGGGTCGCGGTCGCTCCATTCGGACCGCGACGCCGGGCCGACCTCCATATCCAGTCTACAGGCCCCCCGCGCGCTGTCAAACGCCAGGACGTGGCGGCCCCTGGTCGTCGGCCAGGGCGGGAAAAGTGGTCCCCCTACCCCTAAGGCATGCAACTGGGGGGTAGGTGTGTGGAACTTTCCTACACTTCACGATTTTTTCGAAAAAAAATCGCCCCGGCCGTCGCCGCGGGGCAGGGCGCACGGACACCTCGCGGCGCTAAAGCTCTGGGAGAGCACGCTTTAGGGTCACGCTCCCCCTCCGTCCTCTGGTCCGCCCGCTCGCGCGGCTCGGGCCGGAGCGCTGGGGGAGCGTCGGAGAGACCCCGCCGCGACGGCGGATTCTGTGCCGTCGGGACGAGTGGAGGCTCGCAACGCCCGGCGCCGGCAGGGGCGCTCTGGGAGGGCCTTCGGCGTCGGCCGCCTGGGGCGGTGCCCTAGTCCTCGGTCTGGGTCTTCTGGGGGCCGCGGCGGAGCAGCTCGGCGACCGCCTTGTGGCCCCGCTCGACGGCCCAGTCGAGGGGGGTCTTGCCCTGGTTGTCCACGGCCTGGGGCCGGGCGCCTTTCTCCAGGAGGAGGGCGACGAGCGCCTCGTGGCCCTGGCGGGCGGCGTCGTGGAGGGGGGTGAAGCCCCGTCGGTCGCGGGCGTCGGGCTCGGCCTCGCTGAGCAGGAGCAGGGTGGCGACCTCGAGGGCCCCGCCGCGTGCGGCGGCGTGGAGGGGCGTGCGTTCGGCCTGGGTGCAGGCGTCCGGCTCGGCGCCCGCGGCGAGGAGCAGCTCGGCGGCCTTGGCCTGGCCGCAGGCGGCGGCCCAGTGGAGGGCCGTCCTGCCCGTGCCGTCGGCCACCTTGGCGTTCTTGGCGTTGGCCTGGAGGAGGAGCTGGAGGCCCCGCTCGTCGCCCAGGGCGGCGACGGCGAAGACATCCTTCTTCGCCCCCGCGTCGAGCAGGAGCTCGACCATGGGCTGGCTGCCGGCGTGGAGGGCGTGATGGAGCGGGGTCCAGTAGTCGCGGGTGCGCAGGCCGGGGTCGGCCTCGTGGTCGAGGAGCACGCGGGCGACCTCGGCGTTGGCGAACGTGGCGGCGAGGTGCAGCGGCGTGGCGTCGTGGCGGTCCGTGGCGTCCACCTCGGCGCCCCGGGCGAGGAGGGCCTGGGCGACGGCCTTGTGGCCGCGGGCGGCGGCCCAGTGGAGGGCCGTCCAGCCGTTGGCGGCACGGGAGTCGACCAGGTCGGCCCGCTGGTCGAGCAGCTCGACGATCTTCTCCGCGTCGCCGTCGCGGGCCGCCTGGTGGACGGGCCCCGCGGGGGCACGGGCCAGGAGGGCCAGGGCCGCCACCAGCGGGACCATGCGGCACAGGCGCCGTAGGCTCATCGCTTCTTCCTCTCCACAAGCCTCGGGGACCGATGACCGGAAGACCTTCTACCACGTCGCGGGTGGGGAAGCAACCGCGGGGGCGGAGGAGGGCGTGCGGAATGGTTGGTGGGACGGATTGTGGGGGAGGAAACCCTTCTGGCAGAAGCGGTTTCCTCCCCCACCTTCCGAAGACTCGACGCCGGGCCTGTGGCCACCGCCGAGCGCGGCGATTGCCGAAGGCCATCGCCGGCGTCCTTGAGAGGCCCGCGGGCTCGGCCCCGTTGAACGGCCCCTGGTAGGCCAGTATGATGGGCAGTGCGTTTCTCGCTCTTGAACCCGATCATCGGAGACCACAGATGGGCAAATGGTTCGCCATGCTCCTGGCCGCCGGCGCCTCGGCGGCCGCGGCCACCTATCGGCCCGCCTTCGAGGGGGAAGCCCGCAGCGGCGTGGACGCCCAGGGGGGCAGGTGGCGTATCGCGTTCGCCGACAAGAAGCGGCTCGCCGAGGGGCAAAAGCTCGCCACGGTGGACTGGGAGCCCGACGCCCCCTGGGCCAAGCACACGTGGGGCACGGCGGGCGAGGGCGGCGAGATGGTCAAGCTCGGCGGCCACGGCCCCGCCGGCCGCCCGGGCTACGAGAAGGCCGCGGTGCTGCTGTTCACCCCGCCCGAGCCGGGCACCTTCGCCGTCACGGGCGGCGTCCAGCCCCGCGACGCCCGCATCCAGGTGGGCAAGCTCGAGGCCGACGGCACCTACCGCCTGGTGCGCCGGGTGGACGCCAAGCGCCAGCGCCTCCACATCCCCACCGAGGTGCTGCCCGAGCCGGTGCGGCTGGGGGAGGGCGAGTCGCTGGTCTTCGCCGCGTGGAAGCACAGCCCCCACTTCTGGGGCGAAGCGCGCTTCCACGACCTGGCCATCGGCCCGCCGGGCAAGGAGGCGGAGGGGCCGGCGGCCAACCTGCTCAAGAACGGCAGCTTCGAGGGCTGCACCGCTTACTGGCTCGTCCGGGGCGCCGTGGACGAGGAGCATCCGGCCTTCGGCCAGTACGCCCTGCGGGTGG
Organism: Candidatus Brocadiia bacterium; assembly: GCA_046538415.1. Taxonomy (GTDB): domain Bacteria; phylum Planctomycetota; class PUPC01; order DSUN01; family DSUN01; genus JBKHIY01. The sequence goes on along the minus strand of JBKHIY010000001.1, from coordinate 159,050 downwards.
ACGAGAAGGGCCTCCGCTCCGCCTCCTTCCCCCTGCCCCTGGGCCACAGCTATCGCATCAGCCTCTCGGCGCGGGCCCGGGAGGCGGGCGAGGTGCGGGTGTGCATCGCGCCCAGCGAGCGCCCCACCGCCCAGAAGCGCAAGTACGCCTGGAACTTCCGCTACAAGATGCAGGTGGACCGGGAGTGGCGGCGGGCGAGCTTCGTCTTCACCCCCGAGAACGTCACCACCGGCTCGATGCCCGAGAGCACGTGGATCCTGATGATCGGCGGGCCGAATCCTTTCTGGCTCGACGGCATCTGCGTCACCCGGTCCGGCGGCCAGGAGGCCTACGTGCCCCGCGGCCCGGTCGAGGTGGCGGCCGAGGCCCCGAAGCTGCCGCCCTACACCGAGGACGGCAGACTGCTGGAGGTGGGCGACGAGGTGGAGGTCGTGGCCTATCTCCACAACCCGGGCGACGAGGCGCGCACGGCGCGCGGCGCCTGGGGCCTGCTCGACTACGAGGGCCGGGGACGCCTGGAGGCGGGCAGCGAGGTCGCCCTGGCCCCGGGCCAGACGGTGGCCCGCCGGCGAGTGGTGAAGCTCGCCCGGCGGGGCCTCACGCTCGTCCGGGCCGCGGCTCTGGACCCGCGGGGGGGCGAGGCGGCGGAGGCCCGGCTGCTGGCCTCCTCCGACGTGCCGCTGACCGCGGTGCCCTTTCCCAAGGCGGCCACGAGGCCGGACCGCCGCGAGCGCTTCGGCGGGTCCTTCCGCGGGCCGCTGTGCATCCGCAACGCCCAGAAGATCGGCCTGCGGTGGTGCCGATGGTGGTGGGGCCCGATGGGCTGGAAGGCCGTCCAGCCCGAGGGACCCGACGAGTGGAAGTGGGCCGGCCAGGACGAGCGCATCGCCCTGCTCGAAGACCACGGCATGGCCATCAACTACGTGATGTACTCCCCGCCCAAGTGGGCACTGGGAGCCAGCAACCTGCCCAGGGACATGCAATGGCCGGCCGACGATCCGCGGTGGGACGACCTGTCGGTCCAGACCTCATGGGACGTGTTCGTGACCCGCCTGCTGAGCCGCTACAAGGACAAGGCCGTGGCCTGGGAGTTCGCCAACGAGCCCGACATCCACAAGCCCGCTTGGGACCCGGCGCTCTACTATCGCATCGTCGAGCGCACCTCGCGCCTGGTGGATCGGCACGACCCCGACGCCCCGTTCCTCATCAACGCCACCTGGCCGGGGATGACGGGCCTCAACCGGGCATTCCTCGAGCGGGGCGGAGCGAAGCTCGTCGACGCCTACTCGTGGCACAACTACTCCGCCGGCCCCGCCGCCTCCGCCGACGCCATGCGCCGGCTCCACAGGTGGATGGAGGTGGGCGGCGACCCCTCCACCGAAATCTGGTTCAACGAGGGCTGGACCTACGTCAACACCTCGCACGACTACCCCGCCCTGCCGCTGACGGGCAAGACGCCCGCCGAGTACGCCCACATGACCGCCCGCAGCGCGGCCGACATGATGGCCGCAGGGCTCGAGAAGTGCATCCTCTTCCACATCGGCTACGAACAGCACGGCAAGAGCTGGTGGGACTGGACGATGTCGGGCACCGAGCTGTGGGACGACCACGGCGACCCCACTATCGCGGTCAGCGTGTTCAACGTGCTCAGCCACCACCTGGGCCTCAGCCGCCACGTGGCCACCGTGCGGCCCCCGGGGGCCGTGGTCCACGTGTTCCACGACCAGCGGCACGACCAGGGGGTGGCCATCGCCTGGTCGCGTAAGGGCGAGAGGCGGCTGGAGCTGCCCCTCGAGGGCCTGGTGGCCCGCGACGTGGTGGGCAACGACCGCAGGGTGGACGGCCCCCTGGTCCTGCCCGCCGACGGGCGGCCCTTCTACCTCCTCGCCGAGCCGCCCGTCGACGGCGAGCGGATGGCCGAACTGCTCGCCCCCCTCGACGAGGAAGCCCTCGAGAAGGCCGCGGGCAAGACCGTCCACCGGCCCCCCGACCCGTGGACCGGCGAGAAGCCGGGCGCCACGCGGGGCAACCCCTTCGTCGCCGACGGCGAGCCTCGCTGGCGGCTCGACCGCCTGTGGCCCCCGAAGCCCGCCGAGCCCGCCAGCTACCAGCCCATGCCCTGGAGCGGCACCGTGTGGGCCGCCGCCGACCACGCTCACGGCGGCCAGCCCAAGGCCCAGGTGAACCCCACGTCCATCGAGCTCAGCGTGCGCACCGCCTGGCCGGGGCAGCCGGGGGACAAGATGGCGGCCCTGACCTTCATCGCCCCCCAGGCCGGCCGCTACGAGGTCGCGGGCACGGTGCGGGCGCGGATATGGGACGGGGGGGCGCCCATCGCCCTCGCACTCTACAAGCTCGACCGCCAGGCGGGCACGGGCCAGGAGGTCGCATCGGTGCCGCTCAAGTCGGGCGAGGAGAAGCCCCTGGCCGACGTGGCCGTCCTGCTGGCCGAGGGCCAGGAGCTGGCCTTCGTGCCCGTCTTCCCGGGCAAGGGGCTGGTGGCGGCGAACTTCCGGCTCCAGGACCTCGAGCTGCGCTTCGCCCCGGCCCCCGTGCCCGGGCCCGCGGCCGAGGAAGAGCCCCAGGAAGAGCCCGCGGAGAAGCCCGGCGTCGTGCCCGCGCAGTTCCAGCTCCCTCCCGCCCCGGCCGACGCCGAGGGCTACGTGACGGTCGAGGACGGGCACCTGAGCCTGGACGGTCGGCGGGTGCGCTTCTGGGGCTGCGTGGGCGGCTTCCCGGGCAAGACGCACAGGGACAACGAGGCGGTGGTGGCGCGGCTGAAGGCCCTGGGCTTCAACCTGGTGCGCTTCTGGCGCGGCTTCCCCGAGCCCACGTCCTACGCGCGGGGCGACGGCTCGCCCGCCGACCTCGCCGACCACTTCCTGTGGTGCCTGCGCCAGCAGGGCATGCACGCCTGGTGCGCCGGGCTGAACCGCGTGGGCAAGGCCATGCCCGACGACGTGCGCGTGGTCGACGACCCCGCCACTGCCGAGGCCTGGCGCCAGGCCGTGGGGCCCGAGGGCACGAAGATCCACAGGCACCCGGCCCGCATCTGGGACCCGCGGCTCCACGCCCTGGGCATCGCTCGCATGCGGCAGATCGCCGATCACGGCAATCGCTATACCGGCCAGCGGTGGGCCGACGATCCGGTGTTCGCCATCTGGGAGCTGAGCAACGAGGAGTGGTGGTTCCGCCGGATGATGGGCGGCAGCTTCCTCCGCCTTCCCGCCTTCTTCCAGCGCGAGCTGCTCGAGCAGTGGAACGAGTGGCTGGGCGAGAAGTACGGCACGGAGGCCAAGCTGCTCGCCGCTTGGAAGTTCCTCCTCCCTGGCGAGTCATTGGAGCGGGGCACCGTGCTGCTCCTCCCGCTGCGCAGCGAGGTGCAGGCGGAGAAGCAGGGCGTGGCCCTGGGCGTGCGGCTGGAGAGGCCCGTCGCGCAGAAGCTGGGGCCGGACGACTTCGTGGCCGCGCGGGGCAGCGACGTCATCGAGTTCCTGGTCGGCATCTGGGTCCGCCACAAGCAGGCGGAGCACGACGCGGTGAAGGCCTGCGGGCGCTCGACCGCGGCGGCGCCCCTGTGCTGGGACACGGGGATCGGCTTCGAGATGCAGAGCCAGTTCCTCCACCAGCACGCCGACGCGGTGGCCCACGACAGCTACATCAGCGGCTTCCACCACGACCCCACGCACAAGCGGTTCCCCTGGTACAGCGGCCTCGAGGAGCTGCCTCGCCTGTGCTGGGACAAGCCGTGGCTGGAGCACAACCGCTTCCCCGCAAAGCCCTTCCTGTGCTACGAGAACCAGATTCACAACCCCGCGAAGTACCGCAGCGAGTACCCCATGCGCGTCGCCTCGCTGGGCTCCATCCAGGACTGGGATGCCATCGTGTGGCACTACTTCGGCGCCGTGCCCGACGCCTCGAAGCCCAGGCCTTACGAGCACGCCATGGACTACACGCACAGCGACCACGGCCATCCCCAGGGGCTCCACTTCCAGTACGACGAGGTCCAGATGGCCGCCATGCGGGCCGCCGCCGAGGTGTTCACCCGCAACCTCCTGCGGCCCGCCCCCGAGCCCACGACTTTCGTCTTCGGCCGCCGCAGCCTCTACGCCATGGACAAGATCCAGTACGGCCCCGTGGGCGACCTGTTCCTGCCCACCACCTACCGCTACGGCGTGAGGCTGATCATCGACCCAGGCCGCGAGGACGACGCCATCCTCGGCCCCACCTACAAGCCGCGGGTCTACGAGCCGTGCCCCATCAAGCCCACCGGGGAGATCGAGTACCACTGGCAGCGCGGCCACCTGAAGTTCGACGCCCCGGGGGTGGCCATGTACAGCGGCTTCTTCGCCCAGCACGGCGGGCCGGTGCGCTTTGGCACGGGGGTGGTGCTCCGCGACGTGGTGGTCCACAACCCCCCGGACACGCCCTACCCGGTGGGCGAGGACGAGCGCTACCTGACCTTCTGCCTGGCCAGCGGGGACGGGGCTCCGCTGGCCGAGGCCCGGCGGGCCGTGCTGGCCGCCGTGAGCACCAGCTTCAACAGCGGCTTCGAGCTGAACCACGAGAAGATCCGCCGCGAGTTCGGCTGGTGGTGGAACAAGGGCGCCACCGTGAGCCGCGGCGGCCTGCCCGTCCTGGTCAGCCGCGTGGGCGCCACCATCGAGTGCCCCATGCTCGAGGGCATGCGGGTGCGGCTGCTCGACTGGCACCTGCGGCCCATCGACACGGGCACGGTGCGCGACGGGGTTCTGCGTATCGACCCCCGCAAGCCCACCTTCGTCATCGAGCTGGAGCGGCCATAGGGGGGGCGCTGCCGCCGGGCGCGCGACGCCCCCGCAGGCGACTGGCCCGCGGGGGCGTGGGAGCGGCGCGTCGGCCGGCCAGGCTACTGCCCGGCGCGGGGGCGGATGGCGACCTGGAGGCCCTTCGTCCAGGTCTTGAACTCGTCGGTGTAGTAGAGGTAGGCCCTGCTGGCGGGGCCGGTGTAGGTGCCGGGCACGGCGGCGACCAGGCTGATGGGCAGCTCGATGGTCTGGCCGGCCCGCATCTGGCGCCAGTAGAGGACGACGTCGCGCCCGATGACCTCGTAGGCGGCGATGCGGCCCGCCTTGGCCAGCTCCTTGAGCTGGTCGTGGCGGGGCTCGAGGCCGCCGGGCACGCCCACGATGGCCACGGTGAGGGGGAGGGCCTCGTCGGCGCGGTTGGTGACGGTGACGTTGGCCTCGGTGACGGTGCCCTCGTCGAGCTGGGCGTCGCTGAGGGCCACCTGGAGGCCCACCTTGCACTCCTGGGCGGACGGCGGCTGGAGGTTGTGGTAGCGGACGGCCAGGGAGTAGGGCATGGCCCCGCCGTCGGCCATTCGCAGCTCGATGGTATGCTCGCCGGGGCTGAGCAGCTCGCTGACGTCGGGCAGCTCGATGGCCCCCTTGGTGGTCTCCTGGAAGGGCACGGGGTCGCCCACCGGCTGGCCGTCGACGTGGATGCGCACGGTGCCCGGGGCCTTGGGCCGGGCTCGCCGCTTGTCGTAGGCGACGATGGCGCGGAGGGCGAGGACGGTGGACTGTGTGGAGCCGAAGCGGCCGGCCTTGCAGCTCTCGGCGATGTAGTGCATGGCCTTCTCGACGGCGCCGGCGTAGGCCGCGTCGCGGAGCCAGGCGAGGACGGCCAGCGAGGTGGTCTCGATGCGGAGGGCCTGGCCGCCGCTGCGGGTGATGCTGGTGAGGGCGCCGTCGACGAAGCCGTCCTCGTGCTGGGCCTTGGCCAGCTTGTCCATCAGCTTCCTGGCCGCGGCGTCCTGGCCGGCGAGTGCGGCGATGTTGGCCCCCAGGGCGACCACGTAGCTGTCCTCGGCGTCCAGGGCGCTCTGGATGGCGGCCTCGACCTCCTTGTCGATGTCCTTCTGCCCCGCCTCGAGCAGTGCCCACACGATGTAGGCGTTGGTGGTGGGCTCGGGGGCTCGGCCGAAGCTGTCGAGGGCCCGGGGGTTTCGCTTGAAGCCGCCCTCGCCGTCGCGGCGGGCGAGCAGCCACTTGCGGGTGCGCTCGATCATCGAGGGGTCGACCTCGCGGACCTCGGCCATGTCGGAGAACTCGAGGAGGCCGTATGCGGTGAGGGCCTCGTGGCCGGGGTCGGAGCCGAACCACTCGTAGCCCTTCTCCTTGCACTCGAAGCTCACCAGCCGCTTGTAGCCCTCCTCCAGCTTCTCGCGGCTGGCCGCCACCAGCTCGGGGTCTACCCCCGTGTGGCTGAGGAAGTACTGCTGAGCCATGACCAGGGGGTAGTTGGTGGAGCTGGTCTGCTCGAAGCAGCCGTGGGGGTCGCGGATGAGGCGTTCGAGGGCCTCCGTGAGGTTGGCCAGGGGGGTGGGGTAGACGGCGGCCTCGGTAGTCACGCTGCGGGGCACCACCCCCTGGGGGATGGCGACGGTGTGGGAGAAGGAGCTGTCGGCGGCGGTGATCCCGCCGAAGCCGACCTCGACGGGGAAGCCCCTGGGCTCCACGCGGAGGGGCCGGGTCACCTTGTCGGCGTAGGGGCCGGCCTTGGCCTCGAGCACGACTCCCGTCTTGCCGCGCAAGTGGCCGACCTTGATGCGCACGACCCGCCGCTCGCGGGCCTCGGGCCCCAGCTCGAAGGCTTCAGGGTCCTCGACCGCCAGCTCGCCGTCGGCGGTGACGACCAGGGTCACCTCGCCCAGCCCGCTCTCCAGGGCGTTCACCACGCTCACGGGCAGCTCGATCACGTCGCCCGCGGTCACGGCCAGGGGCAGCTTGGGCTCGATGTAGAAGGGCTCGACGCTCTCCACGACGCCCGTGCCCTGGCCGAGGACGCCGGCAGAGCTGAAGGCGTCGGCGAAGACGCGGAAGGTGGTCACCGAGTCGCTGAGGGCGAACTCGACGGTGGCCTCGCCGGTCTGGGGATCGGTCTTCACCCCCGCGTTCCAGTAGAGCGTCTCCGTGAAGTCCACGCGGTCGTTGGGCTGGCGGTCGGGGCGGGCCTGGTGGGCGTAGACCCGGACGGGGACGAAACTGGTTCGGCGGAGCCTCCTGGCCCTGTCGGCCCTGAGCTCGGCCATGGGCTCCTCGGCCACCAGGGCCTCCTCCTGCTTTCTGGCGCGCTTTTCGAGGATGTCCTTGAGTTCCTTGCGCAGCTCCGCTTTCTCATCGGCGGGAGCGGGGGCCTTCTCGGGCGGTGCGGCGGCCTGAGGCTCGGCCTCGGGCGGAGCGGCGGGCATCGCGGCGTCCACTTCGGCGGCTCCCTCGGCTCCCGCGAAGCCCAGCCGTGCGGCCCCGCGGTTCATCCGCCCTCCCTTGGCTCGGAGTTCTTCGCGGCGGGTGGCCATGCGGAGGGCGAGCACGCGGCGGGCCTTGTCCCCATGGTCCTTGAGGAACTCGGCGGGGTCGACGAAGGCGAAGCGCCGCCAGCCCTGGGTGCCCAGCAGGAGGTCGAGGGCCAGCGGGGCCTCAGGGTCGCTCTCGTCGAGGTAGACGTGGGCGTCGGCCAGCTCGCGCACCTCGGGCTCCAGGAACACCATGGGGAGGAGCCGGGGCGCCTGCTCGCGGGTCTCGATCATCTCCAGCACGCTGTCGTCGGCGACTGTGAGTCCGACCACGGCGCCCACGGGCTGGCCCTCGGCGTCGGTGGTCTGGACCGTGAGCTTCACCTTCTCCCCGGGTACGTAGGAGGACTTCTCGGTGCGGACGGCTATCTTGAGGGACTCGGCGGGCTGGCGGTAGACCAGCCGCTCGGCCAGGGGGGCGCCCTCGGCGTCCCACAGGGTGGCGATCAGCACGCCGTCGGCGCCGGCGGGCGGGGCCAGCACCACGTCGGCTAGCACGCCGGGCAGGGCGTCCCAGGTGGCCGAGGAGACCTCGACCTCGCGGTGGGTGAGCGTGACGGTGAGCTTGCCTCCTTCGGTGCTGCCGGCGCGGAGGCGGACGGGTTGGCCGCTGGGCGTGCGGTTCTGGAGGGCTCGGATGACGGCGCCGGCGGGCCTCACCGGGGGCAGGGGGTAGGTGGTCTGGATGCCCGCGGGCTCAGTGATCTGGAGGGTGTACTCCCCGTCCTTCCTGGGGATGAAGCTGAACCTGCCGCGGCCCTCGTGCTCGGTGCGGAAGGTGGTGGCCAGGCGGCCCTGGGCGTCGACGATGCGGCCCGCGATGTCGGCCGGCTTCTTGTCCGGGCGCTTGGCCTCGAGGTAGACGCGGCAGGGCAGGCCGGCCACCAGGTCGCCGCCTTCGGGGAACACCTCGATGTCCACGGTCTGGAGGAGGATGGGGATGGTCTTGGCCGCGGTCTCCACCACGCCTCCGTCCTCGATGACCAGGGCCAGGGTGCCCTCGCCGCGCTCGATCTCCTGGGGGAGCTGGAAGTCGACCGTGCAGTTGCCCTCGCCGTCCACCCGGGCGTCGCCGCGATGGACCTCCTGGCCGTCGACGCGGGCGATGGCGGTGACCTTGGCGCCCTGGGGCACGCCGCCCTCGGCCCGCTCCACGTGCAGCGTGGCCCCCACGTCGTCGCCCGGGCCATAGCCGTCGCGGAGGAACACGATCTGGCTCTTCAGCCGCGGCGGGCGGTAGGCCCGGATGTCGAACTTCCGCTCCGCGGGGGCGTGCCCCTGCCAGGGGTAGGTCACCTTGATGGTATACTCTCCGCCCGCCTGGCCGTCAGGCACGGGCCAGCGAAAGCCCACGACGCTGTCGTGCGAGGCCACGTGGCCGGAGGCCACGGCGTCGCCCTTGGGCCCCTTGATCTCGACGAAGGCCCGGGCCTGCTCGTCCTCGGGCAGGGGGGTGTGGTCGATGGCGTCGAGGAGGACGGCGCGGATGTAGACGCTCTCGCCGGTCCGGTAGATGGGCTTGTCCGTGCTCACGTGGGTGAGGTAGCGGCGGGGCCCGCCGAGGTCCTCGGCCGTGGTCTTGGCCACGCTGTGGGCGCGGAAGGCCAGGGCCGCGGCCAGGGCCAGGCCGGCGGCCAGGACGAAGCGAAGGACGCGTCGCGTGCTCATCGTGGGCCTCCTGTGGGCGGGAAGGGCATATCCGCACCCTTAGACGCGAGCCGGGCGGCGCGGGTTTCGCCCAATCCGGGAAAAACCTCTCCCCGGGGCATTTGATCTCCGGGCCGTTTTGTGGCCCAATCCGTTGCGTCCCCGGGTCGTGGTGGCGAGGGAAAGGAGCATGATGCGTCGTCTGGCCGCCGTCGCCATCCTGGTCGCCGCTAGTCCCGCCCTGTGTGGAACTTCCGACATGGCTTCCCCCGGCTACACCGTGCGCCTCGAGCGCGTCCGCTCCGGCTTCGACGGGAAGACCTGCTGGGTCCACGCCCGAGCGGGGGCCATCCCCGGCGAGCCCCCCACGGTGGTGCTCACCATGCAGAAGCTGCTCCTAAGCGGCTCCGACGTCTTCTTCGCCATCCACGACCTGCGCACCGGGGACCGGGGCGCTACTTGGACGGGCCCGACAGGCCACGAGACCCTGGGACGGCGGCAGCGGGGCGAGATCGCGGTGGGCATCTGCGATTTCACCCCCAAGTGGCACGCCGCCTCGGGCACCCTGCTAGGCATCGGCCACACCGTGCACTACCGCGACGACCGCCGGCCCATCGCCTACCGCCACCGCCAGACGGCCTACTCGGTCTACGACCCCGAGGCCCGCTCGTGGAGCGCGTGGCGGACGCTGGAGATGCCCGACGACAAGAAGAAGTTCTTCAACGCCGGGGCGGGCAGCGTCCAGCGCGTCGACCTGCCCGACGGCCATATCCTCCTGCCCATTTACTACAAGGACGACGATCCCCGCGAGCGGTGCTACAGCACCACCGTTCTGCGATGCCGCTTCGACGGCCGAAGCCTCGTCTACGCCGAGCACGGCACGGAGCTGGAGCTGGACGTGCCGCGGGGGCTCTGCGAGCCGTCGCTGGCACGTTTCGGGGGCCGCTACTTCCTCACCCTTCGCAACGACCGGCGGGGCTACGTGGCCCGCGGCTCCGACGGCCTCCACTTCGACGAGCCCGTGCCCTGGCGCTTCGACGACGGGCGGGAGCTGGGCAGCTACAACACCCAGCAGCACTGGGTCGTCGGCCCCCGCGCCCTCTACCTGGTCTACACCCGGCGGGGAGCGGGCAACGACCACGTGTTCCGCCACCGCGCGCCGCTGTTCATGGCTCGAGTGGACCCCGATCGGCTGTGCGTGCTGCGGGATAGCGAGCGGGCGCTGGTGCCCGAGCGGGGGGCCCGGCTGGGCAACTTCGGGGTGTGCGAGGTCGACGAGGGCGAGACGTGGGTCACCGCCGCCGAGTGGATGCAGCCCCGCGGCTGCCACAAGCACGGCTCGGACAACACGGTGTGGGTGGCCCGCATCCGCTGGAAGTGAAGGAGGGGGCGACCCGTGCGTTTCCGGCGCCCGGCCCCGGCAGCGCAAGAACCGGGGCCGGTTGTGAACACCACGTGTGGGCCGCCCCCTGTTTTTCTAGTCGGTCTCCGCCGCGTTTTGCTTCACAAGCATTACAATTCATTGCACTTGGCCACACCGGGCGCCGGCCGCGCCGACGTCGCCAGGCCGGCTTGACAGGGGCCGCGATGGACCTATGATCGGCGGCATCGCTCGCCCCCCTGCCCAGATGGAGCCCCATGATGAACGAGTTGTGCCGGAAGATCCGCGACCAGTTGGACGAACTGCCCGTGGCCGACGTCCACAGCCACCTGGGCGGCGTGCGCCAGGCCCAGAGCCTGGCCGACATCGCCTCCTACCACTGGCTGAGCAAGGAGCTGGCCCGCGCCAAGGGCGGCCCCCTCGAGGCCGACCCCGGCCAGGACCCCGAGGCCTATCTCCACGAGGTCGTCCCCCTCTTCCCCGCGGTGCGCAACACGGTGAACCACTGGGCCTTCATGGGCATCCTCCGCGACCTCTACGGCTTCCAGGCCCGGACCCTCACCGAGGGGAACTGGCGGGAGGCCGACCAGGCGGTGCGCGCCCACGCCGACGACCCCCAGTGGCTGCCCGGCGTGCTCGACCAGGCCGGCATCCAGCGCCTGTTCGTGGCCATCCGCGACGGCATGCCCGACGCCACCGAGCGCTACGTGCCCTACGAATATGGCGAGCCGCTCTACGCCATCCGCTCCCTGGCGCCCTTCGAGCAGTGGGCCGGCTCGGTGCCCGATTCCCCTGCCGCCCTGCGCGGCGCCATCTCGGAGCGCGTCGACTGGCTGGCCTCGGAGAAGGGCGTCCGCGCCCTCCACGTGTGGCCTCCCGGCCCGTGGACCTATCAGCCCGTGGACGACGACAGCGCCGACACCCTGCTGCGCCGCCTGGCCTCCGGCGTGCGGCTCTCCCACGGGGAGGCCGACGCCGTGGCCAGCTTCTCCGCCGACGCCACCGCCCAGGCGGCGGCCAGCCACGGCATGGTCGTCCAGCTCTTCCACGGCTCCATCCGCTACACGCCCCAGGGCTACAACGCCGCCTATTGGAACCCCGACTTCCTGCGCTCCCTGGCTCCCCACTTCGAGAAGCACCCGCATACGCGCTTCGACCTCTTCCTGGCCACCCGGCTGCCCAGCCAGGAAGCCGTGTTCCTCTCCCGCTCCTACCCCAACCTGGTGGTCAGCGGGGCCTGGTGGCACGGCTTCTCGCCCTCCACCCTCCACACCTTCTTCCGCGACCGCCTGGAGCTGCTGCCCAACACCGCCTGGAACGCCTTTTACTCCGATGGCTACATCGTCGAGTGGTGCTACGGCAAGCTCCTGGTCACCAGGCACTGCCTGGCCCGCGCCCTGGCCCAGCTCGTCGAGGAGGGCTTCCTGATCGAGGACGACGTGGTCGACATCGCCAGGAAGGTGCTGTGGGAGAACCCCCTGGCCGCCTACGGCCTGGCGGAAGGGGCCGCGGCGGCGACGGAATGATGAGCCGGTGAGGGGCGCGCCCTGCGGGCGCCGTGCCCAGCGAGGGTTCCGATGCCGAAATGGATCGAGCTGCACGCCGGCCCGCTTCGGATGGTCTTCGACGCCGAGTGGGCCTACCTGCGCCGCATCTGCCTGGGCGAGCGCGAGGTGCTGCGGGGCGTCTACGCGGCGGTGCGCGACCAGGAGTGGAGCACCGTGCCGCCCCGCGTCGGCGGCCTCCAGGTGCAGAAGGGCGACGGCACGTTCCGCGTGAGCTTCGACGCCGCGTGCCGCCAGGGGGGCATCGACTTCCTGTGGCGGGGCACCCTGGCCGGCGAGCCCGACGGCACGGTGACCTTCGCCATGCGGGGCACCGCACGCTCGACCTTCCTTCGCAACCGCATCGGCTTCTGCGTCCTCCATCCCGCGCGCGAGTGCGCGGGGAAGGCGTGCACGGTGGAAAAGACGGACGGCTCGCGGGAGGAGGGCCGCTTCCCCCGGCTCGTCGCGCCTCACCAGCCGTTCCTCGACGTCCGCGCCATCGCCCATGAAGTAGCCCCCGGCGTCGTCGCCGAGGTGCGGTGCGAAGGCGATGCCTTCGAGACCGAGGACCAGCGGAACTGGACCGACGCCTCGTTCAAGACCTACTGCACCCCCCTCGAGCGGCCCCGGCCCGTCGAGGTCCAGGAGGGCACGACGGTCGAGCAGACCGTGACCCTGCGGCTGCGGGGCGAGGTGCCGCCCAGCGCGCCGCCGCCCCGCGACAAGCTGCTCGCCGTCGAGCTGGGCGAGAGCCCCTGCGGGCCGCTGCCTCGCCTGGGCCTGGCCGTGGCCAGCCACGGCCAGCCGCTCAGCGCCCGGGAGACGGCGCGGCTCAAGGCCCTCCGCCTGGCCCATCTGCGGACCGACCTGGCCCCTTCGCAGGAGGGCTGGCGGGACGCTCTGGCACGTGCGGGCGAGCAGGCGACGGCGGTGGGCGCGGAGCTGGAGGTCGCCCTATCGCTGGCCGAGGGCGCCGAGGAGGCCGAGCTCGAGGCCCTGGCCGAGGCGGCGAAGGCTCTCCCCGCCCGCGTCGCACGGTGGCTGGTCTTCCCCCTCGAGGCCAAGGGGGCCACGAAGCCGGGCCAGGTGCCGCTGGCCCGCCGCCACCTGCCCGGGCGGCAGTTCGGCGGCGGCACCAGCCGCTATTTCACCGAGCTGAACCGCGACTGCCCGCCCGTTGCGGAGCTCGATGTCCTGGCCTACGCCTTCACCCCCCAGGTGCACACCTTCGACAATGCCTCGGTGGTCGAAAACCTGGAGGGCCAGGGCTGGACCGTGGCCACGGCCCGCCAGTTCGCGCCCGGCCTGCCCCTGGCCCTGGGGCCGGTGACCCTCCGGCCGCGGGGCAGGACCCGGCCGCCTGCCCCGGGCACCCTCCCGCCCAGCGTGGACCCCCGCCAGGGGGCGCTGTTCGCGGCGGCCTGGACGGTGGGCATGCTCCAGCAGCTCGCCCAGCGCTGCGTCCACAGCATCACCGCCTACGAGACCACCGGCGGACTGGGGGTGATGGAGACGGAGGCGGGCTCGCCGGCCCCGGACCTGTTGCCCTCGCGACCGGGCTGCGTGTTCCCTGTCTATCTGGTGTTCGACGCCCTGGCCGATTTCGCGGGCGGGGAGACCCTTGCCGTGGCCGTGAACGACCCGCTGCGGGTGGCCGCGCTGGGGGCCACTAAGGGGGGCAAGCGCCGCATGCTGCTGGCCAACCTGGACGACGAGCCCCAGGAGGTCGTCGTCCGCGGCCTCGAAGGCCTGCTCGGCCTCCACCGCGTGGACGACTCGAACGTGGCCCAGGCCACGCGGGCGCCCGAGGTGGCCCGCAGGAAGGTCGGCGAGGTGGTGAGCGCCACGGGGCCATTCGACCTCGCACTTCCTCCCCACGCTCTCGTGCGCATCGACGCGTCCCGCTGACTCCCCTACTCCTCGTCCGTCACGTCGCCCTGGAGCTGGACCGGCTGGGGCTTTGTGCGGGGACGGTGGACGAGGTCGCGTTCGGTGGAGGCCAGGGTGCGGCGGGGATGCTGGGCGTAGGCCCCCTCGAGGAACTCGTGGAGCACGCGCCCCTCGTTCTGGGCCGGCGGGTCGAGGCCCAGAAGATGCGCCACGGTGGGCGCCACGTCGGTGGTGCACAGGCGGAACTGCTCGAGCCGGGGCGCGGGCCCGACGGCCCGCAGGCCGGCGCCGCCGAGCACCAGGGTGCCCATCACCGAGGTCGCGTCGGTCTCGTAGGTGCACACCATGGGCCCGTGGTTGCCGCCGCCGCAGGGGAACACCGTGCGGCCCTCGCCCATCCGCAGCACCTCCGGGCCCGACCACCGGTAGCCGCCGGCGTAGCAGAGGACGACGTCGCCGATGTAATCGCCCCACATGCCCACCATGGGAGCGTCCTCGCGAGGGAGGGCGAAGGCGATGACGTGCTCGCCGGTCTCGGGGTCCTTGAGGTCGCGCAGGACGGCGAGCACCCGGGCGCGCAGCTCGTGGTACTGGTCGGGGGGCACGACGCCGCCCTCGTCGCGGTCCATGAGGTTGATCCACAGGTGGTTCTGGGCGAAGAAGAGCTTGCTCCTCGCCCAGTCGACGCCCTGGCCGTCCTCGGTGAGGGCCAGCCAGCCGCGGTCCTTGAAGGCGTTGACCAATGAGACGGCCTTCTTGTTGGCGGGCATCCCGTGGTCGGAGACGATGACGAAGGCGGTCTGGCCGTCGTCGAAGCGCTCGAGGAAGGCGCCCACGAAGCGGTCGGCGGCGCGGTAGTAGTTGCGCACCACCTCCCAGCTCGCCTCGGCTTTGCCCGGCTCGTAGGCCCCGCCCGTGGGGTCGATGAACGGGACGAAGCGGTGGCCCATGGCGTCCAGGATGTGCCAGTGGAGGACCAGGAGCGCGGCGTCGGTGGCGTCCATGGCCATTTCCGCGGCGCCGGCCCACCAGGCGGCCTCCTCGGCCATCACCTCGTCCACGGTGGCCCAGTCGAGCCAGCCGCGGCAGTGCAGCGAGCAGGGCTGGCCGGCGTGCACGTAGGGGCCGAGCTCGGCCACCATGCGCCGGCCCAGCTCGGGCCGGGAGCAGAAGCGCCCGTCGGTGGGGAACGCGTCGCTGCGGTAGAGGCGAAGGCGGGAGCCATCGGGGGCCAGCTCGAGGAGCTTGAAGCGGAAGGCGCCCTCGGCGCTCTCGCCCCCGGCGAGCGCGAAGTCGGCCCGCACCCATTCGCTCCACTCGCCCAGGCGCAGGGCGGCCACTGGCGCCCGGCCGTCGCGGCCCTGGCAGATGAAGGCCGTGTCGTAGCCGTCGCTGGCCGCACACAGGAGGAGGTGGTAGCGGAGACTTTCGCCGGGGGTGGCGGCGGCCACCTCGATGGGGGCCTCGAGCGGGGGGCGTCGCGACTGGGGCAGGCTCTCCCAGCCCTCGGCGGGCCGCAGGGCGATGGGGTCGGTGGTATCCAGCTCCGGGCAGTTGTGGTAGACGGTGGCTGCGGAGAGATCGAAGTACGATCTGGCGGGCTGGAAGAGCCAGTCGATGTGCACCGCGGCGTCGGTGGTGGGCGGGTAGCCGGCGTAGTTCATCACCGCGCTGCTCTTGCCCGCCCGCGCGGCGGTTTCCCACAGGTATTCGGCGCGGCACAGGCCGGCGTTGAATGCCTCGGCGCGGTGGAATTCCCACACCGGCTCGCCGGGGATGTGGGAGCCCCACTGGACCACCCCGTGGGTGCCCGGCGTGGCCCCGGTGGCGATAGTATCCCAGTTCGAGGGCGTCTGGGCGGGGATGCAGGGCCGCACGCGGGAGAACGTGCCTCGCTCGGCCAGCCCCGCGATGTGGGGCAGGAGACCCTCGTCGAGGAACTTCTTCGTGGTGTTGGGCACCATGGCGTCGAGGCCGAGCACGAGCACCCGCTTCGCTCTGGCCATCAGGGCTCTCCTTCGCAACAGGGGGAAGGGGTACGCCTGGGGGTAATACCCCAACCGCCCGCCGGTGTCAACCCTCCGGCGCCGCGAGCGGGTTGACCGCGGCGGGGCGGACGCCTATGATCCCGCCCCGGGAGCTGGCTCCGGGAAGAGAGGGAAGCCCATGGCCATCGTGCCGTCCTTCGTGGGCCTGTGCCTGCTGCTGCTGGTGGGGCACGCCCTGCGCACGCGGGTGCGCCTGGTCCAGAAGCTCTACCTGCCGTCGGCGGTGATCGGGGGCCTGGTGGGCCTGGCGGCGGTGCAGCTCCTGGTGGGGGAGGGCAAGGCCGTTTCTCCGATGTGGATTGCGGGCTGGGAGCGGCTGCCCGGGTTTCTCATCAACATCGTTTTCGCCTGCCTTTTCCTGGGCGTGCGCCTGCCCAAGGTCTCGACCATCTGGGCGCGTGCGGGGCACCAGGTGGTCTACGGCCAGTTGGTGGCGTGGGGCCAGTACGTGGTGGGGGTGGGCTTGGTGGTGTTGTGGCTGGGGGGCCTCTTCGGGCTGCCGGACATGTTCGGCGGGGTGCTGCCGGTGGGCTTCGAGGGGGGCCATGGGACGGCTTCGGGCCTGGCCGAGACGTTCGAGAAGCTGGGCTGGGCGGCGGGCAAGGACTTCGCTCTGGCCAGTGCCACGGGGGGCATCATCAGCGCCATCGTGGTGGGCATGATGCTCATCAACTGGGCGGCACGCCGGGGCCACACGGTGCGGCGGCTGAGCCCCGCCGACGTGCCCGAGGACGACAGCATCGGCATCATCCCCGTCGACCGTCGGCCCAGCGCCGGCCGCCTGACCGTGAGGTCCGACTCCATCGAGTCCTTCACTCTCCACGTGGCCATCGTGGGCCTGGCGGTGGCCCTGGGCTACGTGCTCAAGCAGGGGCTCGTGGCCCTGGAGGCGCTGGTGGCGCCGGAGGCGGAGCAGAGCTTCATGGAGAGCTTTCCCCTCTTCCCCCTGTGCATGTTGGGCGGGCTGGTGGTGCAGATCCTGGAGGAGAAGTTCGACCGCCACAAGCTGCTCGACGTGGGGCTCACGCGGCGTATCCAGAACTCGGCGCTCGATTTCCTGGTGGTGGCGGCCATCGCCACCATCAACCTCCAGGTGATCGGGGCCGGCTGGCTGCCGCTGGTGGTGCTCATCGCCGCGGGGGTGTTGTGGAACGTCTTCTGCCTGCTGGTCCTGGCCCCTCGGCTGCTGCCCGACGCGTGGTTCGAGCGGGCCATCGCCGAGATGGGCCAGTCCATGGGGGTCACCGCCACGGGCCTCCTGCTGCTGCGGGTGGTGGACCCCGACTACGAGTCGCCTGCGGCGGACGCCTTCGCCTGCAAGCAACTCGTCCACGAGCCCTTCCTGGGCGGGGGGCTGTGGACGAGCACGGCGATTCCGCTGCTCTACTTCTGGGGCGGCCCGACGGTGCTGGCCATCGCCGCGGGGGCGGTGGCCTTCTGGTTCGTCGTGGCCTGTCTCGCGCGCCTCGCCCGCCGCCGCGGCGGGGCCGCCCAGGATGGCCCCCCGTAGCTCGGGTCCTGCCTCCCGGCGTCAGGCCCAGACGTAGACCACGCAGGCGTCCATCCACACGGCCGTGAACGCGTGGACGGCGAAGCAGGGCCACATGCTCCGCGCCCGCAGCGCCAGGGCTCCCAGGGCCAGCCCGGCCAGGATCGAGGCGAAGGCCTCCAGCTGCGGCTTCCCCACGTGGGCCAGGGCGAAGGGCACAGTCTGGACCACGATGGCCACGCTGCCGAATCGCTTCGCCAGGGCGAAGAGCAGGAAGCCGCGAAACAGATACTCCCAGCCGAACATGTAAAAGACGTTCGCCGCCGCGTAGGCCACGAACAGCCCGTGGCCCGCCGCGGCACCCTTGTAGACCGGGTAGTGGGCGGCCAGGCTGGAATCCAGCCGCGCCGCGGCCAGGACCGCCCCGGCCATGAACACCGCGAACACCGCCGCCATGGCCGCGCCCGCCCGCACGTCGCCCGGCCTTAGCCCCAGCCGCAGCGGGTTCTCGCCCAGCACCACCAGGGCGAAGAGCGCCGTGGGCACGAGGAACAGGACGCCCTGGGTGAGCCGCCGCTCGATGCCTCGCAGCTCCGGCGGCAGGAGCCCCAACGCCCGGTGATAGCCCACGATGCACAGCACCGCCACGACGTAGAGCAGCGCCAGGCTCTCCCGCTGGACCACCGCTTCCTTGAGCTGCTTGACCATGAGCGTCCGCTCGCGAGCCGGGGCTCGCGGTGCCCGAGTGCTGGGGGCGTCCCCGGCCACGGGTCGTTGGGCCTACGCCTCGTCGGCGGGCACTACCGGCTCCCTGGGCGAGAGGCCCTCGGCGGGGTTCACCTTGGCCCCGCGAGGTGCGGGCACCGGGCCGCGGAGCAGCGGGTCGTCGGTCTCCTGCATCCAGCGTTCGAGGCGCTGGCGGAGGTCGGCCAGGACGTGGGCGTGGGCGGGGTCGGGGGCCAGGTCGCCGCCCTCGTTGGGGTCGAAGACGAGGTCGAAGAGCTGCTCCTCGGGGGCCGGGCGGTCGGCCCAGCCGTGCTCCAGCCAGAGGTCCTTGCTGGGGCTGTCGTCGCAGTTGGGGAGCACCGGCCTGCCGCGTCCTCCGAAGCGGCGGATGTACTTCCACCGCGGCGTGCGGACCGCCCGCATGGGCTCGTAGGCGGCGTGGTAGGTGACCTCGGTGTATATCGCGTCGTGGAGTTGCTCGACCTCGCCTCGCAGCAGGGGCAGCAGGCTGCGGCCCTGGAGCCAGGGCGGGGGGTCGATGCCCAGCACCTCGCAGAGGGTGGGGAAGAGGTCGAGGTGCTGGACCATCCCGTCGACTACCCTCCCGTCGCCGAAGCCGCCCGGGCCGCGGACGATGAGGAACACGCCGGTGCCGTGGTCGGTGAGGTTGCACTTCATATAGGGGAAGGCGATGCCGTGGTCGGTGGTGCACACGACCAGGGTGTCGTCGGCCAGTCCCGCCTCGTCGAGGGCGTCGAGCACCATGCCGAACCCCCGGTCCAGCTCCCGGGCCTCGGCCTTGAAGCCGGCCATGTCGCGGCGGGTGACGGGCGTGTCGGGGATGGGGTCGGGGGCGCGGCACCAGCGGGGGTCCTCCTGGGGGCCGGGCGGGGCGAAGTCGCGGTGGGTGTCGCTGAAGCCCACGGAGAGGAAGAAGGGCTGTCGGGGCGCGCGGCGCAGCCACTCCACGGCGGGGGGCGCCACCTTGGCCACCGGCCCTCCCGCCATCAGCACCTCGTCGTAGCCGATCTTCTTCGCCCCGTCGGCCACGTGCTGCACGCCGCAGAGCACCGTGTGGTAGCCGGCGGGCCGGAGGGTGTGGACGATGTGCTTGCCGTAGTCGTAGAGCGACCAGCCGCGGTGAGCGAGCCCCAGCATCCCGTTGTTGTGGGGGTACATGCCCGTGAGCAGGGCGGCCCGGCTGGCCGAGCAGGTGGGCGTGGAGCAGAAGCAGTTGCGGAACACCACGCCGCCCTCGGCGAGCCGCTGGAGGTTGGGCGTGGGCACCGCGTAGCCGTAGGGCTGGATGTAGCGCCCCGTGTCGTGGGAGTGGAGGTAGAGGATGTTCGGTCGTTCCACGCGTGCACGCTCCTTTCCGTGTGCAGGTTTCCTGAGAGTTGGTCGGCCACGCTATCCGGCGTAGCCGGCGTCCACGTAGTCGGGGTCGGCGTCGGGCCCGAAGCCCAGCTCGGCGAGGCGGCGGCGGAAGGCTTCGAGGCGGGCGGCGTATCGCGGCTCGCCGATGCAGCTACGGTACTCGCCGGGGTCGGCCTCCAGGTCGAAGAGCACCTCGGGCATCTCGGGCCCGTAGTACTGGTACTTCAGGTGGTCGTGCTTGATCATCACGTTGGTGCCGCGGAACTGCGAGACCGTCTCGTTCCCCCACCCCTCGGCCTGGCCCTCCATGAGGGGCACGAGGCTGCGGCTGTCCAGTCCCGGGGGCACGGCCAGGCCCGCCAGGTCGCAGAGGGTGGCGAAGAGGTCGCAGAGGTTCACGTTGCGGGTCACGACGCGGGGCTGGAATCGCCTGGGCCAGCGGATGATGAGGGGCACGCGGACGCTGCCCTCGAAGAACTTCTGCTTCTCCCAGACGCCGTGCTCGCCCAGCATGTCGCCGTGGTCGCTGGTGTAGACGACGATCCAGTCGTCGAGGTCCTGGCCCACGTGGCGGAGGGCGTCGAGCACCTGGCCGTAGAGCTCGTCGATGCTCTCCACCATGCCATAGTAAGCCGCCGTGGCGCGGCGGACGTCGCGCTCCGAGACGTCGCTGCCCGGCCGGACCTGCCGCTGGCCGAGGAAGGGATGGTCGAACGCCTCCTGCTCGAGGAAGGGATGGACGCGCTCGAGGTAGTAGGTGAACTTCTCCCGGCTAGTGAAGAAGGGGTAGTGGGGCTGGAGGAAGCCCACGCGCAGGAGCAGCGGGCGGCCCGTCTCCTCGCGGTCGTACAGGGGGTCGGTGAAGTAGCGCTCGATGAACTGGCGGGCGCCCAGGGTGGCGTACTCGTCGGTGATCTGGTTGTGGGCCCGGCCCACCCCCGCCCGCTGGATCTCCTTGGCGTCCGACCACTTGACGGCTCCCAGGGAGCGCACGTAGCGGGCGAAGGCCTCCTCGTCGGGCTCGTCGACGTGCTGGGAGAGCACGCTGTCGCCGATGCGGCGGCTCCAGCCCTGCATCACGTCGGCCCCGCGGTGGACGAGCCGCCCGCAGGCTACCGTGGCGTAGGCGTGGCGGGTGAACACTCGGGCCCAGGTGAGGCTGCCCGGGGGCAGGTCCACCCATCCCTCGCAGCCGCAGGTCCTGGGCAGTTGGCCGGCCATCAAGCAGCCCATCGTCGGCACGGTGATGGGCGAGGGGGTGTAGGCGTTGCGGAACACCACGCCGCTGCGCGCCAGCCCGTCGAGCACCGGGGTGCGGACGACGGCGTTGCCTTCGTAGCCGGCGACGTCGGCCCGGTGCTCGTCGCTCATCAGGAACAGGATGTTGGGCGGCTTGGCCACGGCGAGGTCCCTTGCCAGCGAGGGGTCCAGGGGGGGCAGAGAAGTCCGTCGGCCCATAGTGTGCCGCGGCGGGCCGCGGGCGTCAAGCGCTGACGCGGCCCGGCCCGCAGCGGCCCTTCGCGAGGAGGGCTTGTAAAACGCTGTAACCGCTTGTAAGCGATGGCCTCGGACGAGTGTTGGGTCTTGACCAGGGGCGCCGGGGGCGCTAGGCTGGCCGGCGTGCCGACGCGTGGCCACACAGCCTCGCCTCGCGGAGGACCACGGACCGCCGGCGGCGTGCCCCGGCGACGCCATTCTCTCGCCTAGCCGACGTCGCCCGGCGGCTCTCTCGTGGGGGCCTGGCCCCTACCTCCGGCGTTCCGTGGTCCGCAGTTTCCTCAGGCTTGTGGGCGCGGCACGCCGAAGGAATTGCAATCCCCGCGTCCTTGGTGTACCATGCTGGCGGCCACAGAGAGTCGCTGGGTATGCCCGAGGAGCGAGTGCACAAGATCCTGGCTCACGCCGGCTACGGCTCGCGCCGGCACTGCGAGCGACTCATCGCGCAGGGCCGAGTGACCGTAGACGGCGAAACGGTCGTCGAGTTGGGGCATAAGGTCGACCCCCAACGGGCGGATATCCGCTGCGATGGCGAGCCGGTGAGGCCCGAAACGCGGGCCTACTACCTGCTCAACAAGCCTCGCGGGGTGGTGTGCACCTCGGCGCCCGCCGAGAGCCGGCCCCGGGCCATCGACTTCGTGCGCCACGTCGACCAGCGACTTTACACCGTGGGACGGCTCGACCGCGACAGCCGGGGGCTGCTGCTGCTGACCAACGACGGCGAGCTGACCCAGAAGCTCACGCACCCGCGCCACGGCGTGCCCAAGACCTATCGCGTGCGGGTTCAGGGCACGATGAGTCCCCAGGCCCTCGAGCAGGCGCAACGCGGCGTGCGCCTGGCCGAGGGCAAGGCGGCGTTCCACCAGATCGAGGTCCGCCGCCGCCGAAAGAACGAGACCGAGCTGGAGGTCGAGCTCCACCAGGGCATCAACCGCCAGGTCCGACGCGTCCTGGCCAAGCTCGGCTATCCCGTGCTCGACCTCCAGCGGGTGGCCATCGGGCCCATCCGCGACCCGGCCCTCAAGGAGGGAGCGGTCCGGCCCCTGCGAGCCGCCGAAGTGAGCAGGCTCCGCCAGGCGGCCCGAGGCGCTTCCGCACGGAGGAGACGGAGATGAAAGGCAGCATCTGGTTTCTCGTCGCGCTCGCGACCCTCGCCATGCTCGCCGGCCCGGCCGCCCTGGCCGGGCAGCCCAAGGGAGAAGGAGGCGAAGCCGAGGGCGAGGACACGGGGCCCTCCGTCTCCGTCATCCCCGACGACGACGCCCTTGTGCTCCGCGACGGCACCCGCATCGAGGGCACCGTCCTCTGCGCCGGCCAGGCCGCCGTCACCATCCTCACCGCCGACGGCGAGAAGACCATCCCCCGCGAGAAGATCGAGCGGATCGTCAAGAACATCCGCGACCTCAGCCCCCAGGAATGGGCCGTCGAGGAGGTCGACGGCCATAAGTACATTGTGGAGAAGGGCGTAGCGACCGCGTCCGCCGCCGAGGGCGGGCCGGCGACGCCCGCGAAGCCCAAGGCCAGAACGGCCACGCCCAAGGCCGGGCCGAAGAAGCCCAAGGCCAGGCCAGACCAGGGGAAGACGCCCAACAGGCAGCCCCCGGCGCCGAAGCCCAAGCCCCCCGCCGAGGCCGCCGGCATCGAGATCCCCGACGACCCCGCTGAAGTCCGGGCACTCCTTCAACGCCTGCGCAAGGAAGGCAAGCTCCAGGAGGTGCTCAAGAACCCCGAGGCCTTCAAGAAGATCCGGGAGGCGTTGAAGAAAGAGTAGACGGCACCCGCCCGCCGAAGGCCTTTCCCCTCGCCGCGCCAGCCCTGGCGACCACCTGCCGGCATCCTGCGCTCGCTGTCAGCTCCCGCCTGGGGCCGCCAGCCGCCCCTGCCGTCCGGGCACGATTTCCCCCGAGCGGGCGATCTGCTATAATGAAGGCAGCCGCTGCCATGGGAGCCATGAGCACATGACTCAGCTTCTCCGCGCCCGCGAGGGCACCATCACCGACGAGATGCGGCAGGCCGCGGCGCGCGATAGCGCCGACCCCGAGCACCTGCGTCGAGCCATCGCGGAGGGACGGGCCGTGCTGCCCGCCAACCGCCACCGCTCTCGCCCTCGTCCGTGCGCCATCGGGGAGGGGTTGCCCACCAAGGTGAACGCCAATATCGGCACCTCCGGCGACTATCCGTACCCGGACAAGGAGCTGGGGAAGCTCGCCGCCGCCGAGGAAGCCGGGGCCGACACGGTGATGGACCTCAGCACCGGCGGCGACCTGGTGGCCATACGCCAGGCCATCCTCGACCGCACGGCCCTCCCCGTGGGCACCGTGCCCATCTACGACGCGGGCACCCGCGCCATCCGCGAGGCCGGCTCCATCCGGGCCATGACGGCCGACGGCATCCTGGGCACGGTGCGCGCCCACGCCGAGCAGGGGGTGGACTTCGTGACCGTCCATTGCGGCGTGACCCGGGCGGTGGTGGACACCCTGGTGGCCCATGGGCGGGTGTGTGGGATGGTCTCCCGCGGGGGCACCTTCCTGGCCGCTTGGGTCCGCTGCCACGGCCAGGAGAATCCCCTCTACGAGCGATTCGACGAGGTGCTGGGCATCGCGCGGGAGCACGACGTGACCCTCAGCCTGGGCGACGGGCTAAGGCCCGGGGCGCTGGCCGACGCCTTCGACGCCGCCCAGGTCCATGAGCTCGTCGTCATGGCCGAGCTGGCCGAGCGTGCCCGCCAGGCCGGCGTCCAGGTGATGATCGAGGGGCCGGGCCATGTGCCCCTGCACCAGGTGGAGGCCCAGGTGCGGCTCCAGAAGGAGCTGTGCAAGGGAGCGCCCTTCTACGTCCTGGGGCCGCTGGTCACCGACATCGCCCCCGGCTACGACCACGTGAGCGCGGCCATCGGCGGAGCCCTGGCCGCCGGGGCGGGAGCCGACTTCCTGTGCTACGTGACCCCCGCCGAGCACCTGGCCCTGCCCAATGCCGACCACGTGCGCCAGGGGGTGATGGCGGCCCGGGTGGCTGCCCACGCGGGCGACATCGCCAAGGGCATCCCCGGCGCCGCGGAGCGCGACCGCGAGCTTTCGCGCCGCCGGCGCCGGCGCGACTGGCAGGGCCAGCTGGAGTTGTGCCTGGACCCCAAGCTCGCCGCGGCGCTGCGCCAGGAGGCGGCCCCCGCGGACGAGAAGACGTGCTCCATGTGCGGCGAGTTCTGCGTGTTCAAGATCGCCGACGAGCAGGAGGGCCGCCCGGGGCCGTCGCGCGGCGGGGCGCCCGCCCACGACGCCGGGCCGGCCAGCGCCCCGTCTCGCTCCTCCGCCCACAAGGAGTGAACCGCCCCGCGGCCTAGGGCGCCCCAGCCGATGGCCACCCGTCCACGGAGAGGCACGTGCGGTCGTCCTCCGCGAAGCTCCTCCCCCTGGCGCTGGCGTGCCTGTGCCTGCCCGCTTGCGGGCCGTCGCCGCGCGTGCGCAGCCACTGGCCCTTCCTCTATGTCCACCGCGAGGGCGAGCGGAGCCATGTGGAGGCCCTCGGCCCGCTGGTCTACGTCCACCGCCGGCCGGAGGGCACGAGCTACGGCGTGCGGCCCCTCTTCCGCGTGGAGCGCGACGCCGAGGCGGGCTCCAGCCTGTGGCATGTGCTCTATCCCCTGAGCTACTGGCGCTTCCAGCCCGGCTCGACCCTCCAGTACGCCTTTCCCCTCTACTACCGCTACGCCCGGCCGGCGCCGGGCGAGGGGCGGGCCTCGGCCACGGTGCTCTTCCCCCTGCTATGGTGGGGCCACCATCCCAGCGAGGGGCGGTGGCTGTTCGTCTTCCCCCTGGGGGGCACGGCGAAGGGGCTGCTGGGCCAGGACGAGATTGCGTTCGCGGGGCCTTTCTACGTGCGCATGCGGAGAGGCGGCTATGCCTCGCGCCACGTCCTGTGGCCCTTCTTCAGTTGGGGGCGGGGCGCCGGCCGGCGGAGCGTCCGACTGTGGCCCTTCTACGGCTGGGGCGAGGAGGAGGGCCGGTGGCGCAACGGCTTCGTCCTCTGGCCGTTCCTCACCTACGGGCGACGCCGGGGCGAGGAGGGGGGTGCGGCGGACTACTTCTTCCTCTGGCCCCTGTTCGGGAGAGCCCGCGCCCGGGATGGCGAGAGCGGCAGCGTGCAGGTGCTGTGGCCCTTTTGCTTCTACGCCTGGAACCGGCGGAGCGGCTACCGGGAATGGGACATGCCCTTCCCCTTCGTTCGGGGTAAGCGCGCCGGGGAGGTGAGGACTCTGAACGTGTGGCCGCTGTTCGGGCAGCGCGTCTATCCTGCGGGCCGCGACACCTTCTTCCTGTGGCCTCTGCTTCACCTCTCGAAGGTTCGCACCGAGGACGCGCAGCGCGACCGCCTGGAGCTTTTCCCCCTCTTCACCCGGGTGCATAGCAAGGACGCGGAACGAGAGTCGGAGCGGAGCTTCTGGCTGTTGTGGCCGCTGTGGCGCTGGCGGGGCGAGCGGCGGGGCGAGGAGCGGCGTGCGGCGGCCAACAGCCTACAGTTCGCCTGGTTCAAGTGGCCGCGGGGCTTCGACCGGGCCTTCAACCCCCTGCTGGGCCTGGTGGAGCACGAGGCGGAGGAGGGGCGATCCTCGACGGCCCTGCTGTGGCGCTGCGTGCGCTGGGAGCGGGGGCCGGGGTGGCGGTGGGTCCAGCTCGGCCCGCTGGTCTCGTGGGGCCGGCGGGGGCGATTGACACGACTCAGTTTTCTGCTAGGATCGGTCCAGACTTGGGCGCGCGACGGGGCGCGGGGCTGGCGGGTGCTCTTCCTGCCCCTGGGGGCGCCCGCGGCCGAGGCCCCTGGGCCCGAAGGTGAGGACGACGCTGGTGGACGATGACCCGGCCGCTCCAGTGTGGGCCGATGGCGAGCGCCGCAAGAACGTTGTGGAGCGGGTGGGGGCCGGGGTCCTGACCATCACCGAGAGCATGGGCCAGGACGCCATTCTCCTGGCGCGAAGCGTGCTGTGGTGCCGCGGCGCGTTGGGCAAGGCGAGGGAGATCGTCCGCCAGATGTACCTGTGCGGGGTGATGAGCTTCCCCGTGGTGGTGCTGGTAGCGGTCTTCGCGGGGGCCGTGCTGGCGCTCCAAGCGGGCCTCACGCTGCGGACCTTCGCCCTGGAGTCGAAGATCGGCTCCATCGTGGCCGCGTCGATGTGCCGCGAGATGGGGCCCATCATGACTGCCCTGATCCTGTCCGGGCGGGTGGGCTCGGCCATGGCCGCCGAGCTGGGCACCATGCGGGTGGGCGAGGAGATCGACGCCCTGGAAGCGATGTCCATCGACCCCGTCCGCTTCCTGGTCATGCCCCGCCTCGTGGCCATGTTCCTCATGGCCCCCGTGCTCACCGTGTTCGCCAACATCATCGGCGTGGTGGGCGGGGCGGTGGTGGGCTACCACCAGGTGGGGGTGAGCTACACGGCGTACTACGACGAGGCCATCCAGACGCTCCGGCTGGTGGACATCAATAGCGGGCTGATCAAGGCCATGGTGTTCGGCGTGCTGATCGCCACGGTAGGCTGCGGGCGCGGCTTGCGGGCCCAGACCAGCGCCGAGGGGGTGGGCAAGGCGGCCAAGGACTCCGTGGTGGTGTCGTTCATCCTCATCATCGTGTTCAACTACGTGATCACCAGCCTGGCCCGCCGTTTCTACTAAGGCCGCCGCGATGATCGACCTGGTGGACGTCCACAAGGCCTTCGGTCCCAAGCAGGTGCTCAACGGCCTGGACCTCCACGTGGAGCGGGGGGAGACGTTCGTGATCATCGGGCGTAACGGTATCGGGAAGACCGTGACCTTCAAGATCATCCTCGGCCTCATCCCTCCCGACAGCGGGCAGGTGCTGGTGGAGGGCCAGGACATCACGGGGCTGAGCGAGGCCTCGCTGATCGCCGCCCGGGACAAGTTCGGCATCGTCTTCCAGGGCTCGGCCCTGCTCAACTGGCTCACCATCTTCGACAACGTCGCTCTGCCCCTCCGCGAGCGCACCCGCCTCTCGCGGCGCGAGATTCGCCGCAAGGTGAGGGAGAAGCTGGAGCTGATGGGGCTGGAGCACGCCGCACACCTCTACCCCGCGGAGTGTAGCGGGGGGATGAAGAAGCGGGCCGCCGTCTCCCGGGCCATCGTCCGCGACCCCGAGATCATCCTCTACGACGAGCCCACGGCGGGGCTCGACCCCATCATGTCCAGCGCCGTCAACGAGCTCATTGTCGACCTTCACGACAAGCTTCAGATCACCTCCGTGGTGGTCACCCACGACATGGCCAGCGCCTTTCGCGTGGGCGACCGTATCGGCATGCTCTCGGGGGGCCGCATCATCGAGGTCGGCACCCCGGACCAGATACGCAACTCGAAGAATCCCACCGTTCGCCAATTCGTAGAGGGCCGCCATACGGGCGCCGTGGCGGTCGACTAGCCGGCGCCTGGCGGTCCCCAGAGGAGGTCGTCGCCATGCGTTGGAGCGCGGAGTTCATCGTCGGGCTCTTCGTCGTCGCCGCCATCGCCCTGTTCAGCTACTTCACCATTCGCGTGGGCCAGTTTCGCTGGGGGGGCGAGCCGGAGCGGTGGACGGTGCGCTTCGAGGACGTCTCGGGCCTCAAGGAGGGCGACCCCGTGCTTGCCCTGGGGGCCCGCGTGGGCAAGGTGGAGAGCCTCCAGTTCCGCACCGATCACATCCTCGCCCACCTGGAGCTTCACGAGCCGGTGCCCCTCCACGAGGACTACCGCATCGGCATCCGCGCGCCCTCCATCCTCGCCAGCTTCCACGTCTACGTCGAGCCGGGGAGCCCCGAGAAGGCCCGGGTGACGGCACTGGACGGCCTGCGCGGCCAGCCCCCGACGGGCCTCTTCGGCGACGCCCTCCGCGACGCCGTCGACCAGCTTGCCCAGCGGGAAGGCGGCCTGGGCAAGCTCCTCGTCGGCGAGCAGGGCTACGAGGAGCTCCAGGCCACCCTCCGCTCGGCCCGCTCCCTCGCCGAGCGCCTGGAGCAGGCCGACGGTGCCCTGGGAGCCATGGTCCTGGGCAAGCAAGGCGCCTCCGACCTGGCCAAGACCCTGGCGAATGCCCGCGACATCTCCACCGACCTGGCCGAGAAGGATGGCTCCCTCGGCCGCCTCCTTCTCGCCGACGCCAGCCGCCAGCAGATCGAGAAGTCGCTGGGCGACCTCACCGGCTTCTCCGAGCGCATCAATCAGAACGGCGGGCTGGGCAAGGCCCTTCTCGACGACGACGCCCGGGCCTCCCTCGCCGCCACCCTCGATACCGCCGAGGGCCTCGCCAGCAAGCTCGACCAGGCCGACGGCCACCTGGGCAAGATGCTCCTCGGCCAGAGGCCCCAGGCCGACCTGGCCCAAAGCCTGGATAGCGTGAAGACCGTCGCCGCCGACCTCCAGAGGGCCGACGGCGCCCTGGGACGCCTGCTCGTGGGCAAGGACAGCTACGCCGCGCTCGGCACCGCCCTCGACCGGGCCGGCGACGCCATGGAGAATGTCGGCCAGGTGGCCCAGAAGCTCAATACCGGCGAGGGCACCCTGGCACGCCTGATCAACGACCCCGCCGCCTACGAGGACGTGAAGAAGGCCGTTGCCGCCTTCCGCAAGGCCGCCGAACAGGTGGCCGAGGGCCAGGGCACGCTGGGCAAGCTCCTCACCGACTCCTCGCTGCACGACACCGCCCAGCAGGTGCTCACCCAGGTCCGGGACGCCATCGAGGACGCCCGCGAGCAGGCCCCCGTGGCCACCTTCACGCGCACCCTCCTGGGCGGCTTCCGCTGATTCCCGGGGCCCCCTCTCCGCCATCGATGCCTTGACTCGCCTGCCCGGGGCACCTACCATGCCGCCATGAGGCGCTCTCCAGCGGCGGTCTACGTCTCGGTGTTCCTGGTGGGCTTCTGCGGCCTGATCGCGCAGGTGGTGGTGGTGCGCGAGATGGTCGTGACCTTCTACGGCAACGAGCTGTCCATCGGCGTGATGCTCGGCTCGTGGCTGCTATGGACGGGGCTGGGGAGCCTGGTGCTGGGGCGCCTGACGGCGGGGACAGGGCGCCCGCGCCTGCTGCTGGCCGCGGTGCTGCTGCTGGGCGCGCTGGTGGTGGTGCCCACGGTGGCCGGAGCGCGGGGCCTGAAGCTGCTGGTGGGCCTGCCCCGGGGGGCCGTGGCAGATTTCCTGGCCGATCCGCTGGGGGCGGCGGACGGCCTGGCGTTTTTCCGGGCCTGGCCGCGGGGGGCTCTCTGGCGGCTCTCCGAGGCCCGCGAGTCGGCGGTGGGCGCCATCCGCCCGTTCCGCGTGATGCTCGTCTCCACGCTGGCCCTCCTGGCGCCCTTCTGCCTGCTCAACGGCCTGCTGTTCCCCACGGCGTGCCGCGCTGCGGCCGGCGAGGGCACGGCCCACGAGAGCACGGGGCGGGTGTACCTGCTGGAGGCGGCGGGAGCGGCGGCTGGCGGCGCCGCCTACAGCTTCGTCCTGGTGTCGTGGGTGAATCCGCTGTCCCTGGCTTTCGCCCTGGCTGCGGCGTGGTGTGCGGCGTCGGCGTGGCTGGGGGCCAGCGTGTGGCGCCCGTGGGCGGCCAAGGCGCTGGTGGTGCTGGCGGCCTGCCAGCTGGGCCGCCTGGGCCAGGCCCTGGGCGGGGGGCGGCCGGGCGACCTGGCGACGGCCATGGACCGCGCTTACTGGCGCCCCTTCGTCAGGGAGAGCACCACCGATTCCCGCTACGGGCGGGTGACCGTCCTCCGCCCTGCCGGGCGCAGCCGCCTGCGTACTCTCTATCGCAGCGGCGCCGTGGCGTTCTCCTATCCCGACCCCCCGGCCGCGGAGGCCGTGGCCCATCCCCCCATGCTCCAGCACCCCGAGCCGGAAAGCGTGCTCCTGCTGGGAGGGGGCCTGAACGGGACCCTGGCGGAGATCCTCAAGCACCCCTCCGTCGAGGAGGTCACCTACGTGGAGCTCGACCGCTGCGTGGTGGAGGCCGTGCGGGCGGAGTTCCCTGCCGGGGCCGCCCAGCCCCTGGCCGACGACCGCACGGAGCTGCGGGTGGCCGACGGGCGGGCCTTGCTCAAGCACACGGCCCGCCGCTTCGACGTGGTGATCGCCGCCCAGCCCCCGCCCGAGACCGCCCAGGCCAACCGCTTCTACACCCTGGGCTTCTTCCGCGAGGTGGACGCCGTGCTCGCCCCGGGCGGCGTCTTCGCCTTCCGGGCGGCCTGCGGCCACAACGTGGTGCTGGAGGAGAACCGCCCGCTGCTGGCCACCCTGCGGGCCACGTTGGCCGAGGTCTTCCCGGCGGTCCGCATCTGGCCCGGCGCCCTGTGCACCTTCTTCGCCTCCAACCGCAAGGGGGTGCTGGTCGACCCTCGCGAGGCCTACCTCGAGCGCTTCCAGCCTCGGGGGCTGGAGTGGACCACCTCGCACACCCTGGCCATCCTGGAGGACGCCTGGCCCGAGGAGCGCCACCAGATGCTGGCCGAGGTGTTCCAGGCCATCCCCGATCCCCCGCTGAACCGCGACCTGGCGCCCCGCTGCTACTACTTCGAAGCCCAGCGCTGGAGCGCCATCCAGGAACGCGGCTTGGCCCAGCAGCCCACGCCCGCCGAAGGGGCGGGCCCCCGCCTGGACCTGGGCCGCATCCTGGAGGCCCTGGCCCGCCGGCCCGCCCTGGGCCCCCTGGCCGTCCTGGGTGCGGTGGCCCTCGTGGCCGCGGCTGTGCCCCTGGCCCTGCGGCGTGGCGGCGACGCGGCGGTGCAGTTCGCCGTCAGCGGCACGGGCTTCATCGAGATGGCCGTGGAGTTCGGGGTGCTCCTGGGCTTCCAGGTGGCCTACGGCTACGTCTACCAGTACGTGGGCATCCTGGTGGCGGCGTTCATGCTGGGTCTCGCTTTGGGGGCGGGTCTCTCCAGCCGGTGGGTGGCGCGGAGGGGGGGCACGTGGCGTCGGATGCTGTGCGTCCAGGGAGCCGTGTGCGCCTATCCGCTGGCGCTGCTGGGGTTTCTGGTGCTGGCCACGCGCACGGAGCTGGCGGCGAGCGCGGTGTTCGCGGCGGTGAGCTTCACGCTCATGGCGCTGGCTGCGGGGCTGATGGGGGGCCTCCAGTTCCCTCTCGCGGTGGCTCTCCATTCGCGGGGCAGCGACGCGGCGGGCACGCTCTACGGGCTCGACCTGTTCGGCTCGTGCCTTGGGGCGCTGGCGGTCAGCTCGGTGCTGGTGCCCCTTTTCGGGCTCACGGGCCTGTGCGCGATGCTTGCTGGCCTTGGGGCCCTGGGCCTGGTCGCCCTGGGGGGCGCGGGCTGGGCGGCGGCCAAGTCGGGTTGACTTGGTGGCCGCCGGGATGTAGGATACGCGGGCCGGGCCAAGGGGCGCGGTCGCCCTTTGGTCGCCTGTAAGGCGTTCCTGCAAAAGGATTTAGGCGCTTTGCCATGGCGGAAAAGGTCTCCGTTCGCAAGATGCGCCGGCTGCGCGGCCTGCTGGCCGAGAACTACCAGATGCCCCCGCCGCCGGAGCCCAAGGACAGCACGCTCGACCAGATCGTGATGACCGTGCTGTGGCACGAAGCCCCGCCGGCCAGGGCACGGCTCGCCTATGTGAACCTCTCCGACGAATTCGTCGACTGGAACGAGCTGCGGGTCAGCGTCACCCGCGACGTGGCCGCGGTGCTCGAGGCCTGTGGCCTCGCGCCGCGCAAGGGAGCCGTGCTCAAGCGCATCCTCGGGCGCGCCATCGAGGAGTTCTACTCCTTCGACTTCGAGCAGCTCCGCGAATGGCCCCGCGAGCGCCTCAAGGCCTGGTTCACGGACATCGACGGTGTGCCCCATCACGTCGCCGCAGCGGTGCTCTACCAGGTCTATGAGTACGACCGCGCCCTGGTGGGAGAGGACATCGCCCGCGTGCTCCGCCGCCTCGGCCTGGTCAGCGAGGAGGCCACCGAGGAGGCCATCGAGGAGGGGCTCGACGGCGTCGTGCCCGCCCGCGAGGCCCACTTCTTCCACGCCGCCATGCGCCAGCACGCCCTCAACGTGTGCACCAAGAAGGACCCCGCCTGCTCCGACTGTCCCCTCCTCAAGGAGTGCGTCGCGGGCAAGGAGCGCCTGGCCGAGCTCGAAGCCGCCCGGAAAGCCGAGGAAGAAGCCAAGCGAAAGAAGAAAGCGAAGGCCAAGAAGAAAAAGAAAAAGGCCAAGAAAAAACGCCCCGCGGCAAAGAAAACCAAGACCAAGAAGACCAAGAAAACTACCAAGAAAGCCAAGAAACGAACGACGAAGAAGCGAACGACCAGGAAGGCCAGCAAGAAGAAATCCTCCCGCAAGAAATCTTCCACCAGGAAATCCAAGAAGTAGCCCCCAGGCACCGTCTCGGCGGGCTAGCGCCTCGCGCCGGCGGGCGCTCCGCGGGCCGCCCCCTCAGCGGCCCCGAGGAGAGGGGAAGACGCGCTGGCGACGGAACGGCGGATGGCTTAGACTGGTGGAACGGGCCTGGGGGCGGGACCCGCATGAGGGCATGGGAGCCGGCGATGAACTCGATCCGGTTTCGGCTTCGCTTCTACCTCGCGCTGTTCCTTGTGGTGATGGCCGTGGGGACGGTGGGGTTCATGGTGGTCGAGCGTCTGCCGCTGGGGGAGGCCCTGTATTTCATGGTCGTGACCCTGGCCACGGTGGGCTACGGGGACATCTCCCCGGCCACGACACTGGGCCGTCTGCTCGCGGTATTCCTGATCGTCATGGGTGTGGGCACGTTCCTGGGGGTGGTGGCCAACGCCACGGAGCTGATGCTCACGCGTCGGGAGCAGGCGGCTCGGATGGAGAAGCTGAACATGGTGATCGGGGCGTTCTTCAGCGAGGTGGGCACCCGCCTCCTGACGGTCTTCTCCGACGCCGACCCCGAGCTGGACGCCATTCGCGACCGCCTGGTGGTCAGCGAGGAGTGGGGCGACGAGGAATTCGCCCGCCTCCGCGCCGACCTGGCGGCTCGGGAATACAGCGTGGAGCCGGCGAAGGTCGACCTGTCGGCCCTCCGAGACTTCCTCGAGCAGAAGCGACCCTTCCTCGTCCGCCTGCTCGAAAACCCCGCGTTGCTGGAAAACGAGTCCTTCACCAACCTGCTGTGGGGCGTCTTCCACCTCACGGAGGAGCTGGGCCACCGCGACGACTTCGCCGCACTGCCCGCCAGCGACCGCGAGCACCTGGCCGGCGACATGCGGAGGGCCTACGGCCGCCTGGTGGGCGAGTGGCTGGGCTACATGGAACATCTCAAGGGACGCTACCCCTATCTCTTCTCGCTGGCGATGCGTACCAACCCGTTCGACGAGGACGCCTCGCCAGTGGTCCGCTGAGCGCGCGAGGGGAAGAGCGGGCCGACGCCGCAGGGCCTGAGGCTCTTTTGGAGAAGGCCGATGAGCGAGCAGCAGGAGCGCAGGCCACATCCCATGATGCGGGTCTCCGAGAAGTTCGAGCGCGTCGTCGTGGTGGCCCTCCTGGTGATGATGATGGTGGCCATCGTCTTCGCGTCCGTCGACCTGGGGCGCACGCTGGTGGCGGAGCTGGTGAGCCCGCCGCGGCTGCTCTTCGAGGTGGACCAGATCATGGACATATTCGGGCTGGTGTTCATGATCCTGATCGGACTGGAGCTGCTGGAGACCATCAAGACCTATCTATCGAAGGAGCAGCTCCACGTGGAAATCGTGTTCCTGGTGGCCATGATCGCCGTGGCCCGGAAGGTGATCGTGCTGGAGATCAAGGAGTACGATCCCGTGGTGCTGCTGGGGATCGCGGCGATCATCCTGGCCCTGGCGGTGGGCTTCTACTTCGTCAAGCTCGCCTACCGGCGGAGCAGGGAGGAGGCTCCCCCTCGCCGCGGCCCGGGCTTCTGAGCGGGTAGCGGGGCGAGGGACGGTAGGCTCAGCCCTGCCGCGCCCGCGTCGGGGAGCCGTGCCGCCAGGGGTGGCAGCGGGCGGCGAAGCGCTTGAGGGCCTTGCTCTTGACCACGATGGCCTCGGGCCGCAGCACGTTGGCGTAGGCCTCCAGGAGGGCGATCGTGTCGAGCAGGGAGCGGTAGCCCGAGAGCCCCGAGATGTCGATGTAGACCTTGGTGAAGGGCCTCCCCAGGTCGAGCGCGGCCCGCACGTCGAAACCGTCGAGCACCTCGAAGCGAATACCCGCGTGGGCGCGCCGCGCCCGCTCGATGCACGCCGGGCTCACGTCCGTGCCCACCACCTCGGCGGCCCTTTCGGCGAGCACCACGGTGGTCGTGCCCCACTCGCAGCCCAGCTCCAGCACGACGTCGTCGGCGTTCACCCAGTGGGGGATGGTCGCGCGGTACTCCTTGACGCCGTCGGTGGCCACGAACTGGGTGGGAAGCTTCCGGGAGCTGGCAGATCCCATGCGGCGGGTCCTCGCGGGGGCTGCGGCTAAGACCCCATTATACGCCTGCACCGCCGAACGGCAAGGGCGCTTGACACGAAACGTCGCGAGTGGCACACTGAGGGTATAAAGACCCGGCCCGCAGCTCTTGCGGGCCGACCCGAGACTGAGAAAGGAACCCCCTATGGCCGAGCTGAAAGATCAGGTGGAAGAAGTGCTGGGCACCATCCGCCCCATGCTCCAGGCCGACGGAGGCGACGTGGAGCTGGTGAGCGTGGAGGACGATGGCACGGTGAAGGTCAAGCTCAAGGGCGCCTGCGGCGGATGCCCCATGTCCCGCATCACCCTCAAGCGGGGCATCGAGGTGCGGATGAAGCAGGCCGTGCCCGAGGTCACGAGCGTCGAGGCCGTGTGAACCGTCGACTACCGACCGCAAGGGCCCGAAGCCGCTCCGGTTGCACCCCGGCGCGGCTTCTGGCATGCATGGGCTGTGTGCCCCATCGTGCCCTTCGTGATTCTTCGCCTTCTGTCCCGAAGGAGGCCTGGCCATGGCAGCGTCGTCGACCAGCCGGCGGGGATTTCTCGGCGCCGCGAGCGCGGCCGCGGCGGGGCTGGTCGCCCGCCCGGCGTCCGCCATCGAGCCCATCGCTCGCACCGGCCCTCCGCGGCTGAAGCTCTCCATCGCCGCCTACAGCTACCGACAGCTCCTCACCCGCAAGGAGGAGCCGATGACCCTGGACGACTTCGTGGAGACGGGCGCGGAGCTGGGCCTCGACGCGGTCGAGCCCACCTCCTACTACTTCCGCGACACCTCGCCCGCCTATCTCCGCCACCTGCGGGCCAAGGCCTTCCGCCTGGGCCTCGACATTTCGGGCACGGCCATCGGCAACGACTTCGCCCATCCCCCCGGCCCGGCTCGCGAGCGCCAGCTCGACCACGCCCGCAAGTGGGTCGAGCACGCGGAGCTCCTGGGCGCGCCCGTCATCCGCATCTTCGCCGGCCACAAGAAGAAGGACCAGAGCGACGAGCAGGCCTACCGCCTCATGGTCCAGGGCATCGAGCAGGCCTGCGCCTACGCCGGCGAGCACGGCATCTTCCTCGCCCTGGAAAACCACGGCGGCCCCACCACCACGGCCAAGGACCTCCTCCGCTTCTGCCGCGACGTGGAAAGCCCCTGGTTCGGAGTGAACCTGGACACCGGAAACTTCCGCTCGCCCGACCCTTACGACGATATCGCCGCCGCCGCCCCCTACGCCCTCAACGTCCAGGTCAAGGTGGCCCTCCGCGTGGGCGGCAAGCACCAGCCCACCGACTACCGCCGCCTCGCCGGCATCCTCCGCGACGCCGGCTACCGCGGCTACCTGGCCCTCGAGTTCGAAGCCCGGGAAGACCCCCTCACCGCCATCCCCCGCCACGTCGAGGCCCTCCGCGAGGCCGTCGCGGGGGCCTGAGCGGCGCCCCTGGAGCAAGTGTTGGTGAGCAGCGAGCCGAGCCCGACAGACGAGAAGCTGGAAGGCCTTCGCGGCATCCTCCGCGAGCTGGGCAGCGCCGCAGTCGCTTTCTCCGGCGGCGTGGACAGCACGCTGCTGCTGGCCGTGGCCGCCGAGGAGCTGGGCGACCGCGTCGCGGCGATCACCGCCCGGGCCGAGATCTACCCCCAGGCCGAGCTGCGGAGGGCCGAGGAACTGGCCCGCCAGCTCGGCGTCCGCCACGCGTTCGTGGACGTGGCGCCGCTGGAGCTGGAGGCCTTCCGGGCGAATCCCCCGGACCGCTGCTACCACTGCAAGCGGGCCGTCTTCGCGGCCATCCGCCAGGCCGCCGAGCGGCTGGGCATTCCCCACGTGGTCGACGGGGGGAACTCCGACGACCCGTCCGACTGGCGGCCCGGCCTGCGAGCCGTGGCCGAGGTGGGCGTGCGCTCGCCGCTCAAGGAGGCGGGGATGGGCAAGGCCGACATCCGGGAGGCCTCCCGCCGCATGGGCCTGCCCACCGCCGAGATGCCGTCTCGCGCCTGCCTGGCCTCCCGATTCCCCTACGGCACGCCCATCACCCGCGAGGAGCTGGCCCGCGTGGAGCGGGCGGAGGAGGCGCTGGAGGCCCTGGGCTTCAGCGGCCTCCGCGTGCGCCACCACGGCGAGGTGGCCCGCATCGAGCTGCCGCCCGACCAGATTCCCCGGGCCCTCGAGTCGGGCACGCGGGCGGCCATCGTCGAGGCCCTCAAGCCCCTGGGCTACGCCTACGTGGCCCTCGACCTGGAGGGCTATCGCACGGGTAGTCTGAACGAGGTGCTGTGAGCCGCGCCTCGCCCCTTGATTGGGTGGCTCCGTGGGCTATGATGGGCGGAGGAAGCGTGCAGGAGCGCCGCTGTGGCCCTGGAGAAGGCCGAGGCCATCACCATCCGGCTCACCGACTACAGCGAGACCAGCCAGGTGGCCTGGTTCTACACCCGCGAGTTCGGCCGCATCTCCGCCATCGCCAAGGGCTCGAAACGCCCGCGAAACAACTTCGAGGGACGGCTCGACCTGCTGTGCCACAGCCGCATCGTCTTCGCCCGGAAGACCCGCACCACGCTGCACACCCTCACCGAGTGTAAGCTCCTGGACCGCTTCATGGGCCTGCGGGCCGACGTGGGCCGCCTCTACGCGGCCCTCTACGCCGCCGAGCTGGTGCGCGAGATGACCCCCGAGGAGGACAGCCAGCCCGCGGTCTTCCAGCTCCTCCTCCGCACCGTTCGCGCCCTGAGCGGGGGCGAGGACGTGGACACCGTGCTGCTGACCTTCGAGGTGCGCCTCTTGGGCCTCACCGGCTACGCGCCTCGGCTCGACGCCTGCGTGGCCTGCGGCGCCGCGCCCCGCCGCAAGACCGTGCCCTACAGCCCCCTGCTCGGCGGCGTGCTCTGCGCCCGGTGCCGGGGGCGCGACGGCAAGAGCGTGGGCGTGCCCCGGGGCACCCTGGCCGTGCTCGATCGCCTGGCGGGCGGCTCCGTGCAGCGTACTTCCACCTTGCGGCTGTCCCCCGGCATGCTCAGCGTGCTGCGCAAGCTCATGAAGTCGACTTTCGCCCACGTCCTGGGCCACGAGCCCCGTCTGATGCGTTACGTGTAGGAGGCCTGGCCGCGATGCCGCGACCGCTCGCCCTGCTTGCCCTGCTCGCCATCCTCCCCGGCTGCGGCGGGAGGGAGGGCGAGGGGCCCATCGAGATCACCTACTGGGAGAAGTGGACGAAGTTCGAGGGCCAGGCGGCCATCGACACCGTGAAGGCCTTCAACCAGAAGTACGAGGGGCGCATCCGCGTCGACCACGTGCAGATCAGCGAGATCGAGCGCAAGCTCCTGGTGGCCATCGCCGGCGGGAATCCGCCCGACGTGGCGGGCAGCTACACCTTCTGCGTCTACCCCTACGCCGACCGCAACGCCCTCGTCCCCCTCGACGACTACCTCGCCGAGGCGGGCATCACCCGCGAGGACTACCTGCCCGTATTCTGGGACATGTGCCACTACCGCGGTCACATGTGGGCGCTGCCCACTACCCCCGCCACCGTGGCCCTCCACTGGAACAAGCGCCTGTTCCGCGAATCGGCGCGGGAGCTGCGCGACGCGGGCCTCGACCCCGAGCGGGCCCCCCGGACCATCGAGGAGCTGGACCGCTACGCCGACGTGCTCACCCGCCGCGACGAGGAGGGCAACATCGTCCAGGCCGGCTTCCTCCCCCAGGAGCCGGGGTGGTGGGACTGGTCCTGGGGCCACTGGTTCGGCGGCGAGCTGTGGGACGGCGAGGACACCATCACCGCCGACAGCCCGGGCTACGTGCGGGCCTTCCAATGGGTGGCCGACTACTCGAAGCGCTATGGGGCGAAGGACATCCGCAAGTTCGTGGGCGGCTTCGGAAACTTCTCCTCACCACAGAACGCCTTCCTCGCCGGCAAGGTGGCCATGGAGGTCCAGGGCGTGTGGATGCACAACTTCATCGACCAGTACGCCCCCGGCATGGAGGTGGGCGTGGCCCCCTTCCCCCGCCACGAGGTGCCTCCCGGCGTCGACCCCAGCGACCCCGAGATGGGCACGACCATCGCGGACGCGGACGTGATCGTGATTCCCCGCGGCTCGCGGCATCCCGACGCGGCGTGGGAGTTCATTCGCTTCGTCAACTCCCGCGAGGGGATGGAGATTCTGTGCCTCGGCCAGCGCAAGTTCTCGCCCCTGCGCGACGTGAGCCCCGGCTTCTGGCGCCGCCAGCGTCATCCCGACTACGTGCGCTTCTTCTACCGCCTGGCCCACAGCCGCTTCTGCACCTACGCCCCCAAGACGGGGGTGCTCCGCGAGTTCCAGCGGGAGATGGACAACGCCTTCGACAAGGTGGGCAACCTCGACGCCAGTCCCCAGGAGGCCCTCGCCGAGGTGGACCAGCGGATGCAGCGGAGCCTGGACCGCGACCTGCGGCGCATCCGGCTCCGCCAGGAGGCCGAGCCCTGGCAGCTGCTCTATCCCGCCGCGGCCGTGGCCGCGGTGGCGCTCGCCGCCGTCGCCACCGCCTGGGCTGTCCGCCGCCTTCGCCGCCCCCGTCCCGCGCCCCGCGGCGCCCCGCCTACGCTGTGAAGGCCGCCGAGGCCGGGGAACGGGGCCGCCGGCAGGCCATCACTCGTCGGCCGGCGGCTCCTCCTCGAGCGTCGTGTCGTCGTGGGAGTAGGGCGGGGCGCAGCAGCACAGGAAGACCAGCGGCTCGGCCCCCGTGTTGGCCACGCTGTGGGGGGTGCCGGGGGGAATGAGGATGGCGTCGAAGGGCTTCACGTCCTGCTCCTCATCCCCCACGGCCACGCGGCCGGTGCCCACCAGCACGTAGTAGATCTCCTCGGAAGCGTCGTGGCGGTGGGGCTGGGTGGCGCGGCCGGGCATGACGGTGGCTTCGGCCAGGCTCTGGTGGGTGGCGGAGGAGTTGGTACGGTCGAGGAGGGAGCGGATGGAGGAGCGGTCCTTGGTGGTGAAGGGCCGGCTGGCGTTGCGGTTGACGATCTCCACGGTGCGGTCTCCTCAGAGCTGAAGCGGGGCTATCGCCGGGCCACGCCGCGGCGGCGGGCGAGCTTCTCGTCGGCACGGCGGGCCATGTCCCGGGCCGCCTCGCGAGGACTGGCGCGTCCCGTGCACACGCGGGTCAGATTCTCCAGGATGATGGGACGGACGGCCTGCCAGCCGGTGACGGAGGGCTCGCGCACGCCGTAGGGGATGGTCTCGAAGGGCACGCGGTTGCGAGGGTGCTCGGCGAAGAACTCCTGGAGGATGGGCAGCTCGGCCGCCGAGCGGCGCACCGGCAGATAGCCGGTGCGCACCGACCACTCGGCGGTGACCGCGGGGGAGACGAAGAACTTGATGAACTCCCAGGCCCCCCGCTGGCGCTCGGCGGTGCTCTTGAACACGCAGATGTTGCCCCCGTAGAGCACCGTGCGCTTGGGCTGGCCCTCGCCCACCGGGGGGCACGCCATGCCCCAGCGGAACCGGTCGCGGCCCGCATCGTCCACGATGTCCTTGCGCATATACGCCCGCGTGGTGCTGGAGCGAAGGATGAAGGCCACCTCGCCGTTGGCGAACAGCGTGCGATCCTCGTCCCCGCCCACGGCGATCACCGTGGCCAGCCCCTCGTCCACCAGGGTGCGGATGATCTCCAGGGCGCGCACCGCCTGGGGGCTGTCCAGGTTGCTGCGCCTGCCTCCCTCCACCGCCAGCTCCCCGCCCATGGACAGCACCATGGCGTCGAACGACGAGGGGTCGCGAGAGTAGGCGAACGCGGGGCGGCCGGTGCGGGCCTTGATGGCCCGGCATTGGTGAAGGAACTGGGCCCACGTCTCCGGCGGGCGGTCGAAGCCAGCCGCCTCCAGCAGGTCGGCGTTGTAG
This sequence comes from Candidatus Brocadiia bacterium, assembly GCA_046538415.1. Classification (GTDB taxonomy): domain Bacteria; phylum Planctomycetota; class PUPC01; order DSUN01; family DSUN01; genus JBKHIY01. The sequence goes on along the minus strand of JBKHIY010000001.1, from coordinate 118,877 downwards.
TAGAGCATCAGGAGGCTCTTGGTGAAGGGGAAGGAGAGCATCTGGTTGCCGAACGAGGGATAGCGGTTGGACTCCAGGAAGGAGGGAAAGATGTCGGCCCGCTCCTCGGGCGTGAGGCCGTAGTCGGGGTGGGTGAGGTAGGGGTCGAGGGGCACCACCACGTCGGCCTCCATGAACTCCGAGACCATGCTCTCGTAGGCGATGCACAGGTCGGGCAGCGTGCCCCCCAGGATGGTGACCCGGGCCTTCTGGAACAGGGCGGTGTAGGAGCCCACGTAGACCGCGTCGAGGGTGTAGCGGGGGTTGGTGGCGTTGAACCGTTCGACGATGGCGTCCAGGGCCTTCTTGTTCTGCCGCTTCTGCACGTGCCACAGGGTGATGACCGTCTTGCCCTCCTCGTCGGTGGCGCCCAGCTCCCCGCACCCCGCCCCCGCCAGGGCGAAGGGGAGGAGGAGGGAGGGCAGCCAGCGGCTCAGCGGACCACGGTCCGCAGGTAGGCCAGCCATTCGTCTTCCAGCCTTTCCATCGAGAGGTCCAGGTAGGTGGCCAGGGCGTCGGGCGGCGGGGCGCCGCGATGGCTCTCCACCCGGTAGTAGCGGAGGAACTTCTGGCGGTGGCGCCCGCCGGCGCCGTCGAGCAGGAAGGCCACCAGGAGCCCCGCCTCCTGGTAGGCGAGGGCCGCGGCCTGGGAGCGGAACAGCTCCTCGTCCCCGTCCACCAGGCGCTCGAGGGGCACGTGGGCGCCCCGGGCCGCCAGCTCCAGCACCCTCGCGGCCGCCCCGCGGTCGGCGCCGCCGAGGACCAGCCGCCCCTCGGCCACGGCGCTGCTCTCGAAGTAGACCGCCATGCCCTCCGAGAACCACAGGCTCCACCGGGCCTCCGGCGCGGAGCGGTCCATGAGCAGGTGGGTGGCCTCGTGGAACAGGGTGCGCAGCAGCTCCCGGGGCGGCCGCAGGGTAAGGGCGATGCCCCAGGAGACGGGGTCGTAGAAGCCCTCGGCGTGGGAGAGGTCCTGCTTCATCCGCCGGCTGGCGTAGCGCACGAGATCGTCGTGGGAGGCGAAGACGTGGACCGTGATCTTCACCTCGTCCTCGAGGGGCCGCAGGTCCAGAGCCTCGCCGTACTGGGCGTAGAGCTGGGCGAGGAAAAGCTCCAGCCCGGAGGCCACCAGCGGCTCCAGGGCCACGTCGCGGGGGCGCCATATGCGGAAGCGGTCGGTCTCCTTGAGCACGTAGGTCTCGCCCAGGAGCTGCTGCTCGCGGTGCCGGGCGAGGCCGGGCAGGAGCCAGTGCATGGCCGCCACGATGAGGCCAAGGGGGAGGACCACCACGGCCACCTTGAGGAGGAGGAGCCGGGTGCGGGGGCGCATGGCGGTCAGTCCTTGGGCAGCCGTTCCAGGGCTTTGAGGATGCTGGCGTAGAGGGGCGAGCCGCGTTCGGCGCACTTCAGGGCGCGGTCCAGCAGGCGCTTGGCCTCCCGGTGCTTGCCCTCATCGAGGGCTACGCTGCCTCTGCTGTAGAGGAGCTTGGCGTTGCGGTCGAGCAGCTTCAGGTTCTCGGTGGCCACCTGGTTGTCGGGGTCGAAGCGGAGGGCGCGCTTGAAGCCCTCGCGGGCGGCGGCGGGGTCCGGCCCGATGAGCTGGGAGGCCTGCATGGCCAGCTCCTCGGCGATGTCGGGGAACCGGGCTTTGAAGGCCTCCAGGCGGCGCGCCGCCTCCTGGGCGTAGGCGTTGTCCGGCCCGGCGTCGATAGCGGCGGCGTCCTGGTAGGCCTGGAGGGCGTCCTCGTAGCGCCCCTCCTCCTCGGCCTTCTTGCCCTCTGCGGCGAGGCGCTCGAGCTTCTCGACTTGGTCGCGGATGTAGGCCAGGCCCCGCAGGTCGTGCTCTTCGATGAGCTTGATCGCCTCGCGGCCGGCGCCCCGCTTGTAGAGGTCGATGGCCTGCTCCTGGAGTCGCTCGCGGGTCTGCTCCGCCACGGTGCGCTCGATGCGGTCGAGGAGTCCCTTGGCGGCGGAGGCGTAGGGGCTGGGCGGGCGGATGCGCAGCTCGCCCGACTTCTCGTCGAGCAGCCGGCGACGGGCCTCGTCGTAGCGCCGCTGCTCAAAAAGCTCGTTGGTCGCGGCCAGGGTCTGCTTGTGGCGGGCATAGAGGTGGCAGCGCTCGATCTCCTGGTCGATGGCCTCCTTGTCGTCGACGAACTCCTTGGCCTTCTCCAGGTCTTCGGCGGCCTCGGCCCACCGCTCGGCGCGGCGGGCGTCCTCGGCGCGGGCCTGGTAGTGGCGTGCCAGGCGGGTGCGCAGGCGCTGGGCGTCGTCGGCGTACTTGCGCCCCGCGGCGCTGTCGGGGGGCAGCTCGCGGAGCTGGCGGTAGGCCTTGAGGAGGGTGTCCTCGGATTCGCCCTCTCGCTCCAGGGTGGCGAGGGCCTGGCGGGCCTTGCCCAGGAGGCCGAGCTCCTGGAGGAGGCGGCTGCGCTGCTCCTTGACGTAGACCACGGTGTCGCGGGCGTCGCGCACGCTGGGCTCTTCGAGGATGCTCTTGAGGTAGTGGAGGGCATCGTCGAGGGGCAGAGCGTAGACCTTGCCCTCGGCCTTCTGGAGGAGGCGGGTGTACTGTCCCAGGAGGCGGGCGGTCTCGATGTCCTGGCGTCGTTTCTGGAGGGCGTCGAGGATTTCCAGGGCCTCTTCGTATTCGCCCTTCCGCACGTGGCCGACGGCCTGGTCGAGGTAGTTGTTGTAGGTGGCGGTGGGGAAGCGCTGGGAGGGGGACGGCTGGGTCTCCTCCTGGGGGAGGAAGAAGACGGCGAAGGCACCCACGGCCACCGCGGCGAGGCCAATCACGGCGACCAGGAGGCGGACGTTGGGCCGCCGGGCCTCGGCAGGGGCGGCCACGGCTGCGGCGCCCTCTTTCGGCTGGATCTCGACCTCCCGGCCGGTCATGGGGTCGCGGAGGAACCAGCGGCCGTCGCGCACCACGAGCTGCGGCTCCCCGCCGGTCTGGGGCACCTGGGCGCCGCCGGTGTAGGGTTGCGGCACGAAAGAGGCGTCGACCGGCGTCTCGTCCCCCTCCGGCTCCTCAGGGAAGTCGGTGGGGGCTGGGGGCGGCTCCTGCTCCTCGGCTTGGTAGGCGGGCTGGGCTTCGGTGGGGGGCTCGTTGGCGTCGGGGATGGGGCCTGCCGCTCCCTCCTGGTCGGTGCTCTCGAAGCGGAGCTGGACGGGGCCCAGGGTGATGATGTCGCCGTCCTGGAGCTCGGCCCGGTCGACGCGCTGGCCGTTCACGTGGGTGCCGTTGGAACTCTCCAGGTCGCGGATCACCGCGCTCTGGCCGTCCACGTAGACCTGGCAGTGGCGGCGGGAGAGGCCGTTGGCGGGAATGGAGATGTGACAGGAGGCCTGGCGGCCTACGATGGTGGAGCCCTCGCGCAGGGGGAAGGAGAGGGTGCGCTGTCCGCTCACGGCGACGAGGCGCATGGCTAGCGTTCCTCCCTCGCCTGGAGTTCCCGACGGATTTTCCTGCGCAGCACGCCGTCGTAGACGCGCACGACCTCGTATTCGACCTCCTCGGGGTCGTGGAAGATCCTCTTGAGCTCCTCCATGCGCTCCAGGCACTTCTTGTAGTGGCCGTCTCGGAAGAACGTCTCGACCTCGTGGGCGAGCCGGTCGAAGTACTCCTCGCGCTTCTGGCGGAGGCGGTCGGAGGCGGCCAGGGCCTTGGCCCGGTCGCCTTCGGCCCCTTCCACGCGGCGGAGCAGCCCGGCCGCTTCTTCCAGCCAGCCGATGGCCGTCGTGGTGCGCGCCGTGGGTGGCCCCTCGTGGGTCATCTCCAGGGCCCGGCCGATGAGGTCCTTGGCCCGGCGGTACCTCTCCTCGGGCAGAGCATCCTCCCAGGCATCGGACTCCGGCTTGACGCCTCGCACCAGGACGCGGAGGACGAGCTGGTCCAGCGGCGGGCCCTCGAGCGTGATGTCCGTGGTGCCCACGGCCCTGCCGTGGACGGTGACGAAGGTGGTGAACTTGGTCTTGCGGGCGTAGGCCACGCGCTGGTTCTCGGGCTCCCGGATATTCTCCACGCGGTAGAGGCCGGGGACGGGGCGTCCGTCGGGACCGCGCCGCGGCCCCACGTTCACGGGCAGGGTTTCGCCGGCCCGGAGCTTGACCTCGATGGTCTCCGGCCCCGCGGGCTTGCGCCCCACGGCCCACAACGCCAGCGCGCCCAGCACCACCACGCTCACCAGCAACAGGCTATAGAGGAGGCTGCTGCGCAGGCGGCGGGCGCTCGGCGTCTCCTCGGGCGCCTCGGCCGGGGGCGGGCCCTGGAACAGGTCGTCCACCGACAGGGGGCGGGCCACCTCGGCCCCCCCGGGCTGGACGATGGCTGGCAGCCCCGCCGGGGGCGTCTCGCCGTCCGCCGCTTCCCTTTCGATGCGCACGGTGTCTTCCACGCCTTGGCCGGCGGTCACGGGCTCGAGCTTCACCTGCACCTGGCCGAAGGTGAGCACGTCGCCGGGGCTCACCTCGCACTCGCTGATCAGCTTGTCATTCACCAGGGTCCCGTTGTGGCTCTTGAGGTCCACCAGATGGAGGGCCTGGCCGTTGGCCTCCAGGCGGGCGTGGCGGCGCGAGACGCTCTTGTGGTCCAGCACCAGGTCGTTGTCGCGGGTACGACCGATCTGGATCGAGCCGTCCGCGTCCAGGTCCACCTGCTGGCCGTTGAGCGCCGAGCTGACGACTGTAAAGCGTAGACGCATGACCCCTGTCGCCGCCTTCACGCGACGCCATCGAACTCCCCGACTGAGGTCATTCTACCACAGCCCCCCGGTGTTTGCAAGGTGCCCTAAACCCCGCGCTGGCGGAACCTAAGAGCAAAGGCTCGAGGCCCGCCCGGGCCGCTCCGCGGGGCTCGGCTTGCCCCCGGCCCACGGGCGCTCTACAATGAGCGCCGGTGGGCCGCCGCAGGGCCGCGAGCGGCCGCGTCCTCCCCGCGTTTAGGCCTCGCTCGTGGACCCTCCGCCGACAGGTCGCTCTCGCCGCTCGGCCCGGGCCGCCTGGGCCGCCGCCGTGGCCCTCCTGGCCGTGGGCACGTTCGCGCCGTCCCTGGGCTTCGGGTTTCTCAACTGGGACGATCCCGACCTGGTGACCGAGAGCCCGCGGGTCACCGATTTCTCGCCGCTGGAGCTTCTCTCTCGGCCCGGCCCTGCCTACCTGCCGGTGCGCGACCTGGTCTACAACCTCCTGTGGCGCGCCGTGGGCCCCTGGCCCCCGGCGTTCCACGGCGCGGTGGTCGCGGCCCACGCGGCGGCGAGCGTGCTCTTCTTCCTGGTGCTGCTCGAGGTGTTGGGGCGGGAGCGGCTGGTGGCCGCGGGGCTGGGTGCGGCGGTCTTCGCCGTGCATCCCGTACACGTGGAGGCGGTGGCGTGGGTCTCGGGGCTCAAAGAGCCGTTGTCGGCGGCCCTGGCGTTCGCGGCTCTCGTGCTGTGGCTGCGCGCCGTGGGGGAATGGGGGTTGCGGGTCCGGGCGCCCCGGGGGTGGCGGCCGGCGGGCCTGCATGTCGCTTCGCTGGTGCTCTTCTGGGCCGCGTGCCTGGCGAAGGCCTCGGCGGTGGTGCTGCCTGGCCTGATGGTCGCGTGTGTGCTGGCGCGGCGGGGGCGGCGGCGAGGGTGGCTGCCGCTGGTGGTGCCCCATGCGGCGCTGGGCCTGGTGCTGGCATGGCTGGCCGCTGCGGCGGGCCGGGTCGCGGGGGCCGTGGCGGTGCGGACGGAGCCGGCGGGCGCCGTGGTCCTCACCATGGCCCGGGTGGTGGCGTCGTACGTGCGGCAGCTCCTGGTGCCCTGGGGCTTAAGCCCGCGCTACGAGGTCACCGTGCTTCGCTCGCTGGCCCAGCCGCAGGCGTGGGCGGGGTTGGCGGTGGCCGGGGCGTTCCTCGCGGCGGCGCTATGGGCCTGGGTGCGGCGCCGCGAGCTCTTCTTCGCCCTGGCGTGGTCCGTCGTGGCCCTGGTGCCCTACCTGGGCCTGGTGCCCATCGGCACCCTGCGGGCCGACCGCTATCTCTACGTGGCCTGCGGGGGCTACGCCGTGGTGCTCGGGCTGGCCGCCGAGGCGACCCTGCGCGGGCGAGCCAGGGGGCGGCTGGTGACGGGGGCCTTTTGGGCCGTGCTGCTGGCGGTCTACGCGGGCACGTCGGTCTGGCAGTCGCGCTTCTGGGCCTCGTCGGAGCGTCTGTGGGAACGGGCGTTGCACTTCGCCCCCGACGACTCGGTGGCTCATTACCTGCTGGGAGAAGCGGTGCTGGCGGACGCCCCACAGCGGGCCGCGGCCCACTTTCGCCGCGCCGTCACCGAACGCCTGGAGGCGCGCGAGCGCCGCCGCCAGGCGGCACGGGAGGCCCGGGCACGGGGGCACGACGACGCGGCCCGACGCCACGAGGCCGCCGCCGCCGAGCACCGCGACGCGGCGGCCGACGCGCTCGCCTACTACGGCACCGCGCTCCGCCAGCTCGGCGACCTCGAGGCCGCGCTCGATGCCCACGCGCGAGCCCTGGAGCTGGGACGCGGCAAGCCCCGCCTCCACTACCACGTGGCCGCCGACCTCCACGCACTGGGCCGCTGGGACGACGCGACCATCCACTACCTCTCCGCCGCGCGCGGCGACGATGCGCTCACCGAGCAGGTGGCCCGCGACCTGGCGGGCCTCGCACGCAGCCTCCGCCGCGAGGGCAAGGAGCGGGCCTCCTGGGCCGTGGCCAATGCCCTCCTGCGGCTCGCCGCCGGCAACCCCGCAGCAAACCGCGTGCTCGACCGCCTCCGCCGGGAGGCCGAACGCCAGCGCCCCGAGCCGAGGAGCCCGGGTCGCCAGTAGGCCCCCCGGCCCCTCAGACCACGCTGGCCAGCAGCCGCTCGGCGTTGGCGTGGAGGACCGCCGCCTCCCGCTCCGCTCCCACCTGGAAGCTGCGGAACAGCGCGAGCGTGGCCCCCTGGTCGGCCCACGGCGAGTCGGTGGCGAAGAGCAGATAGTCCTGCGGATGGCTCAGCAGCAGCTCGCGGGCGCTCTCTCGCGGCATCTGGTCCAGGGCGTAGGAGATGTCCATATAGACCGGCCGCCCGAGCAGGTGGCGGCGCACCCCCTCCCAGTCCATCCACGCCCCAAGGTGCGAGGTCACCAGCTTGAGGTTGGGAAAGGCCTCGAGCACGGCGGCGATGCGGGCCGGGTCGCACTTGCGGATACGGGGGAACGCGATGTCGAACCCCGTGTGGCACAGCAGCACCAGGCCCGTCTCCTCGACCGCCCGGTAGAGCGGGAACACCCGCTCCTCGTCCAGGTCGAAGTCCTGGTAGTAGGGATGGAGCTTGATGCCCTTGAGGCCCGCGGCGCGCACGGCCTGGACCCGCTGGGCGGCCTCGGGGTCGGCGGGATGCACGGAGGGGAAGGGCACCAGCCGGGGCGAGGCGATGGCGGCCGACCAGCGGAGGATGGCATCGAACTGCTGGGGCCTGGTGGCGATGGAGGCCACTACCGCGGCGTCGATGCCCGTGGCGTCCATCGAGCGCAGCAGGTCGCCCACCGTGCCGTCCAGGGCGGGGGTCACGTCGGCCTCGGCGGCGAGCGCGGGCACGGCCCGCTGGGCCAGCTCGTCGGGGAAAGCGTGGGTGTGGAAGTCGATGATCCTCATCGGGGCGGGCCTCCGCGCCGCGTCAGTCGATCTTCAGTGCGCCGTGCTTCTGGATGTGGGCCACGAGGCCGCCGTCGGCGATGATCCGGCGCATCACGGGGGGCAGGGGCGGGGCCTGCATCTGGTCGCCGGTGGTGAGGTCCTTGACCATGCCGCTCTGGAGGTCTACCTCGAGCTCGTCGCCGTCGCGGATGGCGTCGGTGTCCACGACGAGTGCGGGGAGACCGACGTTCACGCAGTTTCGGAAGAAGATGCGGGCGAAGCTCTTGGCCAGCACGGCTCCCACGCCACAGAGCTTGATCACGGTGGGGGCGTGCTCGCGGCTGGAGCCCTGGCCGAAGTTGCGCCCGCCCACCACGAAGTCGCCGGGCTGGACCTCGGCGGCGAACTCCGCCCGGGCGTCCTCCAGGCAGTGCTTGGCCAGCTCGGGCAGGTTCGAGCGGAGGTGGAAAAGCCGCCCCGGGGCGATGTGGTCGGTGCTGATCCCGTCGCCGAACTTCCAGGCCTTGCCCGTGATGGCCATCGCGATGCCTCCTTCTCGTCTGACCCTGGTCGCTGACCTCTGCTTCTATTCTCGCCATCCGCCGCTCCGCGTCAAGCTTGTCCTTGCCTCCGCCATGGCCGATCTGCTATCATCCTTCGCCGAGGAGGTATATGGCGATGAGAGCGACGAGAGCCCTGCTGGTCACGGCCGTCCTTCTGGTGGGCCCCTTGGGCCGCTGCGGCGAGGAGCCCGCGGCGCCTCGCGTGGTGGTCCTGGCCGGCGCGGAGGCCGCGTTCAACTACTCCCGCTCCTGCCTCGCCTGGGGCACATCGAGCCGGGAGGACCATCCTCCCGCGGTGCTGGCGGCCGACGGCGACCTGCTCCTGGTCGGCGAGGGCGGGCCGCTGCCCTACCGCGCCGCCGACGGCGTCTCTCTGGCCGTAAAGGCGGAAGGGGCGACGGTCGTGCTGGGCGGCCATCGCGTGGCCATGGAGCTCTCGACCGAGCCCCAGGGCTGGGACTGGCTGGCGGGCGCCGAACCCCAGGCGCTGCGGCGCCTGCGCATGGTGGCCCTCGACGACCCGCCGACCCCCAGGCAGGCGGTCCTCCTGGTCAAGCTCACCGACGCGAATCCACGCGTGGGCCTGCTCGTCGAGAACGACGTGCCGCCTCGCCATTGGGCCTCGCTGTTCCGCCCCCGTTGGCTGGTGTGCTCGGCGGGGGCGCTGAGCGACGAGAATGAGCAGGTGGCCGAACTGCTGCGTGACGTGGAGTTCCTGGCCCTCGCCGAGGTCAGGAAGCACGAGGCCCTGGCGGCTCCCTCGCTGGGCTTCCTCGCCCGCACGCCCCGGCTCCGGACGCTCGTGCTCACGGACTGGCACCCCGAGGCCACCGGCCCCCTGCCCGAGGGCTGCGAGGCCCTCCGCTCCCTCGGCCTGGTGGGCGGCACGGCGAGGGACCTGGCGCCCGTGGCCCACGCGACCGGCCTGCGCTCGCTGTGGCTGGTGGGCTGCGGGTCGCTGGAGGACATCGGCTGGCTGGCGGCCCTGCCCGGGCTGGAGGCCCTGTCGCTCACCGGGTGTCGGAAGCTGTCCGGGCTGGAGGTTCTGGGGGCTCTTCCCGACCTTCGGTGGCTGGGCTTTCCCCCGGGCACGACCCAGGAGCAGTTCGCCGCGGCGGTCCGCGGCCATCCTCGCCTCGAGGTGGTCGAGCTGGTGGGCTGCGAGAAGGTGAGGGACCTGCGGCCCCTCGGCGAGCTGGAGGCCCTGCGGGCCGTCGTGGTGGTGAAGAGCAAGGCCGACGTGGCCCCCCTGGGGGCCATCAAGACGCTCCGGCTGCTGGCCCTCGACGAGGCGTATTTCGAGGAATCGCCCCAGGCCGTCGAGCGCCTGGAGGCGGCGCTGCCCGACTGCCGCGTGGCCCAGGGCGGCACCCTGTGCCTGGGCTCCGGCTGGCTCCTGGTGCTCGTGCCCGCCGCGGGGCTTTCGTGGGCGCTGGCGCGGCGTCGGCGGCGGGCCCGCCATGGCTGAGCCCCGCGTGCCCCTGGGGGAGGTGGGCGTGGCGGCCGGGGGCCTGGCCGCGTTCGCCCTCCTGGTGCACCGCTGGCCGGGCCTTTCGGTGGCTGGGCTCCTGGCCGCGGCGGTGGCCCTGCACGTGTTTTTCCGCAGGGCGGAGCATCCGCTGGCCACCCTGGGGCTGGCCCGGTTGGGCGTGTGGGCGGCGGCGCTGTCGGCGGCGGGAGCCGGCCTGGGGGTGGGGCTGGGGGCTCTCTACCGCCTCCACCTGGGGCGCGGGGCACTGCCCGGCTCCGTGGGGACGTTCGCCCTGCCCGCGGCGCTGATCGGGGCCACCGAGGAGGCGGTCTACCGGGGCTACGTCCAGGGTCGCCTGCGGGGGCTGGGGATGGTGGGCGCGGTGGCGGGCGCGGCCCTGGCGCATGCGGCCTACAAGTGCTGCCTGTTCGCCCTTCCGGAGGGGGGCCCGGCGGTGGGCTGGCTGGGCTTTGCGGGGTGGACCGTGGCCGGCGGCGTGGCTTTCGGGCTCCTTCGCGAGCTGGCCCGCAGCGTGCTCCCGCCCCTGCTCGCGCACGCGGCCTTCGACGTGGTGGTCTACGGCGCCCTGGCCGAGCCGCCCTGGTGGGTGTGGGCGTGAGCCCCAGCATCATGAGCGAACCGAGGAGAGCATCGCCCATGGCCGACGAGCGACCCAACATCCTGTGGATCTGCACCGACCAGCAGCGGCCCGACACCCTGACCGCCCTGGGCAACCCCCATGTCCGGACCCCCGCCCTCGACCGCCTCGTGGCCCGGGGCGTGGCCTTCACCCGGTGCTACGCCCAGAGCCCCATCTGCACCCCCAGCAGGGCCGGCTTCCTCACCGGCTACTACCCCTCCACGCTCCACGTGAACCGCAATGGCAACGAGTACTTCCCCTGTCCCGAGCGGCTCATCACCCGCAAGCTGGGCGACGCGGGCTACGACTGCGGCCTCGCCGGCAAGCTCCACATCGCCGGCGCCCAGGGACGGGTCGAGCCCCGGACCGACGACGGCTACCGCTTCTTCCGCTGGAGCCACCATCCCTACCCCGAGAGCTGCTGGCCCAACGCTCATCACGCCTACCAGGCGTGGCTGGCCGAGCGGGGCGTCGAGTGGGCCGCCGCCTACGGCGAGCGGCGCCGCGAGATCGCCTATCCGGGCATCGCCGCGGCCCACCACCAGACCACGTGGTGCGCCGACGAGGCCATCGCCTTCATGTCCCAGGCCCGCTCGGGCCCCTGGCTGATGAGCGTGAACCCCTTCGACCCCCATCCCCCCTTCGACCCCCCGCCGGAGTACCTGGAGCGGATGGACGTGGGGGCCATGCCCCTGCCCCTCTGGCATCCCGACGAGGCGGCGAGCCAGCTCGCCTTCGCGGGCATCGACCACCAGACCAAGAGCCCCCTCTCGCCCCACGACTACGACGCCCGGGCCATGGTGGCCGCCTACTACGCCCAGGTCGAGCTCATCGACGACCAGGTGGGCCGCATGCTCGATGCCCTCGAGGCCACCGGCCAGGCCGACCGCACGGTGGTGGTCTTCATGAGCGATCACGGCGAGAGCCTCGGCGACCATGGGCTCCAGCGCAAGGGCTGCCGCTTCTACGAAGGCTCGGTGCGGGTGCCCCTGGTGCTGCGCTGGCCGGGGCGGTTCGCCCAGGGGCTGCGCAGCGACGCCCTGGTCGAGCTCGTCGACCTGCCGGTCACCCTCATGGAGGCCACTGGCCTGCCGCGGCCGCCCGACGTCCAGGGCCGCTCGCTGGTGCCCATCCTCACTGGCCGGGCCGAGCCCGGTCGCCACCGCGACTTCGTGCGGTGCGAATACCACGACGCCATGCCCATGGGCAACGCCAGCCGGGCGAACATGATCGTGTGCGGGGACCACAAGCTCGTCGTCTACCACGGCCACGAGGTGGGCGAGCTCTACGACCTGCGCCGCGACCCCCATGAGTTCCACAACCTGTGGTTCGAGCCCGAGAGCAAGGCCCTCCGCTGCGACCTGATCAAGCGCCTCTTCGACGCCACGGGGCTCGCCACCGACGACGGCCAGCCCCGCGTGGGAGCCTACTGAGGCCCCGCGGCTTCAAGGCAGACGGCCCTCGCACGGGGTCAGGATTCGGCGGGTGCGGGTGCGGTCGGCGCCGCCGCTGCGGCGGCTTCCTGGCTGCGCTGGAGGGCGGGCACGACGCGGTTGGCGAAGAAGGTCTCGAAGATGGCGATGAAGAGGACGACGTAGAGGAGGAGGTTGCGCAGGGGCACTCCCTTGCGCATTCGTTCGATGGTGGCGGCGAGGTCGTCGTCGCGGTCCACGAAGTGGAGGTTCCGCCCCCCGAGGCGGGCCTCTAGGGCGTCGAAGTCGGTGCGCTCGATGTCGGACTCGCGGGCATCGAGGTTCACCACGAACACGTCGTGGGCCTCGGGCGGGCCCTGGGGCTCGGCGTCCTCGGCGGGGGCCTGGGGGTCGAGGACGAGATAGGAGTAGGGCCCCCGGCGGTCGGTGTGCTGGAAGGTGGCCTGGGTGCCGGCGGGGGTGGGCTTGGCCTCCAGCTCCTTGGCGTTCTGCTCGGTCTGCCCGGGGGGAATGACGCGGACCGTGACCGGCCGGTCGACCTGGCGGAGGGTGACGTTCACCGGCGAGCCCACGAGGTGGCGCCCCCGGACGTCCTCGCGTTCGGCGAGGTAGTAGACCACGCGGTGGAGGAGGGGGAGGAAGAAGCGGGCGGCGGCCAGGTTCGACCACTCGGGGTCGGTGGTGGTGGTGAACAGGAGCACGCGTCCGCTGCCGAAGTGGTTTTCCAGGAGGAAGGGGAATCGGCTGCTCAGCTCGATGAGGGTGCGCGCCGGCGAGCCCTTGGGCACCACTGCGGGCACGTAGTTGTAGACCTTCACGGTGCCCGGGAGGCGAGGGTCCTGGAACTGGGCCAGCGCGGGGTGGCTCTTCTCCGCGGGGTTGATGATGATGGACTTGTACTGGGTGCGGTCGATGATGCCCCTTCGGGGCTCCTGGAGGGTGAGGGGCATGAGGGGGTCTTCGCCGGCCTCGCCGTTGAGGAACAGGTTGAGGTCGGCGGGCTGGATGCTGGGCCCGCAGAAGATCACCAGGTCGCCCCCCCGCCGCACGTAGCCGCGCAGGAGGCTGAGCCGGGTGTCGTATTGCTCGCGGGTGAAGCCGCCGGGGTCGACGAGGAAGACCAGACGGCTCCCTCGGAGGTGTTCGGGGGTCAGGTCGGCGAGGGGGATGGCGGTGGTTCGGATGAGGGAGCGCTTGGGGGTGGAGGTGAGGGCGAAGGGGTCGAGGGCGCTGCGGATGTAGAAGGCGGGGTCGAGCTGGGGCAGGGCGCCCTGGGCCTCGCGGACGATGAGGGCGGGGATGTGGTCGTGGATGTCGATGGCGAAGAAGCGGCGGTTGTCCACCTCCAGGGCGTCCTCGTCGATCTCGATCCATCCCACGTGGACGCCCGGCTGGTCGACGCCGTCGTAGGTGAACTGGAGGGTGGCGGCGTCGTCCGCTCCCACGGTGAGGGGCTGGTTGTCCTTCTCGCTGGGCTGTCCCCGCCGGTCGGCGGGGCGGAGGTGGAGCTCGACGTTGAGGTCCGCGGGCGCTGGGGCGTAGTTGCGCACCGTGGCTTCGACGGTTACCGGGCGTCCGCGGATGTGGATGCCGCCCCGGACCACGACGTCGTCGACGGCCGCGTTGGCGGCCCCGTCCCGGCCGCAGTCGATGATCACCACGTTGGCCTCGGGTCCCTCGCGGTCCTCCTCCTTGTCCTTCTCCTGGGGGACTGGGGTCCAGGCGTTTTTCTGGAGGTCGGTGAGCACGTAGATTTCGAGGGTGGGCGCGGGGTCGTCGGCCAGGGCTTCTCGAGCCCGGTCGATGGCGGCGGCCAGGTCGGCCCGGGCCTCGGAGAGGGGGGCTTCGTGGATCCGGGCGCGCAGCTTCTCCGTGTCGCCGGTGAGCAGGGGCGGGGGGTAGTCCTGGGGTGGGGCGGCGAGCATGAGGGTGGCGCGGCAGTTGCCCGAGAAGTTGTCGACCACGCGTGCGGCCATCTCCTTGGCGGTCTTGAAGCGGGGGGCGGCTTCGTGGAGGGTGCCCATGGAATAGGAGTTGTCGAGCAGGATCACGGCGTGGACTTGCTCGGTGATGCCCAGGCTCTGGGCTCCCAGGAAGGGCTCGGCGAGGGCCAGGGCGAGGAGGATGAGCAGCAGACAGCGGAGCAGGAGCAGGAAGAGGTCCTGGATCTTCTGCCTGCGAGAGGTTCGCTCGTTGGAAGCCTTGAGGAATCGGATGGTGGGGAAGAGCACCCGCTGGGCCTTCCGCTTGTGGATCATATGGATGATCACGGGGATGGCCGCGCCCAGCATGCCCAGCAGGTAGAGGGGGTAGAGCATCAGGCCAGCCTCTTGCGCTTGGCGAGGTAGGAGGAGAGCATGAAGTCGTAGGGCACCGAGGTGTCGGTGTGCACGTACTCCACGCGGCTGGCCGAGCAGTCGCGGCGATAGTCGTCGATGAACTGCTGGACCTGCTTGCGATACTCCTCGCGGACGTACCGGGGGTCGACCTGGATCTCCTCGTTCGTCTCCATGTCCACGAAGTCGGAGAGCTTACGGAAGGGGAAATCGAGCTCCCACTTGTCGAAAATGTGGAACAGGATGACCTCGTGCTTCTTGAAGCGGAAGTGGCGGAGGCCCCGGATCACCTCGTGAGGGTCGTCGTAGAGATCGGAGAGGATGATCAGCAGGCCCCGCCGGCGGATATACTCGGCCACGTCGTGGAAGGTGTTGGAGACGTTGGTGGGCACCCCGGTGGTGAGCTGGAGTTGCTCGAGCTGGCGGAGCATCACGCTCAAGTGAGTGGGGGTGGCGCGGGCGGGGATGTGCTGGCGGATGCGGTCGTCGAAGCACACCAGGCCCACCGAGTCCTGCTGGCGGATCATCAGGTAGGCCAGGCAGGCGGCCAGGTAGCAGGCGTACTCCAGCTTGGTCAGCCCGTTCTCGTCGCTCTTGTAGCACATCGAGCTGCTGGTATCGAGGAGGATGTGGGAGCGGAGGTTGGTCTCCTCCTCGTACTGCTTGACGTAGAAGCGGTCGGTGCGGCCGTAGACCTGCCAGTCGATGTCCTTGATGTTGTCCCCGGGCATGTACTCCCGGTGCTCGGCGAACTCCACGCTGAAGCCGCGGAAGGGGCTGCGGTGGAGCCCGGCGATGAAGCCCTCGACCACCGAGCGGGCCACGAGGTTCATCCGCGCGATCTTGGCCAGCGCCTCGGGCTGGATGTAGCGGTAGCCCTTTCGCGGGCGGGGTGCGGCCACGGCTCCATGCTCTCCTTCCACGGGGCATTCTAGCAGGAGGGGGCGCGGGAGTCAAGCCGGCCGGCGCGCTCTCCAAGCCGCGTAAGTCCCCATCGCCTTGCGGCTTACGTGCAAAGCGAAGGGCGGCAAGCGGCCGCTCGCCTCACAGCGGCAGGCCCACGGCCTCGCCGCTCTGAGAGGAGCGGTAGGCGGCCTGGATGACCTCCACGGTGTGGCGGCCCTCGGCGCCGGTCACCGGCGGCTCGGAGTCGGTCGCGACCGCCTCGGCCAGGGCCTCCACCTCCTCGCGGAGGAACGTGCTGATGGGGTCGGCCTCCTCCTTGGGCAGCTCGCACACGGTCTCCCACTGGTCGGTGTTGCGCAGCATCAGCCGCTGGTAGGGCTGGAGGAGCATCAGGCCGCTCTGGCCCACGATCTCGTTGGTCTCCTGGAACCCCGGGAAGGGGGGCCAGGTCTCCAGCTCCGGGGGCATCGAGCACAGCTCGGTGAAGGTGCTGTAGGCGCCGGACTCGAAGTCGAGGAACAGCGCTCCGCAGTTCTCGATGGGCGTATCGGCCCAGTAGTTCCCGAACCGGGCCAGCACCGTGCGCACCTTGCTGCCCACCAGGTCGAGCGTCATGTCCAGCTGGTGGCACCCGTAGCCCAGGAAGAAGCCCACGGAGAGCTTCGGGTCGCTCATCCAGTGGCCCTCGCGGGTGCCGAAGCCCCGGGCGTTGTGGCAGAAGAGCTGGCGGAGCATCAGGACCTGGCCGACGGCCCCCTCGCGGAGCAGCCGCCGGGCCTGCTTGACCAGGGGGAAGAAGCGGCGGGAATGGGCCACCATGAGCTTCACGCCGTTGCGCTCCGCGGCTTCGATCATCGCGTCGCACTCGGCCACCGTGGTGGCCATGGGCTTCTCCACCAGCACGTGCTTGGCGTGCTGGGCGGCGGCGATGGTCTGCTCCGCGTGCACCCCGTGGGGGGTCACCACGGCCACCAGCTCGACATCCTCGGCGGCGCACAGCGCCTCGACCGATTCCTCGAGGCGGAGGCCGAACTTCTCGGCGAAGCCCGGAGCGCGGCTGCCCCCGGCCACGGCCACCAGCTCGACCTTCTCCGAGTCCTGGAGGGCCCTGGCGTAGCGGCTGGCCCATCCCCCCGAGCCCAGGATAGCTGCTTTCGTCGCGGCCATCGGATGTCTCCTTTCGCCTTGCGGTTCCCTCGCATCCCGGCGGCGCTGCCCAGCCGCAGGCTGGGCCTTGGCGCCGAGGGTGATACCAGAATCGGCGGGTCCATGCAAGCCCGACGTGCGGCCCCGGCGCGGCCATGGCGCTCCGCGGCCCGGCCGCGGGCCAGTCACCCGGTACACTGCGTGGCTCTGGGTGGCTCTGAGAGGCCTTCTCGGGCAGATTTGCGCGCCAGGTCTCCTGGGTCGCGCCGGGCCTCGTACGTGGCTAGGACGGCATCCTCGTGCGTCTGATTTTTCGGACTTGTAAGGCTATATGCGATAACGGCTTACGCCGGCGTCTCCGGGCCGATCGGGGCCCGGATCGACGTAAGTGAAGGTTCTGGGCCGCCCTCGCCGTGGCGGTCGCCGGAGCGATGCCGCAGCTCCCGCGGCCCGCAGCCGCGGAGCGCCGTGCCGCGCCCGCGTGCGGGCCTGGCGGGCGCTCGGGGCCGGCGAGTCCTGTGCGGAGAAGCCGTAAGTCCCGCCGGGACGGACGGATATCCCGCCCAGGCGGGAGGTTTGACTTCGCGTACGGGCGGTTGTATACTCCAGGCAGGCCGGCGCGGCGCGCGGTGCGGGCCGCAGGGGCCGGAGGGGAGGTCGAGCGAAGGACAGGCGCAGCCGGGGCGTTTCCCAGGTCGGGGCCGGGCCGGCCTCTCGGGGGCTCGCCTCGCGGGAAGGAGTTTCCAGCGATGCCGCACAGGTCGGCTCAGTTCCGTCGGTTGCTCTTCGGGGTGGCGTTTCTGGTGGTTGCGGCGCGGCCCGCGCTGGCGTATATCGATCCTGGGACCGGCAGCTACATTCTCCAGATCGTGCTCGCGTGCGCGGTGGGCTCCGCCTTCGCGGTGAAGATGTTCTGGCGTCGGATCAAGCTGTTTGTCCTGGGCTTGTTTGCGAAGGCGGACAGCGAGACCCCGGACGATGAATGACGGGTTTGCGGCGGCGAGCTCCTTCCGCGACCCCAGCGGCTTCGTCTTCTTCCACGAGGGCACCTGCTACCGGCAGGTCAACCGCTGCTACCAGGAAGACTACGAGCGGGTGATGGCCAGCGGGCTCTACGAGGCCCTGGTGGACGGCGGGCTGCTGGTGCCTCACGAGGACGTGGGCCTGGAGCTGGCCCGCAGCGACGACGCTCTGACGGTGATTCGCCCCCGCCGGGTGCCCTTCGTCTCCTATCCCTACGAATGGTGCTTCAGCGAGCTCAAGGACGCGGCGCTGGCCACCCTGGGCGCCCAGAAGACGGCCCTCGAGCACGGGATGGTGCTCAAGGATGCCAGCGCCTACAACGTGCAGTTCCTGGCCGGCCGGCCGGTGCTCATCGACACCCTGTCCTTCGAGCGCTACCGCGAGGGCCAGGTGTGGGTGGCCTACCGCCAGTTCTGCCAGCACTTTCTGGCCCCCCTGGCGCTGATGAGCGCCCGGGACGTGCGGCTCAGCCAGCTCCTTCGCACGAACATCGACGGCGTGCCCCTCGACCTGGCCAGCTCCCTCCTGCCGCGCCGCACGTGGCTGCGGCCGGGGCTGCTGATGCACCTCCACCTCCACGCCAAGAGCCAGCGGCGCTACGCCCAGAGGCGGGTGGACGTGCGGCGGTGGAAGATGAGCCTCCTCGCCCTCCGCGGCCTGGTCGACAGCCTGGAGACCCTCGTCCGCCGCCTCGCCTGGCGGCCGCGGGGCACGGAGTGGGCCGACTACTACGCCGAGACCAACTACACCGACGCCGCCCTGGAGCACAAGCACGAGCTGGTGGCCCGGTTCGTCGAGGCCGTCGGGCCGGCCACCGTGTGGGACCTGGGGGCCAACGTGGGGCGCTTCAGCCGCATCGCCAGCGACGCCGGGGCGCGCACCATCGCCTTCGACGTGGACCCCGCGTGCGTCGAGCTCACCTACCTGGAGCACACGCGGAAGGGGCAGTCCCGCATCCTGCCCCTCCTGCTCGACCTGGCCAACCCCAGCCCGGGGCTGGGCTGGGCGCACGACGAGCGGCTCTCCCTGGCCGACCGGGGGCCGGCCGACCTGGTGATGGCCCTGGCCCTGGTCCATCACCTGGCGATCTCGAACAACGTGCCGCTGGACCGCGTGGCCTCCTTCCTCGCCCGGCTGGGCGACCACCTGATCGTCGAGTTCGTGCCCAAGTGCGATTCCCAGGTCCAGCGGCTGCTGGTGGCCCGGGAGGACGTGTTTCCCCGCTACACCCGGCAGGGCTTCGAGCAGGCCTTCGCCGCCCACTTCCAGACCCCCGAGGCGGTCGAGGTTCGGGAGACCGATAGGGTGCTCTACCTGATGCGGCGCAAGGAGGCCGGGCAGTGAGGCGAGCCCCGCCCGTACACCCCCTGCTCTTTGCTATTCACCCCGTGCTCTTCGCGTTCGCCCACAACGCCGAGCAGGTTTCCTGGTCGGAGGTGGCCCTGCCCGCCGTGGTGGCCATGGGCGGCGGCATGGTCCTGTGGGCCCTGCTGTGGGTGCTCTACCGCGACTGGCGGAACGCCGGCGTGGTGGCGTCCGTGTTTCTCTTTCTGTTCTTCTCCTACGGCCACGTCGTCGACATCCTCACCCGGGCCGGGTTGTGGATGCGCATGCGGTGGTCGCTGCTGCTGTGGGCCGGGCTGCTCCTGATCGTGGCCTACGCGGTCAAGCGTCGGTCGCGGCCGCTGGTCTCCCTCACCCAGGTGCTCAACGTGGTGGGTCTGTGCCTGGTGGGCATGTCGGCCGTGCAACTGGCGGCCTTCGAGCTGGGCGGCGGGCGGGCGGCACGCGCGGGCAACGACGGCTCGGAAGTCGACGTCGCCAACCCCTCCCTCACGGGCGACCTGCCCGACATCTACTACATCGTCCTCGACCAGTACCCCAGGGCCGACATCCTGGAGGAAGTCTACGACTGCGACAACACCGAATTCCTCGACTTCCTCGCCAGCCGAGGCTTCTACGTCGCCTCGAAAAGCATGGCCAACTACCCGCGAACGTGGCTGTCCCTGGGCTCCAGCCTCAACATGGAGCACCTCCACGAGCTGGGCGAGCGCCACGGCGATGGCGTGGTCGGCTACCGCCAGGTGGTACCCCGCATCCGCGACAACAAGGTGGCCCGGTTCCTCAAAGCTCACGGCTACACCTACATCCACTTCGGCTCCTGGTGGAACCCCACCATGAGCAACGAGCTGGCGGAGCGGAACGTGAATCTCTACGTGCTGCCCGAGTTCGCGGGCCTGATCTACAACAAGACCATGCTCAGCCCCGTCCTCTGGTACTTCGACATCTACGACCGCCGGCGGCTGCACTGGAAGCGCGTGCTCCACAAGTTCGAGGAGCTGGCCGCGATCCCCGACTTCAACGGCCCCACCTACGTCTTCGCCCACTTCCTCATCCCCCACAAGCCCTTCGTCTTCGACAGCGACGGCAGCTTCCTCACCAGGAGCCAGGCCCAGCGACGCTCCAGGAAGGAGAACGTCCGGGGCCAGGTGCTGTCCCTCAACACCCAGCTGCGCAAGCTCGTCGACCAGCTCCTCGAGCGCTCCGCCTCGCCGCCGATCATCATCCTCCAGGCCGACGAGGGGCCTTTCCCCCGCGACCTGGCCGCCGACTATCGCGAGGCCAGCCCCCGGTGCCTGCGGGAGAAGATGTGCATCCTCAACGCTTACCACTTGCCCGGCTTCCCCGCCGAGCGGCTCTATCCCGCCATCACGCCCGTCAATACCTTCCGGCTCGTCTTCAATCACTACTTCGGCACCGACTACGAGCTCCTGCCCGACGAGGCCTACGTGACGCCCGACGGCGGCTCCGGGAAGCTCTATCGGGTGACCGACAAGCTCGCCCAGCCAGCCGCCGCGGAGTCCGACCCGGAGAGCTCCGCCCAGCCCTGACCCGTCCCCGCCCCCGCCTCGTGCCGCCCGGTCCCTGGCGCGGCCGGCGTTGCTTGACTCGGCTCCGAGCCGGGGCATAGAATCACTCCGCCTGCCATTCCGCCGCTCTCGGAGGAGCGGAGCGACGCATCGCGCCCGGGGGCCGCCGCGGCCCTCGCCGGGCGGCCCGGGGGACGAGCGACCGCCGAAGTCCATGCAGCCCACACCTGTCCACCCGCAAGCGTCCAGGGGTCCCGGCTGGCGCCGGGGGCTCACCTGGCGAGCGCTGCTCATCGGCACGGCCCTGGTGGTGGTCGAGTCGGTGTGTGCGCCCCACGCCATCTGGGCTCTGGCCTCGTCGGAGGTCACGTGGTCGTACATGCCCGTGGTCGCGGTGGTGCCCTTCCTGGTGGTGGTGGCCGGGGTGAACGTGGTGCTGAAGGCGCTGGACCGGCGGTGGGCGCTGCGGCCCGCGGAGCTGGTGGTGATCTTCGCCATGGCCCTGGCGAGCGCGGGCACGCCGCTGTTCCTGGTGGGCTTCCTGCTGGCGCTGATGGCCTCGCCCTACTACTGCGCCTCGCCGGAGAACCGGTGGGCGGAGCTGCTCCACCCCTACCTGCCGCACTGGCTGTTCCCCAGCGACCGGGGCGGGGCGATGCAGGTTTTCTTCGAGGGGCTGCCCGAGGGCGTTTCCGCTCCCTGGGGCGCCTGGGCGCTGCCGCTGGCCTGGTGGATGGCCCTGGTGCTGGTCTTCTACTTCGTGTGCCTGTGCCTGGTGGTGGTTTTCCGGCGCCAGTGGGTGGAGCGGGAGCGCCTGGTGTATCCGCTGCTGGCGGTGCCTCGGGCTCTGATCGAGGATTCGGACGACGCGCGGCTGGTGCCCAAGCTTTTCCGCAGCCGGCTCTTCTGGGTGGGCTTCGGGGTTCCGATGGGGCTGATCGGGTGGAACGTGATTTCGTATTTCGAGCCCGGCTTTCCCCGCATTCCGCTCCATGGGACGTGGGTGAGCTTCGGGGAGGGTTTCCCCGGGATCAACCTGATCCTGGTGTTCCCCACCCTGGGGCTGGCGTATTTCGCGAACTCGGAGGTGATCTTCAGCGTGTGGTTCTTCTACCTGCTGGGGGTGGTGCAGGAGGGAGTGTACAACCGCATCGGGTTCAGCATTGGCCGCTCGACGGTCTTCTGCTGGTCGCAGGCGGCCACCGGGTGGCAGAGCTTCGGGGCCTTCGTGGTGATGGTGCTGGGGGCGGTGTGGATGGCCCGCCGCCACCTGGCCGAGGTCCTGGCCCGGGCCGTGGGGCGGGGCGGGGTGGACGATTCGAAGGAGATTCTCTCCTACCGGGCCGCGGTGGTGGGCTTCGCGGGGGGCACGCTGTTCCTGGCCGCGTGGCTGTGGCGCTCGGGGATGGGCCTCGGGCTGGCGGTGGGCTTCCTGGCGGTGGTCTACATCATCTACCTGGGGCTGGCCCGCATCGTGGCCCAGACGGGGGTGTCGTACGTGACCCCGCCGCTGGTGGCCCAGCCGTTCCTGTTCTTCGGCGTAGGCTCGTCGGCCCTGGCGCCGCGGGAGCTGACGGCCCTCTCCTGCGCCTACGGGTGGCACGGGGACGTGCAGACGACGTTCATGGTGGGGGCCGCCCAGGATGCGAAGCTGGCGGACAGCTTCCGGGTCCACGGCCGCTCGCTGTTGCCCGCCCTGGGGGTGAGCGCGGTGGTGGGGCTGGTGGTCTCGGTGGTCTTCATCATCGGGATGGCCCATGGGAAGGGCGCGGCGAACTTCGGGTCGTGGACCTTCCGGGTGGCCGACGGGATGGGCGACCGGTGCTTCGGCATGGCGGTGCGCCAGATCGCCCAGGGCAGGGGGCCGGACACGGGCCGGCTGGGCTGCTTCGGGGCCGGTGCGGGCCTGATGGCGGCGCTGATGGTGCTCAAGTATCGCTTCGCGTGGTGGCCGCTGCATCCCGTGGGGCTGGCGGTGGCCAGCGTGTGGACCATTCGCCGCTCGGCCCTCTCGCTGTTCCTGGCCTGGGCGGTGAAGACGATGCTGCTGCGGGTGGGCGGGGTGCGCCTGTATCAGCGGGCGGCGCCGCTGTTCCTGGGGCTGGTGGTGGGCTGTTTCGCGGGCATCGCCCTGTCCCAGGTGGTGGATGCCATCTGGTTCTACGGCCAGGGTCATCCCATCTACAACGGTTGAGGCGGCGGGCGCGCTACTTGAGGCCGTATTGCTTGAGCTTGCGGTAGAGGGTGCGCTCGCCGATGCCCAGGGTCTTGGCGGCCTCCACGCGGTTGCCGCCGACCTGGGCGAGGGTGTTCCTGATGAGCTGTCGCTCGGCTTCGGCGAGGGACATGCCGGCGAGCTGGGTGGGCTCGGTGGGGGGCGTTTCGCCGGGCTGGATGTGCTCGGGCAGGTCGTTGGTGTCGAGCACGGGGTCGCGGGTGACGACGACCATGTGCTCGATGCAGTTGCGCAGCTCGCGGACGTTTCCGGGCCAGTCGTATTGTCGCAGTCGGCGGTGGGTCTCGGGGGTGATCTCGGTGATTTCCTTGCCGTAGGCGTCGGCGAGCTCGCGGACGAAGTGGTCGGCGAGCAGGGGGATGTCGTCCTGGCGCTCTCGCAGTGGGGGGATGTGGAGGGTGACCACCTTGAGTCGGAAGTAGAGGTCTTCGCGGAAGGTGCCCTGCTTGACCAGCTCTTCGAGGTGGCGGTGCGTAGCGGCCACGATGCGCACGTCGACGTGGATGGGCGTGTTGGAGCCCACGCGCACGATTTCGTTCTGCTCCAGGACTCGGAGGAGCTTGACCTGGGTGGAGGGGGGCATGTCGCCCACTTCGTCGAGGAGGAGGGTGCCGCCGTCGGCGTATTCGAAGCGTCCCTTGCGGGGGGCCGCGGCTCCTGTGAAGGAGCCTTTCTCGTGTCCGAACAGCTCGCTTTCGAGGATTCCCTCGGAGAGGGCGGCGCAGTTGAGGGCCACGAAGCGGGCGTTGCGGCGGTTGCTGTTGTTGTGGATGGCGCGGGCCACGAGCTCCTTGCCCGTTCCGCTTTCCCCGTAGATGAGGACGGTGGCGTTGGTGGGGGCGATCTGGCGGAGGGTGTCGATGAGGCGGAGCATGCGGGGGTTGTTGCCCACGATGTGCTCGAAGCCGTAGCGCTGGTCGAGCTGTCGGCGGAGCTCGATGTTGTGGCGTCGGAGGGACTGTTTTTCGAGGGCGTTTCGGACCACGGCCCGCAGCTCTTCGAGGTTGACGGGCTTTCGCAGGTAGCTGGTGGCTCCCTGCTGCATGGCGTCCACGGCGTTTTCCACGGTGGCGTAGCCGGTGACGAGGACGACCTCGATGTCGGGCACGCGGTTCTTGGCCTCTCGGAGGATTTCCATGCCGTCGGCGTCGTTCATCACCAGGTCGGTGATCACCACGTCGTAGGCGTTGGCGGCGAGCTTCTCCAGGCCCTCCCTTCCTCCGGTAGCGAGGTCGCTGCGGCAGTGGAGGGTCTCGAGGGCCTGGGCCAGTGCCTCGGCGTGCTCGGCGTGGTCGTCGACGATGAGGACGCTGGGTGTGGGCTCCTGGCTCACGGGCGCTGCTCCTCGCGGTCGCCGTGGGGCGGCTCGATGGGGATGCGGGCGGTGAATCGGGTGCCCTTGCCCACCTCGCTCTCGAGGTCCAGGCTGCCGCCGTGGAGGTGGAGGATGCGCTGGGCGGTGGGGAGGCCGAGGCCGCTGCCCTCCTTCTTGGTGGAGAAGTAGACGTCGAAGATCTTGGCCCTGTGGTGGTCGGGGATGCCCCGGCCGGTGTCGGTGACGTCGACCTGGACGTGGTGGTCGCCGGGGGAGGTCTCGACGAGGAGCTCGCCGCCCTCGGGCATGGCCTGTTCGGCGTTGATCACCAGGTTGAGGAGGGCCTGCTTGAGGAGCTTGGGGTCGGCCTGGATGGGGGGCAGGTCGGGGGCCAGGCGGGTGCGCACCTCGACATGCTGCTGGGCGGCCTGGGGCGCCACGAGGTCCAGGATCTCGCCGATCAGGTCGTTGAGCTGGCAGGCCTGGGGCTCGATGCTCTGGGTGCGGGCGTAGCGGAGGAAGTCCTCGAGCAGGCCGGCCAGGCGGCTGGTCTCCCGCTGGAGGGTCTGGAGGCGCTTGAGGGTGCGCTTCTCCTTGGGGGAGTCGGCGTTCTGCCAGTCTTCCTGGAGCAGTTGGAGGTTGAGATTGATGGTGCTCAGGGGGTTCTTGATCTCGTGGGCCAGGCCCGCCGCGAGGGTCACCACGTGTTGCCAGCCGTCGGGAGGGCTGGCGGGGGGACTGGGTGGGGGGGGCTGGGAGCTCATCTCGCCCTCCGGGGGGCGCGGGCCTGGGCCGCCGGCGGACGGGCGGGCGGTGCAGGGACAGAAACGCCCGGAGGCGGCGCCTGGTACCTGCCTCCGGGCGTGGTGATCCGGGGGGTCAGGACATGCGGATGACGTTCTCGGCAGCAAGTCCCTTGGCGCCTTCGACGATGTCGAACTCGACGGTCTCGCCGTCCTCAAGGGTCTTGAAGGTGTCGTCGCTCCTGATGTTGCGCCAGTGCACGAAAATGTCGGGGGACCCCTCTATGGTGATGAACCCGTACCCCTTTTTGGGGTCGAACCACTTCACAACGCCACGTGCCATCGAATCAACTCCTCCGAATGAGGCGATGCCGTAGCAGGTCCGGCCAAGCCACGGCCGGGCCTTCCCCTCCCGGGGGCGTGAATCCGGTCCGTGCCATACCTCCTTTCGCAGAACGGAACCGCAGGTTACGACAGGGCGAACAACCGAAGGTCGGGGCCGCGGCGCACGCTGCCCCAGCCGCTCACTGCTGGTCGCTGGGCGCCTCCTCCTCCTCGCGGAGCACGGCCCGGCGGCTGAGCTTGACGCGTCCCTGGTCGTCGACGGAGATGACCTTGACGCGGCAGCGGTCCCCGGCCTTGAGCACATCTTCGACGCGTTCCACGTAGTGCTCGGCCAGTTCGGAGATGTGGCACAGCCCCTCCTGGCCGGGCAGGATTTCGATGAAGGCGCCGAAGTTCTTGGTGGACACCACGCGGCCGGAGTAGACCTGGCCCACCTCCACCTCGGCGACCAGGCTCTGGATGGCCTCTCGGGCCTTCTCCGCGGCGGTCACGTCGGGGGAGGAGATGGTGATGGTGCCGTCGTCCTCGATCTCCACGCGGGCCCCGCTGCTCTCCTCGATGCCCCGGATCACCTTGCCCCCGGGCCCGATGACCGTGCCGATCTTGGCGGGGTCGATGCGGATGCGCAGGAGGCGGGGGGCCAGCTCCGAGATTTCGGGCCGCGGCCGGTCGAGGGTGCGGAGCATCACGCGGAGGATTTCCATCCTGGCCTCGCGGGCCTGGCCCAGTGCGGCGCGCAGGACGTCCTCGCTGATGCCCGTGATCTTGATGTCCATCTGGAGGGCGGTGACCCCGTGCTGGGTGCCGGCCACCTTGAAGTCCATGTCCCCGTGGTGGTCCTCGTCGCCGAGGATGTCGGTGAGGATGATGACGTCGTCGCCCTCCTTGAGCAGTCCCATGGCGATGCCGGCCACGGGGTCGCGGATCGGCACGCCGGCGTCCATCAGGCTCAGCGTCGCGCCGCACACGGTGGCCATGGAGGAGGAGCCGTTGGACTCCAGGATGTCGGAGACCACGCGGATGGTGTAGGGGAAGTCGTCGGGGCTGGGCAGCACGGGCTTGAAGGCCCGCCCGGCCAGTGCCCCGTGGCCGATCTCGCGGCGGCCGGGGCCGCGGATGGGCCGCACCTCGCCCACGGAGAAGGGTGGGAAGTTGTAGTGGAGCATGAACTTGCGGGTGAAGTCCTCGGTGAGGCTCTCCACCCACTCCTCGTCCACCGACGTGCCCAGGGTGGTGGCCACCAGGGCCTGGGTCTCGCCCCGGGTGAAGAGGGCGGAGCCGTGGGTGCGGGGGAGGAGGTCCACTTCGCAGGAGATGGGGCGGAGGTCCTTGTGTCCCCGGCCGTCGCAGCGGGTGCCGGCGGCGATGAGCTTGCGCATCGCCTGGCGCTCGACGTCCTCCAGCACCGCCTTCACGTCGTCGGGGGAGCAGGCCGGCTCCTCGGCCTCCTCGTCGACGAACTCCTCGATGGCCTGGTCGCGCAGGCTGCGGAGGGCGTCGCCGCGCTCGAACTTCTCGGGAAGCTGGAGGGCCTCGTAGTACTTCTGGTAGTAGCGGGCCTCGATCTCGGAGCGGAGGCCCTCGGGCACGTGGGGGCTCTCGAAGTAGCTGGCCTCCGCGCCCATCTCGTCCACCAGCTCCTCGATCATCTCGATGATCTCGCGGCAGGCCTCGTGGCCGAAGCGGAGAGCCTCGACGAGGGTCTCCTCGTCGACCTCTTCGGCCCCCGCCTCCACCATCACCACGGCTTCCTTGGTGGCCGCCATCACCAGGTTCAGGCTCCCCTCGGTGACCTGGGTGTAGGTGGGATTGATGACGAACTGCTCGCCCACCCGCCCCACGCGCACGCAGCCGATGGGGCCCTTGAAGGGGATGGGCGAGATGGAGAGGGCCGCGGAGGCGCCCACCATGGCCAGCACGTCAGGATCGTTGTTGCGATCCGCGGAAAGCACCAGGGCGTGGATCTGGACCTCGTCGCGGTAGCCGTCGGGGAAAAGGGGCCGGATGGGGCGGTCGGTCATCCGGGCGGTGAGCACTTCCTTCTTGGTGGGGCGTCCCTCCCGCTTGTGGAAGCGGCCGCCGGGGATCTTCCCCGCGGCGTGGAACATCTCCCTGTATTCCACGGACAGGGGGAAGAAATCGATGTCCCGCTTCAGTTCCGCGGACACGGCGCTCACCAGGGTCAGGGTGTCGCCGTATCGCACGGTGACGGCGCCGTCGGCCTGTTTGGCCAGTTTTCCCGCTTCGATGGTCAGTGTGGAGTCGCCGATTTGCCTCTCTACACGGTGGACAGCCATTCCTCTTCACGTCCTCCTGTCTGCGTCTTTCGCCCGTCTTTCCGCGACCTGTGTGCGTGGGATGCTTCTCAGGGAGGAAAGCTCAGGCCTCTTGCATCTCGTCCCGCTACGGCTTGTCAAGGAGCCGAAAGTCCGCCTACTGCTTACTTCCGTATCCCAAGCCGTTTCACAATTTCCCCGTAGCGCTGGGGGCTGGTCTTGTTCAGGTAGCGCAGCAGGCGGGAGCGTCGTCCCACCATCATCAGCAGTCCGCGCCGCGACGCGTGGTCCTTGCGATGCGTGCGGAGATGGTCGGCGAGGTGGTTGATCCGCTCGGTGAGCAGCGCGATCTGCACCTCCGGCGAGCCGGTGTCCCGCTCGTGCACCCGATGGTTCTCGATGAGCTCCGTTTTCTTCTCTTTGTCTATCACGGTCCGCTGGGGGTCCTTCTTACTGAGATTCGGCCCACAGGGCCGGCATCGTGGGTCCACAGGCCAGCGATTATACCGCATCGCCCCGAGGGGGTCAACAAAAATCGTTCTCGCCACGGGCTTCTGCCCCGGCCTTGAATCGCGCTCCGCCTTCTGCTACCATCGCGGTGAAGGCTCAGGGAGCGGGGACGGAGGAGACCATCGGCGTGGCGCGAGGGATGTGGATGGCCCATGCAGCGGCGTGGGCGGTGGCTGCGGCGGCCGCGGCTACGGGGGGGGAGGCCGCTGGCCGGCCGACCATCACCTGGCCCATCCCCGCGG
This sequence comes from Candidatus Brocadiia bacterium, assembly GCA_046538415.1. GTDB lineage: Bacteria > Planctomycetota > PUPC01 > DSUN01 > DSUN01 > JBKHIY01. The sequence goes on along the minus strand of JBKHIY010000001.1, from coordinate 91,180 downwards.
CCGCCTGGCGCGTGCCCATCGGGCGGGGCGAGCGGGGCATCCCCGTGGGGGGCATCGGGGCGGGCAGCATCATGGTCAACGCGGGGGGGAGCTTCGGCCCCTGGCACTTCAGGGCGGGGTCGCCCGAGGAGGAGCGGCGCCTCGCGGGCGCCGCGTTCCACTTCTACGAGAAGCCCGAGGGGGGCCAGGGGCGGGCGACGACGCTGACGGCGAGCCGCCAGATGCCCGCCTGGGCCGCCCTGCCGCCCAACAGCGGCTTCTACCACGCCTTGTATCCCAAGGGGTGGTTCACCTATCGCTGCTTCGCCGCCGACCTGTCGCTGAAGTTCTTCAGCCCCGTCATCCGGGGGAACGTGCGGGAGACGAGCCTGCCCGTGGCCCTGTTCCTCTTCGAGGTGGCCAACCCCGGGGAGGAGCCGCTGGAGGTGGGCCTGCTCTTCTCCTTTCCCAACGCCGCGGGACACACCGGGGACCTGCGCAGCGGGTTCGCCAACTCGGTGCACAGCGATCCCGAGGCCAAGGTGGCCGCGGTGGTCCTCGACGCCCGCTACGAGCACAACGACCCGGTGGCCGAGGACACGGAGTGGTGCATCGCCGTGCGGGCCGAGGGAGAGGGGGAGGTGAGCCACGTCTCCTCGTGGAACGCCATGGCCAACGGGGGCGACCTGCTCCGCGAGTTCGCCGCCGACGGCCGCCTGCCCGACCGGGCCCTCGACGCCACCCAGTCGGCGGCCGCGGTGGCCTTCACCGTCCGCCTTGCCCCGGGGGCCACGGCCAGCGTGCCCTTCGTCCTGAGCTGGGACTTTCCTCGCGCCCGGGCGGGCTCCAGCCTCTGGTGGCGGCGCTACACGGAGCACGCCGGGCGGGAGGGCGACAACGCGTTCCCCATCGCCCGGGAGGCCCTGCTCGAGCACGCCGCGTGGGAAGCGGCCATCGACGCGTGGACCCGCCCCATCCTCGACGAGGAGGCCTACCCCGAGTGGCTGAAGCAGGCGGCCCTCAACGAGCTCTATTTCATGAGCCACGGCGGGGTGCTGTGGGAAGCGGGCTGCATCACCGAGCCCCGGGAGTTCAAGGGCCTGCACTCCGAGGACCACAAGTATTTCGCTCTCGCCTCCTCGGCCCAGCCCTACTGCGAGCCCCTCCACCTGCGCCGCCCGCTGCGCCTGTGGCCGGCCATCGAGCGCGACGTGCTGGTGGCCTACGCCGACTTCATCCTGGAGGCCCCCGGAGCCGCCGTCCACGACCTGGGCACTCCCGCCGACAACCCCCTGTTCGCCTACAACGCCTGGCCCGACCTGCCCGCCGACGCCGTCGACCTCCCCGCCCTCTTCATCCTCCAGGCCCACGGCTACTACCGGGCCACCGGCGACCGCGCCTTCCTCGACCAGGTGTGGCCGGCGTGCAAGAAGTGCTACCAGGCCCTCCGCTCCGCCAGCGACGGCGGGCTGCCGCGCCACAGGGGCGACGACACGGTTGCCGCCCCCTGCCCCGTCCAGGGGGTGTCGCTGCTGTGCGGGGGCCTCCACGTGGCCGCCCTGGAGGCCCTGGAGGCCCTGGCCGCCGTGCGTCAGGACCCCCTCGCGGCCGACCTCGCCCGCCTCGTGCCCCAGGCCCGCCGCAGCCTCGACCAGCAGCTCTGGCGCCCCCAGGCCGGCCACTACGCCACGGATACCGGCTCGGAGCAGCCCGACGACCTCGCCGCGTTCGCCCTCGTCCCGGTGGGCTACGCCCAGGCCCAGGGCCTGCCCCCCATTCTCCCTCAGGAGCGCCTCCGCCAGCACCTCCACCAGGTGTTCCTCCACTGCGTGAAGCCTCTGCGCGACTACACCGGCGACGGAGTGGGCGACGTGGGCGCCATGAACGTGGCGGGGCCCGAGGGCGCTCCGCCCAGGGGCGGCCGGGCCCGCGAGGTCTCCGTCGCCACCACCTACGGCCTCGCCGCCACCATGTACCGCGTGGGGCTCGCCGCAGGCGACGAGGAGCTCATGGCCCGGGCCCTCAAAACCGCACACGGCGCCTACTACCAGACCTGGAGCGTGGCCCCCGACAAGCCGGTCTGGGCCTTCAATACCCCCCAGGCGTGGAACGCCCAGAACCCCGCCCGGGCTCGCGCCCCCCGCACCATCGAGGCCCGCGCCGTGTGGGAGCTGCTGCTGGCCATCAAGGACCCCTTCGCGCAGCCCGCCGCCAGGGAGTGAGCGATGCCCTCCCGCGACTCCAAGCTGGCCGCCCTCCTGAGGCCCGCCAACCTCATCGGTCTCGCCGTCCTGGGCCTCCTGGTCTACGGAGGCCTGGCCGCCTACCGCACCTACACGGACGTCCGCCGCGACTCCCAGCTCCGCGGCGAGCTGGTGGGCGCCGTGGAGCGGCTGAGCGAGCAGAACACCCAGCTGCGAGGGACGGTGGAGAAGCTGGAGGCCTGGAACGAGCGGTTGCGCACCTTCGTCCAGAGACTCACCGAGGAGAGCCGGGTCGCCGACGTGGTGATCCTGGGCCGCGAGGTCGACGAGGGGGGGGTGCCCGTGGTCACCCTCAGCTTCACCGAGCTGGACCGCGGGGGGCGGCCCCTGGAGCCGCGGGTGGTCACCGTGCGCGGCCAGGAGGTCTACTTCGACGCCCTCGTCGTCAAGTTCCTGGACCAGGAGGTCCAGGAGGCCGATCCCCTGCGGGGCAAGTCCCTCCACCTGTTCCGACGCGTCTTCGGCTCCGCCCAGGCCCCCCGCCACGGGGTGCTGCTGGATACCGCCCAGGAGGACGGGGTGCCCGACTTCTACCGCCTGTCGCCCCAGGCGGCGGACTTCGAGCGCCAGCTGTGGAGCCTCTTCTGGCACTGGGTGGACGAGCCGCAGGCGGCGGAGGAGAACGGCGTGCGCGTGGCTCAGATCGAGGCCGTGGGCGTGCGTCCCGCGGAGGTGGGGGCCACGTACCGCATCACCCTCGAGCACGACGGCGGCCTGAGCATCCGCCGCGTCGCCCCCCAGCCATAGCCTCGCCCTGGCGGGCACGGCAGCGGCGGCGCCGGGGGCCTGGCCGGACGGTGCGTCGTCGCGCTATGGCGAGGTGCGGGGCCCGAAGAGGCTGGCCAGGCGGCTTCGCAGGCGTCCCCAGAAGGTCATGGCGCGGAGGGCTTCCAGGGCGGGCCGGTGGTCGGGGTGCTTGGCCAGGACGGTCTGGTAGCACTCGCGTGCCGCGGCGTCCTCGCCGCGCATGCGGTGGCAGTCGCCCATGAGCTTGAGAGCGAAGGGGTAGTCGGGCACCCTCTCGATGGTCTGTCCGAGGCGCTCCAGGGCCCGGTCCACGTATCCCCACTGGAGGAGGATGAGGGCGGAGCGGAAGGCTACGCGCCAGCGCGGGGGGTCGTGCGCCGCGGCTTTCTCGAAGCAGGCCTCGACGCTGCGGAGGATGCCCGGGGCGGCGCTGGCCAGCAGCACCTCGGCGCGGCTGAGCCAGGTGAGGAAGCTGGCGTCCTGGTGCTTGACGGCGATGTCGGAGTGGTGGTAGGCCCGCTCGATGTGGCCCTGGTGGGCGAGGACCACGGCCTTGGCGGCGTAGAAAACGGGCACCTGGCCGTAGGCCTCCATGGCCTCGTCGGCCACGGCGTCGGCGGCCTCGAGCTGGCCGGCCCGCAGCAGGGCGTCCACCTCCTCGGCCCAGGCGCGGAACCGCGCCGGGTCGTGGCGTCGAGCGCGGTGGAACTCCCTGGCGGCCAGGGCGAACTGTCCCTCGTAGTAGAGCCGCTCGGCCGAGACCATCAGCTCGTCGGCGGGGCGGAGGCGACGGACCTCCTCGCCGAGAGCCTCCTCGCCGTTCGTCTTCCGCCCCTGGTTGGGCAGCTCCAGCCAGTCGAGCATGTCGTCGTGGGGTCCTTCGCGCTGGGGAGGTCCGGGCGGCCCCCGCCGCCATCCCCGCCTGCCTCTACGCCTTGCTCGCCACCCCGTCCCACACGCCAGCGATGGGAGTGTCGCAGTGGGCGCACTTGCCGTCTCGGATGTTGACCTCTCGCACGCGGTAGCGGAGGCGGTGGACGACGCGGCGGCGGCACTTGGGACAGTAGGTGCTCTCGCCGGGGTGGCCGCCGGGTCGCGAGATGTTGCCCACGTAGGGGTAGTGGAGCCCTTCGTCCTTGGCCACGTGGTAGAGGGTCTCGATGGTCTCGGGCGACGTGCGCCCGAGGTTGCGGAGCTTGTAGGTGGGGTAGAAGGCGGAGAAGTGGAGGGGCACGTCGGGCCCCAGCTCGCCGTGTATCCACTTGGCCATCTCCCGCACCTCCTTGGGGTCGTCGTTGTGGGTGGGGATGACCAGGTAGACGATCTCGAACCACATCTTCTTGCGGGCCAGCAGCTTGAGCACGTCGAGCACGGGCTGGAGGCGGCCGTGGCACAGCTTCTTGTAGAATTCCTCGGTGTAGGCCTTGAGGTCGATTTTCACCCCGCTGAGCACCTCGCACAGCGCCGCCATGGGCTCCTGGCAGATGTAGCCGTTGGAGATCATCACGCTCTCCACCCCCTGCTCCCGCGCCAGCTTGCTGGTGTCGAACATGTATTCGTAGAAGATCACGGGCTCGCTGTAGGTATAGGCGATGGTGCGGGCCCGCACGGGCTGGCGGGTGAACATGCTGGCCCTGGGACGGCGGGCGTCCTCGATCAGTCGCTCGGGGGGCAGGCGGAAGTTGCGGGTCTGCTCCGGCCGCACCTGGGAGATCTCCCAGTTCTGGCAGAACAGGCACTCGATGTTGCAGCCCGCGGTGGCTACGGAGTAGGCGTAGGTGCCGGGGAGGAAGTGGAAGAGGGGCTTCTTCTCGATGGGGTCGATGTGGCGGGCGCAGGGATTGCCGTAGACCAGGGTCACGTACGTTCCCCCCCGGTTCTCGCGCACGCCGCAGTAGCCGCGTTCCTGGTCGCCCACTTCGCAATCGTTGGGGCACAGGGTGCAGCGCACGCGGTTCTCGGGCAGGGTCTCGTAGTAACGGGCCTCGGGGGTCTGGTAGATCCCGCCCAGCTCGGCAGTGAGAGGCTCGCCGTTGGCCCGGCGGTTGCACAGCAGGGCGGCGCCGCCCGCGGCCGCGGCACAGCCCGCGGCGCAGGTGCCCAGGAAGCGGCGGCGGGAGAAGGGGGGGGGCATGGGGCTACACCTCGAGTTTCACCAGTTCCATGTGCGTCGGCTCGTCGGTGCCCAGGCTTTCCCTGGCCCCGATGGCGATATGGTCGGGCTTCCGCTCCGCCTCGGCCAGGGGCGGCTGGCCCTTGGCCTTGCGCAGGGCCTCGATGCGCTGCCAGGCGCAGAAGTCGAGGGCCACGGGGTCGCGGGCGGCGTAGACGGTGCCCAGCCGTTCGATGTAGCGTGGCGAGGGGGTGGGGCCGCCGTGGTAGCAGCCGAAGGTGGCGTCGCACAGATGCAGCACCGTCTTCTTCCGCAGGGCGGCCACCTTGTTCACGTCCACGATCGCCTGGTGCAGGTTCGCGAAGTGGTACTTGTTGGGGTTGTGGATGGCCCCGAAGGCGCTCTTGAGCCCCAGGGTCACGCCCGCCAGGTCGTGGTCCTTGAACACCGGGACGTTGATGATCACCGAGCAATAGCGGGTGACCAGGCGGGAGAAGAGCGAGCCGATCTCCCCTTCCAGGACGAGCCGGCCGCCGTAGCCGTACTTGCGGTGGTCGTTGCCGATGCACACGAAGTCGCTGTGGTCCCGCACCGGGTAGGCGGCCCGCACCAGGTCGTTGAGCTTGCGGTCCCACACCACGATGCGCTCCGGCTTCACCCCCGCCCGTCGCACCCCGTCGGCCACGGCCCGCACCACCTCGATGCGCGTGGAGAGCCGCCGGCCCGCCAGGCAGTTGACCTTGATGCCCACCACGTCGTCGGGCCCGACCAGGCGCTTCCAGGCCTCGGTGGCCCGGGTCTCGCCCACGAGGCGGGCCACGGCCGCGTCCACCAGGTGACGGGTGGCCCGGAAGTCGAGGCCCCCTCCGTCGGCGAACACCTTTTCGCTGTGCGCCTCGACCACGCGCGACTTGGCCGCCCTCTCCGCGCCGGCCTCGCAGCCGGTCAGGGCCCCCGCGCCGGCGGCGAGGCCCGCCTTGAGGAAGGCACGGCGGCCGAGCGCCGAGGCGGGGCCCGGCGTGAGCCGCTGGGCATGTGGTCTCGGGGTCATCGTCGCCTCTTGTCGTATCGTCGGGCGGGCCTCTCAGGCCTCCGCCAGCTCCGGCGGAGCCGCGGCGATCTCCGGGTCGGTGAGGAAGCACGCGGGGTCGTCGGCCCAGGGGTCGCCGTGGACCGCCTCGGCGCGGATGCGGCAACCGCCGCACAGGTGGCGGTAGACGCAGGAGCCGCACCGCGGCCCGGTCAGGTGCTCGGCCTTGCGGCGAAGCCGGGCCAGGAGGGGATGGCTTTCGTCCGCCCAGATGGCCGATAGCGGCCGCTCGCGGACGTTGCCCAGGGACACGTGGCTCCAGAACTGGCAGGGGTGGACCTCCCCCACCGCGTCCACGTTGGCCATCTTGGTGCCCGCCGAGCATCCCCCGCTGCGGCGCAGCAGCTCCCTCACATCGTCCAGGCGGTGAGGCTCCTGGCGGGCCACGCGGCGGAGGATCAGCACCCCGTCGGCGTGGTTGTCGGTGGTGAGCACCTCGGTGGCCACGCCCCGCTCGTGCCACTGGCGGGTGCGGTCGAGCAGGTGCTCGACGGCGGCCCGCGTCTGCTCGGGCTCCAGGTCGTCGCGGCGCATCTCGCGCCCGCGGCCCGCGTAGACCAGGTGGTACATGCAGAAGCGGGGCACGCCCTCGCGCTCCACCACGTCGAGCACCGCGTCGAGGTCGTCGGCGTTGCGGCGGCAGAGGGTGAAGCGCAGGCCGGCCTTTACCCCCGCCTCCAGGCAGTGGCGCACGCCGCGGATGGCGGCTTCGAAGGCGCCCTCCTTGCGGCGGAACGCGTCGTGGGTCGGGGGGCTACCGTCGATGGAGATGCCGACGTAGGCGAAGCCCGCCTCGCGGACCCGCTCGGCCACGGGGCGCGTGATCAGCGTGCCGTTGGACGAGATCACGGCCCGCAGCCCCTGGCCCACCGCTCGCCGACCGAGCTCGAAGAGATCCCCGCGAAGCAGCGGCTCGCCGCCGGAAAAAAGCAGCACCGGGGAGCCCATGGCGGCTACGTCGTCGACGAGGGCCATGCCCTCCTGGGTCGACAGCTCGCCGCGGCCGTCCCCGCCGGCGTCCAGGTAGCAGTGGGCGCAGGCCAGGTTGCACCGTCGGGTGGTATTCCACACCACGATGGGCCGGCGGGCCGTCGAGAACTGGAGCAGGCGAGCCTCGCGGCCCGCCCCCCGTCGCAGGAGATCCGCGACCGTCGCCGTCCCACACAGGAGCTTCGTACAACCGATCATCCCTGGGACCTCGCCTGCTTCCGATTGCCTCCAACCATGCATTATACCGTCGCGCGCGCAGGCAATCAAGGAAGCGAAAACGGGCCGCACGGGAGGGCACGGGCCGCCGGCCCCGGGCGCCGCCGGCTCGGCTTCCGCACGGCACCCCCAGGGGTCAGTCGACGAGCATGTGGTAGAGGGTAGGGAGGGTGTCGCGATGGTCGCCGGCGATGTGGTAACCGCGGCCCCCCAGCGAGGTGGGTCGGTTCACCACGTTCTTGCGGGGGCGGTAGTAGTAGTCGGGGTCGTCCTGCGGGAGGTCGGCGTGGACATCGCCGCCAAGGGGACGGAGATCGAAGTTGGCCGTGGTGATGCGCTGCACCTTGTGGCCCAGGTTGCGAGCCACGCTGAGGGCCTTGAGGAACACCTCGGGGCCGGTGACGGCGGAGCCGAAGTTGCAGAACACGCCGCCCTCCAGGCGGGCCACGGTGGCGCACAGGACCTGGAAGTCGATGCCGCTGGCCGCGCCCAGCGCCGCGAAGTCGACGGCGGGATGCTGGTGGATGATGTCCGCGCCGATGGTCACGTGGATGGTGGCGGGGGCGCCGAGCTGGTAGGCGTTGGCCAGGAGGCTCACCGAGGGGTGGGCGAGGCGTTCATCGGTGGCTATCACGCGGCCCACGGCCTCGCCGTAGCCCAGGCCGTCGTGGAGCCCCGCCCGGACCGCCTCGTTGATCCGGCGGCCCGTCTCCTCGGCCATTCCGAAGGACCCGTCCTCCAGGCCCTCCGCCACGCTCTCGCTGGTGTGGCCGGCGAAGGCCAGCTCGAAGTCGTGGATGGACACCGCGCCGTTGCCCGCCAGGTGGGTCACCAGCCCCCGCTTGAGAAGGTCGATGACGAGGGTGGACAGGCCGCACTTGACCACGTGAGCGCCCAGCATCCACACCACCGGGCGCTCACCCTCCCGCGCCGCGCGAATGGCCCGGGCGACCTGCGGCAGATCGGGGTGGTCCAGCTCCGGCGAGGGATCGCAGGGACGCACCAGGTCGTCCAGGCTCACCAGGCTGCGCCGCTGGCCGAGGGGGTAGGTGGTGACCTTCGACAGGTCGACGCGCTCGTGGGGCATGGGCGTTCCCGCTCGTTCGCGTACTTGGCCCCAGGTGGGGGCCGCTGGGCGCGGCAGCCGCAGCCTAGCGCCGGCGGCTCCGTCGGTCAAGCCCCGGCCTCGAGTCCTGGCGCGCCGTCAGTGGCCTCAGGGCAGCCGGCGTGCCCTCCGGCGGGCCAGCGCCCGGTAGCGCCGGGCGGCGACGCTGTCGGGACAACGGTCGAGCCAGGCGACCGCGGCTGGGGGGTCGCCCGTCCCGTCGACGAGCAGGAACAGGGCGGCCGACAGCCGGCGTTGCTCGCCGCCCAGTGCGTCGTCGCCCAGGAGGGCCAGCACGTCCTTCGCCGCCATGCCGTCCAGCCGGCGGTGCCTCGCGTGCCCCCGCGCGAAGGCCCAGAAGCGCTCCAGGCGTGTCGCGTCCTGCTCTGCGCACTGAGCGACGTCCAGTGCCAGGCGGAACTCGGGGCGGGCGCCAAGCGCGGCCGCGGCGGCTCGGGCCTGGGCGTAGCGGCGCTCGGCGAGCAGGGGGTGTACCGCGTCGGCCAGGGCGGCGGCGAAGTTGCCTGCGGCGGCCAGGCGCGGCCCGAAGTCCCCGCCCTCGCCGGCTCCCGCCGGCGCCTGGGGCAGCGGATTGATCTGCCAGGCGTCGATACGCTCGACCCGGGAGCCGCCGTAGATCTGAAGCATGCCGGGGGTCAGCGGGGCATCGTCGGCGAGAGGCGCCGGCGCCGCGGCCTCCATCAGGAAGCCGCCGTTGGCGAACACCCGCAGCCCGGAGCCGCGGCGCTCCAGCCTCACCACATAGGGCCGGCCAGCTACGGGGGCGAAGTAGGGCGTGGAGGCCACCACGCGGGACCGGCCGTCCTCGCCGAACCACTCCGCCACCACCAGCCCGTCGCCCCGCGGGAAGCCCACGCTCCAGCCCCGGAACGACTTCCGCTGGGCGTCGATGAAGCCGCCGACGCGGAGCCGCGCGAAGAAGTTCACCGCCTCCCCGCCGGGGAAGTAGCTCACGTGGACGTCGACGGCGAAGCTGCCCCTCAGGGGCTCCTTGCGCCATAGCAGCGGCCAGGCGTTCGGGCCGCCCACCTCCAGGCGGTCGCCTCGCACGCGGGCGGGCCCGCGCACCACCGTCCATCGCTCCATGGCCTCGGCGGCGAAGTCGTCGGTGGCCAGGAGCCGGATATCGCGTGCCGGGGGCGTGGCGATCGGCGGGTCGAGCACGCGGCGGCCCGGCTCGGCCGCCAGGCGCTGCACGTCCGCCTCGGGCATGCGGATGGCCAGGTTGCGATAGCGCGCCGCCCTGCCGCCGGTGAGCCCCTGGATGGCCCCCAGCCCCACGAAGGCGTGCATGGGTCCCCGCAGGGGCTGGGGGTCGCGGCGTTTGCCCACCGGCTGGCCGTCCACCCACACGGCGAGCAGCCCGCCGCGGCGCAGAATGTCGAAGCGGTACCACGTGCCGCGCGCGAAGGGCTGCCACAGGGGCGAGCCCAGCGGGCGGTCGTGGCGGCGGAGCCGGATGCGCGGCTCCGCCTTCTCGGGCGGCAGGCGCAGGGTGTAGCCCAGCGCCGGGTGGTTGCCGTAGCCCGGGCCGCACAGCCAGATGCAGGCCCATCCCTGGGTGACCTTCACTTCGAAGGACAGCAGGAAAGCGTCCGCGACGGGACAGTCCCACCAGACCACGGTGTTGGTGTGCATGCCCGCGACCACCAGGGCCTCCGCGAACGCTACGTGCCCGCCGTACTGCCCCTTGGCCAGGAGCGCCCGCTCCAGGCAGCTCCTGTCCTGGAGCGCGTGCTCGAAGGCCACGGGCCATTCGCGCAATGCGGTCGCGACGTCGGGCTCCCGGGGGTTCGCGGGCGGCTCGGGTGGAGGCGGCGGCTTCGGGCGCGAAGGCTTCTTCGGCGAGCCGGCGGGCAAGGGCGGCGGCTCGGAGGGGCTCTCGCCGGGCGCGAGCGCGGCCCGGGCAGGCGGGCGGGACGCGAGGGCGATGAGCAGGACGCCTGCCAGGACGCCGCACACCGCGCCCGCGGCCGCGGCGCGCCGCTGGGCGGCGCCAGGGAGGGAATAGCTCCGTGGGCGGCGGGGGGAGGAGGCATTCGGAGGCTCGCCGGGCATCGCGCGCCCCTCGGCTGGCAGGGCATCGGCCTCGGGCTGGCCGTTGCCCGGCGATCCTACGCCCCGCCGGGCGGGCGTTCAAGCGGCGCGGCGCTAGCTCGTGTCGGGATGCTCTTCGTCGAACAGGGCGCGGATGCGCTCGGCGGAGCAGTCCTCGCAGTGGCGGGGCCGATGGCGCTCGTTGGGCTCGACGTGGAGCTTGGCCAGGAGGCCGCGAAGCTCCGGGTGGTCGTGCTCCGCCATGTCGCGCACCACGGCCTGGAACTTCTCGCAGGTCTTGCATGGCTCGATGGCCAGGTAGCGGCGCAGCTCGGCCCGCAGGCGGGCGAAGGCCTTCTCCCGCTTGGTGTCGGGCAGGACCAGGGTGGCCACTCCGATGACGATGAACAGCACGCCGGCCGCGATGCGCGCGTACCTGGGGTCGACCCAGCTCGCCAGGGCGCCGCCGGCCACCACCCCCAGGGCGCTGGTGGCCACCAGGGCCAGGGCCGAGGCGACGAACACCAGGACCAGGGCGTGGCGGTTGCTCGCCGCGAAGCTCAGGGTGGCCAACTGCGTCTTGTCGCCCAGCTCGGCGAGGAACACGGCGAAGAAGGTCACAAGGAAGAGCCTGACGTCCATAGGGTCCCTTCTCCTCTTGGCGGGCGCCTGGCGGGGCATCAGCCCAGCATCACGTCGAGCCACATCATGATGGTGAAGCCGCCGATGCAGCCCATGGTGGCCACATCCACGTTCCCCTCCCGCTGGGATTCGGGGATCAGCTCCTCGGCCACCACGAAGATCATGGCCCCTGCGGCAAAGGCCAGGGCGTAGGGCAGGAGGGGCCGCATGAGGAGGACCAGGGCGGCTCCCAGCACCGCCGCCACGGGCTCCACAATGGCCGACACCTGGCCGTACCAGAAGGCCCTTCGCCGCGACATCCCCTCGCGCCGCAGGGGCATGGCCACGGCCATGCCCTCCGGGGCGTTCTGGATGCCGATGCCGATGGCCAGGGCGACGGCTCCCGCGACCGTGGCCCCGCCCTCGATGCCGCTGGCCGCGGCGCCGAAGGCCACGCCCACGGCCAGGCCTTCGGGGAAGTTGTGCAGCGTGATGGCCGTCACCAGGAGCACCGAGCGCCGCCACGAGGCGGCCAACCCCTCCGCCATTTCGGGCCGCTCGGCGAAGCCCGGATGGAGATGGGGCAGGAGGGCATCGATGACCCGCAGCACCACGGCGCCGGCCACGAAGCCCACCACCGCGGGGAGCCACTTCACCATCCCCATCTGCTCCGCCATGTCGATGGCCGGGGCGAGCAGCGACCAGTAGCTCGCCGCGATCATCACCCCCGCGGCCATCCCCAGCATGGCGTCCAGGAACTTGCGGTTGATCTGCCGCGTGAAGAAGACGGGCACCGCGCCGAGGGCCGTTAGCGTCCAGGTGAACAGGCCCCCGGTGAGGGCCTGGAGCACCGGGTTCCAGGTCTGAAAGGCCGGCATTCCTCTCTCCTGTCTCTTCTCTCTTGTTGCCCGGCCTCAGTATGGCGCTGGGAAGGCGAGGCGTCAACCCCGCCGTCCGTTGCCTCCGCGACGGCGAAGGGGACTGCGGGTTGACATTTGGCCGGCTTCCCGCTATCGTCGGGCAGAGGGAGGTGGCAAGCCCCTTGGGGGCAAAGGCAACGGTTTCTGGCAGGCGGGGCGTCGACGGTCCAGCGTCGGGCGTGGCGGTTGCGGTACCGCGCGACGACGCGTAACGAAAGGAGGCTCGAGATGTCGGGAAAGACGCAATTCTGGCTGGGATCGCTCATGCTGGCGTTGGCCATGGGGCTCCTGGTGGGCAGCTTCGTCCTGCCCCGCTCGGCGCACGGCCAGCCGGAGGTAGGCCCGGCGCGCAGCGCGCGGTACGCCATTCTCACCGGCGTGCGCGGAAGCAACCCCACGGAGCAGACGGTCTACATCGTGGACGACACGAACGAAATCCTGTTCGTCTTCGAGTATGATTCGCGCGGAAGCAAGCGGAAGTACGAGTTCCAGACCGCCATCGACCTGCGGAAGTACGCGAACATGGCTATCAAGGCCCGGGCGCGGGCCGGCGACTGACCGGCCACCGCGATGTAGCTTCCGCGGCGCACGACGAGTTCGCAGGGCGCGGCCCCGGCGGCGCAGGCCGCCGGGGCCGCGGTGCGCGCCGGGGCGCTTGTTCCTTCGCGCCAAAGGAGTCATACTGAGGGAGGCCGATGCCGGCGAGGTGGCACGCCGGCGGGTCGCCCCGCAAGCACTGCATGTGCGAGGAGCGAGCGATGGGCGCGAAGAAGCACTTCTGGCTGGGCATGCTGATGCTGGCCTTGGGCGTGGGCTTCCTGGTGGGGGGTCTCCTGTGGCCCCGCCGGGCCGCGGCGCAGCAGTTCGAGGGCGGCGCCGAGGGGCGCTCCCTGCGCTACGGGGTGGTGACCGGGGTCAGGGGCAGCCGCACGCGTTCGCAGACGGTCTACGTGATCGACGACACGAACGAGTTCCTCTACATCCTGGAGTACAGCTCGGCCGGCTCGGCCAAGGACGCCCTGGAGTGGCGGGGCTACGCCGACCTGCGGCTCTTTGCCCTCAAGGGGCTCAAGGAGCGCGCCGAGCGCGAGCGCAAGGGCGGGGGCGTCGGCGACCTCAGGTAAGCGGCCTGGGACCACGCGAGCGGGATGCTGCCCAGCGGGCAGCGAGCTTGGCGAAGCTATGGGCGCCGCGCCCCGCGGGCCCGGTGGGCGCGTCCCCAGCGGGGGCCGCATGTCTTGTGGGCGCTGCGGCTTGCAGCGCCGTGGGTGGGGGCCACGGGCTGTCGCGGCGGGAACCTTGACTCCGCCGCTAGGCTCCCCCTATAATGCCGCCGCCTTGGCGGCACTGGCCGCCGCCGGGGCAGTGTCGTACAGCCCCCTTCTGATCGAGGTCGGACCGTGAGCGAGGGCGGCGGGGCGAAACCCCAGGAGAGCATCGGCCACCGCATCGTGCGTGCCATGTTCGTGGTCATCTTCTTCCAGTTTTTCTGGAAGTTCGGTGGCCTGATCATCACGCTGCTGGTGGGCTCGGTCTTCAAGGCCACGCCGGAGTCCGACGCCTACTTCTTCGTCACCGAGACGGTGGTGTTCCTGCTCCAGACGCTGTGCCTGAAGATTTTCATTCCCGTGGTGGTGCCCATCTTCAAGGAGCAGGTGGCCGAGCAGGGGGAAGAGGCAGCCTGGAGGTTCGGGAGTACGGTCCTCACGCTGGCCGCAGCGGTTCTGGGTCTGGTGACGGCCTCGGGGATGGTCTTCGCTCCCCAGATCACGGGTCTCATCGCGGAGGGGTTCAACGAGCGCCAGTCCTCGCTCACCACCCACCTGATGCGGTTCATGTTCCCCGGCGTCTTCGCCATTTGCCTGGCCACGGTCACCTACGCGCTTTTGAATTCCTACAACATCTTCGGCTACGCAGCGGCGGGCGACGCGGTGCAGAAGCTGCTGTGGGCCGGGGTGTTCCTGGCCGCCTCCATGACCGGGCTGTCCCTTCGGGGCAAGCTCGACGCCTTGGCCGTGGCGTTCCTGCTGGCGGCGGCCGCCACGCTGCTCACCCACCTGGTGGGCCTGCGGTCGAAGCTGCGCTTGGTGCGCTTCGGCCTGCCGTGCCTCAGCGGCTCGCGGGTGGCGAAGGAGCTGGGCATCCTGGTCGCCCACGCGGCGGTGCTGGGCTCGGGGCTATGGGGGTGCCGCCTGCTGGCGCCCCGGCTGCCATCGGAGGGCGCCGTGCTGGCCCTCCAGCAGGCGGTGCTCGTGGTGGTGGTGGCGGGGTACCTCCTGCTGCTGTGGTGGCGGGCGAAGGGGCGGACGACGCCTATGGCGAAGTTCGCCGCGCTCAGCGTGCCCCTGCTCTTCGGCATCCTCTTCGCCAAGTACCGCGACGTGCTCACCAACCTTTTCGCGTCGTTCACGGGCACCGGCGTGTTCTCCGACCTGAAGTACGCCCGCAAGGTGGGCGAGGGGCCGAACACGCTGGTGATCGCGGCGCTCAGCATCGCCATCCTGCCTCACCTGTGCGAGCTGGCCACGGGACGGAAGTGGGACCTCTTCGGCACCGTGATGACGCGCACCGTTCGCACCATCGTGCTCTTCTTCGTGCCCCTGGCGGCGCTCACGGTAGTGCTCCGCCGGCCCATCATCCAGCTCCTCTTCGACCGCGGCGACTGGACGGACTACCACCTCTACCACGCCGGCGATGCCCTGGGCCTCTACATCCTCGCCCTGCCCTTCTTCGCCATCGAGAACCCCATTCAGCAGTCCTTCTTCGCCATGCAGCGGATGTGGACCCCCACGCTGATCGGCTTCCTGGGCTCCGGCTTCCACATCCTGTTCCTTTTCGTGGGCATCGAGTGGCTGGGCTTCGGCTATTTCTACGTGGTCGCCCTGGTCTACATGGCCGCCCGGGCGTTCAAGAACGTCATCCTCCTCGCCGCCATGCGATACCACGTGAAGATCCTGCCGTGGAGGGAGTCGGTGGTCTTCCTGGCCAAGGCCCTGGCGGTCACCGTGGGGCTGGTGCTCGCCGCCCACGCCACCTACCGCCCTCTCAAGAAGACCCTGTCCCTGCGGCCCTACCGTCGCCGCCAGGTAATGCTCGATACGTTCAATATCGACCTCCGCTCCTGGGAGAGCGAAAACCTGGAGGAATTCCGCGTGGCGGGCAGCGAGGATCCCGGTCTCCAGGTCTCTTTCCCCCAGCTGCTATCGCCCGAGCCAGGTCCGCCGCACGGCCACAACGTGCTCCTGGCCCTCTACCGCCGTTCGCCGCGGCGGGCGGCGGGCCTCCGCCGCGACTTTGGCGAATTCGACCTGCGGCGGGTCCGGGCCGTGGCCTTCGACGCCGCGTGCTCCGAACCGGCCGTCTTGCGGCCCGAGCTGGTGACCCGAGAGCGCCAGTCCTTCTACCACGAGCCGGTGACGCTGGAGGCCGGGGAGCGGCGCCGCGTCGAGGTCGACCTGGCTGGCTTCCGGGCCGGAGGGGCCCTGCCCCGGGTTGTGGGCCTCTGGATCCGCGACGTGAGCGAGGCCAGCACCGTGGCCCGAACCCAGACGGCGCTGGCGATCGACAACCTGACACTCGTCGGCGCCTCGGGCGAGGAGCTGGTGGTGGACGACTTCGAGCCCCAGGCCACCGGCTGGCGGGGAGCCGACGGGGGCCAGGCGGCGCCCCGTGTCGCGGACACCGGCGAGCGCCCGGAGGAGCCGGAGCTGGCCCTTCGCTTCCCCCAGGCCAGGACCGCCCGGCGCGCCGGGCGACCGCTCGGCCTCTACCGCCTGGCGGGCACGGGGGTACTGACCTTCAAGGCCCGCTCCGATGCCGCCTGCACGCTCCGCTTCGCCATCGCCGCCGGCGAGGGTGAGCCAGGCGAGGGAGACGGACTGCCCAGGTGGGAGGCCAGCGCGGACATCGAGCGCAGCGACCGGCGGCAGAGCTATCGCCTGCCACTTCCCGCCTTCCAGGGCGATGGGCCGCTCGACCTGGCCCAGGCCCGCGAGCTGACTGTGGAAGTCCCCCCGGGCGTGGAGCTGTGGCTCGACAACGTGGCGTTCGTCCACGAGCCCGCGGGCCTGCGACTGGGCGGCATCTCGGTGACCTACGAGGTGCTCAAGCTCCTCCACGTGGCCCTGCCCGCCCTGGTGGCCCTGACGGTGTTCGTCCTCCTGCTCATCGTGTTCCGCGTCGAGGAGATCAAGAGCATCTGGCAGTGGCTCCGGGAGAGGGCCCTGAGCAAGGTGCTCGGCAAGCTCGGGCGCTGACGCGGCTCCCCGCCGATGTGCGTCGTCCCCCATTCGCTGGTATACTGGCCCCTGAGGGGCAGCTTTCGAGGAGCGGCAATGTACGCGGTCGTGCTGTCGGTGGGCGACGAGGTGGTGGACGGCCAGGTCGTGGATCGAAATGCGGCGTGGCTCTCGCGCGAGCTCCTCCGCCTGGGGGTGGACGTGATGCGCCACGAGGCGGTGCGCGACGTCGAGGAAGCCATCGAGGCGGCGGTCCGCGAGGCCGCGCGGCGGGCCCACCTGGTGGTGGTGAGCGGGGGCCTGGGCCCCACCGAGGACGACGTGACCCGCCACGGCGTGGCCGCCGCCGCGGGGGTCCACCTGGAGCTCCACGAGCCCTCCCTGGCCCGCATCGAAGAGCGCTTCCGCCGCTACGGCCGGCCCATGCCGGTCCAGAACCGTATCCAGGCGATGGTCCCCCAGGGCGCCGCCGTGCTGCCCAACCACGAGGGCACCGCGCCGGGCTTCGTGGTCGCCTGCCAGGAGGCCCAGGTGGCCGTCCTCCCCGGCGTGCCTCGGGAGATGGAGGCCATGTTCGTCCGCCACCTGAGGGGGCTCATCGGGGCCATGCCCGTGGAGCGACGGCCCATTCGCACCGAGGTGCTGCGCACCTTCGGCCTCCCCGAGTCCGCCATCAACCAGACTATCCGCCACCTGATGGGCCGGGTGGCCAACCCCCTGGTCGGCCTCCTGGTGAGCGAAGGCGTGATCAGCGTGAAGTTCACCGCCACGGCCCGCACCCAGGAGCAGGCGGCGGGCCTCATCCGTCCCGTGCGCGAGGAGGTGCGTCGCCTGCTGGGCGACGCCGTCTTCGGCACCGGCGAAGAGACCCTGGAGCAGGTGGTGGCCCGGCTGCTGGAGGCCCGTCGGGCCACCATCGCCGTCGCCGAGTCGTGCACGGGGGGCCTCATCGGCCACTATATCACCCAGGTGCCGGGCATCTCCCGCTTCTTCCTCGAAGACCTGGTGACCTACAGCGACGGGTCGAAGACCAGAGTGCTGGGCGTGCCCCAGGAGACCATCGAGCGGGTCGGCGCCGTGAGCCAGGAGGTGGCCGCGGCGATGGCCGAGGGCGTCCGCCGCCGAGCCGGCGCCGACATCGGGCTCTCCACGACGGGCATCGCCGGCCCCGGGGGCGCCTCCCCGGAGAAGCCCGTGGGCCTGGTCCACTTCGGCCTGGCGACGGAGGAAGGCACGCGCACGGAGCAGCGGCGGCTCGTGGGGTCGCGCCATGTGGTCAAGGACCGCGCGGCGAAAGCCGCATTGGACCTCCTGCGGCGCTACCTCGAGGAGCGCGGCGACTGGTCCCGCGGCGCCTCCTGAGGCCCGCCAGTGCCTCGCCCTGGCGCGGCCTCGGGTTCCCTGTCCCGTCCCCAGACGGTCTGCCTAGCAGCCATGGCTCCCTACCGGCTCATCGCGGTCGATATCGACGGCACGCTGCTCGACAGCGCGGCCGTCCTGCGTCCCAGCGTATGCCGCGCCCTCCGACGCGCGGTGGCCGCGGGCCTGCACGTGGTGCTGTGCACGGGGCGGCGCTACCGCACGGCCTACCCCATTGCCCAGGAGATGGACCTCCCGCTGCCTCTGATCTGCCACAGCGGCGCCCTGGCGAAGGACACGGCGACCCACCGCACGCTCTTCTCCCTGCCCATTCCCCGGGCCGACGTCGGTGTGCTGCTCGATGCCCTGTCGGACTTTGGCCTCACCCCGCTCGTCTACTCGGATTCGTTCGATTCCGGCACCGACTTCTACGTGGAGCGGGGCGCGGCGCTCACGCCCTACCACCAGGATTACCTGGCGAAGAACGCGGGGAACTTCGCCGTCGTCGAGTCCCTGGCCTGCGATGTGCCCCAGCCCATTCTCCAGGTGTGCACCTTCGCCGAGCGCCGGGAGCTGGAGGCCCTCCGCCCCAGGCTGCGCGAGCGCCTGGCGGGCCGCACCACCTGCCACCTGCTCAGCTCGGCGAAATACCTGGGCGACTTCCTGGAGTTCCAGGCCGCCGGGGCCTCGAAGTGGGGGGCTCTGCTGACCATCGCGGAGGCCCGGGGCATCGGGCCGTCGGCCATCGCGGCCATCGGCGACGACGAGAACGACGTCTCGATGCTCCGCGACGCCGGCCTGGGCGTGGCCATGGGCAACGCCCCGTACGAGGTCAAGGGGGCCGCCGACGTGGTGACCGCCGGCAACGACGAGGACGGGGTGGTGCGGGTCGTCGACAAGCTGCTGGAGGCACGGCAGGGGTGAGCCGCTGGGCCCTCACCTCGGCTCGAGAGGCCTGGTTCGCCGCGGAGCTTCCCTCCGTCGCTGCGGGGCAGAAAGGTCGAAACCTCCAGGCTTCCGCCTCTCATCCGCACCGTGATCGCCCCGTGCCAGCAGGTGGCCAGCACCTCGGCTTCCTGGTCCTCGTAGTGCTCGACGGTGTCGGCGCAGAGGTGGTCTGCGCGGTTGCTGCACAGGGCGTAGTCGGGCCGGACGGCGGCGGCGAAGGCCTTCCCGTTGTCCAGCCCGCAGCCGTGGTGGGGCACGAGGAGCACGTCGGTACGGAGGTCGGGGCTGGAGCCGCGCAACGCGGCGGTGCCCGCCTCCTGGATATCCCCCGGGAGGAGGATACTTCGTCCCTCGTACTCGGCGCGGAGGACCAGGGAGTTTTCATTCTGGTCGTGTTCGAGCGCGCGGAGGGTCCAGCCCGCGGGCGCCAGGACCTCGAGTTCGTGGCTTTCGCCCACCACCAGGCGGTCGCCCGCCCAGGCGGCCTCGTGGGGCACGCCGCGTTCGTCGAGCAGCTCGATCAGGCGGTTTCCCCTCGGGTGCCGGGGCACGCCCCGACTGTAGACCACGCGCCCTACGGGGAACCGGTCGAGCAGCGCGGGGATGCCGTTCACGTGGTCCGTGTCCGCATGGGAGACCACGAGCAGGTCGATCCGCCGCACGCGCCAGTGCCGGAGGGCAGGCGCAACCACCCATTGGCCCACGTCGCTGCGGCCCGCGCTGCCGCAGTCGTAGAGCACAGTGGTCCCATCGGGATAGCGGAGGACCACGGCGGTGCCGTGGCGCACGTCGAGCACTGTGGCGGTCAGGCCGTCGGGGCGTGGCGGCGGGAACGTAGCCAGAGCGTAGACCAGGAGCCCGCCGGCGGCCAGGATGGCGGCACGCCGCCCGCTGAGGCCGATCCGGCGCCGGCTCACGACCACCAGTCCCAGGGCATAGTACGCCACCACCCAGCCCACCGCGGGCGGCGTGCAGTATGTCCATAGCGGGGTGGCCTTCGCCGCGAGATCGACCACCGTCGTGAGCAGCCAGGCCGCGCCTTGGGCCAGCACGGCAGGCAGGGCGGCCAACGTCCCGCCGACTAGCAGGGCCCCGGCATGCGCGAAGCCCAGCACCAGCACCACGCCCAGCAGCGGTACGGCCACCAGGTTCGCCGCCACGGTCACCGGGCTGAACAGGTGGAAGTAGTAGGCGGTCAGCGGCAGGACGCCCAGCCACGCGGCCCCGGAGACCCCCGCGGCGAGCGGCAGCCGGCGGCGTAGCCACCGAGGCACCCGCTGGCGCAGCGGCCGGCCGTGGGAGGCGGCCAGGCTCTCCGCCAGGGGCTCAGAGGGGCGAAGGGCCGCGGCCAGCTCGTCGGTGAGGCAGATGATGCTCACCACCGCAGCGAACGAGAGCTGGAAGCCCGCGTGGAAGAGCTCCATGGGGTCCAGGGCCAGGAGCACCAGCGCGGCCAGGGCCGTCGCGTGGAGCGGGTCGAACCGACGCCGGCCCAAGATGCTCAGCACCAGGGCCGCGGTCATCAGCGCGGCCCGCTGGACCGATGGGGGCATGCCCGTGGCGACCGCATAGACCCCCACCGCGGCCAGGACGAGTAGCGCCGACGCCCGCCGCCCCACCCTCATCACCGACGCCGCCATCCACACCAGCGCGGCCACGATGCCCACGTGCAGCCCGCTGATGGCCAGGAGGTGCATGGTGCCCGACCGCTTGAAGGTCTCCTCCAGCTCGTCGTCCAGCTTCGTCCTGTCGCCCAGCACCGTGGCACAGAGCAGCGAACCGGTGTCGGGGCTCGCCGAGAGGTCCTCCCGCAGCCGGTGACGCAGCCAGCCGCGAGCCGCGTAGGCCACCGTGCGCAGCGGGCCGCCGCGATGGCGGTCCAGGGCCTCCACGTTCCCCTCGGAGACGCTCATCGACAGGTGGATCCCGCGGCGGCGCAGGAGGCGAGCGAAGTCCAGCTGGCCGGGGTTCGAGGCCCGCCCGGGCCGCCGTACGGTGCCTACGAGCTCCGCCAGGTCGCCGTAGCGCAGCTCGCCCGGTGTGTCGTACAGGTGCACCTGCACGCGCCCGCAGGCGGCTACCCACTCGCGCCCCGTCCGCACCGCGTTGGCCGCCAGCTCGAACTTCGTCTTGTGGCGGGACTCCGCCAGCAGGCTCCCCTCTGGGGCCAAGCGCTGAGCGGGGAATTCGTACTCCTGGGGGTCGCTGCGCACCACCCCCCGGACCTTCGCCAGCCGGGGCTGACGGTCGAACGACCGGGCCAGATGGTGGCCGGGGAGCGGCGCCTTCGCCAGGTCGGTCCGGGCATACCCAGCCGAGACAAGCAGGGTGTACAGGGCGCATAGGGCCAGGCGGCGCCGTGCCAGCACCCTCGCCGCGGGGAAGGCAACTGCCGCGGCTGCCGCGATGGCCCACGCCGCGGGACGGGGCACCAGCGCCCACTCCCGTACCAGGATGCCCGCGGCGAAGGCGAGCACCGCGGGCACCAAGGGCCGGTAGAGGAGAGACCTGGGATGGGTCGCAGCGTGGGGCTCGGCGCGGGCGAGGCTCATGGCAGGCTCCCCGTGGGCGGGGATGATAGCGCCCATTGGGCCACGGTGCAAGGCAGGGGGCGGGGCGCGCTCTCAAGGGGGCCGAGCTTCGAGGCGTGCGGCAGGCGACCGGTGGCCCGGAAGGGGGGGGCCCATGGGCTCCCATGCACCGCCATGGGGAACGCCCGGAGGGGTCTTCGCGCCGGCCGGCGGTTGGTTCGGACAGTGGTCGCGTCGCGCTTTTCCGATATATTGTGGCCCGGGCCGGAGCGCTGCACTATATGTTGTAACCGCCAAATATCTCGGGTTTTCCGGCTTTTCCACTTGACGCGAGGGGCGATGGAGTCTAGAATTTGACGCGTGGTAACAAGTGGGAAAAAGTGGGGCAACGGGCTTGCGCTTCTACGGCCAATACCTTCAGCGGCTCGATGACAAGAATCGCGTGGTCGTGCCGCGAAGATTCCGCGACATCATCGGGGAGGCCGAGCTGCGAGGCGGCCTGGTGCTGACTCGCGGCTTCGACAAATGCCTGTTCCTCTTTCCCCGCAGCTTGTGGGGGCAGGTAGCCGGGGAGTTCTCGGCCGCTCACTTCACCAGCTACGATGCTCGCACTCTCCAACGCCTTTTCTTCAGCAAGGCGGTGGACGTGGAGCCGGACAAGACGGGCCGGATTCTCCTGCCCGACCTGCACCGGCGGATGGCGGGTATCGAGGACGAGGCGCTCTTCGTGGGCGCCTCGAACCGCATCGAGGTGTGGAGTCCCAGTCGCTGGGCGGACCTCGAGCAGGCTCACGACGAGCAGTTCGAGGAGCTCGCCGAGCGCTTTTACCAGGCGCTCGAGAAGCGCCCTGGGTCCTGAATCTTGGGTGGTAGGAGGGCAGGCTCGCACAACCGGAGCAAGGAGGGGGAAAGCGGGACCTCGGGCGAGACGGGGAACCAAGGTCCCGCCTTCCAGCAGAGTCTCGCCGAGCGTGATGCCGGGACGGGGACCCGGCGGTGGCAAGACCCTAGACCAATGACTAGTCTAGCGCCTTCCTGCTCCAGAGTCAAGGCTTTGCGTCGTCGCGGCCCGTGGGCTGGGAGCTCGTGCTCCCGGCCCCGGGCCACCGACCCCGATGGCGCGGAGTCGGGCTGCGAGCCTGTCCCTCCCTCCATTTCCGACACGAGCAGATGCACACGCCCGTCCTTGTTCGGGAGGTGACCGACCTCCTTCGGCCTGCCCCAGGGGATCGGGCGATCGACGCCACGGTGGGTCTGGGCGGTCACGCCGAGCAGTTGCTCTCGCGGATTCTGCCCGGGGGCGTGCTCCTGGGCGTGGACCGCGATGGCCAGGCGCTGGCTCGGGCGGCGGAACGGTTGGCTTCTTACGGCGGACACTTCGAGCTGGTTCAGGGGGATTTCCGTCGGCTGGCCGCGCTGGCGCGGGAGGCGGGGCTGGGGGCGGGCGACTGCGTTCTTTTCGATCTTGGGCTTTCGGGTCTCCAGTTGGAGTCGGCGGCGCGCGGCTTCAGCTTTTCGGCCGAGGGGCCTCTGGACATGCGGATGGACCAACAGCAGCAGACGACGGCCCAGAGCCTTCTGCGGCGCAGCTCGGCTCGCGAGCTGGAGGCCATCTTCCGCGACTACGGCGAGGAACGCTACGCGCGACGCATCGCCCGGGCCATCGCCCAGCGGCGCGGGGAGCTGCGCACCACCGGCGACCTGGCCCGCCTCGTCGAGCGAGTCGTGCCCCGGCGAGAACGGCGCATCCATCCCGCCACGCGCGTCTTCCAGGCCCTCCGCATTGCCGTGAACGACGAGCTGGGCGCCCTGCGCCAGACGCTGGACCAGCTGCCGCAGTGGCTGGCCCGGGGCGGGCGGGTGGCGGTGATCAGCTTCCATTCGCTGGAGGACCGCATCGTCAAGCACGCCCTGCGGGCCTACGCCGGCTCGGGCGAGGTGGAGCTCTTGACCCGCAAGCCCGTGCGCCCTTCGCAGGAGGAAGTGGAGGCCAATCCCCAGGCGCGCAGCGCCCGGCTTCGCGCCGCGGTGCGGCGGGCAGGCTAGAGACGGACACGCAGCTGCCCAGAGGACGGAGCTATGGAGCGGCATCGGGGCCACAAGGTGCGGGTCTACCTCGTCGCGGTGACCCTCTTGGCGGGCTACGCCGCCCTGTTCAGCCGGCTGTGCGTCATTCAGGGCATGGAGGCCGACCACTACAAGGCCCTGGCCCGCGCCCAGCAGCTCACCCGCGTGCGCCTGGTGGAACGGCGGGGCACCATCTACGAGCACAGGGGTCGGCCCCTGGCTGTCTCCGTGCCCGCGGCATCGGTCTTCGCCAACCCCCGGGCGGTAGTCGAGCCCCGGCGCACGGCTCGGCGCTTGGGCGAGCTTCTGGACCTCGAGCCCGCCGTGCTCCTCCGCCGGTTTCGTCGCCGCCAGGGGCGGGTGTGCATCAAGGCGGGGCTGACGGAGGCGGAGATGGAGCGGTTGCGCCACCGGCCAATCTTCCGCCGCCTGGGCCGAGCGGTGCGGGTGGCCGAGGGCCGGGTGAGCATCCGCCCCCAACTGATCGCCGAACCCGAGGCCGTGGCCAAGCCCCTGGCCCAGCTTCTGGGCCGGGGCGAGACGGAGCTGGCCGCCGAGCTGCGAGGCGTGCGGCCCTTCGTGTGGGTGAAGCGCAAGGTCAGCCCCAGGGAGCGCAAGGCCGTGGCCCTGGCCGGCGATCTCCAGGGTATCGGCGTGGCCGAGGAATACCAGCGGACCTATCCCCACGGCGTGGCCGCCGAGCTGGTGGGCTTCGTGGGCATCGACGAGAATGGCCTGGAGGGCCTGGAGCTGGCCCTGGACGATATCCTCGCCGGCCAGGCCGGCTACGCCGCCTTCGGTCGCGATGCCGCGGGGCGTTTCATCAGCGACGCCAGCCTGCCCCGCGAGCCCGCCCTGCCGGGGCGGGACGTCCAGCTCACCCTCGACGCCGTGGTCCAGACCTATGCCGAGGAGGCGCTCCGCGAGGCCTGGGACCTCTGGGCCCCCAAGGCCGCCACCGCCGTGGTCCTGGACCCCGCCACCGGCGACCTCCTCGCCGCCGCCTGCGTCCCCTCCTTCGACCCCAACGACTACGCCGACATGGACCCCCGGACGCTGCGCCAACGCTGCCGGGCCCGCTACGTGGCCGACTGGATGGAGCCCGGCTCCATCATGAAGCCGTTCGTCCTCAGCGGCGTGCTCGCCGAGGGCCTGGTGCGCGAGGACGACGTGATCTTCTGCGAGAACGGGGTGTGGATGCTGGGCTCCCGGCGCTTCCACGACCACCACGCCTACGGAAATCTGACCGTCGCCCAGGTGATCGTCAAGTCCTCCAACATCGGCGCCGCGAAGCTGGGCTGCAAGCTCGGGGGCCAGCGCCTGCACCGCATCCTCCAGGCCTTCGGCTTCGGTCGCCCTACGGGCTTCATCCTCCCCGGCGAGAACCCCGGCTTGCTGCGGCCCCCGAGCAAGTGGACCAGCTACAGCGTGCCGTCCATCAGCATCGGTCAGGAGGTGTGCGTGAACGTGCTCCAGATGACCCTGGCCTATGCGGCGATCGCCAACGACGGCCTGCGGATGCGCCCCCGCGTGGTGTGCCGCGTGCGCCGGGCCGACGGTACGTGGGAGCCGCGGCCCCCGCGCCCCGCGGGCAGGGCCATTGCCGCCTCCGTGGCGCGCCGCGTGCGTCGCGTCCTGTTCCGCACGGTGGAGGAGGGGACGGGCCGCCGCGCCAAGCTCGACCTGTTCAGCGCGGCGGGCAAGACGGGCACCGCCCAGAAGCCCACCAAGGGAGGCCTGTATTCCCATTCCAAGGTCATCTGTTCCTTCGTGGCCATGGCCCCGGTGGAGCGTCCGCGGGTGGTGGTGATGGTATCCGTGGACGAGCCGACGAAGCACGTGGCCGGCCGCCACTTCGGCGGCACCGTAGCCGCCCCGGTGGTGGGTCAGATTCTCAACCGTACCCTCGCCTACCTGGAGGTGGAGCCCGACAAGCCGGAGGTCTTGGCTCGGATGGGACTGGACGCTGAGCGGGAAAGGGCCACGCCGTGAAGCTCGCCAAGCTGCTTGCACCTCTCGACGACGCCGTGCTGGTCAACTTCGCGGACCGCAGCATTCGCGGGCTGGAGCTGGACTCTCGCAAAGTGCGGCCCGGCACCCTCTTCGCCGTGGTGCCCGGCAGCCGCTGCGACGGCACCCGCTACGTGCCCGACGCCATCCGCCGCGGCGCCGCGGCCGTGCTCTCCGCCACGCGCACCTTCGTGCCCGACGACGTGACCCTGGTCCTCGTGCCCCACGTGCGCCGCGCCCTGGCCGACCTGTGCTGCCGCTTCTACGGCCACCCCTCCCACTACGTGCGCACCGTGGGGGTGACCGGCACCAACGGGAAGACCACGGTGGCCACCCTGGTGCGCTCGCTGCTCGCCGCCGCGGGGCGGCAAGCGGCGCTCCTGTCCACGGTAGTCCACCAGATCGGCTCCCGCCGGCTCCCCGCCACGAATACCACCCCCGAAGCTCCCCAGCTCCAGGCCTTCTTCGCCGACATGGTGGAGCGCCACATCGGGCACGCGGTCATGGAGGTCTCCTCCCACGCGCTCGACCAGGAGCGCGCGCGGGGCGTCCGCTTCGACGTGGGGGTGCTCACCAACCTGGCGCCCCACGAGCATCTCGACTACCACGGCACCTTCGAGGCCTATCGCGATGCCAAGGCAGGGCTCTTCGAGGCCCTCGCTGCCCAGGCCACCGCGGTGCTCAACGCCGATGACCCTCAGGTGAGCTTCTTCGCGGAGCGAACCCCTGCGAAGGTGATCACTTACGGCCTGGACAGGGAAGCCGACGTGCGGGCCAGCGTGGAAAGCATCGACCTCGAAGGCATGACCTTCCGCCTGGCCACGCCCTGCGGCCAGGCCCGCGTCCGTTCGCCGCTCATCGGCCGCTACAACATCCAGAACCTGCTGGCGGGCACGGCCTCGGGCATCGCCCTGGGCATCGACCTGCCGACTATCGCCGCGGGGATCGAGCGCTTCCACGGCGCGCCGGGGCGCCTGGAGCGGGTGGACGCGGGCCAGCCGTTCACCGTGCTCGTGGACTACGCCCACAACCACGGGGGGCTGGAGTCGGTGCTCCGCGCCCTGCGGCCGCTCACCGAGGGGCGGCTGATCGTGGTCTTCGGGGCGGGCGGCGAGCGCGACCTCTCCAAGCGGGCCCGCATGGGCGCCGCCGCGGCCCAGCATGCCGCCCTCACCGTGCTCACCGCCGACAATTCCCGCTCCGAACGCACCGACGACATCATCCGGGCCATCGCCGAGGGCATGCCCCCCGATGCCCCGCGGCTCGTGGAGGCCGACCGACGCGAGGCCATCCGCAAGGCGCTGGGCTTCGCACGGCCCGGCGACCTGGTGCTCATCGCGGGGAAAGGCCACGAGACCTATCAGGAACTCGATGGCGTGCGCTTCCCCTTCGACGACCGCGAGGAAGCGCGCCGCGCCCTGCTCGGGCTGGCCCTTCGGGACGCCCGCCGGGGCGCCCGCAGGAGCCTGTCCACGACGGGAATCACGTGACGTGCCCCGCGTCCGCCCGGCGCGGGCCGGAGCCGCTGACGGAGGCATCCACAATGCTCGGTACGGGCACGCGGCCGTCGCCTCGAGCCATCGGCGCGCAGTGGGCGGGCCCGGTGCTGGGGATCATCGCGGTGGATGATCGGGGGCTGGTGACGCGCTTCTCGGCGGGCCTCGGCGAGCTGGGGCTGGACGCCTCGCCCCAGCGGCTGGGCAGGCACTGGACCGAGCTGTTCCCCAGCTTCCGCAGGCTGCCCATGGGCGGCGGGGGCGAGGACGATTTCGTGGCCGTGCTGGAGGACACTCGCCAGGCCTTCCGCGTCACCCAGGTGCCCGGCGGCGGGGGCGAGAAGGGCGGGGCGTTCCTCCTGCTGCGGGCCTTCGAGCAGCCCGAGGAGGAAGGCGGCGACGCCTTCCAGCTCTCCACCCTCAGCGAGCTGGCCGCGGGGGTGGCCCACGAGATCAACAACCCCCTGACCACCATCTCGGGGTGGATGCAGATTTTCGTGTCCGAGGCGGGAGAGGGCGACCCGGTGCGCGAGCAACTGGCCTCCATCCAGGAGGAGCTGGACCGCATCGCCCGCATCGTGGACAAGCTGGTGGCCTTCGCCCAGAGGCCCTCGGCCGAGCGGGAGGTGCTGGACGCCAACGAGCTGTTGCGCAGCGTGGTCTCTTTCCTCGAGTACCAGATGCTCAACGCCAACGTGCGGATGACCACCGACCTCTCGCCCCAGGTGCGAGCCGTGGAGGGCAACGCCAGCGAGCTCAAGCAGGTGTTCCTCAACCTGATGCTCAATGCCCGCCAGGCGATGCCCGAGGGCGGCACCCTCCGCGTGGCCACCGCGGCGGGCGAGGGGGGGAGGTGGGTGGAGGCGCGCTTCGAGGACAGCGGCCACGGGGTGCCCGAGGAGGCGCGGGAGCGGCTCTTCGAGCCCTACTTCACCACCCGCGCCGAGGAGGGGGGCACGGGCCTGGGCCTCGCCGTGAGCCGCGAGATCGTGCGGAAGATGGGCGGAGAGCTGGAGCTGGAGTCCACGTCGCCGCGGGGCAGCACGTTCCTGGTGCGGCTACCCGTCTCCGGCGAGGCCTGAGACGGCAGTGCGAGCAGGGGCGCCGCAGGGCGCCCGCGTTGGAGGTTGCCACCATGGTCCGAAAAGACGTCGAGCCCGCTGCCCAGCGCCCCAGCATCCTCATCGTGTGCGAGGGCGGAAGCTCCCTGGAGCGGGCCGCCGAACAGCTGTCCGAACAGGGCTACCGTGTGCGCCATGCCACCTCGACCTACAAGGCCGTGCTGGAGCAGAGCAAGGCGCCGTGCGAGGTGGTGGTGCTGGACACCACGCCGCTGCTGGAGCGCGACATGGAGGTCTTCGAGGTCTTCCGCTCCCTGGCCCCGCGGCCCTTCCTCCTGGCCAGCTTCCCCGCCTCGGCCCGGGACAAGGCCCGCCTGGCCCTCCAGCGGGGCGCCGACGCCTACGTCCTGGAGCCCTTCGATCCCCAGGAGATCACCCTCCTCCTGGCCCGCAACGTCGAGCGGCGGGCGGCCCCCGAGCGGGGGGAGCCGCTGGCCGAGCGGCTCACCGCCATGGCCCGCTTCGCGGCGGGCGTGGCCCACGAGATCAACAACCCCCTGACCACCATTTCGGGCTGGATCCAGCTCGCCCTGGCCGACATGGGGGACGAGGACCCCGGCCGCCGGGTGTTCACCACGATGCAGGAGGAGGTGGACCGCATCGCCGGCATCGTGCGCAACCTCCTGTGCTTCGCCGGCCAGGCGCCGCTGGACGAGGAGCCGGTCGCCGTCAACGAGGTTCTCGACGAAATCCTGGCCGCCATCGACGAGGAGGAGCTGTCCATCACCACCGAGCTGGACGGCGAGCTGCCGCTGATCCTGGCCAGCCGCGACCAGATCCGGCAGGCCTTCCAGCAGGTGATCAACAACGCCCTGAAGAGCCTCGGCGGGCGGGGGGAGCTCCACGTGGCCACTCGCGCCCTGGACGCCGACGACCAGGTGATCGTGGAGATCAGCGACGACGGCTGCGGCATCCCTGAGGGCGTGATGGACCGCATCTTCGACCCCTTCTACAGCAACGGCAACGGGGGCACGGGCCTCGGCCTGTCCGCCGCCTACGGAATCGTCCAGGGGCACGGGGGCACCATCGAGGTGACCAGCCGGGAGCGGGAGGGCACCTGTTTCGTCATCCGCCTCCCCCTCCACCGCCTGCGGACCCGCAACAGGATACTCGAGTATGCCAAGTGACGCCCGCATCCTGGTGGTCGACGACGAGCCCAAGATCTGCCACATGCTGGAGGCCGCCCTCCGCCCCGCAGGCTACGCCGTGGAGAGCTGCCTGGACGGCGCCTCGGCCCTGGAGCGCTTCCGCGCCCAGCCTCACGACCTGGTGATCTCCGACCTGCGGATGCCGGGGCTCGGCGGCTTCGAGCTCATCCGCCAGATCAAGGAGGCCCACCCCCACACCATGGTGGTGGCCATCACCGGCCACGCCACCGTGGAGACCGCGGTCCAGGCCCTCAGCAACGGGGCCGACGACTACGTGACCAAGCCCCTGGACATCGCCGCACTGCGACGCGTGGTCGGGGCCGCCCTCCAGAACCGCGATCTCCTCGCCGCCTCGCCCTCGCCGCCGCCCCAGCCCCAGGAGGCCACGTCGGCCGCCGCCAGCGACCTCCTGGAGGCCAACCGCCAGCTCGAGCAGCGAGTGGGCGAGCTGCTCGCCATCCAGGAGGTGTCCCTGGCACTCTCCGGCGAGCTCCAGCTCGACAGGCTGCTCGACGCCGGCCTGGGCAGCGTGGCCGAGGCCACCGGGGCGCGCACCGTCACCGTGCTCCTGGCCGACCCCGCCCAGGAGTCGCTGGTCGTGCGCGCCCGGCGGAGCCGCGACCGACAACAGGTGGTGGGCGAGCGGCGGGCCTACGGGGCCGGCATCGCCGGCTGGGTGGCGGAGCACCGGGTGCCGCTGCTCATTCCCGACGTGGACGACCAGCCGGCGTTCCGCGAGCTGGCCCGCCGGGAGGGCTACGAGAGCGCCTCGTTCGTGGCCGTGCCCCTGCTGGCGGGCGAGCGGCTGGTGGGCGTGCTGTGCGCCACGGAGAAGGGCGACGAGCAGCCCTTCGACGAGCGCGACCTGCGGATGGTCCTGGCCATCGCGGCCCAGATGGCCGTGGCGATAGAGAACGCCCGCGCCTACGAGGCCCTCCAGTCCAGCGCCTTCGCCGCCCTCCGCTCCCTGGCCGAGGTCGCCGAGGTCCGCGAGGGATACACCCGGGGCCACGGCGAGCGGGTGGCCAGCTACGCGGCCCGGGCGGCAGGCGAGCTAGGCCTCTCGGGCCAGGAGATCGACACCCTTCGCAGGGCGGCCACGATCCACGA
Organism: Candidatus Brocadiia bacterium; assembly: GCA_046538415.1. Taxonomy (GTDB): domain Bacteria; phylum Planctomycetota; class PUPC01; order DSUN01; family DSUN01; genus JBKHIY01. Next base: position 61,049 of record JBKHIY010000001.1, on the reverse strand, counting down.
CATCGGGCGCACGGCCATCAGCGACAGCGTCCTCGGCCGGCCCGGTCCTCTGAGCGACGAGGAGCGGGCCACGGTGCGCGAGCATCCCGTCCGGGGGGAGCGGATCGTGGGCTCGCTGGGCTTCTTCGACGCCACCCGCCCCCTGGTGCGCCACCACCACGAGCGGTGGGACGGACAGGGCTATCCCGACGGCCTGAAGGGCCGGGAGATCGACCCCCTGACCCGCATCCTGAGCCTGGCCGACGCCTTCGACGCGATGACCTCGTCCCGCCCGCAGCGCGGCCCCAAGAGCCGCCAGGAGGCCCTGGCCGAGCTGGCGGCGTGCGCGGGCACGCAGTTCGACCCGGGGCTGGTGGACGCCTTCTCCCGGGGGGTGGAGGGACTTGCTTGAGATGGATGCCAGGAAGGCAAGCGTGCGCCTCGCCGTGAAGGACGTGCTGGAAGCGACCGGCGGCTCCCTGGCCCAGGGCTCGGCGAGCGCCCCGCTGAGCGGGGTATCGACCGATTCCCGCACCGTGGGTGCCGGAGAGCTTTTCGTGGCCATCCGCGGGGAGCGGTTCGACGGCCACCGCTACGTGGCCGACGCCCTGGCGGCGGGCGCCGGCGCCGCCCTGGTCTCCCAGTGGCCCCTGGGCGCGGGCACGGACCGTCCGGTGATCGTGGTACCCGACACGAAGCAGGCCTACGGCGCCCTGGGAGCCTGGTGGCGCCAGCGGATGCCCGCCCGCGTGGTGGGCGTGACGGGCAGCAACGGGAAGACGACCACCAAGGAGATGATCGCCCACCTGCTGAGCCGCCTGGGACCCACGCTCCGCTCGGAAGCGAACCACAACAACCACATCGGCGTGCCCCAGACGCTGCTCCGACTGCGGCCCCACCACGCCTTCGCCGTGGTGGAGATGGGCACCAACCACCCCCTCGAGCTGGCCCGCCTGGCCCAGCTGGTGCGGCCTGAGCTGGGCGTGATCACCAACATCGGCCCCACCCACCTGGAGGCCTTCCGCACCGTGCGCGGGGTGGCCCGGGAGAAGGGCCGTCTGCTGGATTTCATCCGCCCCCGCGGCCTGGCCGTGCTCCACGCGGACGATCCCTGGAGCCGGCGCCTGGCCGCCCGCCACGCGGGGCGTGTGACGACCTTCGGGCTGGGCCCCGCGGCCCGGTGGCGGGCGGCTGCCGTGTGGCCCAACGGCTCGCGCCTTCGGTTCGTGCTGGCGGGTCTGGGAGAGAGCTTCTCGGTGCCCGTGGTGGGCCGCTGCCAGGTGTCCAACTGCCTGGCGGCCATCGCGGTGGCTGCGGAGCTGGGCCTGAGCGTGGGAGAGGCGGCCTGGCAGTTCCGTAGCTTCCGTCCCCCCGAGTGGCGGATGGCGCTCCGCCGGGTGGGAGGGCTCACCCTCATCTGCGACTGCTACAACGCGAACCCGGCATCAATGGACGCCGCCATGGAGGAACTGGCCCGCCGGCCCGTCGCCGGCCGGCGGGTGGCCGTGGTGGGCGACATGCTGGAGCTGGGCCGGGCCTCGACCGTCGCCCACCGGAGGCTGGGGCACCGGGTGGCCCTGGCGGGGGTGGACCTCCTGTGCGCCGTCGGCCCGGCGGCGGCCCGGACCGCCGAAGCGGCGGTGCGCAGCGGAATGCCCCGCGACAGGGTATTCGCTACCACCCACAACCGAGCGGCCGGCCAGTGGCTGGCCGAGCATCTTGAGCCCGACGACACCGTGCTCCTCAAGGCCTCCCGAGGCGTGCGTCTGGAGGAGGTGGTCCACAGCATCGAGCAGTGGGCCGGCGAGGCCGAGGCGGTCGTCACCAGCTGAGCCCCCAGGCTGGGGGGAGCCGAGTCGAACGCTGGAACCGACGCGAGGAGAGGGAGATGGATCGACGAGACGAACACGTCCTGCCGCCCGCCTGGCGCGGGGTCGCCTCCCCGCGCTACATGCGTCTGGCGCGATGGCTGTCCCTGGTCGAGGAGCTGGGCGGGATGCGGGCTCCCGGAGCCTGCGGCCAGGAGGCACTGGGCAGCGTCGTCGCCGCGGGTGGCGAAGCAGGAAAGGCCGACATGAGCTTGCTCACGACGCGCCCCGAGACGGGGCAGATGGACGAGTTGCGACGCTTCGTGACCGAGGAGTGCACCCGCCACGAGCGGCTGGTGCTCCTCCTCTTCTACGCCGACGGCCTGGGCCTGGCCGAGATCGCGCACGTGCTGGACCTCCCCCAGGCCACCGTGGCCCAGCTCTTTGAGAAGACTCTCACGGTCCTTCGCGAGCGCTTTGGCTGAGCCTCCCAGGGCGCAGCGCGCCGCGTGGTGGACGGGGGACCTGCCTTGGCCACGGCCCGAACAGCGACGACGGAGCTCCCCGAGGCTCACAGCCCGGGGCGAGGACTGCGCGGCGCCACGGGCAATCTCCTGGCCATCGCCATCGTGCTGCTGGGCCTGGGGCTGGTGATGGTGGCCAGCACTGGCCCGCTGCGCAATCCCGCGGCCCTGCGCTACCGCGTGTTTCGCCACACCCTGTGGCTGGCCGCCTCGTTCGTGGGCCTCTACCTGGCCTACACAGTGGACTACCACACCCTCCGGCGGCTGAGCAAGCCGCTGCTCTTCTGCTCCCTGGCGACTCTGGGAGCGGTGCTGGTGGCGGGTGCGGAGGTCAACGGCGCGCGGCGCTGGTTTCGCTTCGGCAGCTTCATGAGCTTCCAGCCCTCGGAGGTCTTCAAGGTGGCGTTGTGCCTGTATATGGCGGACTTCCTGGCCCGGGAGCAGGAGCGGATCCGGACGTTCCTCAAGGGCTTCGTCCAGCCGATGCTGATCATGGGGGTGGCTTTCCTGCTCATCCTCATGCAGCCCGACTTCGGGACCGCCCTGCTCATCGCCGCGGTGACCCTGGGGATGCTCTTCGTGGCGGGCATTCGCCTGGTGCACGTGGTGCCCGCCCTGGTGGCGTCCCTGCCCCTGCTCTACCACCTGGTGACCAAGGTGCCCTACCGCCTGGCTCGCATCCTCACCTTCCTCGATCCCTGGCGCGACCCGCGGGGGGCGGGCTACCAGGTGATCCAGTCGCTGGTGGCCCTGGGCTCGGGGGGGCTCTTCGGCGTGGGGCTGGGCAACAGCCGGCAGAAGCTGCACTATCTGCCCGAGGCGGAGAACGACTTCGTGTTCGCCATCGTGGGCGAGGAGCTGGGCCTGGTTGGCTGCACCGCGGTGCTGGCGCTCTTCGGCCTCTTCGTGTGGTACGGCATGCGAGTGGCCCTGCGGGCCCCCGATCTATACGGCTCGCTGCTGGCCTTCGGCCTCACCCTGACCATCGGGCTCCAGGCGGGGGTGAACATCGCGGTGGTCACCTGCTCGGCGCCCACCAAGGGCCTGGCTCTGCCCCTGGTGAGCTCGGGCGGCTCGTCGCTGGTGGCCGTGATGGCCGCGGTGGGCCTGATCATGAACGTAGCCTCCCACGTGGAGGCGGAAGGCGGCGCTTCCCGGCTCGGAGGCGTCCGCGTATCGGGGAAGAAATGAGAATCCTCCTGGCGGGCGGCGGCACCGGTGGCCATCTCTTTCCAGGCCTTGCCCTGGTCGAGGAACTGCGCCGCCGCGACCCGGCCCACCGATTCTGGCTGCTGTGCACGCGCCGGGACAGGGCCTACGGCGCGCTCCAAGAGGAGGGCCTCCAGCGGGTCGCCCTGCCCGCGCTCTCCAGCGGCCCGCTGGTTCGCCGGGCGGCGGTGCTCGTGCCCGCCGTGTGGGCCGCGTTGCGCCACCTGCGGCGCGTGCGGCCCCACGTAGTCGTGGGCCTGGGCGGCTATGCCTCCGCCGCCCCCGTGGTCTGCGCCGCCCTGCTGCGCCTGCCCCGCCTCCTGCTGGAGCAGAACGTGGTGCCCGGCAAGACCAACCGCTGGCTATCGCGCCTGGCCACCGAGGTGGCCTGCCAGTGGGCCGAGTCCGCGCCTTTCTTCCCCCGCAGAGGCAAGGTGCGGGTGACGGGCAACCCCGTCCGCTCGCGCATCCAGCGCGAGGATCGGGCCGGGGCGGCGCGGGCCCTGGGCCTCGACCCGGCGCTTCCCACCCTCCTGGTGATGGGGGGAAGCCAGGGAGCCCGTCCGCTCAACGAGCTAATGATGGCGGCCCTGCCGCACTTCGAGCGAGGGGGGCGGGGCCTCCAGTTCGTCCACCTCGCGGGCCGGGCCGACCGGGAGCGGGTGGCCGCGGCCTACGAGCAGCACGGCATGCCCGCCGCGGTGGTGGGGTTCCTGGAGGACATGGGGCGGGCCTACAGCGCGTGCGACCTGGCCCTCTCGCGAGCGGGCGGGACCAGTATCGCCGAGCTTACCGCCCTGGGCGTGCCCGCCCTGCTGGTGCCCTACCCCCTGGCGGCGGAGAGGCACCAGCACTTCAACGCCCGGGTGCTCGAGTACCGCGGAGCCGCGGAACTGCTGGAGCAGGGGACCCTATCGCCGCGGCGGCTGGCCCGGCGCGTGGCCGTGCTACTGTCCAGCCCCGCACGGCTGGCCTACATGGGCAAGCAGAGTCGGCGGTTCGGTGTGCCCCGGGCCGCCTCCGTGGTGGCCGACCGCGTTGAGACGCTGGCTGCCGCACAGCACCGCCGCTCGGTGGGACTGGCCCGGGACGCGGCGGCCAGCAGCGCCTGAGCAGACTCCCAGCCGCCCTCGGGCGGGACGTGGACTTCAGCGAGGACTCACATGCGACTCGACGGGCGGCACATTCATTTCGTCGGTGCCGGGGGCATTGGGATGAGCGCCCTGGCCCATATGGCCGTGGAGAGCAACGCCGTGGTCTCCGGCTGCGACCTGCAAGAGAGCCCCATCACCCGCTCTCTGGCCGCGCGGGGTTGCCGTATCCACCAGGGCCACCATCCCGAGCACCTCGAGGGAGTGGAGCTGGTGGTCCGCTCCTCGGCGGTGCCCGAGCGGGAGCCCGAGCTCCAGGCCGCTCTCCGTCGCCATATCCCGGTGATCAGCCGGGCTCGGATGCTGGCCCGCCTCGCCGGCGACCACCAGGTGGTGGCCGTGGCCGGGGCTCACGGGAAGACCACCACCACCTGGCTCGTGGCCAAGCTCCTGCTCGAGGCCCGCCTCGACCCCTCCGTGATGGTGGGCGGCATGGTGCCCGAGCTGGGCGGGAACTACCGCCTGGGCAGCGGCGGCCTGTTCGTCGTCGAGGTGGACGAGAGCGACGGCTCGCTGCTCGAGTTCGCCCCGCACTATTCCATCGTCACCAACGTCGAGCTGGACCACGTCGACCGCTACCCCGACCTGGAGGCCGTGCAGCGCACCTTCCGCACCTACCTGCGGCGCACGGCCCGCGACGGCTGCGTGATCCTGGGGGCCGACTCCGGCCCCGCCCGCGATACCCTGGATGCCTGGGAAGGCCACTACCTGACCTACGGCCTCGCCGAGGATGCCGACCTGCGGGCCGAAAACGTCCGCCACAACGGACGCTCCTCCGTCTTCGACGTCAGACGCCCGGGCGGAAGGCTCGATGCCCTGAAGCTGAGCCTGCCCGGCGAGCACAACGTGCGCAACGCTCTCGCCGCCGTGGCCCTGGCCTCCGCACTGGGCATCGACGACGCCGTGCTGCGGGCCGCGCTGGGCCACGCGAGCGGGGTAGGCCGCCGCCTGGAGGCTAAGGGCCGGGCCGGCGGAGTGGTGGTGCTGGACGACTACGGGCACCATCCCACGGAGATCCGGGCGGCCCTGGCCGCGGCCCGGGGGCTGGCCGAGGGCCGGCTGGTGGGCGTGTTCCAGCCCCATCGCTTCACCCGTACGCTGCACCTGGGCGAGCAGTTCGGCCCGTGCTTCGACGAGCTGGACCACCTCGTGCTGCTGCCCATCTACGCGGCCGGGGAGGCCCCCATCGAGGGGGTCACGTCGGCCCGCATCCAGAAGGCCGTGGAGCAGCGGGGCAGCGTGTCCTGCGCGCGGCTCGCCGACATGGAGACGGCCCGCCGCCACGTGCTGGAGGTGCTCCGCCCGGGCGACACCCTGCTCACCCTGGGGGCCGGCGACGTCTACCGCCTGGGCGAGCGGATTCTCGCCGACCTCAAGGAGCGAAGCGACTGATGGGCCCCTTCGCAGATCTGGCCGACATCGTCTCCCGGGACGAGCCCATGGCCCGCCACACCTCCTTCGGCGTAGGGGGGCCGGTGAGCTACTTCGTGGAGCCCCGCCACTGGCGCGAGCTCCAGGTCGTCTACCGACGGTCTTGGGGCGAGGGCCTCCCCGTGCGGGTCCTGGGCCGGGGCTGCAACACGCTGGTGAGCGACGGCCCGCACCGCTGGGTGGTGATTGCCACGCGGCGTCTCCGCTGGTTCCGCCGCCGGGGACGGCGCATCGATGCGGGGGCGGGGGTGGACCTGCCCCGGCTGGTGGCCAGCGCAGAGGCCTGGGGGATGGGCGGCTTCGAGTCCTTCGCGGGCATCCCCGGCACGGTGGGCGGCGCCGTGGCCATGAACGCGGGGGGACGCCACGGGAGCATCGCCGACCGCCTGGTGGGCGCCGTGGTGGCGTTTCCCGGCGAAGCCCCGCGGTGGATGGACGCGGGGGAGCTGGGCCTGGGCTACCGGGTCTCCAGGGTGGTGGGAGGCAGGCCGTTCCTCTTCTCCGCGTCGTTCGAGCTCGACCGGGCGTCGCCGCGCCGCATCGGGCAGCGGCGGCGGAGCATCGTGGCACAGAAGCGGGCCACCCAGCCGGTGGGGGCGCGGAGCGCCGGCTGCGTGTTCAAGAACCCTCCCGGCGACAGCGCCGGGCGGCTCATCGACAAGGCCGGCCTCAAGGGCGCCCGGGTGGGCGACGCGGTGGTCTCCCACAAGCACGCCAACTTCATCGTGAACCGGGGAGAGGCCACGGCCGCGGACATCCTCGCCCTCATCGAGCTCATCGAGGAACGGGTCCGCGAGACCTTCGGAGTGCGCCTCGAACTCGAGATCGAGGTGTGGACCGACGACGAGGAAAGGAGGCGCTATGGACGAGCATAACCGACCGCGCGTAGGAGTCCTCTACGGCGGCATCTCCTCCGAGCGAGAGGTCTCCCTGGTCACCGGCCGCGCCGTGGGCCGCGCCCTCCGTCGGGCCGGCTACCCCGTGGAGATGATCGACATCCGCGAGGTGGCCATCAAGGACCTGGCGCCCGACAGGATGGACGTGGCCTTCGTGGCCCTCCACGGGACCTTCGGCGAAGACGGAGGCATCCAGTCCGTCCTCGGCGTCCTGGGCGTCCCCTACACCGGCTCGGGGGTAGAAGCCAGCCGGTGGGCGATGGACAAGATCGCGGCCAAGGAGCGTTTCCAGAAGGCCGGTCTGCCCACCCCCGCCCACGTCGAGCTGGAGGCCCGGTGGCCCCACGACCAGCGCCTCCAGGCCGCGCGCGGCCTCGGTCTCCCGGTCGTGCTCAAGCCGGTCAACGAGGGCTCCAGCGTGGGCGTGACCCTGGTGGAGAGCGACGAGCAACTGGCTCAGGCGGTAGACCAGGCCCTGGAGTTCGACCACCGGGCGCTCGCCGAGCAGTACGTCCCGGGCCGCGAGCTCACTGTGGGCGTGGTGGACGGAAAGCCGCTGCCCATCATCGAGCTGATCTACCAGGGCAAGGTATTCACCTACGACGTGAAGTACACGGAGGGCGCGGCGCGGCACATCGTCGACCCGGACCTGCCGCCCGGCCTGGGGCAGCGCGTGCAGCGGATCGCCGTCGCCGCCCATCGCTGCCTTCACTGTAGCGGCTGCACTCGCGTGGACATGCGGCTCGACGAGAGGCTCCGGCCCTACGTGCTGGAGGTGAACACCATCCCCGGCATGACGCCCACCAGCCTGCTGCCCGACGCGGCGCGGGCCGCGGGCATCAGCTTCGCCGAGCTGTGCGGGCGAACGGTGGCCCTGGCCCTCCGCGACCACGCCGGCGCGGAGGCCCACGCGTCCCTCGAGGTGTGATGCCATGTGCGCCAGGAACCGCAAGCTGGCCAGGAGCCGCCGCGAGCGGCTGCGCCGCGCCGCCCAGTGGGTCGGCGGGCGGATGCGCACCGGCCTGGCGGCGGTGGGGCTACGGGGCTTCCTGGTGGCGGTGCTGGTCGCCGCGGCGCTGGCCGGCGTGCGCGTGGCCCGCCGGGAGGTGGGGCAGCGGCGGAAGTTCCGGGTCTACCCTCACCAGTTCCGCGCCCGGGCTCCCGCGTGGTGCGCGGACGACCTGGCGGAGGTGCGCTTCCCCCGCAGCTCCTACAGCATCTTCGACCCCCGCCTCACGCGGGAGGTGGCCGAGGCCTACCTCGCCTCCCCCTGGGTGGTGGCGGTGACGAAGGTGGAGAAGCGCTTCCCCAACATCCTCCGCGTGGAGCTCGAGCTGCGCCATCCGGCGGCCCTGGTCCGTCGGCCGGAGGGCGACTACCCCATCGACCCCCGCGGCGTGCGCCTGCCCCTGGGGCCCCACCAGCGCGACCATCTGTCCCACCCCCTGCCTCTGATCTTCGGAGCCCGCTCCGAGCCGCCCTCGGCGGGGCAGCAGTGGGCCGGCCGCGGGGTGCGAGCCGCCGTGGCCGTCCTGGGAGCCCTGGCCGCCGAGCCCGATATCCTCCGCCAGATCTACCTGGTGGACGTCTCGAACCTGGATGGGGAGATCGACCCCCTGCGCAGCGAGGTGCTCCTGTTCACCACCGGCCGCGTGCGCATCCTGTGGGGCCGCCCCCCCGACACCACGAAGTGCGGAGAGCCCCCGGTGGAGGATAAGATGGCACGTCTCCGCAGGGAGCTGGCCAACCCCCTGGCCCTCGCTGACAGCGGGGCCACCATCAACCTCCGATTCCCCGACGACGACGCCATCGCACGCCAGTGACCCCGCAGGAGCCCGCCTAGATGTCCTCAGGCAGCGAAGAATACCTCATCGCCCTCGACCTCGGCAGCGCCGTCACCCGCTGCGCCGTCGTCTGCTACCGGCCCGATGGAGGCCTCCTCCTGGAAGGCTACGCGGAGTATGCTACCCGGGGCGTGGCCCGGGGCCTGGTGGTCGACGCCCAGGGCGCGGCGGCGAGCGTGCGGGCCGCGGTCGAGGCCGCGGCCAGCCGGGCGCGGGTGCGCGTCTACACCGTGCTCGTCTCCGTGGCCACGCCCTACGCCCGGGGGCTCAACAGCCGCGGTTGCATCGGCATCGTCCACGAGGACAAGGTGGTGCGGGGCAACGACGCCCGCCAGGCCCTCGCCGCGGCCCGGCGCATTGCCCTGCCCAGCGACCGCGCCGTGGCCGAGGTCTACCCCCAGGGCTTCGCCGTGGACGACGTGCGCGGCGTGCACAACCCGGTGGGCCTCAGCGGGGGACGCCTGGAGGCGGAGGTCCACGTGGTCACCGACGCGCTCGCGGGCCACGCCAACGTGGAGCAGGCGGCGCGCCGAGCCGGCTACCGCCTGGAGCCGGTGGTCTTCGGGCCCGCCGCTGCCGCCCACGTCGTGCTCTCCGACGAGGAGAAGGACCTCGGCGGCGTGCACGCGGACGTGGGCGCCGACACCACCAGCGTGACCCTCTACGCGGGCGGCTACCCCCGCTTCACCCGCGTGCTGCCCGTGGGCGCCCGGCACATCACCCACGACCTGGCGGTAGGGCTCAACACCTCGATGGAGGAGGCGGAGAAGCTCAAGCGGCGATACGGCATGGTCGACCCCCGGCGCCCCCGGCGGCGGGCCGCGACCCCCACCGCCGAGGTGCCCCTGGGCGACGGCTCGACCGTCCGTTCCGTGCCCCTGTGGCGGATCGGGGTGATCGTGCGGGAGCGGGTCGACGAGATCTTCGAGCTGGTTGGCAAGGAGCTGGACCGCAGCGGATGCTCGGCCGGGGCCTCCTGCCGGGCGGTGCTCACGGGCGGCTTCTGTCGGATGAAGGGGGCGTTGGCCGCTGCCCAGCGCGCCCTGCGCCGCCCCGTGCGCTTCGCCCGCATCCCCATGGAGACCACCCTGGGGCAATTCGAGTCGGACGAGACCCACGCCGTGGTGCTGGGCACGGTGCACCGCGGGGTGCACTACCGGGAGCAGCGGCTGGACCGCCGCTTCCACGAGGGCGGGCTGCGTGGCCTCCTGGGCCGCGTCGCCGGGTGGCTGTGAACCGAGTAGGAGAGGCCGGCCCATGAGCGACGGCGCGAGAGCGGGAGCGAACCCCCTGGTGGTCGGCGTGGGCGGCATCGGCTGCGAGCTCGCCGCCGCCTGCCAGGTGCCCACCACACGGCTTCGGCTCCTGGACTTCGCGACGGGCGGGCTCGACGCCTATCCTCCCGAGGCCACGATCCGGCTCGGCGGTGAGCCCGAGGACACCGACGACATGGACCCCCAGGCCATGCGAGAGGCCGCCCAGGAAGCTGCCGACCGGCTGGCCGACGGCGTCGAGGGCGCCGTCGGCCTGGCCCTCCTCCTGGGCGCCGTGGGAGGGCAGACGGGGGCCATCGTTCTTCCCGTCCTGGCCAACGAGTTGCGCGACGCGGAGTGCACCACCGTGGTAGTAGCCGTCGAGCCGCTGCCCTTCGAGGGCCAGGCCCGTGCGGACCTGGCGGCGCAGGCATTGGGAGAGCTGGAGTTCGCCGTCGATCTGGTGCTCGCGGTGCCCAACCGCGCCCTGTCGGAGCTGTGCGACACGGCCCAGCCCGTGGAGCAGGCCCTGGCTTGCCTCAAGCGCAAGATCGCCCGCTCGGCACGCCTGCTGCTGGAGGCCCTGGCCGACCGGTCGTCGGTGGGGCTCCAGCCCGCGGAGCTGCGGCGCTCGCTCGCCGAGGCGGGGCGGGGCGCCGTGGGCACGGGCATCGGGCGCAGCGGCAAGCGTGTCGAGGAGGCCATCCGCGATGCCTGCGCCAACTCCTTCCTCACCCAGGAGAGCTGCCAGCGGGCCTCCGCCGCAATCCTCCATCTGCGCGGCGGCGAGGACCTGAGCCTCAGCGAAGTGTCCTCCGCCACCGACATGGTGGCCCACCTGGTGGGCCAGGTGCCCGTGCAGGTGGGCCTCAGCACCGACGGCGAGGAGGGGGAGGTGCGGGCCGTGCTCCTGGTCACCGGCATCCAGGCCCCCCAACTGGAGGGGGCTGATGCCGAAACGCCATCCGCCGCCGAGCACCACGAGCTGAGCTTCTACGACGGCGAGAACCTCGATATCCCCGCCTTCATCCGCCGCCAGGCCGTGGGCCGGCTCCGCCGCTGAGCGCCGGCTCCCTGGCGGGCGCCGTCGCTTGCGCCGGGGGCTCGCCCCGAGTTAGATGGTGGCCCCTGGCCGCCGGTGCGCGGCCAGGCAGCAGTGGAGGCCGGGGCATGGCCGACATCCGAGCGGAGCCACAGGGGGGTGGGCAGCCGCGCCAGGCCTCGCCAGCGCTCTCGGCCCGCCTGGTGCTTCCCTGGGCAGGATGCTTGGCGCTGGGGCTGGTCCTGGGGCTTGTGCTGGCTCCGCAAAGCCCGGACTACGTCTCGCCGCTGCGGCTCGTCCACGCTTACCGGCTGCTGGTGGGCTTCGAGCTGCTCTTCCTGCTCGTGGCGGTGCCCCTGGTGGGGGGGCGGGCGAGGATGGCCAGCCTGGTGGCCCTGTGGGCCATGGCGGCTCCGCTGGTGGTGGTATGCGCCTGGGTGTCGAACACGGGCGCCGTCCCCGTCGCGGCCAGCCAGGCCTACCTGGGGCTGGCGGCGTGTGGGGTGGCGGGGTTTCTGCGGGCGGAGCGTGGGGAGGCATGGCGGCGGGCCTATTGGCTGGCCGTCGGGGCGTTGGGCGGGGCCGCGCCGTTCGTGGGGTTCGTGGCCGGCGACCTGCTGGGGACGGAGCTGCCCTGGGCGGCGGCGCTCTCGCCCTTCTGGGTGGCCGATCGGCTCTCGGGCGCGTGGCGCATGGGATGGGAATGGGTGGCGCCGGCGGCGGGGCTGGCGGTCGTGACGACGGTGCTGTGGCTTCTGCCGCCGGGGCACGGCCTGGCCGAGGATGGCGGGCCCTAGGCGGACCCGCCCCGCTGCCGAGGGGCGGGCCCCTCTCCCCTGACGATCCTGACGAAGACGTCCTCGAGCGAGGGCAGCGCGACCTCGAAGTGCTCGATGGCCGCTCCCTCGGCGACGGCCTGGGCCAGGAAGTCGCTGGGCGAGCAGCCCTCGGCGAGGTGGACCTTGACGGCGTCGTTGTGGGGCTCGATGCGGCGGGTGCCGGGGAGGCCCGCCAGGTCGTGGGGGGCGCGGACGATCACGGCGTGCTCGCCGAAGTCGCGCTTGATGGCCTGGACGAAGCCGCTGAGCACGATCTGGCCGAGGTGGATCATCACCACCTGCGGGCAGATCTGCTCGACCTCGGCCATTTCGTGCGAGGAGAGGAGGATCGTGCGGCCCTCCGCGGCCAGCTCCTGGAGCAGGGCCCGGAGCTGCTGACGCGAGACGGGGTCGAGCCCGCTGAACGGCTCGTCCAGCAGCAGCAGGTCGGGCTCGTGGAGCACCGTGGCCACGAACTGGACCTTCTGCTGCATCCCCTTGGACAGGGTGCGGACCTTGTGGGAGGCGACCTCGCCCACCCCCAGGTGGGCCAGCCAGCGCTCCATCCGCTGGTCGGCGGTCCTGCGCCGCACCCCCTTGAGGCGGGCCAGGTAGCGGAGCACGTGGCGCACGGTCTGCTTCTGGTAGAGGCCCCGCTCCTCGGGCAGGTAGCCGACGCGCTGGCGGGCCTGGGCGGCCGACGGTGCCCCCAGGACGCGCACCTGGCCCTCGTCGGGGGCCAGGATGCCCATGATGACGCGGATGAGGGTGGTCTTGCCCGCGCCGTTGGGCCCCACCAGCCCCAGGATGTGGCCCCGTCGCTCGGCGAAGGACACGCGGTCGACCACGCGGGTGCCGGCGAAGCTCTTGGAGACCCGTTCCACGGACAGGATGCGCTCGTCGCTGGCCATCGGTCGCCTCGCTGGGGGGAGGTGAGCCGGGGGATTATACGTCCTGCACCCCCGTCCCGCAACCTCCTGCCAGGCGTGCGGCGGGCAATGGCCCTTGATCCCTTGCCGGCCGCCGCTATACTAGCAGGCGAGGGCCGCTGATCTGCGAGTTCCGAAGGGTCGGAACGAGTCGTTGGAGGAACGCTCATGCCCGTGCGCAAGGCGGTGTTTGCGAGCGACCACGGGTTCTATCCCGCGAGCCGCGCCGCGCTCACGCGGATGCTCGAGGAGCTGGTGCGCCCCAGCCCGGAGGCCAGCCCCGCCCTGGCGGTGGTGGCCCCTCACGCGGGGTACGTCTTCTCCGGCGGGGTGGCGGGCGCGGTCTACTCCAAGGTGGTGGTGCCCGACGACGTGGTGGTGCTGTCGGTGAACCACGGGCGCAGCCCGGGCGCGGAGTTCGCCCTCTTCGACGAAGGCACGTGGCAGACCCCCCTGGGCGACGTGCCCATCGCCACCGAGCTGGTCTCCGCCATCTCGGCCGAGTGCCCCATGGTGGAGGCCGACCCCCAGGCCCACGCCGCGGAGCACTCGGGGGAGGTCCACGTGCCCTTCCTCCAGTATCGTAATGCCGGGGTGCACCTCGCGCCCATCTGCATCATGCAGTCGAGCCTGGAGCGGCTGCGCCAGTTCGGCGAGGGCCTCGCCCGGGCGGCGGACCGCCTGGGGCGGCCGGTGCTGCTGGTGGCGAGCACGGATATGACCCACTTCGAGCCCCACGAGGCGGCTCGGGAGAAGGACCACCTGGTGATCGAGAAGATCCTGGACCTCGACGAGGAGGGGATGTGGGACGCCGTGCGGCGCCACCGCGTCTCCATGTGCGGCCACGACCCGGTGGCCGCGGGCATCGTCTACGCCAGGGCCCGGGGGGCCGGCGGCGCCGAGCTGGTGGACTACAAGACCAGCGGCGATACGCCCTACGCGGGCCGCGACCAGGTGGTCGGCTACGCGGGAATCGTGATTCGGTAAGCCGTCGGCCGGCGCCGCGACGGCCCGTTCCCCCCGGCTCGCACGGAGGCCCATCCTTGCTCATCTGCGTTGGCTCGATAGCGTTCGACACGGTGGAGACCCCCGAGGGCCGTGCCGACGAGGTGCTAGGCGGCTCGGCCACCTACTTCGGCTTCGCCGCCAGCCTCTTCGGCCCCCTGGGGCTGGTGGGGGTGGTGGGCGAGGACTTTCCCGAGGACCACCTCGAGGAGCTCCGCCAGCGGGGAGCCAACACCGATGGCGTGGCCCGCGCGGAGGGCCGCACCTTCCGCTGGGCGGGCCGCTACGTGGACGACATGAACGTCCGGGAGACCACGGACCTCCAGCTCAACGTCTTCGGCGACTTCGACCCCCGGCTCCCCGAGACCTACCGCGACGCCGCCTACTGCTTCCTGGCCAACGGCAGCCCCGTCCTCCAGCAGCGGGTGATCGACCAGCTCCGCGACCCCACCCTGGTGATGGCCGATACCATGAACCACTGGATCGCCGACACCCGGGAGGAGGTGCTGGAGATGCTCCGCCGCGTGGACGGCGTGATCATCAACGACGAGGAGGCCATGATGCTGGCCGGCCGGCGCAACCTGGTGGCCGCGGCGCGCGTGGTGGCCAGCCTGGGGCCCCGGATCGTGGTCCTCAAGAAGGGCGCCCACGGCTGCCTGCTCGCCGTGGGCGACCGCGTCTACCCCCTGCCCGCCTTCCCCCTCGAAGAGGTCCACGACCCCACCGGCGCCGGCGACTCTTTCGCGGGAGCCTTCATGGGCTACCTGGCCCGGGCCGGCGAGCCGTCGGAGGAGAACCTCCGCCGGGCCGCTCTCTACGGCACCCTGGTCGCCTCGTTCAGTTGCGAGGCCTTCAGCGTCGACCGCCTCCGCAAGCTCACCCTCGAGGAGGTGGAGGAGCGGGGGAGGCTCTTCGCCGACATGCTCCGCCTGTGAGGTGAGGCCCCGCCGTGAGAGCGTTCATCGCCATCGAGCTCGACCCCGCCATCCGACAGCGTCTGGCCGAGGCCCAGGAGCCTCTTCGCCAGGCGGGGGGCAAGGTCAAGTGGGTCGGCGCCGAGCGGATGCACCTGACCGTGAAGTTCCTGGGCGAGATCGAGGAGGGCCAGGTGGACGCGGTGGCGGAGGCGATGGGCGCCGCAACCGCGGCGGCGGAGCCGTTCGAGATCGCCCTGGCCGGCCTCGGCTCCTTCCCGCCCCGTGGCGCGCCCCGCGTGGTCTGGGCCGGGGTGCGCGACGCCAGCGGGGCTCTGGCCGACCTGCACCGGCGCCTGGAGGGCGAGCTGGAGGCCCTGGGCTTCGAGCGCGAGAAGCGCCCCTTCCGGCCCCACTTGACCCTGGGCAGGGTGAAGGACCGTCGCGCCGGACGAGCCCTGGCACCCCTCATCGCCCAGCAGGAGAGCACGGACTTCGGGACCCAGGTGGTGGACGCCCTGGTGCTTTTCCAGAGCGTGCTGTCCCCCCAGGGGCCCACCCACACCGCGCTCCGACGCCAGGCCCTGTGAGCCGCTGGCCCGTGGAGTAAGAAAGGGACCGCGCCCCATGGCAGACCCTCCGGAGCCCAAGAAGCTCTTCGTGGCCGCCACGAAACAGGACGAAGGCAAGACCACCCTCTCCCTGGGCCTCATGGCTGCCTTCCACGAGCTGTGCCCCCCGGTAGGGTTCATCAAGCCCGTGGGCCAGCGCTACGTAGAGCTGGACGGCGTGCGCGTGGACGAGGACGTGGCCCTGATGCGCGCCGTGTTCGGCTTCGAGGGCAACCTCAAGGACATGAACCCGGTGACCGTGGGGCGGACCTTCACCCGCGACTACATCCTGGACCCCAAGCGAGAGGAGCTGGTGGACCAGATTCAGCGGGCCTTCCAGGCCGTATGCGGGGGCAAGGAGGCCGTGGTCATCGAGGGCACGGGCCACGCCGGGGTGGGCTCCGTCTTCGACCTCTCCAACGCCGACGTGGCCAAGCTCCTGGGGGCCAAGGTGCTGCTGGTGACCTCCGGCGGCATCGGCCGCCCCATCGACGAGGTGATGCTCAACCAGAGCCTGTTCCGCCAGGAAGGCGTGGAGATGATCGGGGTGGTCCTCAACAAGGTGCGGCCCGACAAGCTCGACTCCGTGGCCACCTTCGTGGAGGAGGGGCTGGCCCGCAAGAACATCGAGCTGCTGGGCGTGATCCCCCACGAGGACATCCTGGCCAACCCCTCCATGCGCCAGATTCTCGACGAGATGGGCGGCGACCTGCTCAACGGCGAAAGCTACCTGGGCAACGAAGTAGAGACCGTGGTCGTGGGCGCCATGACCGCCCACCGGGCCCTCGACTACATCTACCGCAATTCCCTGCTCATCACCCCCGGCGACCGCGAAGACCTCATCCTCGCCGCGATGAGCAGCTGCGCCGTGCAGATGGACAAGAGCAACTGCGTGGCCGGCATGCTCCTCACCGGCGGGGTGCGGCCCCAGGAGAACATCATGCGGCTCATCCGCCGCACCCAGATCCCCGTCGTCCTGGTCAAGGGCGACAGCTACGCTACCGCCTCCGCGGTCAACAAGCTCCAGGTGAAAATCCAGCCCGTGGACAAGAAGAAGATCGTCATGGCCCGCCGGCTGGTGCGCCGCTTCGTGAACGTCGACCGCGTCCTGGAGCTGCTCGACGGCGGGAAGTGACCGCTCCCCAGCCTCATCGCGCCTCCTGCCGCACACTCCCCGGCGGCCTAGCCCCCGCCCTCGCCGCCGGCCGGCATGTCCTCGTCAACGTCCTCGTGCACGTGGCCCGCGCCCCGCGCGGCCGAGGGGGTGGGTAGGGGCTTCTCGATCTCGAAGAGCATCTTGCCGTTCTCGTAGACGGTGACGTTGCCCGTGGACTCGCTGACGGTGATGGAGACGGCGTCGGTGGCGGCGGTGACCGCGGCGGCCGACTTGTGGCGGGCCCCCAGCCCCCGGCGGAGGGGCTGGCCGGGGATGGTGGAGCGGAGGTAGCAGCCCGCGGTCTCCACCGTGCCGTCCTCGCGGATGAGGAAGGCGCCGTCGAGGGTGGAGAACTCCTTGACCGTCTCCGCCAGCTCGGGGTCCAGGATGTTCCGCTCCTCCTTGGGATAGCCCCGGAAGGGATTGAGGATGAGCTGTTCGGAGTGGCGGAGCACCGCGTCGGTGTCGCCGAGGACGAAGATGGTGCCCACGGGACGCCCTTCGCGCCCCTCCGCCCCGAGCTGGATGGCCAGGTCGAGCACCCGCTCGAAGACCTCCGTGCGCACGTGGTGGGGAATCTGCTCCGTGCCGTCGGCGGCGAACAGCTCGAACTCCTCGCCCACCGAGGCCACGAACAGGGAGTCGAGCACGCCGCTCTTGGCGATTCCCGAGAGGCACAGCACCCGGTCGTCGTGGCCGATGATACGGCGCGAGGCGGCCAGCAGCACCGCCACCTTCACCTGCCCCACACGGGTGAGTCGCACGTCGGGCACGCGGAGGCTCGTGGCGCCCATCTTCTCGCAGGACGCACAGGCCCCCGCGTCGCGGGTCACCACGATGGCCTTCATCTCGCCGGCCCGGGCGATGAAGTCGCTCACCGCCTCGTAGCCCTCGAAGGCGTCGGCGTAGACCAGAATCGCGGCCACCCCTAGCCGACGGCTCACCTCCAGCCCTGCGTCGACCAGCGACTCGGTGATGATGCGGCTGTCCGGCTTGTGCGTGCCCTCGGCCATCTGGCGGCTGCTCCTCTCATCCTGGGGTGGTGGGTCTCCAAACGCCCCGGCTCCGCCGCTGTTCAGTGTCGCACCGGAGGGGCTGGCGGTCAAGCGCTCCTCCCTGGCGCCGGTTGCCGCCTGCGATGCCCTCTGATATACTCAAAGGGAGAGCACCCGAGACCCGGAGTAGCCCACCATGTCCACCGCCACGCTGGCCGACCGGCTCCAGGAGCTGAAAAGCCGCCGCGGGGCCGTGATCCTGGCCCACAACTACCAGACCGGCGAGGTCCAGGACGTTGCGGACTTCACTGGCGATTCCCTCGGCCTGTCCCAGCAGGCGGCCCGCACCGACGCCCCGGTGATCCTTTTCTGCGGCGTCCACTTCATGGCCGAGACCGCCAAGATCCTGTGCCCCGGAAAGACCGTGCTGGTGCCCGACCTGAACGCCGGGTGCCCCATGGCCAACATGGTCACGCCCCGCCAGCTCGAGCAACTCAAGAGCCGCCACCCGGGCGCCGTGGTGGTCTGCTACGTGAACTCCTCGGCCGCGGTCAAGGCCGCCAGCGACATCTGCTGCACCTCCTCCAACGCCGTGAAGATCGTCGACTCGGTGCCCCGCGACCGCGAGGTGATCTTCGTGCCCGACCAGAGCCTGGGCGACTATGTGGCCAAGCAGCTCGGCCGCGAGCTGATCCTCTGGGCCGGCTACTGCCCCACCCACCACCGCATCCTGGCTCGCGACGTGCAGGCCCTCCAGGCCGAGCATCCCCAGGCGCTCTTCGTGTGCCATCCCGAGTGCACCGCCGACGTCATCGCCCTCGCCGACCACGTGGCCAGCACCTCGGGGATGCTGCGCTTCTGCCGCGAGAGCGACGCACGGGAGTTCATCATCGGCACCGAGGTGGGGCTCCTCCACCGCCTCCGCAAGGAAAACCCCGAGAAGACCTTCTACGAGGTCTCCTACCTCGCCGACTGCCCCAACATGAAGCTCAATACGCTCGAGAAGATGGTGTGGGCACTCGAGGACATGGCCTACGAGGTCACCGTGCCCCCTGAGATCGCCGACCAGGCCCGCCGGGCCATCCAACGGATGCTCGACCTCTCGTAGCCCCCCGCGTCCCCGGATTCTCTGGGCCCGCTTCTCTCTCCGGTGACCATGCGCATCGCAGCAGCCATGAGCGGCGGCGTGGACTCCAGCCTCGCCGCGGCCCTCCTCGCCGAGCAGGGCCACGAGGTGGTGGGCCTGTTCATGCAGATGGTAGACCCCCGGGACTGCGGAACCCTGGCCCCCTCCGATCCCACCGACGCCCAGCGGGTGGCCGACCTGCTGGGCATCCGCCTGGTCGTGCTCGACTTCCGCCGGGAGCTGGAGGCCCTCATCGCCTACTTCTGCTCCCAGTACGACGCCGGCCGCACCCCCAACCCCTGCGTGCTGTGCAACAAGTGGGTGAAGTTCGGCCGCCTGTTCGCCCACGCCCGCATCTGGGGCGCCGAGCGCCTGGCCACCGGCCACTACGCCCGCATCAGCCGCGCCCGGGGACGGTGGCTGCTGCGCAGGGGCCGCGACCGGGCCAAGGACCAGTCCTACATGCTCTTCGGCCTCGAGCAGGCCCAGCTCGCCACCGCGCTCTTCCCCCTGGGCGGGATGCGCAAGGAGGATGCCCGGCGGATGGCCAAGAAGCGCGGCCTGCCCGTCTATCGGCGGAAGGAGAGCCAGGACGTGTGCTTCGTGCCCCAGGGCAACCATCAGGCCCTCCTCCGCGAGCGCCTGCGGGGGCGCGTCCAGCCGGGGCCCATCCTCGACACCGCGGGCAACGTGCTCGGTCAGCACCCCGGCTGCCAGTGCTTCACCATCGGCCAGCGGCGGGGGCTGCGCGTGGCCGCCGGAGAGCCGCGCTACGTGGTGCGCATCGACCGGGAGGCCAACGCCGTGGTCGTGGGCACCCGCGAGGAGCTGCGGCGGGGCAGCATCCGCGTCTCCGAGGTCAACTGGGTGGCTTTCGAGGCCCCGCCGCCCAGCTTTCGGGCGGGGGTGCAGATCCGCTACAACCAGGAGCCCGTGCCCGCCCGCATCGAGCCCCTGGGCGGGGGGCAGGCGCGGGTGGACTTCGATACGCCCGTGGCCGGCGTGCCCCCTGGCCAGGCGGCGGTCTTCTACGACGGGGAGCTAGTCCTCGGCGGCGGGTGGATCGGGCCAGAGCCGTGACAGGGCGTGGTGAGCTCCAGATCAGCGTCGGCTCAACTGGCGTAGGGCCGCGCGCACGGCATCAAAGAAATGCTTGAATGCGGCATCTGCCTTTCCCGCCCGGAAAGGGTCGATCTCAGCCGCCAGGTCGCGGGCAAACTCTATGCCCCCAAGCAGTGGCGGGTGGCCGGCTCTCCTAACCGATTCGGCAAGCGCCCGCTTCAACTCGTATCGGTCTTCTTTGCCACAGCCAGGTTGGACATCCAGCGGCCTGGCACCCACAGCGGCTTCGAAAGCCGCGCTGTCGGCCAAGTACCATCGTTCGATATGCGGGTCGGGGCAGGCCAGGGCAGTGTGCGGGAAGAGCTCGGGGTTGATCTTGCGCTTGATCTGACCGGTCATTTCAGAGTACGGCGTGCAGTTGGCGTCGATGGCCACGACCAGCAGGTCTGGCACCGAAGCCCCCTGGTGGCGCAGTATCACCTGGTATTTTTGGAGCTCTTCGAGCGCTCTGCCATGGCCTCCTATGGCGGAGCGGGTTTTGACCGTGGCATGGGACAGCCCCTCCTCCGCGCAACAGCGCTCCAGAAGGGGCGTAAGCAGTTCCTCGTGGGCCCTGTCTTCGCAGAACAGGTCGATACCCGGCCTCTTACTCATCGATGAGGCCCCGCATCATGAGAGCCTCGAAGAAACCGTCCTCGGATGGCGAGGTCAGCGCGTCCATCACCTCGCGTCGGTCGAAGAGAGGGCCTTGAGGCTTGAAACGCCTGAAGCGACTTCGGTCGCCTTCTCTACCCACCGACCAGAGCTCGATATGTTGTTCCGTTTCTCTCTGCTGGGCGAGGACCGCGTCGCAGAAGCGAGGCGAATGGGTGGTCACGACCACTTGTGTCCCATTCTCGGCCGCGAGGGAGGTCAACATGCGGGCGATGAGGTCGAGCCTGCGGGGGTGCACGCCATTCTCAGGCTCCTCGAATGCGAGCAAGGCCGGTGGCCAGGGATTGGCACACAAGGCACAGAGAGCCAGGACCCGCAGGGTCCCCTCGGAGATGATCCTGGTCGGATAGTGAACGCCGTTCTGGACCACGGTGATCTCGAGCTCGCCGCGTTCCTGGTTCAGCTCGACATCCAGGGCCTCGACAGAGGGGATGACGGTCCTGAGCGCTCGGCTCACGGCGGCGAACCGGCGCGACTGCTCCATCTTCAAGCGGTACAGGTAGGGGGCTATCGTCTCGCCCAGAGGCCCGATGTCCGTCACCTCGGATGGCGGCTGGGCTCGGCGCATCGCCACGCGGGGGTCAAGGTAGTACGTGCGCCACGCGCCGAGCTCATCTCGCAGCGCCTCGACATGCCGATAGCGCTTACCCGCATAGGAAGGGATCGACACAATGGTGTGATTCTGCCCGACAGGCTCGTAGGTCGGGTGTGCGCCTTGACCCCGGACTCGGACGCGGAAGACGTCTCTGTCTCTCCCTTTCTCCTTCTCGATGATCGCCTTGCCCCGTGGTTGGTCCTTATTCAGCTGCATGACGGCGAGATACTCGTCTTTGACGCACAGGGCACCGGACCTCGGTTGGGTCTGGATCTCCACTTTGTAGCGGAGCTTGCGCCTGTGGCCGCGCGTGGGTTCGTGCTTCTCGGGCTGGATGTCCGCTTCGAAGCGAAACCTCGCTTCATCGAGAGTCATAAGCTCCTTCAGGCCCCCGGCAGGCAAGCGGAAGGCCTCCACCGGATACCCTCGCATGGGCGGCTCCAGGGCATCCTGAATGGTACGCTCCGTCACCAGCCGGGACAGGCATTGGAGAGCCTCGAGGAAGTTGCTCTTGCCGGCCGCGTTCGGACCGAAGAGCACCAGCATGCGTGGGAGGCCCAGGTCAATGTCCGCCAGGGACTTGAAGCCTTCGACGTGGAATCTAGTGAGCATGGCTGGTCGCCTCTTCCCAACTCACAGCATGGCTGGACCGGCGGGTCGCCTCGACCGTCGCTTGCATTAGAACACCCATTGACGGAGGTGTCAAGCCACTGGGCGGCGAAGCACGCGGACGCTGGGTCCCTTGGAACTCAAGATCCAAGCAGCTCGCGGGTGGCGGCGAGGATGCGGGGCACGGCACGGTCGAGGGGCTCGTCGAGGATGAGGCCCGCGGCGCGGCGGTGGCCGCCGCCGCCGAAGCGGGCCGCCAGGGCGCCCACGTCGGCGTCCCGCTTGGCCCGCAGGCTCACTCGCGTGCCCCCCTGGGCACGCTCGCGAAAGAGGATCACCACCTCCACGCCGCCCACCTCGCGGAGCTTGTCCACGAAGCCCTCCACCTCCTCGTCGCGGGCACCGGTCTGCTCGAACATCTCGCGCGTGATGGTGGCGTAGGCGATCCGTCCGTCGCCGTCGGGCCGCAGGGTGGCCAGGGTGCGGGCCAGGAGGCGGGTGCGAGCCCAGGTGAGGTCCTCGTAGATCAGCTCGTAGAGCCGGGGCGGGCTGGCTCCGCAGGCCACCAGCTCGGCGGCGTCGCGAAAGGCCGGGGGGCCGGCGTTGGCGAAGCGGAACCACCCCGTGTCCGTGGCCAGGCCCACGAAGAGGGCCTCGGCCACCGCCTGCCCGGGCCGCTGGCCCAGGGCACGGATGAGGTCGAGCACCAGGGCCGAGGTGGACGAGGCGGAGGAGTCCACGACGTTGACCCGGGCGAAGCCGCCGTTGGTGGCGTGGTGGTCGATGCAGGCCAGGGGCACGCCCAGGCGGGCGAGGGCGGGTCCCAGGCGGCCGATGCGGTCGAGGGCTCCTACGTCGACCACGATGGCCGCGTCGCAGGCCGCGATATCGGCTTCGTCGCGGTCCGGGGCGTAGGCGCGCACCCGCTCGCGGGGGTCGAGGAAGCGGTAGATGCGGGGCACGGGGTCGTCGTTGACCAGGAGGGTCTCCTTGCCCAGCTCCTCGAGCACCAGGGCGAGGGCCACCTGGGCGCCGATGGCGTCGCCGTCGAGGTGGACGTGGGTGGTGATGAGGAACCGGCGGTGGGCGTCCAGGAGCTGGAACAGGCCCTGCCACCTCGCCGCGGGCTCTGGCGGGCCGTCGCGCTCGCCGCTCACGCATCTCCCTCCAGGCTGGCCAGGCGCTCGATGGTCTGGCGCACGTGGCGGGCGGAGGCCTGGAGGGCGGTCCGCTCCGCCTCGTCCAGCTCCAGCTCCACGATCTGCTCCACCCCGCCGGCCCCCAGGACCACGGGCACCCCGGCGAACACCCCGTCGATGCCGTAGTGCCCCTCGAGGCGCACGCAGGCGGGGAGGGTGCGGCGCTCGTCGCGGAGGATGCTGGCGGCCATGGCCGCCACGGCGGCAGAGGGGGCGTAGTAGGCGCTGCCCGTCTTCAGCAGCCCCACGATCTCCGCGCCCCCCTTCCGCGTGCGCTCGACCAGGGCCTCGATCCGCTCCTCGGGCAGGAGCGCCCCCAGCGGCACCCCGCCCACGGTAGCGTAGCGGGGCAGGGGGACCATGGAGTCGCCGTGGCCGCCCAGCACCATGGCCTCCACGCCCCTGACGCTCACCCCCAGCTCCATGGCGATGAAGGCGCGGAAGCGGGCGGAATCGAGCACCCCCGCCATGCCCAGCACCCGCTCGACGGGCAAGCCGGTGCGCTGGTGGGCCAGGTGGGTCATCACGTCGAGGGGGTTGGTGACCACCAGGACGACGGCCTGGGGCGCGTGCTCCGCGATGGCCGCCGCGATGTCGCCCACGATGCGGGCGTTGGTGGCCAGCAGGTCGTCGCGGCTCATGCCCGGCTTGCGCGGCACCCCCGCGGTGATCACCACCAGGTCGGCCCCCCCCACGTCCTCGTTGGCGTTCGAGCCCGTGACCGCGGCGTCGAAGCCCTCCACGGGCGCCGACTCCATGATGTCCAGCGCCTTGCCCTGGGGCAGACCCTCGACGATGTCGAGCAGCACCACGTCGGCCAGCTCTCGCTCGGCGATCCGCTGGGCCGTCGTGGCCCCCACGTGGCCGGCTCCGAAGATGGCGACCTTGGGCTTCGCCATGCGGTAGTCCCTTTCACGAGTGCGGACGGGGGGACGGATAGCTGGTTTCGGGTTCCGGGTTTCGGGTTTCAGGTTTCGGGTCTCAGGTTCCGGGTTGCGGGTCGGCGAAGTCCGGATTCTCAGGGCCAGCGGTGTCGCCTGGGGGCGCAAGGTCGAACTGGCCCATCACCCGGTCGGTGATCTCAGTGGCAGTTTGCCAGTGAGCGGCGTTCGTGAGGCCATATTTCGGGTCGTCTTCGTGGACCCTGTCCGGGGTGCGCATGCTTCCGCGCCATCGGCTGAGCGATTGGTACAGACGCTCCAGCATCCGCGCACACGTGTGGTACCTGCGGTCCAGTTCCCGGAAGCGTGCCTGCGAGAGGTAGCGCTTCTGGTGCGCCACGTCGATGTGATGCCGGGTCTCCTGAAGCTCTGCCTGGGCCCTGGTGATGGCCTCGATGTAGACGTTCGTATGGCGGCTGGCGTACCCCTCGGCGAGTTGTGCCGCGGCCGAGTTCGATGCGCGGCGGAGCTGCGAGCCAAGTTCGTAGAGCTCGAAGCGGGGGAACCGCAAGCTCTCGTCGTGCAACTCCAGATGAAGGCGTCTGAGCTCCTGATAGACCCGCAGGTCCCGAAAGGACCGGACCGCTCCCATCTCTGCCCTCCTGCTCCGCAGCAAACCCGGAACCTGGAACCCGAAACCCGGAACCTGGGCCCCGAGGGCCGCGACCTGCCACCCGGAACGGGCTCATTGCGACGTGAGTCGTCGGACGATGGCCTCGCCCATCTCCCGCGTGCCCACCGCGGTGGGGTCGTCGCGGCGGGGCTTGAGGTCGTAGGTCACGTCCTTGCCCTCGGCGATCACGGCCGCCACGGCCTGCTCCAGGCGGTCGGCGGCGTCGGTCTCGCCCAGGTGGCGCAGCATGAGCACGCCGGACAGGATGAGGGCCGTGGGATTGACCTTGTTCATCCCCTTGTACTTGGGCGCCGAGCCGTGGGTGGCCTCGAAGACGGCGCCTCGATGGCCGATGTTCGCCCCCGGGGCCACGCCCAGCCCGCCCGCCAGTCCCGCACACAGGTCGCTGACGATATCGCCGTAGAGATTGGGCAGCACGAGGACGTCGTAGAGCTCGGGCTTCTGGACGAGCTGCATGCACATGTTGTCGACCAGGCGGTCCTCGAACTCGATGTCCCCTCCCTCGTAGGTCACGTGGGCCTCGCCGTGGTGGGTGACCTCGACGCCGTTCTCCTCGGCCACCTGGCGTGCCATGCGGAGGAACAGGCCGTCGGAGTGCTTGAGGATGTTGGCCTTGTGCACGGCGGTGACCTTGTGGCGCCCATACTGGCGGGCGTGGTCGAAGGCGAACTGCACGATGCGCCGCGAGCCCTCCAGCGAGTTGGGCTTCACCGACAGCCCCGAGTCCGAACGGATGGGCTTGGGCTGGAGCCGGGTGCACAGCTCGATCACCTGCTCGCACTCCGCCGTGCCCTGCTCGAACTCCACGCCCGCGTAGAGGTCCTCCGTGTTCTCCCGCACCACCACCAGATCGATGTCCTCGTAGCGGGAGCGGACGCCCGGGTAGCTCTTGCACGGGCGCACGCAGGCGAACAGGTCGAGGGTCTGGCGCAGGTAGACGTTCACGCTGCGGAAGCCCCGTCCCACGGGGGTGGTGACGGGGGCCTTGAGGGCCACGCCGTTGCGGCGGATGCTGTCGAGCACCGCCTCGGGCATGGGCGTGCCCACCTTCTCGGCCACCTCGGCTCCCGCGTGCTGCACTTCCCACTCGATGGACACGCCCGTGGCGTCGACGCAGCGGCGGGTCACTTCCGCGATCTCGGGGCCCACCCCATCGCCGTCGATGAGCGTCACGCGGTGGGTTTGGGGCATTTGGCGACTCCTGATCGGGACCGGGTAAGGTCGTGAATTATACCACAGACCTGTCCCACGCTCCAAAGTGGGCGCGCGCCCGCGGGCCACGAGGAGCCGGCCGGTCGCCTGGCGGCCCCGCCGGCCGGCCGGGGTGGGAAGGCTGCCGCTCCGCTACGCCGCTCTACGGGGCTCCTGGGGCCATTTCGGGCAAATTTGCGCGCAAGGTCTCCTGGGTCGCGCCGGGCCGCTAGCGTCGCTAGGACGGCATTCTGTGGCGTCTGATTTTTCGGACTTCTAAGGCTATATGTGCGAGGCACTTCGGGCGGCGACCCCGGGCCTCCGGAGGCCCAAATCGACGTAAGTCAAGGTCCACGCGCCCCGGCTCGTCAGGGGGCCCGGGCGGGGCGCGGGGGCTACAAGATCGACAGGTAGGCGTCGAGCTCGTACTGGCTGACGTGGGTGCGATACTTGTCCCACTCGATCTTCTTGTTCTGGATGAAGGACTCGAAGATGTGGTCGCCGAGGGCCTGGCGGACGAGGTCGCTGCCCTCGGCGAGCTGGATGGCCTCGAAGAGGCTCCCTGGGAGCTGGCCGATGCGCAGAGCCTGGCGCTCGTCGGGGGTGAGGCTGTAGACGTCGCGCTCGACGGGCGGGGGCAGCTCGTAGCGCCCCTCGATACCGGCCAGGCCCGCGGCCAGCATGACGGAGAAGGCGAGGTAGGGGTTGCAGGCGGGGTCGGGGCTGCGCAGCTCGGCCCGCGTGGCCTTCTCCTTGCCCGGCTTGTAGGCGGGCACGCGGACCAGGGCGGAGCGGTTTTTCTGTCCCCAGCAGATGTAGACGGGGGCTTCGTAGCCTGGGACCAGGCGCTTATAGGAGTTGACCCACTGGTTGGTCACGGCGGTGATCTCGGGGGCGTGGCGGAGCAGGCCGGCGATGAAGTGCCTGCCCGTGGGGGACAGGTGGTAAGGGTCGTCGGCCTGGAAGAAGGCGTTGCGGCCGTCCTTGAGCAGGGAGAGGTGGACGTGCATCCCCGAGCCGTTTTCGCCGAACAGGGGCTTGGGCATGAAGGTGGCGTGGAAGCCGTGCTTGAGGGCCACCTCCTTGACCACGAAGCGGTAGGTCATGGCATGGTCGGCCATGGTCAGGGCGTCGGTGTAGCGCAGGTCGATCTCGTGCTGGGAGGGGGCCACCTCGTGGTGGCTGTACTCCACGCCGATGCCCATCTGGTCGAGCACCAGGGAGGTCTCGCGGCGCAGGTCGCTGGCCACGTCCTGGGGCGTGAGGTCGAAGTAGCCCCCCTTGTCGATGATCGCCGGGGCCTCGGAGCCGCGGAAGTAGAAGTACTCCAGCTCCGGGCCCACGTAGCAGGTGTAGCCGCTGTGGGCGGCCCGCTCGGCGTTGCGGCGGAGAGCCCAGCGGGGGTCGGCGTGGTGGTGCTCGCCGGTGGGCAGGAGCACGTCGCAGAACATCCGGGCCACCTTGCCCCCCTCGTCCTGGCACCAGGGCAGGACGGCGAAGGTGGCGGGGTCGGGGAGGGCCACCACGTCGCTCTCCTCGATGCGGGCGAAACCCTCGATGGACGAGCCGTCGAAGCCCATGCCCTCCTCCAGGGCACCCTCCAGCTCGTCGGCCGTGATGGCGAAGCTTTTCAGGAAGCCCAGGATGTCGGTGAACCACAGGCGGACGAAGCGCACGCCCTGGCGCTCGACGGCCTCGAGCACGTCCTGCTTGGTCGTGGGGCTCACGGGGCGCCTCCTCGGGGGCAACGAATGGCGCGGACGGCGGCGACGAAGGCTCGGCACCCCTGGGGTGCCGACGGCCAAATCCTGCCGCAAAGCCCGCTTCTTGTCAAGGGGCGCGGCCAGGCTCCTCCTGGCCCGCCGCGGCTCAGGCGTCCCAGGGGGCGGAGAGGTCGCCCACTTCCTCCCTCAGGCGCCGCAGCTCGTCCTTCAGCTCGGCCACGGTGGGGGCGTAGGCGGACCGGTCGTAGACGCTGTGCATCTCCTGGGGGTCGCGGTCGAGGTCGAAGAGCTCCCACTCGGGCTGCATGGGCGGGTCGACGGCTCCGCTGGCGTCGAGGGGCAGGCCGTAGTAGTAGATGAGCTTGTGGCGGTGGGTGCGCACGCCGTAGTGGGCGCACACGTTGTGGTGGGCGAGGTGCATCCAGTAGCGGTAGTACATGGCGGTCCGCCAGTCGCGGGGCGTGCTGGCGGCGAGGACCGGCCGGAGGCTCCGGCCCATCATGTCGGCGGGGGCCTCGACGCCGGCGTAGTCGAGGAAGGTCTGGGCGAAGTCGAGGTTGAGGGCCATGGCGTCGCTGGTGCTGCCCGCCGGGATTTCGCGGGGGTAGCGGACCAGCAGGGGCATGCGGAGGGATTCCTCGTAGAAAAAGCGCTTGTCGTACCAGCCGTGGTCGCCGAGGAAGAAGCCCTGGTCCGAGGTGTAGACCACCACGGTGTCCTCGGCCAGTCCCTCGGCGTCCAGGGCGTCGAGCAGGCGCCCTATGTTGTCGTCCACGGACGCGATGGTGCGGAGGTAGTCCTTGATGTAGAGCTGGTAGGCCCACTCGCGCAGGTCGCGGCCTCGGAGGCCCTGGGGGACGGGGCGCTTGAGGTCTTTTTCGTTCATGTGCTCGCCCACGCGCATCCTGGCGATGCGGGCCGCGGTGGCGCGGTGCTGGTAGTCGTCGTGGAGGGTGTCGGGCGGGGGGATCTCGATGTCGTCGTACATGGCCGCGTGCTTCTCGTCGGGCTCCCAGTGGCGGTGGGGGGCCTTGTGGTGGACGAGGAGGCAGAAGGGGCGCTCCCGGTCGCGGCGGCGCAGCCAGTCGAGGGCGATGTCGGTGATGACGTCGGTCACGTAGCCCTGGAGAGTCTTCTCCACCCCCCGGTCGGGGTCGTGGGGGTCCATCTCGTGCATCAGCGGGTCGTGGTAGAGCCCCTGGCCGGGGAGGACGGTCCAGTAGTCGAAGCCCCGGGGGCGATTCTCGGGGGCGGTGCCCAGGTGCCACTTGCCCACCAGGGCGGTCTGGTAGCCGGCGTCCCGGAGGAGGGTGGCGAAGGTGGTGCGGGTGCGGTCCAGGTTGTCGGCGAGGGTGCGCACCCCGTGGACGTGCTCGTACTGGCCGGTGAGGATGGTGGCCCGGGAGGGGGAGCAGATGGAGTTGGTGCAGAAGCAGCTATCCAGCCGCATGCCGTCCTCGGCGATGCGGTCCATGTGGGGCGTGGCGTTGATGCGGCTGCCGTAGCAGCTCATGGCGTGGGCGGCGTGGTCGTCGGTCATGATGAAGAGGATGTTGGGTCTTCGGTCGGGCATGTTCGGGGGGGCTCCTGCGGGGGGGGCTGGGGTGCTCAGGCCTCTTCCACGACGGCGAGGCCGAGGGCCTTGGCGAACTCGACCAGGGGCTCCTTGACGTCGCCGTAGACGGTCACGCGGTGCCAGCCGAAGCGGTCCCAGTGGGCGAAGAGCTTGGCGATGTCGCCCCGCACCTCGCCCACGAGCTGCGTGCGGCAGCCCCGGTCCGCGTCCAGGTTGCCCACGGCCTTGGCCTGGTGGACGACCATCTGCTTGCTGCGGTAGCGGGTGCGGAACGAGGTGGTCATGTAGCCCTCGGGGAGGAAGGACTGGGCGCAGGTGCCGCGCGGGTCGCGGTTGTGGAGGGTGCGCACGCGGAAGGGGTTGGCCTCGCCCCGCGGCCCGAAGGGCCGGGTGGTGGCCACGCAGTGGGCGTAGACCACGCGGTTTCTCGAGGTATCGAGGGCGGGGTCGGAGACATAGCCCCCTCGGCCGGTGAGGATGCGTGCCATGAGCATGCTCAGGGTGTCGTCGGCCATGGCCTCGCACACGCCCTGCCCCCCGTCGTCGAGGAGCTGCATGAAGCCCAGGCAGGGATAGGCGGGCAGGCGGCCGCTGGCGAAGCCGCCCAGGCAGTTCATGGTCACGCTGTCCGTCCCATGTCGGCGGAGCAGCTCGAGGGTGGCCAGGTACACGGCGCCCGCCTTGCGCATCCACTGGGGGCTGGCCTCCACCACCTTCTCCGCCCGCTTGGCCCACTGCTGGGCCCATTCGGCCGCCTCCTCCTCGTCCGCCTGGTCGTAGAGGGCCTGGAGCTGGTCGAAGCCCACGAACAGGCCCTTGGCCCCCAGGAAGTCGGCCTCCCGGCCTGCGTGGCCGCGGCCCACGATCAGGAACTTCGCCTTGCGGAACCGCTCGACGCATTCCCCGATCGGCGTCAGCCGCACGGCGTCCTCGCGGCACCGCATCTCCCCGGGCTGGGGCATCGTCGCCCGGTAGACGCGCTGGCAGCGGGCGGCGAACGAGGCGGGGGTGGTGCCCGGCCGCCGCACGTCGGCGAAGCAGCGGGCCACCGCCACCACGTCGTCCAGGCGGGTGCTCGACACCGCGGCGACAGCAATCCCCCGCCGGCGCAGCGCGCTGACGCCGGTGAGGAAGACCCCGCAGCCGCCCAGGAACTCGTCGGCCACCACCAGCGGCTTGCCCAGCTCGCCCACCGCCGACAGCGCTCCCCGCAGGTTCCACGTGAGGGTCACCACGTAGACCAGGTAGCCGTCCACCTGGTCCTTCACCGCCAGGGCCTTCTTCGTCTCCCCCGGATGGCGCACCGCCAGGGGCACGAACTCGACCCCCGGGCAGCCTTTGGTGAGGGCCGCCAGCACTTCCCTCTCTCGGCGGGCCACGTCGAAGGCCGGCGAGGGCCAGCTCGAGCCCTGCTTGGACAGGTAGACCAGGGCCACGCGCACCGGCCGCCCCTCGTCGGGCTCGGCGGCGCTCGCGGGGGCCATGCGGCCCGCGGCCAGCGCCGCGCCGCAGCCCTGGAGGAAGCCGCGCCGGCTCACCGCGTGATGGCAGCTCAGGCAGGAGTGGGAAGGGGGGAAACGCATCGTCGCCCTCCTGGCGTCCTTCGGGCGGCGGAGCCGGCCCGCGAGTTGGCTGGAAGGGTCATTCCAGCTTCGCTTCGTACTTGAGCCCCTCGATGGCGCCGCCACCGGGCTTGCGGATGCGGCAGGCCGCGGCCCAGCCGCCCTGGTGGTTGAGCACCTTGAGCATCAGTTCGTTCCAGCCCTTGGCCAGCTTGGCCTTGGCGATGTCCTGGCGAGGAGCAACGCCCCGGTCGGTGTTGTTGGCGTGCACCACCTCGCCGTTGAGCCACACCTTGATGGCGTCGTCGCTGCCCAGCTCGAGCTGGACCTCCTGCGCGACCGGCGACCACACGCGGGTGCGCAGGTAGGCCGCCACGTCGCTGAGTCCGCCCACGGCCTGGCCGAGGTTGATCTCCCACTGGCCCACGCCCCGGGTCAGCTTCTTCCACTCGACGTCTTCGGCGTCGGGCTTCTCGGGGGGGAAGGGGGTATCGAAGATCTGCTTGGCCTCCTTGCCCTTCACCTGGTAGGGCTTGGAGACGAGCCAGGTGCGGATGTGGCCCTCGAACTGCTGCGTCTTGTTGAGCACCTCCTGGGCCTGCTGGCGGATGCGTTGGTCCTCGACGGCGGCCAGCACCTTGTCCACCGCGGCCCGCACGCGGTCGGTGTCCTGCTTCCACAGGCGGCCGGCGATCTGGAGGACCGCCATGGCGGCCTCGTCGCGGAGCTCGGGGTCCTCGAGGTACCTGGCCGCCAGGTCCATGGCCTCGAAGGAGTCGGCGGAGCCGAGGCCGCCGAGCACCAGCTTCTTGTCGCCAGTGGACTGGGCGAGCTGCATGGCCCGGACGTACATGGCGGTGGGGTTCTCGGACTGGCCGGCGATGCGGATGTAGCCCCGCAGGGCGAGCACCTTGTGCGTCTCGTCCGCCGCGGTGCGGGCCAGGTCGAGCAGGTCGTCGGCGGCGCTGGCATCGGGCCAGGCGGCGAGGCTGCGGATGGCCGCGTCGCGGATTTGCGGCTTGGGGCTCCTGGCGGCGGCCCGTAGGGCCTCGAGGGCTTCGGGGCTGGCGGCCCGGCCGAGGAGCCGCAGGAGGGTGGGCCTGGCCGCGTCGCCCGCCCGGTCGAGGGCGGCCAGGAGGGGCGCGGTGCGCTGCCGGGGCTCAGGGATGCGGCGGAAGGCTGCGGCCACGGCCTGCTCGAGCGCCGAGCGGTCGCCCTCGTCCTTGGGCGCCACCACCAGGCTCACGAGGTCCGAGAGGCGGGCCTGGCCGACGAGCCGGCCGAGGGCCTCGATGGCCGCGCGGCGCACGCTCGCATCCTGGTCCTTGGCCAGGGCGAAGAGCTCGTCGAGGCTCTGCTCCGCCCCCCGGCCGGCCAGGGCGCGGATGGCCTCGACGCGTACCGCGGCCTCGCCCGACTTGGCGCCCTGGACGAGCGCCGCGTCCAGCCCTTTGCCCTCGAGCCGGGTGAGGCTGGCCCGCGCCGCGCCCTGCTCGCTGCCGCCGCCGGTGGCGGCCACATCGAGCAGGAGGTCCACGGAGTCGCTTCCGCCCAGACCTCCCAGGGCCTCGAGGGCGGCGACGCGCACCGGCTCGTGCTCGCTCTTGGTGGCGGCGACCACGGCTTCCCGGGCCGCCGGGTCGCCCCTGCGGCCCAGGGCACGAACCAGGAGGGCCTGGGCCTGGGGCTCGAGGGAGGGCAGGAGGCGGGCGAAGGTGCGCGTGGCCTCCTGGCCCTCGATCCGGCGGACCAGGGCGATGGCGCTGGCCCGCATCTGGGGGTCCTGGCCCCTGATGGCGTCGACCAGGAGGGGCGCAGCCTCGGCCCCGCGGGCGGCCACCAGGCCGGCCAGGGCGCCGGTGCGGAAGTGCCTCGGCGCCTCGGCTCTGTAGAAGCGCTGGTAGATGGCCGCAGCACGAGCCTTCTCGCCGTCGGCCAGGAACTGCTCGGCGCAGGCCATCAGGGCGTCGTCGATGGCCGCTTGGACCCTCTCGGGAGCCTTGCCCCTGGCCTCCTGGAGGGCCTCGGCGGCCGGGGCGCCGCCCAGCTTGCCCAGGGCCACGGCCGCGGCCTCGGCCACCTGGGGGTCCGAGGAGCCGAGGAGGCGGGCGATGTCGGCCCGCGCCTCCCCGTAGGCCCGGTCGCCCAGGGTGTTGATGATGCCTACCTGGAGCTTGCCCGAGGTCTTGCTCAGGGCGCGGTGGAGCGCCGCCGCGGCCTCGGGGGCCTGGATGCGCCCCAGGACGTAGCGCGCCATGTGCGACAGCTCGGGGTCGGCCAGCAGGCCCTCCAGGCGGGGCACGCAGCGTGCGGAGCCGATGTTGTAGAGCTGGCGGCAGAGGAAGATCTTGGCGTCGCGGGTCTTCGCGGCGCCGAGGGCCTGGATGAGCCGCTGCTCGGCGGCCTCCCGCTGCTCGGGGTCCGTGGCCATCGCCACGACCAGGCCCTCCACGGTTTTCAAGGGTCCTGCGTCCTTGCCGTGCTCGAAGGCGAGCACGCCTTCCAGCGCGTCGTCGAGGGCGCCCATGGACGGGCCTTCCCCTCCGGCGGCGGTGGCGGCCAGGCCGAGGGCGAGCAGAAGAGCTCGGTGGGAGGCAGACATGGGGTTTCCTTTCGGCTTGGGGCTCGGGTGCTTACAGGCGCCAGGGCTCTCGCATGGGGCGGTCGAGCCAGCGTGCGGCGAGGGGGTCGCCGACGGTCTCCTCTTTCACGGGGTCCCACTTGAGCGGGCGCTTGAGCCAGTAGGCGACGTTGCCCAGGTGGCAGTGGGTGGCGGTGCGGTGGGCGATCTCGATGTCGCGGAAGGGCCGCTCGCGGGTCTTCACGCAGTGGACGAAGTCGCCGAAGATGCCCCCTCGGCCCTTGTAGTTGGGGATGTGGACCTTGGGGGGGCTAGGGCGTCGGGCGCCGCGCTCGCGGGGCGGGATTTCGCCCTCCGTGCCCCGGAAGGAGAGGATGCCGCCCCACCCGCCGCGGTGGTAGATGCGGATGCCGTTGGCGAAGACGTAGGTCAGGTGCGGATGGTCCTTGCCGTCGGGCGGGTAGATCTCGATAGGCCCGGTCTCGTGGAGGTTGAGGCAGAAGAGGGCGCCGCCGAAGCCATGGCAGCCCCAGTCGGTCATTCCCCCTCCCGAGTAGTCGCGGAAGGGTCGGAAGCCGCCCCGGATGAGGTTGGGGTGGAAGGGCCGCCAGGGCGCCGGTCCCAGCCACAGGTCCCACTGCACGTCGGGCGGGGTGGGCACGGGGGGCAGGTAGCAGGGGCCGGAGGGCCCGCCCACGTTCACCCACGCCTCCTTGGGCTCGCCGATGGCTCCGCCGTAGACCATGCGGTGGAACCAGTTGTAGTCGCCCCACACGCGCTGGCTGCCGCCGGAGAAGACGCGGCCGTAGCGGCGGGCCACCCGGGTCATCACCCGTCCCTGGCGCACGGTGAGGGTCTCGGGCTTTTCGCAATACACGTCCTTGCCATTCCTCATGGCCTGAATGGCGATGATGGCGTGCCAATGGTCGGGGGTGCCGATGAGCACGGTATCGATGTCGTCGCGCTCGGTGATCGCCCGGAAGTCGGTGTAGGCCGTGCAGTCGGTATTCCCGTAGCGACGGTCGACCATGCCCTTGGCCATTTGCGCGTGGCGGCCCACCACGTCGCACACGGCGAGCACGCGCAGCTCCTTGAAGCCCATGAAGCCGTTCATGTCGCCCCGGCCCCGGCCCCCCATGCCGATGGCGCCCATGGTGAACCGGTCGTTCGCCCCGAAGACCCGGGAGGGGACCAGCAGCGGGGCGGCCACGGCGGCCGCCGCCTTGCCCAGGAAGTTCCGCCGCGTCACGTTTGGCTTACCCCGCATGACCAAGGCTCCTTTGTGTGCACGACCCCTCGCGTTCGCGGCTCGCGACGCCGTCCGCGGCCCGTGCCGCCCTTCGGCCTCCTCTGCTGGCCAGGGGCTCCCCATCATACCGGCAAGCTCCGTACGCGGCAACCCCGCGTGGCTTGACACCGCGGCCCGGGCCGCCTAGGATCGCCCGCCGGGCCGACGAACGGGGAGCGAGCGGTCGATCGGAGGGTCTTCGCATGACGCCAGGGAAATTGAGCCGACGACGTTTCCTGTCCTCGCTGGGAGCGGGAGCCGCGGCCCTCGCCGCCCCCTGGGCGGGCAGCCGCATGGCCCGGGCGGCGGGAGAGCGCCCCAACATCCTGCTCATCATGGCCGACGACGTGGGCCGCGAGGTCCTGGGCTGCTACGGCGGCACGTCCTACAAGACCCCGCACCTCGACCGCCTCGCGGAGAGGGGCATCCGCTTCACCCACTGCTATAGCTGCCCCGTGTGCGCCCCCTCGCGGCGGAAGATCATGACCGGCCGCTACGGCTTCCGCACCGGCGGCGGCTGGGGCACCATCCCGGCGCATGAAAAAACCTTCGGCCACGTGCTCGGCGACGCCGGCTACGCCACCGCCATCGCCGGAAAGTGGCAGATGTGCCTGTTCAAGAGAAACCCCGACCACGCCGCCGAGATGGGCTTCGACCAAAGCTGTCTGTTCGGATGGCACGAAGGTCCCCGCTACCACGACCCCCTGGTCTACTGGAACGGCGAGAAGCGAGTGCTCGAGGGCCGGTACGGCCCGGACGTCTACACCGACTTCCTCATCGACTTGATGGAGCGGAACAAGGAGAAGCCCTTCCTCGCCTACTTCCCCATGGCCTGTTGCCACGCGGTGAGCGACGACTTCATGCCCCGGCCCCCGCGCGCCCCCGACGGCAAGTATCAGAGCTACGCCGAGCTGGTCGAGGTCATGGACCGCTGCGTGGGTCGCCTCGTCGCCGCCCTCGAACGGCTCGGCCTGCGCCAGAAGACCGTCGTCCTCTACACCACCGACAACGGCAGTCCGGGCAGCTTCTACGTCGACCTCAAGCCCGACGGCAAGCACTTCGTCAGCGAGCGGGTGGTCTCGAAGATGGGCGAGAGGACCGTCCGCGGCGGCAAGGGCCAGATGACCGACGGCGGCACCCGCGTTCCCCTCATCGCCAACTGGCCGGGCACGGCGCCCGCGGGCACCGTGTGCGACGACCTCATCGACTTCTCCGACTTCCTGCCCACCCTCGCCGACCTGGCGGGCGCCGAGCTGCCCGACGACCGGCCCATCGATGGCGTCAGCTTCGCCCCTCAACTCCGGGGCAAGCAGGGCAGGCCTCGCCGGTGGTGCTACAACCAGTGGCGCGGAAAGGCCTGGGCACGCACCCACCGCTGGAAGCTCTACCGCGACGGCAAGCTCTTCGACGTGCAGAAAGACCCCGCCGAAAAGCACCCCATCCCGCCCGGCGAGGGAGGCGACGAGGCGGAGAAGGCGCGGAAGATGCTCGCCGCCGTGCTCGAGCGCCTGAAGGCCGGCTAACGCGTCCTCCTGCTGCCGCCAGTGTGAAGCCGAGCATCGCGGCGCATCGAATCATCACCCAGCACACCGTCGTACAGTGCCGACGGCTGCCAATGCTCGTCGACCTGGGCGCTGGGCTGCCGATGGATGGGGTGCGGGCCGCCCGATCCGCTGCGCGTCCAGCCCCGGAGGCCCCTACAGCCTCCAGGGGGCGCGCTTGGGGCGGTCGAGCCAGCGGCCGGCCTCGGGGTCGCCCACCATCTGTTCCTTGACGGGGTCGAACTTCAAGGGGCGCTTGAGCCAGTAAGCGATGTTGCCCAGGTGGCAGACGGCGGCGGCCCGGTGGCCGAACTCGACGTCGCGGAAGGGACGCTGGCGGGTGCGCGCGCAATGGAGGAAGTCGCCCTGGAGCCCGCCACGGCCCTTGTAGGTCATCATGGGCACGTTGGTGGGCACGTCGCGGGACATGTTCCGCCGCGAGGCCTTGCCCTCGGTGCCCACGTAGGTGATGTCGCGCGCGCCGCCGTGGTACATGCGAAAGCCGTTGGCGAAGACGTATGTAAGATGCTTGTGGTCCTTGCCGTCGGGGGGGATGATCTCGACGGGGCCGGTCTCCTGGAGGTCCATGGCGAAGATCACGGCGCCGAACTTGTGGGCCCCCCAGTCGGTCATGCCCCCGCCGGAGTAGTCGCGCCAGGGACGGAAGTTGAGGCGCCCGGGGTGGAAAGGCGCCCAGGGGGCCGGGCCGAGCCACAGGTCCCAGTCGATGCCCGGGGGCACGGGCTTGCCCGGCAGGGTGCAGGGCTTGGAGGGTCCCCCTACGCCCACGTAGGCCTCCTGGACCTTGCCGATGGCCCCGCTGCGGATGTAGCGGGCCAGGCGGCCGTAGTCGCCCAAGACCCGCTGGCTGCCCGAGGAGAAGACGCGTCCGTAGCGGCGGGCCGCCTGCACCATGGCCCGGCCCTCGCGGATGGTCAAGGACATGGGCTTCTCGCAGAAGACGTCCTTGCCGTGCTCGCAGGCGTCGATGGCGATGATGGCGTGCCAGTGGTCGGGGGTGGCGATGAGCACGGCATCGATGTCGTCGCGGCGGGTGATATCGCGGAAGTCGTTGGTGTCGGCGCAATCGGTGTTGCCGTAGTGCTGGTCGACGCGCGTCTTGGCCGCCTGGCGCTTGCGCTGGATGACGTCGCACACGGCCACCACGCGGACCTCCTTGCGGTGGAGGAAGCCTCGCATATCGCTGTTCCCGCGCCCGCCCATGCCGATGCAGCCCATCACGATGCGGTCGCTGGCCCCGAAGGAGGTCGCGGGGACGAATAGCGGGGCGGCGAAGGCCCCCGCGAGCGTGCTTCTCAGGAACTGGCGTCGTGTGGCCGGACGGGATGGTGGCATCGCGAGCCCTCCTTGTGCTCTCCCGTGGCGGTCGGCAAGGGGTCGGGTCGTCCTGCGCCTTCCGATGATACCGTCGGGAGGCGCAGGGGGCAAGCGTCGAGGGCATCAGTGCTGGTGGACGAGCCCCGTGGCGTTGTGGAGCTCGACGTTGCGGAGTCTGGCGGGCCGGTCCGCTTCCATGATCTCCACCACCACCTTGCGGGCGGCGACCAGGGGCAGGCGGCAGATGGCCTTGTGCCCCATGTTGCGGCCCTCGTGGAGGATGATCTCCGATGCCCCGTGGCCGGGCTGGATGCGGACGGCGAAGCGGCGCACCGCCTCGCCCTCGGTGAGCTCCTCCTGGAGCACCACGTGGTCGAGGTAGAAGGGCTCGTCGGTGGCGAACTCCCAGCGGCTATGGGTGCCCAGGCCGTCGGTGATGGTGGCGAAGGGGGAGCCCAGGCGTCGGCGGATCTCGTCGCCCAGCTCGAGCAGCCGCTGGCGGTCGGGGTCGGGCAGCAGGCCGCGGCGGTCGGGGCCGATGTTGATGAGCAGGTTGGCGCCGCGTCCCACGGACAGCATGTAGAGCCCCATGAGCTCTTCGAGGGGCTTCACGGTGTGGGCGTCGGCGTCCTCGTAGAACCAGTTGCTCCACCGCATCATGCAGTCGCACTCGGCGGGCAGCCACAGGCCCTGGCCGGCGGCCTGCTGGCGGGCGTCGGTGAGCGAGGCGATCTGGGTGGGCGCCACGGTGTTCCAGTTGGGCAGGGGGGCCATGCCGCTCTCGTTGCCCACCCAGCGGAAGTCGGGGTCGCCCATGTTGAAGATCAGGATGTCGGGCTGGAGCCGGCGGACTTCGCCGATGATCCGCGCCCAGTCGTAGCGGTGGCCCTGGGAGCCGCAGCCGTCGAACCACAGGATGTCGATCTCGCCGTAGTTGGTGAGCAGCTCGCTGACCTGCCCCAGGAAATGCTGGTCGTAGGCCGCCTCGTCCTCGAACGTGGGGTTGCCCCACTCGGCGGGCGAGTAGTAGAGGCCCACCTTGAGCCCCTGACGCCGGCAGGCATGGACGAACTCGCCCACCACGTCGCCTCCGCCGTCCTTCCACGGCGTGTGGGCCACGCCGTAGGTGGAGGACCGGCTGGGCCAGTTGGCGAAGCCGTCGTGGTGCTTGCACACCAGCACGGCATAGGCCATGCCCGCCTCCCGGGCCGTGTGCGTCCAGTCCTCGCAGTCGAGCTGGGCGGGGTTGAAGGCCTCCAGCGGCATCGGCTCCCCGTCCCAGTCGCGGTGGCCCTCGTAGAAGGTGCGGATGCCGAAGTGGAAGAAAGCCCCCATCTCCCAGTCCTGGTACTCGAGCTGGCGGGGGGTGGGCACCGCGGTGGGCAGATAGGCCGGGTCGGAGTTGCGGCTGGTCAAGGCGGACCTCCTGGGCAGATGGGACGGAAGGGGATGCGACTTCCCATACGACACTTCCCTGGCGAGCGAGGTGCAATCGCGGGCCGCCTCACTTCTCCTCCAGCACGCCGATGTCCCGTAGCCACCGGGCGCAGGGCTCGGGCCAGGTGGTCATGGCCTCAGCCGAGGGCCGCAGCCCGCAGCCGTGACTGCCGGACTGGAAGAGGTGCATCTCGCAGCCCACCCCCGCCCGGCGGAGCGCCAGGACGTAGTGGAGGGCGCCGGGAGCGAACTTGTCGTTGCAGGCCACCGCGACGAACGTGGCCGGGGTGTCGGCGGAGACGGGGAGCGTCTCGGTGTCGAGGCCCCTGCCCTCGCGGTTGGCCAGATAGGCAGGGTAGATGAGGACGGCGAAGTCGGGCCGGCAGCTCGCCCGGTCGGCCGCGTCCACCGCCTCGTAGGCCCGCTTCTCGTAGTTGGTGCACAGGCGTGCGGCCAGGTGGGCGCCGGCCGAGAAGCCCAGGATGCCCAGCCGCCGGGGGGCGATGCCCCACTCCGTGGCCCGGCTCCGCATCAGGCCCATGGCCCTCTGGGCGTCGCGGAATGCGGCGTCGCGCTGGCCGGGCACGCGGTACTTGAGCACGGCGACGGTGATGCCCAGGCCGTTGAGCCACTCGGCCACCTCGGTGCCCTCCAGGTCGTAGGCCAGGATGTGGTAGCCGCCGCCAGGACACACCAGGATGGCGGGCCGGGGCTGGGAGCCGCGGGCGGGAAAGAGGGTGAGCGTGGGCCTGGCGACGTTGTGGATGCGCGTGATGGTGGTCTCCGTGTCCCGCCAGGGCGAGACCACGGCCTTCTCTTCCTTGCCTTCCGCTGCGGGGGGTAGCGTGTCCTCGGGCCACAGGTCGACCACGGTGCTCTCCTTCGTTCCTCCTGCGGCGAGCGCCCCGGCGAGCCACAGCGCCAGGAGCCCCGCAGAGCCTGGACGGGGGCGTTCCATCGTTGGCTCCTACTTCCACTTCGGCGTGAACGCAAGCCACAGGCGGTCGGTGGTCTCCTCCAGGCTGGAGCAGCTCTCGGTGGTGAGCACCTGGTTGAGGGTGAACCGACGGGGCCTGGACTTCTTGCGCTTGCGGAAGAGCTGAAAGGTCACCTGCTCCGGCTTCCAGGCTCCCGGCCCTTCCACGGCCAGGGTGATCCCCCGGATGCGGGGCATGGGGCGGAAGAACTTGAAATGGTAGGTGGCGGTGGAGCCGGGGGTGAAGTCGTCGTAGTAGAGCCGCTTCAGGCACCGCCGGTAGGCGGGATCCCCGTTGAGCAGAATCGCCACGCGCGTCGCCTCGTCCACCAGCGGCCCATCGCTGGCCGTCTTGACGTCCACGCGGAGGGTGAACTGGGGCCCGCCGGTGGCGTGGTCGACCTCCTGGCGGAGGGTCTCGACCTGGTCGGCCACCTGGGTGGCGAAGGTGGTGTGGCCGTAGTCGGCCACGAAGTCGTTGAGCAGAGCGTGGAGGCGCCGCGCTCGGGCCTCGTCGACGAAGGCGTCGAGGTAGCCGGCGAGCCGCTGCCAGGCCTCCCGGGCCTCGCGCTCCAGGATGTGGCGGCGAGTCGACGCCAGGCGCTCCTGGTAGAGGTCCAGAAATGGTCCTCCGGCGCTGCGGAGCGCCGCGGCTGCCCGCTCGGCGGTGCCCAGGTCGCGGGCCTCGGCGAGCAGGAAGAGGGCCAGTGCCCGCTGCGAGGTGGGGTCGTCGCCCAGCTCGGCGCAGGCGACGGCCTGGTCCGTCTCGAGCTCGCGGAGGGGGACCGTGAACGAGACCGTGGCCCCCTCCTCGTCCTCTCCCCTGAGGGTCACCTTGCCCCCCTCCACGCCGACGACCGTGCCGCACAGGTCGCGGACGACGAACGACTTGCCCTCTCTGGCGGCCACGCCCCGCTCCACGGCGGCCCAGAAGGCTCTCAGGAGCTCCACCGCCTGAAGGTCGGCCCGGATATGCTTCGCGGCCAGTCCGAACCTGGGCTTCGCCCACACCCTCCCGATCAAGGCCTCCGCCTTGGCGTATCGGCGCTCCAGGAACAGCAGCCACGCCTCGCGGGAGTGTTCCTTGTAGGCCGCCAGGGCCTCCTGGGCGGCCTGGCGCTTGGCCTCTTCCAGGGCCTTCCGCTCCTTGGCCACCAGGCTGGCGATGTTGTCCAGCCGGGCGGTGGCCCGGGCCTTGTCGAGCAGCTCGAACGCCCTGTCGTAGCCGCCCACTCGCGCCGCTCTCCTGGCGCGGGCCTTCAACTCATCCCACTTGGCCCATTGCTCGGCATGGTCCTCGCGGGAGTCGACCTCGGCCAGCTTCGCGCCCGCCCGCCGGGCCAGCTCGGGGAAGCCCAGGGACGCGGCCCGCCGGAGCGTCTGGCGTGCCGCGGCGTAGTCCTTGCGCTCGATGGCCGCCTCGGCGTGCTCGGCCAGCCGGGCGTAGTGTTCCCTCGCCGCGGTGCGGACCTGGCAGCGGAGGCTGGCCACCTCGCACAAGGCTGCTTCGATGGGATGCTGGTCGGCGAACGCCTCGAGGCGCCGGAGAGCCTGTGCGAAGCGGTCCTCGGCCAGCAGCGCGTGGACCTCCTCTCCCAGGGCGGGCAGCTCCCGCTCGAGAGCTTCTTCGGCGTGGTCCCTGGCCGCCTCAGCGTGGAGCCACTGTAGCTCGCGGAGCTGGGCCTCCGCGCGGCGCCCCCATCGAGTGTCCCCATACCTGGAGCTCACGGCGCGCAACGCGGCGATCGCAGACGCCAGGTCGTCGGGCTCGCGTCGGTAGGCCCGGAGGGCCTTGCGGTAGGCCGCCTCGGCCTCCGCGGAGCCCCACTCCAGCTTGTCCCGCGTCCGCTGGAGGGCGCCCAGCGCCAGGAGCAGACCCACGCACCCCGCTCCGATGGCCAGCAGGGCGGCGAGCGCCAGCAGGCCGCGTCGTCGCGGCGCGACGGGCAGCTTGGGCGGCCCCTGGTCCCCTTCCGATGGGCGGGGCATTTGCTCGGCGTATTGGGCCATCTGGTGCCTCGATACGCTTCCCGAAACCTACCTACTGATTGTACTTTGGGCAGAATGGGAGGTCAAAACCCGTGGCCGAGCGGGCAGAGCGCACCACGGAACGCCGCAGCCAGGCCGAGCGGAATATCTACAGGATGCGGAAGGCCAGCGTAGTCTCCCGGGCGAGCCGCTCGGGGGTGAAGGCGATGCGGGTCACGACACCGCCGCTCCGCCCCTCTTTGGACTCCTCGGTGAGGCGCTGCGCGGCGAATCGGCCAGGGGTGTCGCGAGTGGCCCTGAGGGTGGCCGCTTGGTCGCCCTCGCCGATGACCACCGACCGCCCTCCGCGCCGCACCCGGACTGGCTGGTAGGTGATGAAGGCGGCCTCGAGGGACCGGGGCTTGCGGGCGAACGCGAAGCGGTCGGCGAGGCGCAGCGTGCCGTCGGGCTCAAGGCGGAAGGTGCGGACGAGGCTGCGGAGGCTTCTCTCGTCGTAGGCCTTGGTCATGTCGATGGTTGCGGTCTTCGGCCCGGCGCCGTCCAGGCCCTCCACCTCGAGGCTGCCCCGGAAGCGGGCGCCAGGCGACTGCTCCTTGCCGTTGACCAGGGGCACGGCGTGTCCCCGGGAGCGGCAGAAGAGGATTTCGTAGCGGCGCGGCCCGAAAGTCTTGGCGGTGTAGCGCGGCGCCCCGGGGTCGGTGAGCACGCAGGTGCCGTGCTTGTAGAGGATGAAGCTGCCGATGTCGTTGTGATTGTGGGGCACGCCGTTGTGGCCGGCGAGGATGGCCAGGCAGGCGCCCTTGCCCGGGCCGGCGGCCCACAGCTTGGCCTGGCCGAGGTGGGGCAGCAGGCAATCGGTGCGACGGGGCTTGCCCGTGGCCTTCTCACCGTCATAGAGCAGCAGGCCGCGCCAGTCGCGCACGGCGAGGCGGCCCTCCTCGTCGCGGCCGGCGACCTCGTAAAGCTCGGGAATGTCGAAGAAGCGGTTGATCTTGAGGACATTCTCCGCCAGCGTGGCGCCGTGGGTGCTGTCGGCGAAGGTGGTGCGGATGGGGCCCTCGATGTGGGCGGCCAGGGGGTAGCGGCAGATGGGCTCCACCCGCGGGTCGTCCAACAGGTTCAGCCGCCCGCCGGTGCGGTGGTGGAGGACCAGGGCGGCATCGAGGAAGTGGCCGAAGCCGAAGTTCCAGTAGCCGGGCCCCTCCAGGCAGCCACCGTCGGGGGCGAAGCCCCCGATGGCGTAGTCCAGGCGCTGGATCAGCGGGTGGATGGTCGCGGCGAGGAGGCGGGGGTCGCGGATGCGGTAGAGGGCGGTGGTGATGACGTTGGCGTTGCACACGTGGTTCCAGTTCATGGGCACGGTGTACCAGCCGTCGGGTCGTCGCCAGTCGCCCACGGGGTCGAGGACTTTTTCCTCGATGGCCTTTCCCATTCGGGAGCTCACCTCGTCCTCGAGCTGGGGGTCGAGCATCCAGAGGACTTCGGCGAAGAGGCGGGCGAAGTACGACGAAGCGAGGTCCACGTGGCGGCCTTCGTGTGCCGGCCACACCCATGTGGTCGTCTCGCACCACGCCCAGAGGAGGTCCTGGAGGGCATCGAGATCGGCGGCGGGATGGCCCAGCCAGAGGGCGAGGGCGGCGTCGATGGTCCGGTCGCGGCGGGCGCGGTAGTGGCGCTCCCCCGTGCGGCGGTCGCCGGTGCGGCGGTAGCGGCGGTAGTCCGAACGCTTGATGACGGGGATGGGCTTCGAGAGGTCGAGCTCGCGGCCCAGGCGGTCCCAGGTCCCGAGCTTCTTCGCCCACCGGGCGGCCCGGGCCTTGGCCTCGGGCTCGCACAGGCCGGGCCAGGCGGGGAGGTCCATGTGGGGCTCGAGCATGGCGGCGAGGTCGGCGATGGTCACGGAATCGAGAAACATGGGCTCTCCCTCGGAAGGCGCCTGTCATCGCGAACGGCGGGAATGAGCGAGTCGGACGAACCGCGAGCGGAGGGCGCCGGGAGGCCCCGCCGCGGTGGAGTCACTTCTGGATGCAGAAGAGCTTCTCGGAGGTGCGGACGAAGAGCTTGCTCTGCGCTGCGGCGATGGTCGAGCGGACCCGCCGTCCGCCCATGGCGGCGGTATGGAGCAGGCGGAACTCGTCGCCGGCGGCGAGCACGAAGGCTTCCCCCCGCTCGTTGATCACGTAGAGCTTGCCGTCGGCGCCGGTGAGGGAGGCGCGGATCACCGCGCGCCCGCCGATGCGGCCCTGCCACAGGGGCCGCCCGCTCTCGGGATCCAGGCAGGTGAGGATCTTCTTGTTGTCCTCCACCACATAGAGCCTCCCGCGGTAGAAGAGGGGGGTGCTGGCGTCGGGGATGTGGTCGTCGAAGGTCCAGGCCACGTGGTCGCGACGCACCGTGCCCTGGCGGCCGGGGCGGATGGCGAACATGGTGGAGTACTTGGGCCCCACGACGTAGACCAGCCCGGCGCCCACGACGGGGGAGGGGATGATGCGCCAGTGGTGGATGTGGGTGGGGTTGTAGGTGGCCCACCGCCAGGTCTCTCGCCCCGTGTCGGGGTCGTGGGCGGTGAGGTAGTCGGCTCCGAAGACCAGGATTTCGGAGCGGCCGTCGCGCTCCAGGGGGATGGCGGTGGAGTAGGCTTCCTGGGCCTCGTCGCGGGCGTCGGTGGGGCGGTCCTGGCGCCACAGGTCCTTGCCTGTGCGGGGGTCGATGGCCAGGAGGTAGCTGGGGGTGGGCTGGGTTTCGGTGCTGCTGCGGTAGCGGTTGGGGCGCTTGTTGCGGAGGGCGATGATGTAGAGCTTGCCCTCGTAGAGCAGGGGGCTGGAGCTGTAGCCGAACATCAGGGCGTTGTGGCCGTGGGTCTGCTCCAACTTCCGCCGCCACAGCAGCTTGCCATCGAAGTCGAAGGCCAGCAGGTCGCTGGTGCCGTAGTAGAACCACACGGTCTGGCCGTCGGTGACCGGCGAGGGCGAGGAGCCGTCGTTGTCGCGGAAGCGCCGCTCGTTCTCCCCCGCCTTGAAGCGCCACAGGACCTCTCCCGTGCGAGCGTCCAGGCACAGGCCCACCAGGTCCTTGGTCCGCACGTCGAGGGAGCTGACGAACACCCGGTCGCCCCACACGATGGGGGTGGAGCCGCTGGGACCGGGCAGGTCGGTGGCCCAGACCACGTTCTCCGTGGCGCTGAAGGTGGCGGGCAGGCCGGTCTCCGTGGTCGAGCCGTTGAGGAAGGGGCCCCGCCACTGGGGCCAGTTCTCGGCCCTGACCGAGGGCA
The DNA here is from genome assembly GCA_046538415.1 of Candidatus Brocadiia bacterium. Classification (GTDB taxonomy): domain Bacteria; phylum Planctomycetota; class PUPC01; order DSUN01; family DSUN01; genus JBKHIY01. The sequence goes on along the minus strand of JBKHIY010000001.1, from coordinate 16,130 downwards.
GGAGCGAGGCCAGGAAGACGAGGCAGAGGGTCTTGCGGAGAGGGGTGTTCATCGCGGTGATGCCTTTCGCACGGTGATGTGCCGGGGCCGCTGGCGGCCAGCGGAACGAGTAGTATGCCGGGCTGCCGGGGCGAAGTCAAGCCGCGCTCTGGGGCACGCTTGACGCGTCGGGCGCCGAGGAGGATAATCGTCCCCCGGCCGCGGAGGCTTACATGGCGATCCGCAAGCGAATGTGCGTCCACCATCCCGACCGCCCGGCGATCGGGGTGTGCGTGATCACCAGGAAGCCCATCTGCGCCGAGTGCTCCACCCGCTACGAGGGGGTGAACTACAGCAAGGAGGGCCTCCGCATCCTCCAGGAGCGTCGCGCCGCCGCGGCGCGGGCGAGGGGCTCGACGGGGCGGCTGGCCGCGGGGCTGGCGGTCGCTCTCTCGCCGATCTTCTTCATCCTGCTCTATTTGTTCTTCCTGGTGGGTTTTCGGGCATTGATCGACATCGCGCAACTGGGGAGATGAGCGATGGCGTCTGCGACACGGGCCGACTGGGCGTCGGTGGGCACCGGTTCGTGCCTCCGCCCCCTGGACGCGGCGACGGAGTATCTCCGCGAGCGCGGCTGGCGGGTGCTGCCCGCCTACATCGTGGCCATGGCCCCCTGTTCGGCGGTCGTGCTTCTGCTCATCGACGTGGTGACCGGCGAGCAGCGCTCGGCCCTGCCGTTCGCCTGCTTGCTGCTCACCCTGGCCGTCTTGTGGCGGTGGGGATGGCTGGGGGCGGCCCAGCGGCGCGTGCAGGCCGACCTTCGAGGCGAGCCCCCCTTGCGTCTCCGACGTCGGCTGGTCGCCGTGCTGGTGGCCCGGCTGGCAGCGGCCGTGGTCGCCCTGTGGGGAGCCGTGCTGGTGGTGCCGGCGTTCTTCGGCTTCTACATCTCGGCCATCGCGGCGCCCATCCTACTGGAGAGGCCCGGCCCGGCGGCGAGGCAACTGCGGCGCGCCCTGGCCTGGGTGAGCCATGCCTCCAAGCGGCTCATGAAGACGGCCCTGGTGCTCGTGGCGCTGTCCCTGGTGGCGCTCCTCGCCGTGGAGGTCCTCCAGGCGGCTGTGGTGGGCCTGGTGCTGCCCGGCCTCCTGGGGCTGGACACAGCGGCCCTGGCGCTCACCGTGCGCAGCTGGCCCTGGCAGATGTGCCTGCTCTACTTTCTCTTCGTAGGCTTCGACCTCTACTGGACGGTAGCCTCGGTGATGGTGTTCTACGACTTGCAGGCCCGGCGGCTGGGCACCGACCTCCGCCTGCGGCTGGGCCTCCTTCGGGAGGGGGGAGGATGAGGCCGTCGCTGCTCGTGCTGGTGCTCGCCTGGCCCGTCGCCTGCCTGGGCGCCGGCGAGGACCGGCTGCCCCCTCCCCGCGAGCACCTGGAGCGGATTCTCCGCCGCCCGCCCTACCAGCGGTGGCGACGCAGGGAGACTCGGCCCGAGACCGAGCCCGAGACGGGCCTCATGCGGAGCATCCGCCAGACCCTCCAGCGGTGGCGCGAGTGGCTGGCCGAGAAGCTCGACCAGTGGTTCGGCCGCGAACCAGGGCTGCCAGAGCCTGCGGCCAGGGGCTCGGAGGGCCCCGGGCTGGCGGTCCGGGTCCTGAAGCTGCTGGGCTACGTGGGGCTGGCGGCCCTGGCGGTGTTCCTGGCGTTCCTCGCCTATCGGCTGATCCGGGAGCGCCGGCGGGGCGGGCCGGCGGCCCGGGTGGTGAGCAGGGAGCGGGTCCGCGACGCCCTGGAATCGGGCGAGGCCCTGGCCCTCGGCGGGCCGCAGTGGCTGGCCGAGGCGGAGCGGCTGGCGCGGGAGGGCGACTTCCGGTCCGTCTACCGAGCCCTCTACCTGGCCCTCCTCTCCGGGCTCCACGAGCGGCGGAAGATCGACTTCCGCAAGAGCCGGACCAACTGGCACTACGTCCGGAGGTTCCGCGGGGAGGAGGGGGAGCGGGAGGTCTTCACCTCCCTCACCTCGCTCTTCGACCGGGTGTGGTACGGACAGACGAAGCCCCAGGGCACGAGCCTGGCGACGGTCCGCGCCCAGGTGTCCCGGCTCCTCGCTACGGAGGGCGGCCGTGCGTAGGCGCCTTGCACTGGCGGCGACGGTGGCCGTGGTCGTGCTCGTCGTGTGGGCCTTCTACCGGCTGGCCGAGACGGCGAGCCGGGGGGGACAATCCAACCCCCTCTACTCGTCCCTCCGATACGACCCCTACGGCACGGCGGCGCTCCGCGAGCTGCTCATCGAGCGCGACGTGCTCTTCCGCACCCTGGAACGTCCCCACCTGGAGGAGGACGACCGTGGCACCCTCATCCAGGTGTTGCCCCTCCGGCCCGGGCCGTCCCTGTTCGGGCTACTCGGGGGCGGCGGGCCCCAGGCCGCCAGCCCGAGCGCGGAAGAGCTCGCCGAGTGGGTCGCAGAGGGGAACACGGTGGTGCAGCTCACCCGCGATTCCACGCCGCTGATGGCGCGTCTACAGCGGGGCCTCACACTGGAGGAGGTCGCGGACCTGTTGGCCAGGACCCACGAGGAGGGCAGCGACTGGCGCCCCGCGGCCCGCGAGCTGGAAGAAGACCAGAAGAAGGGCCTGGCGCCCGACGACCTGGGCTGGCCATTGCTCGCCGCCTCCTGGACGGGGGCGGCCCGTGACCTCCTCGGGGACAGGGCCGCGGCGGCACGGCCGCTCAAGCTTCGCTGCCCGGGCGAGCTGGAGTCGGGGCAGGCCGGGGAGTGGCGCCCCGTGGCCGAGACGGCCGCCGGCCGCGTGGTGGCCGCGGAAATCGCTCACGGGGAGGGCCGCCTGATCGTGGTCGCAGCCCCCACCCCGGCCCTCAACCATGCGCTGGGCGAAGGAGGCAACCTCGACTTCCTGCTCGCCCTGGCCGGAGAGGGGCCGGTGATCCTGGACGAGTGGGCACACGGCATCGGGCACAAGGGCACCGTCTTGGGACTCATTCGCCGCTTCGGCCTCCTCCCTGTGCTCGGACAGGTGGTGCTGGTCCTCGCCCTCTACGTGTGGAGCACGCGGGGGCATCCTCGCCCGCCCAGCGACCAGCCCCTCCGCCGACGTTCCGTGGTCGAGCAGGTCCAGACCCTCGGCTTCCTCTACCGCCGCACGCTGTCCCCCGAGGAGACGGCCCGGCGGGTGCGCCGGGAGGCCCTGCGGCGGCTGGCCGACGGCCTCCACTGCTCCCCCGAGGAGCTGGAGGCAGGCAGCGCCAAGCTCCCGCCCCAGGAGGCCCGCCAGGTCGCCGCCGTCAGGGAAGCCCTCGAGCTGCGCCCGCGGGGGCGAAGGGCTGCCCGCTGGGACGCCCGCCTGGCTCGTGTTCTCAGCCTGTCGCATCAATTCTGCGAGGAGAAGACCCATGGCCGACGGCGCGCCTGAGGGCCGCACCCCTCCGCCATCCGTCCCCGCGCTGGAAGAGGTGGCCGAAAGCCTCCAGCGCCTGAGAGGGGAGCTCACAAAGGTCATCATCGGCCAGGACCAGGTGCTCGACCACATGGTGCTGGCCCTCCTGTGCGGCGGCCACGCCCTGCTCGAGGGGGTGCCAGGCACGGCGAAGACACTGGCCGTGCGCACCCTGGCCACGGCCCTCTCCTGCCAGTCGAAGCGCATCCAGTTCACGCCCGACATCATGCCCTCGGATATCGTGGGGACCAACGTGTTCAGCCTGGCCACGAATACCTTCGAGCTGCGCAAAGGCCCCCTGTTCACCGACCTGCTGCTGGGCGACGAGATCAACCGCGCCCCGGCCAAGACGCAGTCCGCCCTCCTCGAGGGGATGAGCGAGCGCCACGCCACCATCGACGGCGTGCGCCACCCCCTCTCCCCCATCTTCACCGTCTACGCCACGCAGAACCCCGTCGAGTACGAGGGGACCTATCCGCTCCCCGAAGCCCAGCAGGACCGCTTCCTGCTCAAGATCAAGATCGACTACCCCGCGCAGGATGCGGAACGGGCCATCCTCGACGCCTTCGACCGCGGCGAGCCCCCCGACGTCCTGGCCCTCGGCGCCGTCCAGCCGGTGTTCACGGTGGAGAGCGTCCTCGCCGCCCGGGCGGCGCTCGCCCAGGTGCGCATCGAGAGCGGGGTGACGGACTATATCCTGTCCATCGTGCGGGCCACCCGCGACCACGAGTCCATTCTCGTGGGCGCCGGGCCGCGCGGCTCCATCTACCTGTTGCTCACCGCCAAGGGCCGGGCGCTCCTGGAGGGGCGCGACTTCGTGACCCCCGACGACGTGGTGGCCCTGGCCGACCCCGTGCTCGGCCACCGCATCACGCTCACCGCCGACGCGGAGATCCAGGGGACCACGACCGGCGAGGTGCTTCAGTCGATCCTGGACCGGATCGAGGTCCCGCGATGACCGTTCCCGGCCGGCCCGCCCTGTTCGCCGCAGTGGTGCTCAACGTGGTGCTCCTCGGCGTGGTGGTGGAGCCGGGGGTGGTCTACGTGGTGGCGGCCGGCGACGTGTTGATCGTGGCCGCCTGCCTGGCCAGCGGACGTCGCCTGTCGCGGGTGCCGGTGACGGTCCGGCGGGAGGGCTGGCAGCGCTTCCAGCTCGGCCGCGAGGCCGACTTCGTCTTCCGCATCGAGAACCGGGGGCGAAGGACGGTGGTAACCACGGTGCGCCAGACGTGGCCTGCCGCCATCGAGGGGCGGGTGGACGCGGTGGAGGTGACGGTGGGACCCGGGGAGGTGGTGCGCGCGGCGGTCGCCGCCACCCCACGGGAGCGGGGGCGAGTGGCCATTCCCCCACCGACCGTGGACCTGCGGTTCCCCATGGGCTGGGCGCGCCGGCGATGGAGCTTGCCCCGAGAGGCCGGCGTCTGCGTCTACCCCGACCTCCAGAGCCTGGTGACCTACGACGTGCTTCGCCACCACCGGGCTCTGGGCCTTCTGGGCGTGCACCGCCTGCGGATGGTGGGCGCGGGACGCGAGTTCGAGGAGTTGCGCGAGTATCTGCCCGACGACGACTTCCGGCACATCAACTGGAAGGCCACGGCCCGACGCCGAGAGCCCATCACCAACGTCTACCAGGCCGAGCGCAGCCAGGACCTGCTCCTGTGCCTGGACTGCGGGCGGATGATGGGAAATCCCGTGGGGGCGGACACGGCCCTGGACTGCGCCGTCGACGCCGCGGTCATGCTCGCCCACGTGGCCAACCGGCAGGGCGACCGCGTGGGGCTGGCCCTGTTCCGCGAGGCGGTGAGCCTGTTCCTCAAGCCCAGCAGCGGCGCCCGAGCCGTCCACCGCATCATCGAGGAGCTGGTCGACGTCGCGGCGGAGCCCGTCTTCCCCTCCTACGCCGCCCTCGTCGAAGCCCTGAGGGTCGGCCAGAAGCGCCGGGCCATGGTGTTCCTGTTCACCGACCTCAACGACCCCCAGCTCGCGGCCGACCTGGCCGCGGTGCTCCCCCTCGTCAGCCGTCGCTACGTGGTCGTGGTGGTGAGCCTGCGGGACCCTCTCCTCGAGCGCGTCGCCGCCGGCCCCGCCTCCGAGCGCCACGACGTCTACCGCGTGCTCGCGGCCCGCAGGCTGGCCGACGAGCGCGACGCACGCTCCCGCGACCTCGTCAAGCACGGAGTGCACGTGCTCGACGCCGATGCCGGGGAACTTACCCTCGAGGTGATCAACCGCTACCTGGAGATCAAGACGCGTCAGCTGCTGTGAACGGGACGGCCCGGGCCACGGGGGAGGCCTCGACCTGCCGTTCGGCGGCGCCCTCCACCACGGCCCGGGAGCGAACGGGCATCACGAACAGGTAGCACAGGAGGGCCGCGAACAGCGCAAGGGCCACGGCGATCTTCAGCGCGTAGGGCACCGTGGGCTCGTTGACCTGGCTGAAGCTCCCCTCGATCACGCCCGCCAGCACCAGGAACGTGGCCGTCCCCACCAGGAGGTCCGCCAGCGCCGGCCGCAGGGCCCGGAGCTGGGCCCCCAGGGAGCCTCGCTCGCGGCAGAACTGGGCGCGGGCGAGCATAAGGCCCGCGGTGCACCCGAACACCACGCACGGAAGTTCGATGGCCCCGTGAGGTCCCACCCACGCGACGAAGAAGGTGAGCACCCCGTCGGCCAGGTAGTACGCCGTGATGCTTCCCAGCAGGGCGCCATTGTAGAACAGGATGAGCACCGTGCCCACCCCGAAGGTCAAGCCCAGGGCGAAGCCGAACACCGTGACCCGGATGTTGTGGGTGAAAAGGAACGTGGAGAAGTGGGCCTGCTTGCCCACGGTGTCGAGGCGCGTCTCGCCCTCCCGCTCCATGGCCTCGAGACCCTCCACCCGCTCGCGGGGGCTGCGGGCCAGGTGCTCGGGGGGCAGGAACACCTCCACCGTCCGGGGGGAGGCCCAGGTGGCGAAGAAGCCGAACAGGGCGCCGGCCAGGAGGGCCAGGGCGGCGACCCCCAGCAGGCGGCGCTCGGCCCGCATCACGGCGGGGAAGCGGTGGCGCACGATCCGCCACCAGGCTTTCAGCGGGTTGGCCCTGCGGGGCACCGCCAGGTTGGCGTAGGCCCGTCCCACGAGCTGCTCCAGATACTCCAGCAGCGCCGGGTTGGCGGTGCGGGTCTGCACCAGGTTCAGGTCGCTGGAGACGAGGCGGTAGAGGGCGAAGAAGTCGTCGGCCTCCGAGGCCGAGAGGTCCCCCAGGCCGCGGCGGTCCACGCGGTCCAGCAGGGCGGCCAGGCGCTGCCAGCGGGCCCTCCGCTGGCGGAGAAAATCGTTGAGGTCCATGGCCGCATTCTACTATACTGGCCGAGCCCGGACAATAGGCCGCCGGGCCCGCCGAGAGGAGAACCGCGCCCACCAGGTCAGGTGTCGCACGTGGCCCGCCTTTGCATCACTACTCCCGAGCAGGTGCACTTCCACTACGAGGTGGGCGGGCTGGTGAGTCGCGCCGTGGCGTGGCTGCTCGACCAGGTGATCCTGACGATCGCTCGCGTGGCCGTCGTCCTGGTGGTGTGGGGGAGGGGAGGGCACGTGGGAGCCGCGGTGGTGCTCCTGGCCGTGTTCGTCCTCGACTTCGGCTACTACCTCTACTTCGAGCTGCGGGCGGCGGGCAGGTCGCCGGGCAAGCGCGTGCTCCACCTGCGGGTGATCTCGGCTCGGGGGGGACGGCTGCGTTTCGCCGACGTGCTGGTCCGCAACCTCCTGCGTCCCGTGGACACCCTTCCCGCGGCCATGCTGCTGGGCGGGGTGGTCGCCTTCGTCGACCCCTTGCGGCGGCGTCTGGGCGACCTGGCCGCGGAGACCGTGGTGGTGCGCGAGGCGCCGGTGGCCCTGCCCCAAGCGCTGGTGGCCCAGCAGGCGCGGGCCAACACGTTCCAGGCCGACCCGGCGATTCGGGGGCGCATCCTCGCACGGGTCACGCGAGACGAACGGGACCTGATCCTGGACCTGATGATGCGGCGCGACGACCTGGAGCCCTCGGTGCGCGAGGAGTTGTTCCGTAGCGCCGCCGACTACTTCCGCAGCCGCTACTCCTTGCCCCAGGACCTCGATTACCTGAGCGACGAGCAGACAGTGCTCAACCTCGCCCTGGTGATCCAGGGAGCCAAGTTCGCGGGCTGAGCGGCTGGACGCGCCGCGCCGTTCACGCTATCATACTTAGCACGAGTCATCCCACGCCTCGCTGGCCAGGAGGACGGTTGGACATGGAAGAAGACCGCGGCCCGGAGCCCGAGCGCAAGCTGGTCCAGTGCGACGTGACCGGCGAGTGGGTGCCGGAAGATGAGATCATCACCTTCCGCGGCTATCGCGTGAGCGCCGAGGGCAAGGCCATCCTCCTGGAGCGGCTGAAGAGCGGGGAGCGGCTGCCCGGGGAGATGGAGCGGCCCACCTTCATGCGGCGGCTGGGCTGCCTGCTGCTCGACGGGCTGGTGCTGGGCCTGGTGAGCGTGCTGGTGATGACCCTGGGGCTCGTGGGCTCTCCCGGCGAGGTGGTCCCCGGCGAGCAGGCGCGGAGCGCGACGGCGGGCTTCAACCTCTTCTTCGCCCTGCTCACGGTGGCCTACTTCGCGCTGCTCCAGGGGGCCACGGGGCAGTCGCTGGGCAAGATGGCGGGGCGGGTCAGGGTGGTGCTGCCCGACGGCGGGCCGATCGGCTACGGCAAGGCCTTCGTGCGCTCGGTGGTGAAGGAGGGGCCGCAGGTGGTGCCGCCGGCGGTCCTCCTCGCCGGGGGCGCGAGCCTGGCCGAGGCCTTCCAGGTGGCGGTGGGCCTCTACATGCTGGTGAACCTCGGCGTGATGCTCTCCGACCAGGCGCAGCACCGCGCCCTGCACGACCGCGTGGCGGGCACGCGGGCCATCGTGGTGGATTGAGGGCGAAGCCATGGCGCAAGCGCCGCGCACGGGTTCCTGCCGCTGTCCGGGGTGCCGGGCTCCGTTGCCCGCCGAGGCGGACGGCGCCAGCGCCTGTTCCGCCTGCGGCTGGCGGGGCGAGGTATACCGCTTCCGGCCGCTCCCCGTGCAGGCGGAGCGTCCCCAGGAGGCCCTGCCCGACGACGCGGTGTGCGTCCACCATCCTACCAAGCGGGCGGTGGCCGTGTGCGAGGGCAGCGGCGACTACATCTGCTCCCTGTGCGCCGTGGAGATTGACCGCAGGACCTACAGCGCCCAGTACCTGGACGGGGTCGGGGAGCAGACCCTCCAGGGGGCCTCGCAGCGCTACCTCGAACGCCCCGACCGCCAACTGGGCACGTGTCTACTGCTCTCTGTGGTGTTCTGGCCGGCCGTGGTGGTCACTATCCCCCTGGGGATCGCCAAGCTCGTCAAGGCCGTGCAGTTGCGCCGCAAGGACAGAGTTTTCAGGCGCCTGGTGGCCCGGTGGCAGGTGGCGAGCGCCGCCGCGGCGCTCACGGTCCTCTGCTTCGCCATCGTGGCGATCGCCGTCATGGTCCTTCTCCCTGAGTGGCTCGTGAGGTAGGAGTGCGTCGTGGCCGCGGACCTCGCTGGCGCCCGGCCCCTCCGCAGGGAGAGCCTCCTCGTGGAGGGGGACTGCCTGATCGTGCTCGAGCACTCGGGAGGCGGACGGGACAGGCTGCGCCGCATCCTGTTCGACCGCGTGGAGAGCCTCCTCGTGTGGCGGACCCTGCCGTGGGTGCGGATGCTCGGGGTCGCCCTCCTGCTGGGCGTTCCCGCGGCGCCGTTCCTGCTCGTCCCCGAGGCCCCGGCGGCAGTAGGTTGGGTGATCCTGGGCTGCCTGCTCGTGGCCGAGGGGCGCTACGTCTATGACCGCAAGACGCATATCCGCGTGTGCCGGGCCGGCGTGGCGCGGGACTTCGCGACGGTCACGCGGCCGGGCAAGGTCCGGCGCGTGATCGGCACGCTGCGCGCCAACATCGATGCGGCCCAGGCCGAGGCCCATCGCCGAGCGGCCGAGCAGGCGGCCGAGGCCCAGGAGCCCGAACAGCCGGAGGGCGAAGGCTCCTCCTCCAGAACCGCCGATTCCAATGGAGCCCCCTCGAGATGAGCACGTCCTCTCGGCGCGCCGTCACCCGCCGACGAGCACTCCACCAGGGACTTGGGAGCCTTGCCATGGCAGTGGGCGCAGCCCGCAGCGGAGCCGCGGCGCCGAAGCGCGAGCGGCCCCACATCCTCCTCCTGATGACCGACCAGCACCGCGGCTCGTGCATCGGGGCCGACGGGAACCGCGCCGTGCGCACGCCGAACCTGGACCGCCTCGCCGCGGAGGGCGTGCTCTTCCGCGCCGCCTACACCGCCGTGCCCTCCTGCACGCCGGCTCGGGCGGGGCTGCTCACCGGCCTCTCCCCCTGGCACCACGGGATGCTGGGCTACGGCCGCGTGGCGCGGGAGTACGAGAACGAGAAGCCCCGGATGCTGCGCCAGGCGGGCTACTACACCCTGGGCCTGGGCAAGATGCACTGGTTCCCCCAGCGGACCCTCCACGGCTTCCACAAGACCATCCTCGACGAGTCGGGGCGGGTGGAGACCAAGGGCTTCGTGAGCGACTACCGCCAGTGGTTCCGCCAGGTGGCCCCCGACAAGAACCCCGACGCCACCAGCCTGGGCTGGAACGACTACCGGGCCAGGCCCTACGCCCTGCCCGAGGAGCTGCACCCCACGCGGTGGATGGGCGACCGGGCCGTCGAGTTCCTCCAGGGCTACGACCGCTCGGAGCCGTTCTTTCTCAAGGTCTCCTTCGCCCGCCCCCACAGCCCCTACGACGCTCCGGAGCGCTTCTTCCGGCTCTACGAGGACGCCGACATTCCGCCCGCCGTGGTCGGCCGGTGGGCCGAGCGCCACGCCCAGCGGGGCAAGAAGCTGCCCTATACCACCTGGCGGGGCGACCTGGGGGCGGCCCAGGTGCGCCGCTCCCGACAGGGCTACTACGGCAACGTGACGTTCATCGACGAGCAGGTGGGCCGCATCCTCGAGGTGCTCGAGCGGCGGGGCTGGCTGGAGCGCACGCTGGTGCTATTCACCGCCGACCACGGCGACATGCTGGGCGACCACCACCTGTGGCGCAAGACCTACGCCTACGAGAGCTCGGCCCGGATCCCCATGCTCCTCCGATGGCCGGGCGAGCTCCTGGACGCCCCGCGGGGCCGCGTGCTCGGCCAGCCCGTCGAGCTTCGCGACGCGTTGCCCACCTTCCTCGACGCTGCGGGGGCGGCCTACGACCCCCGGCGGTTCGATGGGCGCTCCATGCTCGACCTGGTGCGGGGCAAGACAGAGGGCTGGCGGGAGTACATCGACTTCGAGCACGACGTGTGCTACCACCCCTCCAACCACTGGAACGCGCTGACCGACGGACGCTGGAAATACATCTTCCACGCCCGCGATGGGAAGCAGCAGCTCTTCGACCTGGAGGCCGATCCCGGCGAGCTCCACGACCTGGCCGCCGAGCCCCCCCACGCCGCCACCCTGCGGCTCTGGCGGGGCCGGATGATCGAGCACCTGGCCGAGAGGGGAGAGCCGTTCGTCGTGCGCGGCGACCTGGGCCTCCGCCCGAAGCGTATGCTCTACAGTCCCCACTATCCCCGGGGCAAGGGAGGGTAGGTGCCGCCGATCTAGACCTTGGCGTCGGGATGGCTGAAGCGCAGGGCGTCCATCGAGTGGTAGGTGGCCACTTCGGTGACGATGGCGCCCTGGGGGCCGGCCTTCATCCAGTGACGCGCCTCGGGGACCGGCTGGACGACGACCTCGCCGGGCCTCTTGATGACCACGTGGCGTGCCTTGGCGCATTTCTTGTGAGAGGGGGGGATGACCTCGTCGGCGCCGGGGCTGGGCTCGCCCTCGCTGCCGAAATAGGCCGAGCCGTGGCGGACGAGCCAGGCCTCCATCTTCGGCGCCACGTCCTCGTGCTTGACGTGGTAGTGCTCGGGGATCATCTGGCCGGGCAGCAGCCAGATGTCGTGCAGGAGGTAGTCGTCGTCCTTGTTGTTCACGTAGAAGATGCCGCCCATCCCCACCTCGGTGAACTTCCCCAGGGCGAAGTCGAGGGCCCAGAACTCGTCGGTCTTGAGCACGGGCATGATGGGGAAGTCGTGGTGGTCCATCAGCTCGTAGTAGGCGTCCTTGGCCTTGGCGGCGTCGAAGGTGCCGTCGGCCTGGTAGAAGCAGTGGTTCTGATAGTGTTTCATTCCGCCCATGGGGAGCCCCAGTTTGCGGCCTACGTGGGCGCATCCGGACAGGATGGTTGCGGCGCCGGCGGCCGTGCCGGCGAGAAGTCCACGACGGGTCACGTCCTTCACGGTGTTCCTCCTTTCGGAATCCACGTTGTTGCGCGCGGCCCTGGCGTCGGGGCGCCGGGGCCTTGGCGGTTCACACCTTGGCTCGCTCGCTCTTGAGGGTCTGGTAGAGGTCGAGGGCCTTGTCGGGCTTCTCGCCCTGGTGGACGACCGCCCGGACGGCCTGGACCATGGCCACGGGGTCGTCGGCGAGGAAGATATTGCGTCCCATGTCCACGCCCACGGCGCCCTGGTCGATGGCCTTGTAGGCCATGGCGAGGGCATCGGGCTCGGGGATTTTCTTGCCGCCGGCGATGACCACGGGGATGGGGGTGCCGGCGACGACCTCGTCGAAGCCGGGCTCGCAATAGTAGGTCTTGTTGAAGTGGGCGCCCAGCTCGGCGATCACGCGCCCGGCGAGGCCCAGGTAGCGGGCGTCGCGGACCAGCTCGCGCCCCACGGCGGTCACGCCCAGGGTGGGGATGCCGTAGCGGTTCCCCTCGTTGACCAGGCGGCACAGGTTGGCCAGGCTCTCCTTCTCGAACGGCCCGCCGACGTAGCACTGGCAGGTGACGGCGGCGGCGTTGAAGCGGATGGCGTCCTCCAGGGTCACGCCGATCACCTCGTTGGACAGCTCCTTGAGGATGGTGGCGCCGCCGGAGGAGCGGAGGACCACGGGCTTGCTGGTCTCGGGCGGGATGCACGTCTTGAGCGCCCCGCGGGTGCACATCAGGCAGTCCACGTGGGGGACCAGCGGCGGGATGGCCAGGTCCATCCGCTCGATGCCCGAGGTGGGGCCCATGATGTAGCCGTGGTCGAAGGCCAGCATCACCGTCCTGCCCGTCTCCGGGCTGAAGATGCGCGACAGGCGGTTCTTCATCCCCCAGTCGAGGTGGGCCGAGCCCTTGAGGAAGAAGCCCGGGGTCTGCTGGGGCACGTCGACCTGGAAGTCCTTCTCCTTGGCGGGTTTCTTGCCGGCGTCGGCCTCGGGCATGACACGGGCTCCTTCCGGAAGCAGGGAACGATTGTGATAGGTCGGATAGGTCCTATAGGTCCTATGGGTCCTGATGCGGGCGTCACTCCTGGAGGAAGAGGTGCACGCCTTTCTTGTTGGACGTGATGATGTCGAGCTTGCCGTCGCCGTCGAAGTCGCTGACCTCGAACTGGGTGCCCACGCCGCTGTCGTCGTCGATCTCGTGGAGCTGGAACTGGGGCCGCCCGTCCTCGCGGCGGAGGCGGAACCAGAAGACCATGGCCGGCTCCTCGCCCCCCGGGTCCTTGCCCTGGTGGGCGTAGTGGCGCTTGCCGCTCACCAGGTCCTTCACCCCGTCGCCGTCCATGTCGGCCAGGATGAGGGCGTGGGTCTGGGAGTATTCCTTGAAGAACGGGTGCTGCTTGAAGGCGATGCCCTTGTCGCCCCGGACGTGCTCGAACCACCACATTCCGTAGTTGTGTGCGGAGCTGGTGATCACGTCGTTGTCGCCGTCGCCGTCCACGTCGTAGACCACCATGTCGGCGCACGCGGGACCGAGCTTGGCGGGGCGGAAGGGCCAGGGAGCCTGGCCGGGGTCCTGCGGCTGCTGCCACCAGCCGCGCGTGCACAGGAAGTCGTTGCGCCCGTCGCCGTCCACGTCGCCCACGCCGTAGCCGTGGGTGAAGCGCTGGGTGCTGTGCGACTTGGGCTTGGAGATGGGATGCATCTGCCAGTGGGGCGCGTCGAGGTCTTCCGGCGGGGTGAACCACGCGATGCGGCCCTCGGGCTGAATGCCGAAGACCAGCACCGGCTTGCCCGTGCCCAGGAGGTCGGCGAAAAGCGGGGTCTCGCCGCAGGCGCTGGGCCACACCACCCGCTCCTTCCAGTGGCCGGGCTTGTTCTGAGGGTTCTGGTACCACACGCACTTGCGGCCCGGGAAGTTGACCACGATGGAGTCGACCCACCCGTCGCCGTCGACGTCCTGGGCGAAGTTCTGGAAGCACTGGCTGTAGCCGCCCTTCGGCTTGTAGGTTTTCACGGGGCGGATGGGGTGGGGCTTCCAGTCGGGGGCTTCGAACCACACGTCGCCGGCGAAGATGTCGGTCTTCCCGTCGTGGTTCACGTCGCCGGTGGCCACTCCCTCGGAGCGGAAGGTGGTGTCCACGACGATCTTCCGGAAACGCACCTCGCGGCCAGCGGCCAGGTTGGGGGCCAGGGCGGCGAGGAGGAGACACAGAGCAGCGTAGCGGTGCGTCATGACGGGGAGCTCCCAAATCCTTCCGCGAAGCCGCGAAAGATGAGGGCCATGGAGGTGGCGCCGGGGTCCTGGTGGCCTTTGCTCTTCTCCCCCAGGTTCTTGGCTCGTCCGAAGCGGGCCTGGAGTTCGGTAGTGGCCCTGGCGCCCTGGTGGGCCGCTTCGGCGGCCTGCTGGAGCGCGGCGGCCACGTCGTCGCCGCAGTGGTCATACTGGCGGAGGGCCTCCACGGCGGGGACCAGTGCATCGAGGAGGGTCTTGTCGCCCACCTGGGCGCGGGTGCGCTTCTGGACGGCGGCGAGGCCGGCCTCGAACGTGGCGGCGAGGTCCTGGGCGTCGAGGGCCTCCTTGTCCCCCACGGCCTCGGCCATCCCCATCAGCAAGGTGCCCAGTAGCGGGCCCGTGGCCCCGCCGTCCACGCCCATCACGGCCCACCCGGCGTCGAAGAGCAGGGACTTGAGCTGGCGGGACTCCGAGTCGGCGATGGCCTTCTCCACCAGCCCCATGGCGCGGCTCATGGTGGTTCCGTGGTCGCCATCGCCGCCGTGGGAGTCGAGTCGGGAGAGGGTCTTGTGGTTGGCCCGCACCTGCTCGGCGGCGGCGCGGAGCATGGCCGCAAGCTGGTCGTAGCCCACCTGGGCGCTCATGGCTTCTGGACCTCCGGTCGGGGCGCCCGGGGCTCACCGCATGGTGAACGCCGGGGTATCGCAGGGGGCGTCCCACAGGGCGAGGAGCTCCTCGTCCATCTTGGCGATGAACATCTGGAAGCCGGCCATCTCCTGGACGGTGAGGAACTCGCCGACCAGGGAGCGGGCCATCTGGATGTCGCGCTCGTCCAGGAGTTGCTTGACCCGTCGGAGCACGATGTAGAGCTCCATCAGGGTAGTGGAGCCCACGCCGTTGAGCATCACCAGGAGCTGGTCGCCGGCCTGCACGCCGCGGTCCTCGAGGAGCATGGGGAGCATGATTTCCGCGGTCTCGTCGGCGCTCTTCAGGGGCTGCTCGCCGCCGATGCCCGCTTCCCCGTGCTGGCCCATGCCCACGTTCATCTGGCCCTCGGCCACGTCGGCGATCACCTCGCCGGTGGCGGGATGGGTGGCCGGGGAGACAGCGACGGCGAGGGTCGCCATCTGGTCCTGCATCCGCTGGGCGATGGCCGCGCACTGGTCGAGGGCCTTGCCCTGCTCGGCGGCGGCGCCGGCCACCTTGATCACCGGGAGGCAGCCCGACAGGCCGCGTCGCTGCGCAGGGTCGGGGGCCGAGATGTCCTCGTGGGTGAGCACCTGCTGGACGTTCAGGCCCTCCTTCTGGGCCATCTCCATGGCCACGTCGGCGGTCATCACGTCGCCCTCGTGGTTGAGGACGATGAAGAGGACCCCCGCCTGGCGGTTGGCCATGCGGAGGGCCTCCAGCACGCGGGGCGGGCCGGGGGCGGCGAAGATCTCGCCGGGCACGCTGATGTCCAGCATCCCGTCGCCCACGTAGCCGCTGAGGGCGGGCTCGTGGCCGCTGCCGCCGAGGGTCACCAGGGCCACCTTCTCCTCCGCCTTGGGCTGCGCCCGGACCACCAGGTTCTGGCCCGCCAGCTTCACCTGCCTCGGGTGGGCGAGGGCCATGCCCTCCAGCAGCTCGCTCACCAGGTCGTCGGGGGCGTTCACGAACTTGTGCATCGCCATGGCAGCTTGCTCTCCTTTTCGCGTGGTCAAGGACCTCAACTCATCTGCATCAGCTCGATCACCGCGGCACCGTCCTGGATGAAGGCCGCCCGCAGCCCCTCCATGGGCTCGAACGGCGGAATCACCACGTTCTGTCCAGCCAGCGCGGCATCCAGGTCGTCCACCACGAATGCCGCGTGGGCCTGTGTGCGCACCGCCTCGGGCAGGGGGCTGTCGGCCTCGAAACGCAGGAACTCCACGCGGTAGGGGTGCGACTCGGGATCGGTGATGTAGACCTTGGCCCCCTCCAGGTAGGTCTCGTTCTCCTGCTTCGTGCTCGTGGGCACGCCGAAATGGTGGAACTCGGCCACGGCAGACTCCTTCCTCGCCAGCGGGGGAACCGGGCCTGGGCGGGCCTCGCCGCAGGCCTCCTCCTGAGCCGACATATTGTGGTCGTTGCCCCCCGGTCTGTCAAATGCCTCCGTCCCGCGCCCCGGCCCGCTGCGGGGGCGAGGCCCCGCCGAAGGCCAGGCG
>JBKHIY010000184.1:0-5256 GCA_046538415.1 Candidatus Brocadiia bacterium | reverse complement strand
CGACCTCTACGAGGGCGGCATCCGCGTGCCCACCCTCGCCTGGTGGCCGGGCACCATCCCCGGGGGACGGACCAGCGGCCACATCTCGGCCTTCTGGGACTTCCTGCCCACCGCCTGCGAGGCCGCCGGCATCGACGCCCCCCAGGGCATCGACGGCATCTCCTTCCTCCCCACCCTCCAGGGAAAGCCCGAGCAGCAGAAGCCCCACGACGACCTCTACTGGGCCTTCCCCGGCCACGGCGGCAAGCAGGCCCTCCGCAAGGGCAAGTGGAAGGCCGTCCGCCTCAACACCCGCAAGAAGCCCCAGGGGCCCGTGGAGCTCTACGACCTGGAGGCCGACATCGGGGAAACCACCGACCTCGCCGACAAGCACCCCGACATCGCTCGCGCCCTGGCCAAGCTCATGGACGAGGCCCACATCGAGGGCGGGAAGAGCGGCTAGCCCGAGCGGGCGCTTGACTCCCGCAGGGCGGCGGGATAGGATCGGGGGCGCGCGGCGGTGCAGGCGCTGCCCCCCCCTTCCCCGAGGACCGCCCGGATGCCCCAACTCCGCGTGAAAACCGGCCCCAACAAGGGCAAGGTGCACGAGCTGACCAGGGACGTGGTGCAGCTGGGGCGGGAGGCCGAGGTCCAGGTGCCCGACGCCTCGGCCTCGCGCCACCACGCCGAGGTGTTCGCCATCGGCGACATGTACTTCCTCCGCGACCTGGGCAGCCGCAACGGCACGTTCCTGAACGAGCAGCGGGTGGAGCCCGACGACCAGGCGCTGCTGCGCGAGGGCGACCTGATCCGCATCTCCAACACCCAGCTGGTGTTCGAGGAGACCGCGGCCCGCCGGCCCGAGAAGCCCGAATTCTCGTCCCGCGAGGAGGATTTCAGCGACTCCATCGAGCTGGACCTGGAGGCGGAGACGGCGGCCGAGGAGGCGCCGGAGACGACGGTGGAGGCGGACATCCATTTCCCCGTGCTCTTCAGCCTGGCCAGGGCGTGCAGCTCGGCCTTCGCGGTGAAGGCCCTGATGGACCGCATCTGCGCGATCACCCTGGAGGCGGTGCCCGCCGAGGAGGTCTACTTCTTCGTCCGCGAGGGGGGCCGCCTGGAGCCGGTGGCGCACAAGCGGCGGGGGAAGAAGAGCGAGCTGAAGATCTCGGCCACCATCGCCAAGCGCTCCCTCCAGCACAACCGGGCCATCCTGGTCTCCGACGCGCAGAGCGACAAGCGCTTCTCGGCCTCCAAGAGCGTGATCATGCAGGGCATCCGCTCGGTCATCTGCGCCCCGCTGGCCGCCCACGAGCGGGTCAGCGGCGTGCTCTACTGCCACAGCGCCAGCGTCCAGGGGGCGTTCACCGACGACCACCTGCGGCTGGTCACGGCCATCGCCCTCCAGGCCGCGGTGGGCATCGAGGCCATCGCGGCCCGCGAGGAGAGCCGCCAGCAGCTCCTCTCCGTCTTCCGCACCATTCTCACCGCCCACGAGCAGGCCTCGCCCACCGAGCCGGAGGGCCACAGCCAGCGGGTCCACACCGCGGCCCGGGCCATCTGCAAGGCCCTCGAGCTGCCGCCGGCCGAGGCCCGGACCATCGAGCTGGCCGCCCTGCTCCACGAGATCGGAAAGATCGGCGCGCCCGAGGGCGCCTTCGAGCGGGAGGAGAGCCGCACCCACTACGCCCTCCTGGGCGCCCAGATGCTCCGCAAGATCGACGGCCTGGAGGACGCCGCCCAGGCCGTGGAGGCCCACCTCGAACGCCTCGACGGCACCGGCGGGCCGAAGGGCCTCATCGGCCACCAGATTCCCCGCTCGGCACGCATCGTGGGCCTCGCCGACGCCTTCGACCGCCGGCTGACCGCGGCGGGCGAGAAGGCCGAGCCCGCCCAGGCCGTCAAGGAAACCCTCATGGGCCTCAACGAGGTGGTCAAAGAGAAGTTCGACCCCGAGGCCTTCCGCGGCCTGGCCAGGGCCCTCCGCACCGGGGCGCTCAAGCTCTCCTGACGTAACTCGCCAGCTGAACAACGTTTACGCCGAACTGTCTTTTTTTCTTGACAAGGCGCGCGACCGGCGTACACTCCTAGAGGGGACGCGTGGGGACCGGCCATGCGCGGCGCCGAGCGCCGGCGGGGGACCTCGCGGCCCGCTGCCCGGCACCGCGGAGCCGCCCCGCCCGCCGACGGCGACCGCCCCCCTGGCTTCCGATCTCTTGCAGGCGAACCTTCCATGGGCCTCGAGCCGAAAGCGCCATCGACGGGGGGCGCGCTCCGGGGGCGCGGCGCCGCCCTCAGCGGCCAGCCCCTGCCCCCCGAGGGGGACCGCCAGCGGGTGGCCCTGGTGGGCATCGACGAGGCGCTGCGCGACACCCTCCGCCCCATCCTCAAGGACGGGCAGTGCGAGGTGCTCAGCCCCCCCGACCGGGCGGCCCTGCTCGAGCTGGCCCAGGAGAATACCCTGGACCTGGTGCTGGTGGACCTCGATGCCCTGGGGGCCGAGCCGGGGCCGCTGACCCGCGACATCAAGTCGGTAGCCCCCCAGACCATGGTGATGCCGGTCTCCAGCCAGGCCTCCGCGGAGGGCCCCATCGAGGCCATGCGGGCCGGGGCCTACGACTTCTTCAAGAAGCCCTGCTCCGACGAGGAGCTGCGCCGGCGGGTGCACCGGGCGTTGGAGAACAAGCGGCTGGGCCAGCAGATCAAGCGGCGCACGCTCCAGCTCGCCTTCGTCAACGAGATATCCAACGCCATCAGCGCCAGCCTGGACCTCCGCCAGGTGCTCCAGACCGCTGCGGCCGCGGTGCGCACGCTGATCGACTTCGACCTGGCGGCGGCAGCGCTCCAGAGCGCCTCGGCCCCCACCGCCACGCTCTTCCCCCTCACCCCCGACGCGGAGACGCTGTGGGAGGAGCAGGCGGCTCTGGACGTGGCGGGCACGCCCGTGGCCGAGGCCCTGGAGGACAGCCGGCCCCGCCTGTTCGCCGACCTGGGCACTCGCGGGCCTTTGGCGGCCCTCGAGCCGCTGCGCGAGGGCGGCTTCCGCTCCCTCATCGTCCTCCCCCTGGTCTCCAAGGGCCGGCCCATCGGGGCCTTCCTCCTGGCCAGCCGCCGGCCCAGTGCCTTCAGCGACGCCCACGTCCAGGTCCTCCAGCACGTGGGCGGCCACCTGGCCAGCGCCGTGGAGAACGCCCAGCTCTACGAGCAGCTCAAGACCCTCTCCTCCCAGCTCGAGGAGACGGTGGCCGAGCGCACCCGCGAGGTCTTCGACGTCAAGACCTACCTGGAAAACCTGGTGGAGACGGCGGGCGACGCCATCCTCACCCTCGACCTGGAGGGGCACATCGAGTCGTGGAACAAGAGCGCCCAGGAGATCCTGGGCTACACCAAGGAGCAGGCGCGGGGACGAAGCGTGCTCGAACTGGCCAGCGGCGAAGGGGCCAAGGACCAGCTGGCCACCACCATCCAGCGGGCCGCCGAGGGCCGCATCACCACCAACATGGAGACCCCCTGGCAGCGGCGGGACCGCAAGGAGGTCACCGTGTCGCTCACCGTCTCGCCCATCCGGGGCGGGGAGGACGAGATCGGGGGCATCCTGACCGTGGCCCGCGACATCACCGAGCGGCGCAAGCTCCAGGAAGAGCTCTTCCACTCCGAGAAGCTGGCCTCCATCGGCCAGCTCGCCGCCGGCGTGGCCCACCAGATCAACAACCCCCTGGGCGCCATCTCGGGCCGAGCCCAGATGCTCCTCCGCCTCCCCTGGCCCCTCGACGGCGAGTTCCTCAAGGAGCAGATCCGAAAAGTCCAGGCCGACTGCGCCCGCATCACGGAGACGGTGAACGACCTGCTGGGCTTCGCCCGCAAGACCGAGACGGTCAAGCAGTACACCGACGTGAACACCGTGCTGGACGAGACGCTGGACATGGTGAAGCACGAGGTGATCGCCAACAAGATCCGCATCGAGCGCCGCTACGCGGACAACCTGCCTCCCGTGGTGGCCTCCGCCAACCACCTGCGCCAGCTGTTCGCCAACCTGATGACCAACGCCTTCGACGCCATGGAGGGCGGCGGCGCCCTGCGGGTGACCACCACGTTCCGGCCCGCCACCGGCCCCCAGCGCGAGCAGGTGGTGGAGATCGCCGTGGCCGACACCGGCGGGGGCATCGCCGAGGAGGAGCTCTCCCGCATCTTCGAGCCCTTCTACACCACCAAGCCCGCCGGCGAGGGCACCGGCCTGGGCCTGGCCGTGGCCAAGCGGATCGTCGACTTCCACAACGGACACATCGAGGTGGAGAGCACCGTGGGCAAGGGCACTACCTTCACCATCCAGTTCCCCGCGGAGTGACCGCCCCGGGGCGGGGCACCCGCCCCGCCCGGCCCCCAGGAGCCGATAGCCCAGCGAGGGGATCGTCGTGAGCACAGGCCAGCCCCAGGAGCGACGGCGCCATCGGCGCCTGGAACTGGCGTTTCCCATCCGCTTCTCCGCCGCCGGCCCGCCCGGCCGGGGCATCCAGGGCCGGGGGCTGACGCGGGACGTGAGCGCCGGGGGCCTGCGCTTCGAGACCGACCTGGCCCACCCCCCGCCGCGCCACAGCGAGATCACCGTGCACATCACCATCCCCGCCCAGGTGGAAAAGCCGGACAGCCCGGTGTTCCTCTCCGGGCGGGCCACCGTCCTGCGTTGCCGGCCGCTGGTCCCCGGCTCGCGCCGCCACACCGGGGCGCGGTGGTCGGTGGCGGCCCGCTTCGAGACCCATCCCGACATCAGCCTGCCCACCCTCGACGAGTTCCCGCTCGGCCCCGGCGGGCCGGGCCGCAGGCCCCGCAGGCCAGAGCCGGGGGCCGAGCCCCCCGGCGGGGGCAGCCCCGCCCAGGGCTCGGCGTGAGAGCCCGGGCAGGAGCCCCTGCCCCCAGCAACGCGTTTGGAGCCCGCCCCGGGCCCCTGCCCGCGGCGGCGCCGCTGTGAGCGACAAGGGAGACCGAAGATGGCAGAGACGAAGCCCAAGATCCTGGTCGTCGAGGACGACGACAGTATGCAGGACTTCCTGATGACCTTCCTCGAGCAGGAGGGCTACGAGGTCCAGTGGGCCTCCCACGGGGGCATCGCCCAGAAGATGCTCGACGCGGAGGCCTTCGACGTGGTGATCACGGACATCATCATGCCCGAGGTGGACGGGGTGGAGGTGCTGGACTATGTGAAGGACAAGCACCCCGAGACGTGCGTGATCATCATGACCGGGCGCTCGTCGGTGCGCCAGGCGGTGGAGCTGATCCGCC
>JBKHIY010000183.1:0-5291 GCA_046538415.1 Candidatus Brocadiia bacterium | reverse complement strand
TGGGCCTCGATCTCGACGGGGCTGGTGTGGTCCTTGGCATAGGTCCACTGGACGGGGTCGAAGTGGTGCTGTCCCATGTCGGCCAGGCCGCCGCCCTCGTAGTCCCAGTAGCCCCGGTGGCTTCCGCCGTGGCGATGGGGATGGTAGGGGCGGAGCGGGGAGGGGCCGCAGTAGAGGTCCCAGTCCAGCCACTCGGGGACGGGATGGGGCTTGGGATTGACCAGCCCGCTCCACTGCTTGACCTTGAGCCCGCCTCGCTTGATGTGGACGACGGGGCTTTCCTCGAGCAGTCCGCTGGCCATGATCTTGTGCTTGACGACGGCGCCGCGGTTGCGGATGGCTCCGTATCGGCCGTAGGTTCCGACCTGGATGATGCGGCCGTATCGCTTCTCGGCCTCGACCACGGCGCGGCCTTCGGCGATGAAGCGGGTGAGGGGCTTCTCACACACCACGTCCTTCCCGCTCTGCATGGCGGCGATGGAGATCAGGGGGTGCCAGTGGGGCGGGGTGGCGATGGCCACCACGTCGATGTCCTTGCGGTCCATCACCCGCCGGAAGTCGACGTAGATGCCTTCCTTGTCGGTCTTGCCCTTGTACTTCACGTCGCAGGAGGCCAGGCGGCGGACGTTGCGCCCCAGGCCGCGGAAGGTGCCGCCGCCCCGGCCTCCGCAGCCGATCAGCGCCCCGCCCAGGCTGTCGCTGGGCGTGTCCTCGCCGGGGCCGCCCAGCGCCCGGCGGGGCACCACGGCGAAGGTCGCAGCCGACGCCGCAACGCCCCCTAGAAACTGCCGTCGCGAAAGCCCGCTCCTGGACATCACGCACTCCTTTCCCGCTGAGCAAGTCGCCGCAACAGAAGGCATCGGCGGACCCGAGGGTCCCACAATACGCCCGCTTACCATACCGCGCCGCCGACCGGAAGTCAAACGCCCACGGCGCTTGCCCGCGCGCCCCGGGCCGCGTATGATCGGCCCCGCGCCCGGAACCGCCCACCAAGCAAGGAGCCGACCCGTGAGCCCCCTCCATCCCCTGGCCTGGAGCCTGGCCGTCCTGGTCCTGGCCGCGGCCGGCGCCGCGCGGAGCGCCCAGGCCGCCGCCCGCCCGCGCATCATCGCCACCACGGACGGCGAGATCGACGACCGCTGCTCCATGGTCCGCTTCCTGCTCTACGCCAACGAGTGGGACATCGAGGCGATCATCTACTCCAGCTCCAAGTTCCACTGGCAAGGCCACAAGTGGGCGGGCACGCAGTGGGTCCAGGACCAGATCGCCTGCTACGCCCAGGTCTACGAGTCGCTCCGCCGCCACGACCCCGCCTATCCCTCGCCCCAGGAGCTGGCCAGCAAGGTCTACGTGGGCAACGTCGCGGCCAAGGGCGAGATGGACCGCGACACCCCGGGCTCGAGGCGCATCGTCGAGGTGCTGCTCGATGCCCGACCCGGCCCCGTCTACCTCCAGGCCTGGGGCGGCACCAACACCATCGCCCGCGCCCTGTGGAGCATCGAGCACGAGCACCCCGAGGCGAAGGAGCGGGTGTCGGCCAAGGCCATCATCTACATCATTCTCGACCAGGACGAGACCTTCCGCCGCTACATCCAGCCCCGCTGGCCGAACGTCCAGGTGCTGGGCAGCTTCCGCCAGTTCGCCGCCATCGCCTATCGCTGGCACAAGCTCATCCCGCCCGAGCAGCGGCGGTTCTTCGCCAAGGACTGGATGGCCGAGCATATCCTCGAGCGCCACGGCCCGCTGTGCGCCGCCTACCCCACCGACCACTTCAAGTCCGAGGGCGACTCCCCGTCCTTCATGCACCAGGTCCGCACCGGCCTGGGCAGCCTGGCCCATCCCAGCTACGGCGGCTGGGGGGGGCGCTTCGAGCCCGAGCCGGGCTCCCCCAGCGTGTGGCGCGGGGCGAAGGACGACGGCGACCTCTACAAGCCCATCTGGCGATGGGCCGAGGACTTCCAGAACGACTGGGCGGCCCGCGCCGACTGGTGCGTCAAGAGCCCCGAACAGGCCAACCACCCGCCCGTCCCCCGCCTCAACGGCGTCGCGGGCGACGACGTCGTGGCCCTCGAGGCCCACCCTGGCGAGACCGTGGGCCTCAGCGCCGACGGCTCCACCGACCCCGACGGCGACGCCCTCGACTACCACTGGTGGCTCTACCCCGAGCCCGGCACCTGCCCCCGCGCGACGGACATCCGGGGAGCCACGGAGACGAAGGCCGAAGTGGCCGTGCCCCCCGACGCCCAGGACGCCGAGCTCCACGTCGTCCTCACCGTCCGCGACCATGGCAGCCCCCGCCTGGCCGCCTACCGACGGGCCATCATCCGCGTGCCGCCCGCCGAAGGGCCGCTGGTGCGGGTGGGCTTCGCGGACGACGAGACGCCCCTGAGGCTCCACGGCCCGCTCCGCCGCCGCGACGACGGCGCCATCGTCTGCCCCGAGGGCGAGCCCTGGGGCTGGGCAGCCGTGGGAGAGGGCGACAGGCCCCTCCGCGCCCTCGAACGCCTCCGCTCCTTCACCATCCTCGGATGGGCCAGGCCAGAAAGCCTCGACACCGGCAGCGGCGGCAACCGCATCGCCTGCAACCTGAACTACGATACCAACGGCTTCGACCTCGTGCACCTGGCCGACGGACGCCTCCGCCTGGCCGTCAACCAGTGGCCCGACCGGTGCCGCGACGACAGCTCGCCCGCACGACTCGAGGTCGGCCACTGGACTTTCTTCGCCGTCACCTACGACGCCCAGGCCCCCAAGCACAACGTCCGCTGGTACTTCGGCGACCACGATACCCCCGCCGCCCCCGACAGGGCCAACGCCTATCGCCGAGGCCCCACCGGCGCCGAGAGCGGGCCGCTCGCCGTCGCCAACTACAATCCCACGCTCCACCGCCACGGCCTCGACCGCCAATTCCGAGGCACCCTGGCCCGCATCCGCATCTTCGGCCGACGCACCGGCGGCGAGGGAGCGCTCGGCCTCGAGGCCATCCGAAAGCTCCAGGCCCAGCACCCGCCCCGACGCACCGCCAGGAGGCCCACACCATGATGAGCGACCCGCCCGCCGACGGCTATGCCACCGAGCTGCGACGACGCGGCTACGCCGTCCTGCCCGCGCCCCGGCAAGTCGAGCTGGCCGGCGGCTCCGTGGCCCTCCGGCCCGGCGAATGGGGCCTCCGCCTCGAGGGCGTGGACGAGGGCGACGTCGCGGTCCGCACCCTCCAGGACGGCCTGGCCGAGCAAGGCCGCGAGCGCCTGCCCATCGGCCAGCCCAGGCCCAGGCACGTCGACCTCGCCCTGCGGCCCGACGCCGTCGAGGCCGACCTCGACCCGGAGCGCCAGGCCCAGGCCTACCGCATCGAGCTGGGGCCCCAGAGCATCGCCCTCGCCGCCAACGGCGCCCCGGGGCTCCTCTACGCCGTCCACACCCTCCTCCAGCTCGCCGCCAGCCAGGACCCGCCCCAGGGCACCATCGTCGACTGGCCCGAGTACGCCATCCGCGCCATCCACTGGGACACCAAGCACCACCAGGACCGCCTGGCCACCCTCCGGCGCTACCTCGACCAGGCCGCGGCATTCAAGATCAACGCGGTCGTCTACGAGCTGGAGGACAAGTTCGCCTATCCCTCCAACCCCGTCATCGGAGCTCCCGGGGCGTGGAGCCCCGAGCAGCTCCAGGGCCTCGCCGACTACGCTCTCGAACGCCATATCCAGCTCATCCCCGACGTCCAGGGCCCCGCCCACATGGCCTATGTCCTGAAACACCCTGAGTTTGCACACCTCCGCTGCGACGGGAGCAATTACCAGACCTGCATGGACGAGCCCGAGGCCCGAAAGCTGCTGTTCCAAATGTACGACGACCTGTGCCAGGCCACCCGCGGCTGCCGATTCTTCCTCGTCTCCACCGACGAGGTCTACTACGCCGGCATCTGCGAAAAACACCGAAAACCCTACAACCCCGAAAACCGCTCGCTCACCTGGGTCGACTACGTGCAGGCCGCCCACGACCACCTCACGCGAAAAGGCCGCGAGGTGATCATCTGGGCCGAATACCCCCTGCTCGAAGAGCACACCGCCCTCCTCCCACCCACCATCATCAACGGCGTGGCCGGCAAGCGGCCCCGACAGACCGAAATCGAGAACGAGCGGGGCATCCGCCAGTTCACATACGTCCCCATCCAGGGAGGCGAACTCCTTGTGCCCAACTATCTTACGTACGCCGACCGGCATGGAACCCTCCAGCGCGGACGCCTCGAGAGCGCCCGCCACGAGACTCTCGTCGGCCACCAGCGGTGCCGCAACTGCATCGGCACCATCGCCGCCGCGTGGGACGACTCCGGGCTCCACAACGAGACCTTCTGGCTCGGCTGGGCCATGATGGCCCAGGCGAGCTGGAGCCCCGGGCTGGCCGTCGAGCAGGCCGTCGCCGACTTCGCCGACCTCTTCTACGGCCCCCGAGCCGCCGCCATGGGCGAGGCTTACCGCGACCTCCAGCGCGGCGCCCGCTTCTTCGCCCACACCCTCGAACGCCTGCCCTCCAAGCACCGAGGCCCCGCCTACGGCAACTCCGAGGCCCGAAAGCCCATCCCCCGACGCGACCTCACGCTCCTGCCGCCCGCCCTGCCCGAACGCCATAACCTCAAGCTCCAGCCCGCTTTCCGAACCCGCTACGCCGAGGCCATCGCCCAGGTCCCCGCGCGGATCGAGCAGAACGACCGCCTGCTCCTCCGCCTCCAGGCCAACCTCACCCGCGCCCGCCGGAACCGCTACCATATCGAGGTCCTCCTGTCCATCGCCCGCCGCCAGCGGCATTTCCTCGAGACCCTCCTCGCCCTCGACGGGGCCGAGGCGGCCCTCGAGCAGGCCGCCCAGGCGGCCCAGGACGACGAGCCGCGCCGGGCCCTCGGGCTCCTCGACCGCGCCCGCCGCACCGTCCAGGCTCTCCTCCGGGACCGCCAGGCCATGTTCCGCCGGCTCAAGGCCGTATGGGAGCGCAGCCGCCTCGAAAAGGGGCGCGCCGTGGGGGGCCGCACGTTCCTCCACGCGATGGACGACGTGAAGGACCACCTGGCCGACCGGCGGCCCGACCTGACGTATGTCATTGCCCACGAAGAAGATATCGGCCTGGAGGAGTGGCTGGGCCAGCTCGGCGACCTCGCCCGCGCCTACGCCGCCGCCCACGGCATCCAGCCGCCCCCTCAGCCCGGCTCGAGCGCCTAGCGGCGGGGCCCCGCGCTGGCCGCAGGCCGCCGGCCCCCCGGCGCGCTCCCCTCTACACCCATACAACCCGTTTTCCCC
>JBKHIY010000182.1:0-5332 GCA_046538415.1 Candidatus Brocadiia bacterium | reverse complement strand
GATGCTGGATGCTCGATGGGGGGCGCGGGCCTCTGCCCCCGCCCCTCTTCCTGGCGCCTCGTCCCTGGTCACTGGTCCCTGGTCACACGTCCCTCCCACCCCGCCGGGCGGGCGCTCAGCCGCCGGTCGCTGCCTGTAGGGGCTATCGGTCGCGGCCGAGGGTGGTCATGGTGAGCTTGCCGTGCTGCACGCCGCGGGTGGCGATGAGGCGGTTGGCCACGGCCTGCATCTCGGCGGCCTGGCCGCGCAGGACGATCACCTCGAGGCAGTTGTGCTCGGTGAGGTGGACGTGGGTGGAGCAGATGATCAGGTGGTGGTAGCGGTGCTGCATGTCGGTCAGGCGGTCGGACAGCTCGCGCACGTGGTGGCTGTAGACGATGGTGAGGGTGGCGGCCTGCTCGCCCTGGAGGGCCCGCCAGTCGGTCTCCACCAGGTAGTTGCGGATCAGGTCGCGGATGGCCTCGGAGCGGCTGGCGTAGCCCTTCTCCTCGATCACGCGGTCGAAGTCCTGGAGCAGCGACTCCTCGAGGGACACGCCGAAGCGCACCAGCTCACTCATCGATGAAGCCTCCTTCGCTGGGGAACCGCCCGCTCATTGTAGAGCGGGGGCCCGCGGTGTCAAGCATCGCCGCCCGCCGGCTTGCGCGCGAGCACGGCCCACTCGTAGGGCGGCCACGGCAGGAGGGGGTCGAGGCGGCACAGGGGGCGCAGGGCGGCCAGCCACGCCAGGCGCCGCCGCCGCCAGCCCCGGACCTCCAGCCATCGGGCCACGCTCGTGCCCTTCTGGGCGAAGAAGCCGGCCAGGCCCGCCCGCCAGGAGGTCCGCAGCCCGGCGGCGACGAGGAGGGCCTCCAGCTCCTCCTGGGTGTAGCCGCGACGCACGTGGCCCCCGTCCTCGGCCGCCGCCAGGCGGTCGCCCCAGAGCCGGGGCGCGGGGCGGGCGGGCACGGTGAGGGCCAGGGTGGCGCCGGCTCGCAGGCTGGCGGCCACGGCGCGAAGGGCAGCGTCGTCCGCGGCGATGTGCTCCAGCACGTCGAAGCAGACCGCGGCGTCGAAGTCCTGGCCCGGCGGGCCGTCGCGGGCCAGGTCGTGGAGGCGGAAGGTCACGTCCCGGCCCGCGATGCCCAGGGCTTCGGCTCGCCGGCGGGCGCGGGCGAGGGCCTGGGGCTCGTTGCTCACCCCCACCACGCGGTGGCCCCGGCGGGCCAGCAGGAGGCTCATCTCGCCGTCCCCGCAGCCGGCGTCGAGCACCGTGCCTCCGGGGGGCAGGCGGCGGAGCAGGCGGCGACGCTGGAGCGCCACCAGGTCGTGCGCGGGCACGAGCAGGCGGCGGATGCGAGCCGCGACGCTCACGGCCCCGCCCCCTCCTTCACCCGCTGGAGGAGCAGGCGGCACTGGGCCATCTCCTCGGCGCTGAGGCGGAGGACGTGCTCGGTGTGCTTCTCGGTCACAGTACGGTGGAGGCGGAGGGCGGCCTGGGCCTGCTCGCGTGCGGCCCCCAGGTCGCCGTGCCGCTCGAGGGCCTGGGCCGTCCACAGCCGCAGGTTGGGACGGTTGGGATCGCGGCGGAGGGCCCGCTCGAACTCGGCCACGGCGGGCAGGAAGGCGCCGCGCGGCCCGGACGGGGGCCGCTCGGCGGCGTAGGCCTCGACGAGCGGCGCCAGGGCGTCGTGGAGCCGGGCCTCGGCGGCCCGCTGGCACAGCTGGGCGAGGCGCACGTGGGGGGCGCTGCCCGCCCGGTTGAGCGCCGCGGCACGCTGGTAGAGGCGAAGGGCCTGGCGGAACAAGGGCTCCGGCTCCTCCCGCGCCGGCCCCAGGTCGAAGCGCCGCGCCTCGATGCCCCGGCGGGGCGCCGCCACCCGGGCGTAGGCCGCTGCGGCGCGGCGGAAGCAGAGGGCCGCGGCGCGATAGCGGTGGGCCGAGTAGTCGGGCGGAGCCTCAGGGGGCGCGGCATGCGGCGGCGCCGCGACGTAGGCCTCGGAGCCCTGGCGCATCTGGTCCCCTGCCTCCTCGAAGGCCGGGGGCGGTGGAGGCCCGCGGCGCGCGAGCTGGAGCTCCGCGGCCCGGCGGGCCAGCCGCGCCGCGGTGCGGAACCGCTCCGCCGCCGCACGGTAGACGGCGGCCAGCCGCCGAGGGTCGGCGGAGGGCCGCTCGGCCAGCTCCTCGGCGTAGCCCAGCAGCCGATCGGCCGTGCGGAAGCTCTCGGGACCCTCGTAGGGCAGCCAGAAGAGGTCCTCGACCAGTGCCCCGTAGCGGATGCGGAGGCCGTCGTCGAGGGGCCGGAGGCTGGCCGCCCGGGCGTAGTGGTCGGCGGACTGGGCCAGCAGCTCGGCCTCCTCGCGGGGCGAGGAGGCCTCGGAGGCCTCGACTCGCCGGCTCTCCGCCAGGTCGCGGTGCGTGCCCGCCCGCACGGCCCGCAGGAAGAGCACCTCGAAGCCGGCTACGGCCACCAGGACCGCGGCCCCCAACCCGAAGGCGGCGGCCCGGGAGAGCCGCACCTCGCGCCGCGAGCGCCGCTGGGCCACGCACAGCGCCGCCACCACCCACGCCGTGAGCGCCACCCCAGGCTCCTGGTAATCGAAGTCCACCGCACAATGGAACAGGAAGCCGATGAGCCCGCAGAGCAGCCCCTTGCGGCACAGCTCCCCCGGCGGCCCCGCCTCGCCGCGGCCCAGGAGGGCGAACCAGGCCACCCACGCGCCCGCCAGCACGGCCACCAGGGCGGCGTCGCACCACGCCTTGGGCACCGGCCACCACGGCTCCGTGCCCCAGCCACCGAAGGTGAACGTGGCCGCCGCGGCCATGCTCAGCCCCATGGCCCCCAGGCCCGCCGCGATGCCCAGCCCCCGGGGGAAAGCCCGGCCCCCCGGCTCCCGCCGCGGGGCGAAGCTGCCCCGAAGGCACGCCGCCCACACCCACACGAACGCCGCCAGGCCCACCACCCCCAGCTCGGCGAGGGTCTGGAGATAGTCGTTGTGGGCCTCCTGGGTCACCCGGGCCTTCACCCAGCGGTAGCGGGGGTAGTGGGAGCCGAAGGTGCCCAGGCCCACGCCCCCCACGGGATGGGCCCCGGCCATGGCCAGGGCCCCCCGCCAGTAGCCCAGCCGCACCTCCAGCGAGGCCAGGCCGGTGCGGAAGATGCGCGTCGGCACCGTCCCCGTGGCGAACAGGCCCCCTGCGGCCACCACCGCGGCCACCACCAGCCCGACGACCGCGGGCCGGTGGCGGCGCAGCGCCCCGCGGCCCAGGAGCACGCAGAAAGCTGCCGCGGCCACCCCCATGGCCAGCCACCCGCCCCGCGAGTAGGTGAGCAGCAGGCACGCCAGCGCCGCCGCCACCCACAGCCCCGCGAGAGCCAGGAAGCGCATCCCCCGCTCCCCGGCCCGCACGCGGTCCAGGGCGTAGCCGAGGAACCCGGGAAGAACGAGGACGATGAACCCGGCGAAGGAATTGGGCACCAGGAAGGTGGAGAAAACCCGCCCCCGCGCCCGCTGCACCAGGTTGTCGAACTGGGCCGGCGGCAGCCGAAGCTCCAGCAGCACCCGCTCCCGGCTCCCCTCGATCTGGCGAAGCACCAGGGGGAGGTTCACAAATTGCTGGAAAAGCCCGAAGAGGAAGGCCACGAACGCCGATGCCCACAGCACCCGCAGCACGAACCGCCGGTCCAGCCCCTCCGAGGCCAGGGTCGCCACCACCAGGAAGAGCAACGCGTAGGAGCCCCACTCCAGCAGCGTAGCCACGCTGGCCGCCTTGTGGGGCGAGCGGGCCGTCGACACCGCGGCCACGGCCAGCAGGGCCAGAGCGGGAAGGCCCATCCCCGTGCGCACCACCCGCAGGCGCCGCTGGAGGGCCATGCGCAGGGCCAGGCCCATGGCCGCCACCACCACGCACAGCTCCACCCACAGGTTCGCCTCGTCGCCGTGCCCCGGCAGGAGGGGCCGGAGGGCCACGGCCAGCGCCGCGAAGACCACCGCCACCACCTCCAGCACCCGCACGGCGCTCAGGGAGGCGGGCGAGGCAGCACGCGGATCCGGCTGTGGGGCATGGGGCATGGCGGGCTCAGTGTCTGCGCCGCCCGGCGCGTTCGAGCAGGCCAATGAGGATGAAGATGGCCACGCCGATGACGAAGATGACCACGGCCCCCGCCTCGTCCAGCGAGCTCAGCAGTGTGGAGGCCAGGCCCAGGCAGAAGGCCGTGAGGTAGATGAACAGCACGGTCTCGCGGGTGCTCATGCCCAGGGCCATGAGGCGGTGGGAGAAGTGGCGGCGGTCCCCCTCCCACACCGGCCGCCCCTCCCGGATGCGAATGGCCACCACGGTGATGGTGTCGAAGATGGGCAGGGCGAGGATGAACAGGGGCATGAGCACCCCGTAGAGACGCCCCGAGGGCACGGGGCCAGACTTGTAGAAGGTGAACAGGACAGTGAGCAGGGAGAGGGCGAAGCCCAGGAACAGGCCCCCCGCGTCGCCCATGTACACGCGGGCCGGCGGGAAGTTGTGCACCAGGAAGCCCGCCGCCGCGCCCGCCAGGCCGAGGGCCAGCGCGGTCATCACCACCTGACCCGTCTGCACCCCCACCACCGCCAGGATCAGCGAGGCCACCACCGCCACCCCCGCCGACAGGCCGTCGGTGTTGTCCAGGAAGTTGAAGGCGTTCGTGATCCCCACCACCCACACCACGGTGTAGACGAAGGAGGGCCAGGCCCACCGGGCGAAGAGCGTGATGCGCAGCTCGCGCGAGGCCGCGTAGAGCCCCGCCGCCACCCCCGCCTGGACCAGCAGGCGGCACGCCGGGGAGAGCTCCCGGACGTCGTCGGCCAGGCCCAGGGCCATGACCAGGGCGCTGCCCAGCAGCACCAGGGAGAGAGGCCACGCGCGGTCGGCCAGGTCGGCCAGATGGTCGCGGAGGCCCGGCGCAGGGGGCTCGGGCGCGGGCGCCGCGGGACGCGGCGCCTCCAGCACGGGCGGCGATGGCCCAGGCGGCGGCGCGGCCGACGGTGGGGGCGGCAGGGCGCAGGCCACCGCGAGCACGGCGCCCACGGGCACCGCCCAGGCCACGAACATGGCCACCCCCCCGCCCAGGGGCACGGGCCGGGAATGGGCCTTGCGGCCCCCGGGGCGGTCGACGAAGCCCAGCCGGGGAGCCAGCCGGCGGGCCAGGCAGGTCAGAGCCAGGGAGAGCGCGAACGGCACCAGGAAGGCCAGCAGGCCCCCGACCAGGGTGCTCATGCCGCGACTCCTCGGTGGGCGGGGATCGCCGC
The DNA here is from genome assembly GCA_046538415.1 of Candidatus Brocadiia bacterium. Lineage (GTDB taxonomy): Bacteria > Planctomycetota > PUPC01 > DSUN01 > DSUN01 > JBKHIY01. The sequence continues at coordinate 71 of JBKHIY010000182.1, read as the reverse complement.
CAAGGATAGCGCAAGGCGCAGCAGGCGGTCAAGGTGGGCTCCGGCGGGCGGCGCGACGCGGGGCCCATCCC